>CASEMX010000020.1 GCA_949289155.1 uncultured Parabacteroides sp.
ACACCATCAACGCCTACGCCGTCGTGCAGCCCAGCGACGAAATCAATAGCTTCATCGACATCATCAACGGACTCATCGGCTCGATGGCCGCCATCAACGACGGCAGCAGCGCAAACGAGCCGGAGGACAGCAGCGACGAACCCGCCCATCCCGACGAAGGCGAGAAGCCATCGACCGGCGACGACGACGAGCCGCAAGGCGTGCCGAATCCGTAAGCAGGAAAGAAGGAGTTGGGAATGGAAAAACGATGCCGAAGGCGAGAGAAAAGGGAAAGGGAGGAAGAATGGGCCTCGGCTGGTGAGCGTAAAGCGAACGAACGGAATGGAACGCCCGGAAGCCCGGCTGTCTGAGCGCAGCGAGTTTCCGAGCTTCCAGTGGAATGAAGAGAGTGAGTAGCGAAGCAGGCGCAGCCTTGACCTTTTGGTTACTTTTGGGTCAAGCCAAAAGTAACGGACACCGATTTACTCAAACACCGGCATCGGCCGACCTATCCATACCTGCGGCTGCTGCAGACCGAAGATAGCCGCGATGGTCGATGCCACGTCGAACTGCATCATGCTCTCTTCGATGACATGCCCCCGCTTGACATGCTTGCCGCAGATGATGAAGGGCGTCTCCATCTCCTGCATGGTCCGTCCGCCGTGCCCCTTCTCGATTCCGCCGTGGTCAGCCGAGACGATGATGATGCTCTCATCCCAGATGCCGGCATCCTTCACGGCTTGGACAATCTGTCCCACATAGCCATCTATCTCCTCCAATTTCTCGTAGTAGAGCGGCGTATCATGCCCCGCCGCATGGCCCACATGGTCCAGCGCATCGAACACGATATTCACCAGCGTAGGCTTCTTCTCTTGGATATATTTCACGGCAAAACGCGCCGTAGCGGTCGAATCGTCGGCTACCTCCACGACATGCTTGTCATAATTCAATGCCAACGTATCGACCAAGAAGCGGATGCCGCCCCATTCGTAGACCGTGCCTATCTCTGCCTCCGGCGCAGCTGCCCGCAGCTCGGAAAAGATAGTCGGGAATATCCCGTTCTTATTAACTACCCGCGAAGGCAGGTCGGGAACCTGCGAACCCCACTCGCAATAGCCGTGCAATTCCGGTCCGGCGCCCATATACATCGAAGCCCAGTTCACGGCACTCGACGAAGGCAGCACCGACCGCTTCTTCAACGTATATGCCCCGCTGTCCATCAGGCAACGGATATTCGGGACCTTCGCCTTGTCCATGCTATATGCGCCCCAACCGTCGATGCCGATAAGAACCACATGCTTCGCTTTCCACTCGCTCTTGGGCTCTTCCGTGGGCTGCGCCGTACAGCCCGCCAAGAGCAGACTCATCCATACAAATAAAAATAACGGTTTCATCATGATTCGTGATTGATTATACATTATCTTACTCTACCGTCTGCGGCGTCGTGGTCGGTCCCTCTACATACAGGTGGCCGTTCGCATCGACGCCCATCTTATCGATGAATACCACCCGCTCGTCGCCGGTCTTCGCTGTCCGTCCGTGATAGACGCAATACATCTGCTTGCCATCCTTCGACCACGTGACGCTGTTATGCCCCGTTCCGGTGACGATGCCCCCCTTCTCGACATTCTTCTCCAGCACCGGATTATCCGATGACTTCTCGAACGGGCCCAACGGACTCTTGGAGGTAGCATAGCCTACGGCATAATACTGCCCACCGAAGAAATTGGCCGAGTACATCAGGTAATAGGTATCCCCCTTCTTGAAAGCATAAGGTCCCTCCGACCAGCGGCGGTTCACCTCGCCCGACGTCACCGAGCGGCTCTCCCACTCTGCCTGCTTGTCATCCAGCTTTACCGGCGGACGGAGAATCAATACCGGCTCACCGATGACGCCGCTCAGGTCCGGCTTCACCTCGATGCCATATATCCAGCTCTCCTCAATCTCCTTGAACTTGCCCGCCTTCCGCGCCTCGTCCGCAATCTCGCTCTCTACGGGATGCTTATAACAGCAGCGGGAGAAATACATATAGGTACGCCCGTCGGCATCGGTCAGCAGATTGCCGTCAATCACCGGATAGCCCGGGTCGAACAGCGGTTTGTCCGACAGCTCCTTGAAGGGACCGGTAGGATGGTCAGCCACCGCCACACCGATACGGAAGTTCTCCAGTTCGTTGGTCGGGTTCACCTTCCAGTCCGCACTGTACAGCATATAATACTTGCCATCCCGCTCATAGACCTCCGGCGCCCAGAAGTTCGCCACGCCCCACGAGCCGGGAATATTCCCTTGGAATACCTGCCCCTCAGCTTTCCAGTGCACCAAGTCGGGCGACGAATAGACACAGAAGCCATCCTTGGCTCCTCCGCCGGTTCCATACATATAATAGATACTATCCGACGCCAGCAGAATATAAGGGTCACCGAACTGTACCGGCAGCGGGTTCGTATAGGTCAGCGCCTCCTTCTCAGCCGGAGCGCTCTTCTTTTCCGACGTACCTACGCAGGAAAAGGATGCAAGGCTCGCACATGCCAAGCCCAGCAGAATCGTTCTCTTTGTGTAATTCATTGCTATCATAATTTGCGGGCAAAGTTAACCATTCTGCCCTTACTGCAAGAAGAATGCGGGGAAATAATAATCCTCCCCCTCTCACATCCGTAATATTGTTACAAATATCGGTAATCTGTCTATCTCCGTTCGGTGGCGCAGCATCTATCTTTGTAAGCAGAAACAATAATAATGATTAAACAGTTAGGCTTATGAAGAAGTTATTCGGTTTATTAGTGGTTTCAACATTGATTAATATACAAGGAACTATGGCACAAGAGAAGATTACACAGACTGCCGGCCACGTGCAGTTAGGAGAGTTTGCTCCCAAGTTTGCGGAGCTGAATGATGACGTATTGTTCGGTGAAGTTTGGAATCGTCCGGGACTCAGTCCGCACGACCGCAGCATGATTACCGTCGCTACGCTTATCGGCAAGGGCATCATCGATTCCTCATTGACCCACCATCTGCAGTTCGCCAAACAGAACGGCGTAACCCGTACGGAGATTTCGGAAATATTGACCCACATCGCTTTTTATGCAGGATGGCCCAATGCTTGGGGTGCGTTCCGCTTGGCAAAGGACGTTTGGGCGGATGATACGGACAGCGCAGAGGGAAAGGCGGCGTTCCAGCGGGAGATGATTTTCCCCATCGGCGAACCGAATACCGCCTACGCCAAGTACTTTATCGGCAACAGCTATCTGGCTCCGATTTCCAAAGAGCAGATTCCCTTCAACAACGTAACGTTCGAACCGGGCTGCCGGAATAACTGGCACATCCATCATGCCTCGAAGGGCGGCGGACAGATGCTGGTCTGCGTGGCTGGAAAGGGATGGTATCAGGAGGAGGGCAAGCCTGCGGTACGGATGTTGCCGGGCGATGTCATCCATATCCCTGCCAACGTGAAGCATTGGCACGGCGCGGCTGCCGACAGTTGGTTTGCGCACCTTGCCTTCGAGATTCCGGGCGAGGATACATCCAACGAATGGCTCGAGCCGGTGACGGACGAGGAATATGCCAAGTTAGGAAAGTAACACTATGCGAGTGGCAAGGAGATGATTCATTTCGGCTCATCTCCTTCCCCCTCCTCTTCCTGCCGCTCGCGATGCGCCTGCTTCTGCGCCTTGCTCTGCCGCCACGAAGTGCGGTAGTTCACGATGATGGCATTTAGTTTCCGGATAAGTTCCTCGATGGCAGTTGCCTGTGCCTCTGCGCCCGGCGTGGCTGACGCAATCACCCCTGAGGCATGAATCAACTCCTGAATCTCCGCCCATAGCGCCTCCGCTTGGCGCCGCATTTCGTGCGCCTTCATCTGTTGGCGTCGTGCATAACGGTCGCGTATGCGCTGCTCCTTGATTGTGCGGAAGCGTTCGTTTGCCTCAGCCAAATCGTCCAGTATCGGACGGATACCCAGCTTTTCAATCGGCGGCTGCAATTCCTCCGCCTCGCACGCCAACAATAGGCTGCCGATGAGCAACGTTTCGGAATTGTCCGTTTCGTAACGAATCTTCTTGAAATTGCGCAACGCAATCTCCACCCGCCGTGCCGCCTCGCGCACCTCCTTATTGGCCGACGTCAGACTGTTCGCGATGAAATAAAACAGCAGCGACAAAATGCGGTCGCGTTCCGATTCCTCCGTGTCCGACTTCTGCGTATTCGGGTCCGTCAGCGGCGACCGGTTCCGCTCCTCCATCAGCCTGACCACCGTTTCATACGCCGCCAGCTTCTCGTCCGGCACATGCGCCAGCTCCGCCAGCGAGCCCTGCTCGGCCAACATCCCCTGCAGCGCCGCATGATAGGCCGCAAACATATCCAAATTATACCTGCTGCTGAAGCTCCCTTCAAATTTCAGAAACAATCCCATCGTTCTTTCCCTTTCATTTTAAAATTACACATCGTTTGTAACCCCTCAAACGCAAAGGTACGGAAAAAATTCTATCGATATACAGTATATCAGCTATTATTTTCATTTTTTTCTTTCGATATACAGTATATCGATAGTTATTTCAGATTTTAACTTTAGATATACAGTATATCACTTATCACTTTCAATTTTTTCTTTCGATATATAGTATATCAATAGTCATTTTCAATTTCAACTTTAAATATACAGTATATACATAGTCTTTTCTAATAATAATAACCAATATACAGTATATATGAAGTCTTTTCTAATAATAATAACTGATATACTGTATATCCATAGTCTTTTTTGATAATAATAACCGATATACTGTATATCTATAGTCTTATCTAATAATGATAATAGATATACTGTATATACATAGAATTTCCCCAAAGTGATGCCGTTTGAGGGGGTACAAATGGTGAAAACGGGCGGCGTGACAGGTTCCGGCGAGCTGCAGAGCAATACTTTTTGAGCCGTTGGGCAAACCGACATGCCGCAAGATGCGTTATCTTTGCGAGACAGAACGAAAAACAACATACAAAAGCAGTCAGAACATGAAAAAGGTATTAATCATCACGACCAGTTTGCGTCACGGCAGCAATTCGGACGCGCTGGCAGAAGCCTTTGCCAAAGGTGCGGCGGAGGCTGGGAATCAGGTCGAAACAATCACCCTGAAGGACAAAGACATCCGCTTCTGCAAGGGTTGCCTCGCGTGCCAGACGACGGGGAAATGCGCCATCAAGGACGATATGCCGGCGATTGTCGAAAAGATGCACGATGCGGAGGTCATTGCCTTTGCGACGCCGATTTATTACTATGAGATGAGCGGGCAAATGAAAACCCTGCTGGACCGTTCGAATCCGCTCTACGCGAGCGACTATCATTTCCGCGATATTTACCTGCTGACCACTGCGGCAGAGGATGAAACGACGACGCCGGAGCGTGCGCAGATTGGGTTGAGCGGCTGGATAGATTGCTACGAACATGCGCACCTGTCGGGCACGGTCTTTGCCGGAGGCGTGAACGATGCGAACGAGATGGCAGGCCACAAATCGCTGGCGGATGCCTATGAGATGGGGAAACGGATTGGGTGACGAAAAAGATTAAGGGACGCAGATGACGCAGATTGAACAGACTGGCGCAGACCTATTTTTAATTAAAACAAAAAGTCTGCGTTCGTCTGCCTACTCTGCGTCGTCTGCGTCCCTTTTCTATCTGCTGAAACGGACGGCAACCGGAACCCGTCAGCCCCTGAACTCGCGGTAAAACTCAGCGACCGCCTCTATGCCTTGGTAGAAATAATCGAGCCGGCAACTCTCGTTCGGCGAATGAATCGCATTCTGCTCCAACCCGAAGCCCATCAGCACCGTCTTTATGCCTAACACCTGCTCGAAAGTCGAAATGATAGGGATGCTTCCGCCACGGCGCACCGCCAGCGGCCGTTTGCCGAACGCAATGCCCACCGCCTTTTCCGCCGCTCTGTAAGCCGGCAGGTCAATCGGGCAGACATAGCCCTCGCCCCCATGTTTGGGCGTGACTTTCACCGTCACATACTCCGGCGCCACGCTCCGGATATACTCTTCGAACAAGCGGGAGATAACCGAATGGTTCTGATGCGGGACCAAGCGGCACGAAACCTTGGCATACGCCTTCGAAGGCAGGACGGTCTTGCTCCCTTCGCCCGTGTATCCGCCCCAAATGCCGCAAACATCGAACGACGGACGGCAGCTGTTGCGCTCCAGCGTCGAATAGCCCTCCTCGCCGAACAGCGCACGGACGCCGATGGCCTGTTTGTATCGCTCCTCGTCGAAAGGAATCTGCGCAATCATCGACCGCTCTTCCGCCGACAACTCTTCCACGTCGTCATAGAAATGCGGAATCGTAATCCGCCCCGAAGCATCGGTGATGTCCGCAATCATCCGGCAGAGCACATTGATAGGATTCGCCACCGCTCCGCCGAAATGTCCCGAATGCAGGTCGCGGTTCGGACCCGTCACTTCGATTTCCCAATACGCCAAGCCACGCAGCCCGGTCGTCAACGACGGAGTCTCGGCGCTCACCATGCTGGTGTCGGACACCAATATCACATCCGCCTTCAGGAGCTCCTTATGGGCAGTGCAAAACGCCTCCAAACTGGGCGAACCAATCTCTTCCTCACCCTCGAAAATGAATTTCACGTTGCAGCGTAACACACCCTCACGCAACGCCGTTTCAAATCCCTTCACCTGAATCATGCCCTGCCCCTTGTCATCGTCAGCGCCCCGCGCGTAAATCTTGCCGTCGCGTATCTCCGGCTCAAACGGCAGGCTTTTCCACAAATCCAACGGCTCGGCAGGCATCACGTCGTAATGCGCATAGACCAGCACCGTCGGCAGGTCGTCCGCCACCCGTTTCTCGGCATACACAATCGGATTCCCCTCGGTCGGCATCACCTCAGCCCTGTCCGCACCCGACGAAAGCAAAAGCTCCGCCCAGCGAGCGGCACACTTCTCCATATCCGGCTTATGCTCCGGCTTTGCACTGATAGAGGGAATGCGAATTAAGGAAAACAACTCCTCCAGAAAGCGTTCCTTGTTTGCTTCTATATAACCTTTTATTGCCATTACTGTAATTGTGCTAATCGTTTAACTCCATCCTGAAAATCTGCCATCAATTCATGCATCACCTCCTCGACCGACTGCTCCTGACGGAAAAGCGAGGCAATCTGCCCGATTTCCAATTCGCCCTCAGCCAAATCGCCTTCGAAGATGCCCCTCTTCGCCCGGCCTTTGCCTAAAAGTTCACGCAGTTCCTCCGTAGAAGCCCCGCGGGACTCCGCCTCTTCCACTTGAGCCGCAAACTCGCCCTTCACCAAACGGGTCGGAGAGACCTTTTTCAATAATAATTTCGTATCCCCTTCATTCAACGAAAGACAAAGCTGTTTGAACGCCTCGTGCGCCGAGCTCTCCACCGTCAACGCAAATCGGGTCCCCATCTGAACCCCTTCCGCACCCAATGCAAAGGCAGCCAACATGCCCGCACCGGTTCCGATTCCCCCGGCAGCCATCAATGGCAGCGAAGTCGCCCGACGGACATGCGGGATAAGGCACATCGTCGTCGTCTCCTCCCGGCCGTTATGTCCGCCCGCTTCAAATCCTTCCGCCACGATAGCATCGACCCCTGCCTCTTCACACTTCCGGGCAAACTTCGAGCTGCTCACCACGTGGACCACCGTCATGCCCTGTTCCTTCAGCCATTGGGTCCATGTCTTCGGATTCCCTGCCGAAGTAAAGACAATCTTCACCCCTTCTTCGGCCAGGATTTGCATCACCTTCTCTATCTCCGGATACATCAGCGGAACATTCACCCCGAAAGGCTTGTCCGTAGCTGCTTTGCATTTCCGGATATGTTCCCGCAAGACTTCCGGATGCATCGAACCGGCGCCCAGCAAACCTAATCCCCCGGCATTGCTCACCGCAGAGGCAAGCCGCCAGCCGCTACACCAAACCATCCCGCCCTGAACTATCGGATATTGAATACCGAACAATTTACAAATTCTGTTTTCCATTATCGTTCACTATTTATATTTCACTTAGCAAAGATAGGGATATTTTCGGCATCCGAGAGGGGTTGGCATATATTCTCAGAACGTAACGTCTATTCCGCCCATCACGGTAGCCTTGGGCATCGGGAATCCATCGTTTATCTCATAGCGGGTAGCTGTCAGGTTCTCTCCTTTCACGAAGAGATTCACGCCTTTGTCTTTGCTTTTCCCGATATGATAAGCCACTTTCGCATTCAGCACGGTATAGTCTTCTGTCTTTGTACAGGCATTGTCGGTATATAAATCGAAAATAGACTGCAACGCCAGATTGAAGGTGAAACGGCCCGGAGCATAAGTCGCGCCGGCATAGAATTTATGTTTCGGCGCACCGGGTATCGGGTTACTCTGATGCAAGAAGCTATAATTCGTATTGAACGATAGGTTATTGAGGATTTGGTAATTCACCTCTACCTCAATACCTTTGTTGGTAAACTCTCCGGTGTTGATATTCTTCGGTACACCATCTATCGGTATCGTCTCAATCATATTCTTCCCATCAATATAAAAGGCTGTGAGTTCCGCATTCAACCGTCCCTGCAGGAAGGTCTGTCCTACCGAGATTTCATAATTCATCATGCTTTCCGGCTCCAAGTCGGGATTGGCAGGGCGGAACATATACAATTCGCGGATATTCGGGCTGCGGAAACCTTTCGACAGGGAAGCCTTCCAGACATTCCCTTCAAAGGGACGGTAGGTCAGACCAGCTTGCGGTATCCATTCGCCGCCGAACATGCTATTATGCTCGTAACGGACGCCGGCATTCACGCCGAACTTCTCGAAGAACTCCTGCTGCATGATGACATAACCTGCCACTTCGTTGACCGATTTGTCGATAATCTCCTCTTTGGCTCCGCTATTCATGTCGTTCCATGCATGTCCTCCCCAATTCTTATAGTCGATGCCTACCGTAAAGTTATTTCCGTCAAAGAGGCGGAACGATTCATAGAACAGGACGCCGAAGTTATGGTCCGTCGAACGGAACAGGTAATCCAGCGGCTGCTCGCCGGTGTAATAGCCATCATTAATCTTATGGTTTCCCCAGTTATAGAACAGGCGGAGCGCCCCGCTTATCTTCCCGTAATCATTCTCCAATCCCAGCGAACTCGTCCCGCGCAGGATATTCATCTTGTTATCGAAGATAGGATTGAAGGTCTCTCCGGGATTCTGGAACTTATACTTCGCCAAGCTCACATCGCCGGTCAGTTTGTAGGTATCGTTGAAGCGATAGCCTAAATTGGCAAAGCCGTTCGTTATCCAGAAGTCGGAGTTCTCCCGGTGACCATCCGTCCGGTCATGGTTAATCGAGACATAGCTGCTGAAGTTCCCGATATTGTATCCGTTATTGACCATATATTTCTGCGTATTATAGGAACCATACATCACCCGTGCCTGCGTCCGTCTGCCCTGTTGGTGATGCCGCCGCGTAATGATATTGATGACTCCGCCCATCGCATTGGAGCCATAGAGCAGCGAACCCGGACCGCGGATTACCTCTACCTTCTCCACATCCGAAGCCACGTAGGTATCCGGCAGGGAATGGCCGAAGAGTCCTGCCCATTGGGGCTGTCCGTCGAAGAGCACCAGCACCTTGTTCCCGCTTCCTACGCCACGGATATTGATATTCCCCGCCGCACCGGTCGATACGCCGAAGCCCGTGATTCCCTTCTCGGTGACGAAAAGGCCCGGGACCTGCTCCGACAAAACCGGGAGCAATGCCGATTCGCTGCTGTTTTCGATTTGCTGCTGATTGATTACCGATATCGTCAGCGGCACGCTGTTCCGGTTCACCTCTATCTTGTTCGCCGATACCACGACGCTATTCAGTTGGATAATACTATCTACCTCCAGCGGAGTCAGAGCCATCACCGAAGAGGCGGCAAGCAGTCCGCATACTGTCCATACTATTCGTTTCATCTGTCTTTTCTATATGTTATTTGTGTTACGTTTACATTCGTTCGTGCTACCGGAAGGGCAAAAAAATAAGGCGTGTCAATCGGCACGACTCATCACTAACTTCCCGTGCTTGATTCCTTTGATGGTCGTCATGCGGTCTGACAGTTCCGTCAACCGATGCGCCTCGCCCATCACCGTAGCGATATGCAAACAGAAGTTCTTATTGATATAATACTGTGAGGAGGAAAGAATAACGTCCTGATAGTCCTGCTGAATCAGTGCGACCTTTGCCGTGATATCCTTTTTCCGTTGGTCATACATCAGGATAATGGTCCCCGCAACGATATGGTTGCACTGCCATTTCTTCTCCGCCACATTCTTTTCAATCAGGAAACGTATTGCCTGCGAACGGTTCGGGAAACCATTCTCCACGACATACTGGTCCAGCGACTCCAGCAAATCATCTTCCAACGAGACTCCAAAACGCTTCAATGCCATAGCTTCCTGTCTTTTTCTGTTTGATGGCACAAAGGTAGGATATATTCCCTAATGCCGCATTACCCAAATTACCGATTTTTATACCCAAAAGGGAGTTAAAAAAGAACCGACAAATTTCCGAGAACTCCCATTGATTCCCCAAATCTACCGATTCTTTTTCCCTAAACACAGGCTTAGAAACGATTCAGTTCGGCATCCACATTCGATTTCTTCGCCTCATGCTGTTTGTTTCCGCCGAAAGTATAGGTGAAATTCAGCTTCACCATGCGGGATTCTCCGTAGCCATAATAGAGCGCTTCCCAATCGCCCATGCGATAGATGCCGTCGCCCCAATGATTCGACCAGAATACATCCGACATGGACAGCTTCACGGCAGCACGTCCTTGCAGGAATTTCTTTTGCAATCCTACATCCACAAAGCCGGTGGGGTCCATTACTTCGATGGAACCGCCGGGGCGTTTCGTTTGGAAAACGCCTAACACCTCGCCCCGTATTCCCCACACCAGCGGAAAGGAGGTCTGGAGCGAGAAGTTCGCTGCCCAGTGCTTGCGATGGTAATAGCGGACGGCATCATACGTCATCCGGCTATCCAGATGGTACACATTGCCGGATAAAGTCAAATCCCATGCATGGAAAAAGCGCAAGCCTTGCGAAAGGGAGAGACCGAAATAGGATTGTGTCCCCAGATTGCGGGGCTCCATCACGATTTTGTCCGGTCCCAACGTATCAACTACGAGCACTTGGTAATCCTTCGTCCGGGAATAGGATAGCTCTACCGAGGTCTTGTCGTATTGGTATTGCAGACTGATGCGGTGCGTCTTCTGGGGAATCAGGAAGGGATTTCCGCGCCAGCTGGAGAGTCCGTCCAGTGCTTGGTCGATGGGATTCAGGTCGGAATAGACCGGGCGGTCGATGCGTTTGCCATAACTCAGCGACAGCGCCTGCCGTTCGTCGGGACGGAAAGTAATCCCTGCGGAGGGGAACACATCGACATAATCGCGTATCACATGGCTGTCTTCCCCCGCGCTTCCGGGCAAGGGTTTCAGATGGCCGTTGGAATGGGTATATTCTATGCGGACACCTACGTTCGCCTGCCATTTTTCCAAGAATGAAAAGTCATACAGGGCATAGCCGGAAAGGATAGACTCCAGATAAGTAAAGTCGTTCGAGACATTCACATCGAGTATATCCTCATTCTCCAACGCCTGATAATAGCGGTAGCCATTCGATGAGGAGACATTCGAGAACTTCAGTCCGCCCAGCAGATTCCCTGCGCCTAATGTCTGTTTATAATTTGCCGAGAAGGCATACAGCTTGATGTCCCTGTCTCCGGAAGAGCGGTAGTTCTGCACCGAATCGACCCCTCCTGCCGGAGAGTAGTAGGTATTGGGTTGGAACAGCCGGGAGTCGCCATTGAAGAGTCCGTAGTCCACATCGAAGGTAAAGAGCCGCTCGTCCGGTATCTCGTACCGGTAATTCAGGTTGAAGTTATAGCGGGCAGCCACCTGGTGCTCGTATTGGGTCTCCGAGTAGAGGCGGTAGAGCAGATTCTCCTTCGCATAGGAATCATACACATAGTTATCGGTCAGAATCTCGCCGGGACCGAAGACAAAGTTGCCGTTGCCCTGTATGCCGAGCGTATGATATTCCGATAGCCGGTAATCCATGCCGAGGGTGGCGGCTGCCGTGTTGCGTTTGTCGGTATCGGTCGAATGGCTGTCGAAAAGCTTCCCGCTCTGCTTGCGTTCATTCCCGTAGAAGAGTCCGACGTGCCCGAAGTTATGGCTGTAATTCCCGTACAGGTTCAGGCGGTCGGTGGTATAGTTGAATGCCAGTTCCGCATTATGCTTCGGGTTCAGCCAGTAACTGCCGCCTACATTCAGCATCACGTTATATCCCTCCCGGTATTCTTTCTTCAGTACGATATTCAGGATGCCTCCCGAACCGGATGCATCGTATTGCGCGGTGGCGTTCGACATGACCTCGATGGACTGGATGCTCGACGAGGAGGTAGACTTCAGCAAATCCACTATCTCCGACTGCTGCATATAGGTCGGCTTTCCGTTCAACAGAATCAGGATGCTGGTCCGTCCGTTCAGGCTGATGCTCTTGCTCTCCTCCTGCACCGATATGCCGGGCAACTGCTTCAGTATCTCAAAGGCATTCGAGCCTTGCGCGTTGATGCTGTTCTCCACATTGAACACCAGCTTCCCTGCTTTCTGTTCGACGATGGGGCGCGACTTCTCGCCGATGACCACGACATTCTCCAGCATCTGCGAATCCTCCTCCAAAAGGATATCCCCCATCGCCCGGCTCTCGCCCGCATTTATTGTCGGGGAAAGATAGACCTTATACCCCAAACAGGTAATGGAGAGCTTCGCCGGGCGGTCGGCATTCCCAATCGCGAAGCAGCCCTCCGCATCCGAGATGGCTTGCGCCAACGGACGGTTGTCCACGCTATCCACCAAGCAGACGAACGCCGCCTCTATCGGCTGGTGCGCCCGGTTCAGGACCCGCCCGGTGATGCCTTTCCGCTCCGGCACGGCCTTCGGCCGGGCTGAGGGAATGCGCTCCGTCTTCTGTTTTCGCGAGATAATGATATACTCTCCCTTCAGGGTATAGGTCAAGGGCAAACCTTGGAGCAGCGAATCGAGTGCCGCCCCTATCTCCGTCGGGCGTCGGGCAGCGTCCACCTCATAAGCCGCCACATCGTCATAGGTAAATACAATCGTCTTGCCGGACGAATTTTCCAATGCCTTCAGCGCATCCGGCAATGAGACCTGTTGCGCCGCGAGCGGAATCCCGCCGCTTAACGCCATCATCAATAACCAACCAAATCTGCTTCTCATTTTTCTTCCATTTACCCTATTATACAGGCAAACTCCAAATCGGGTACTCCTTCCCCCAAAAGATTTATTGGATGAACAGCGTATTTTCTTTCCGCGTGATATGGAATCCGCCCAGCGCATTCAGGATTTCCAGCAACCGGTCCAGACTTTGGTCGCGGCGGCATTTGAAATGAATCCTCCGCCGGGTGACTTCGGCATCCTGCGCCACTACATTTATATTATACCAACGCCCCAGCTCGCACATCAGGTCGTACAGCGGAACGTCATCGAAGGCAATATAGCCCGCCGTCCAGAGCGGCTTTTCCCTCTCTGTCTGACGAATCAACAGCAATCCGTCCTGCAGGAAAGAGACATCCTCGCCGGGGTGCATGATTTGTCGCTTGTGCTGCTCCGATTCCAAAGCCAAGCTGCCCGAAAGCAGCGTGATGTGCATCTGCTCCTTCGCATAGCTGCGGATATTGAAGGCAGTCCCCAGCACCTGCGCACGGACACCGTTCGTCTCCACTACAAAGGGATGCGCCTCGTCCCGCCGCACCTCGAAATAGGCTTCGCCCGAGAGGGTCACCCGCCGCTGTCCACGCTCCGCCGCATAGGTCAACCGGCTCTGGGCATTCATCGCGACGATACTGCTGTCCGGCAACACCACCCGCAGCCCCTTCCCGACCGGCGTCTCTATCCGGTAGGCGGTCCCATCCCGGTAACCCGGCGCATTCAGGCACAACAGCGAATCGGTGACCGCCTCGCGCTCGCCCGACGCCGACTCCAACCATATCTGCTGCTCGCCCGTCGCCGCCGTAAAGAGCGGGACCGGCTTCGGCTCCTGTGCCATCCGGTATCCCCCATAGACCAATGCCAGCACCAACACTGCCGCCACAGCCGCCCACGCGCCGTACCTCTTTTTCCGCCTGTGCCGCCGCTCGAACTGCCTCCATGCCTCGTCTGCCGGGAAAAGCCGTTCCGTTTCCTGCCGGGCACACGCTTCGCCCGCCTTGCGCAACAATTCGTCGTCTGATAGTTCCCTCTTCGTGCTCATATTTCCCCCTTTTTATTGATAGATTCCCGCAAGAACTTCAAGGCTTTCACGATATGCTTCTTCACGGCATCGGTCGTAATCGCCAGTTCGTCCGCCAGCTCCTTATATCGTTTTCGGTGATAATAACATTGGCTCAACACATAACGCGTCTTGTCCGGCAAGCGGCGGCACGCCTCCTCGATTTGCTGCATCAGCTGCTCCTCCTCTTCCGGAACGCCCGCCTCCTCCTCCTGCACCGTCATTTCGTTTTGCAAAAAGAATTGCGCCTCTACCTTCCGATGCTCCAACAAGTTCAGGCAACGGTTCCGAACCGCCCTGCCGAGATAAGCCTCTGCCGTCGGCATATCCAACGCATCGAAGTGCGCCCAAGCCCATTCGAACACATCATTCACCACATCCCGCGCCTCCTCGACATCCTCCAGATACTGGTACGCCATGCCACACAAGCGGCTGTAATTCCGCTTGAACAACTGCTCGAATGCCCTCGTATCCCTTCTCATTTATCCGTCAGATTCTCTTCTCCCGCAGCTGTTTCTTCCTCCTCATTCTCCGGCCGCTTCCTTCGCGCCTGCTTCTGCCCCTCGCTCTGCCGCCACGCCGTCCGGTAGCTCCGTATCACCGCGTTCATGTCGTGCATCAGCGACTCGATGAAGGCAGCGGTCTCTTCGGCGCCGGGCGTCACAGAGGCAATCACCCCCGTGGCGGAAATCAACCGCTGGATGTCGCCCAACAGTTCGTCTGCCTTGCGCCGCGCCTCCCGCGTCGAGAGCTGCAACCGCCGTTCGTGACGCTCCTTCATGCGCTGCATCTTAATCTCCATGAACCGTTCGTTCGCCCGCTCCAAATCCGGGAGCAGCGCACGCAGCCCTAACTTGTCGATGGCGGACTGGTACTGCTCCTCCTCGCACGCCGACAACAGCGCCCGAATCAGCGCGGTCTCCGCATCATCCGCCTCATAGCGAATTTTCTTGAAATGCCCCAACTCGGTGTCCAACAGCTTCGCCGCCTCGCGCACCGCCTCATCCGCCGCCGTCAAACTGCTGCCGAGAATGAAAAAGAACATCGACAACAAGCGGTCGCGCTCCGATTCCTCCAGTCCCGACCTTTCCGTCTTGATGTCCGAATGCGCCTCATGGTTCCGTTCCCTCAGCAGCGCAATCACCGCCTCATATTCCGCCAACAAAGCCTCCGGCACATGCGCCCGCGCAGCCCATCCCTCATGCTCCGCCATCACCTTGTATTGTTCCATGTGATACGCCACATGGAGGGCTAAACTATACTTACTGCTATAACTTCCTTCAAATTCTATAAATAACGACATAGCATTTTCCCTTTCTATTTGTAATTTTACTATCAAAAGATATTCCGAAAGCAAAGATAATGAAAAATCACAGATAAAAGACATTCTGAAGATAATCTTTTTCATTTTCTATTTTCAAAAGACATTCCGAAGATAATCTTTTTTTATTTTCAATTATTGACAGACATTCTTTCAATAATAACTTTTCATTTTATACTACTGACAGACATTCTTTTAATAACCACTTTTCATTTTCTATTACTGACAGACATTCTGTTGGTAATCACTTTTCATTTTCTACTACTAACAGACATTCTGTCGATAATCACTTTTTATTTTCATTACTGACAGACATTCTGTTGATAGTCATTTTTTATTTTAATTACTAACAGACATTCTGTTGATAATTACTTTTTATTTTCAATTCTGAAAAGACATTCTTTTAATAATCATCTTTCATTTTAATTTCTAAAAGATATTCTGTCAATAAGCATTTTTTATTTTCATTAGTAACAGACATTCTGCAAACTTGGATTTTCCAATTACACATGAAAATAGGTGTGCCGGAAGCAATCTGAAAAGCTCCCCTGTCTTAGGGGAGCTGGCTCGCCAAAGGCGAGACTGAGGGGTTAACCCATCCACAACAGGCAGACCTCCTCTCCGCCCTACAGCAATGGGGCACTCTCCTGCTTTTACCTTCTAAATATCATTTTACTTGCTACGGCACTAACCCCTCAGTCACGCTGCGCGTGCCAGCTCCCCTAAGACAGGGGAGCTTTTCAATGATTCGGGGCTTCGCCGCCTTCCCATTTGCCCTTTTGATAAAAATCTTGAAATATTCTTCCTTTTTCTTTTGAATTTTCCTTTGAGGTTCCTAATTTTGCCGCGATTCCGCGTGGATTTAGCGAAGTCCGGAGGCGGAAAAACATACTGAGTTAAGCATTTACGATATTATTCCTGATTCAAAAATTCGCCAAATTTTTATTACGCTGGAATAATAACAATGGATGCTTGCACTCGTGCTGTAAACTTGCCTGAAAAGGAAAGGTATATCCTACAGCATAGGGTGCGGGCTGTTGTTTTATTATTAGCGTAGTGGGCGTTTGGCGATGCCTTTGGATCAGATAATAGACAACTCCCGCACTTTTTTTATGCTTTGGCGCAGGGTTTTGGTTGGTAAGTCGTAGATGCGGCACGGCTGAATTTACTGATTTACTAATTAAAAACATAGATTTTATGAAGACAAGAATTTTTACTTTTTTAATGGCGCTGCTGTGCCTGCCGGTGGCGGGGTGGGGACAAACCACTTTCCCAACGGATAGCTGGTTAGACTATGCGGACACAGATTGGTACACTAATAACACAAGCGCGACATCCTATACGATTACTACCGCCGCCCAATTGGCGGGGATGGCTAAATTGGCTATATGGGATCAATATAGAGGGTGCGTTACATTCGATGGGAAGACCATTACCTTGGATGTAGAAGGAGGAGAGTTGGATTTAAGTGCCCATGAATGGTTCCCAATAGGTAGAAAAAGCTCTTACGATGGTAAAAGTGTCGAGGCATTTAAAGGTACATTCGATGGGAAAGGCTGTAAAATCAAAGGCCTCTACATTGATGAGGCAGGAGATAATGCCTCTTGCTTCGGTTTATTTGGACATTTGGATAAGAACGGAGACGGAACGGCTGAGATAAAGGATATCCATATCGAAAGCGGACATATCCGTGCCGGATATAGAGTCGGTGGTATTTGTGGATATTCCTTTGGTGGGACAATTGCGAATTGCAGCAATGCCATTACGATAGAATTGCATCCGGATGCGGCTGTAATCACCCATCTTGGAGGTATTTGTGGTCAATTTAGCGGTAGTACCTCAAAGATAGAAAATTGTACTAACTCAGGGGATATATTGGCGATGGATGAATCTTATACTATGGAACTTAAAATGGGTGGTATTTGCGGAAGTTCGTCAGTCGAGGGTGACCTGACTTCATGTAATAACGAGGGAGAGATTCGAGCTGTTATTCAAAGCAACGGTTATATAGGAGGTATTAGCGGAATGGCAGAAGGAGATGTTGAATCCTGCTATAATACCGGCGATATATCGGTTCGCGCTATTGGTTCAAGTACGAATAGTAGTGATTATACGGGAGGCGTTGCCGGTTATTATCAAGGCGGAGAATTAAGCCAGTCCTATAATACCGGTGTGATAACGGTTACCATAGAGAATAGTGAGCATTGGACAGGAGGATACGGAGGTGTTGTTGGTTATAACCAAGATGGAACCATTCAGTCTTGCTATAATGCTGGTTCATTGTCCTTATTGGGAAATAGTTCTTATTATAACTATTTTGGTGGTGTATGTGGAAGATTATATGGAACAAATACTTTAATGAGTAGCTATAATGCCGGGACAATGAATGCGGAGGTTCCGGTTTATTTAGGTGGTGTGGTCGGTAGGATTTGGACAGCCTCTACTATTAGCGGCAACTTTAATGTAGGAGATCTGACAAGTTCATATGATTCTAATTTTGGTGCTATCTGTGGCGGGGAAGATGGCAATAGTAGTGCTTCTATTTATTCCGAAAATGGTTATTTATCAGGTAGTGACATAAAAGGCTACGGTGATGGAACAGATAAAACAGGTATGACCGAGATGTCTTCCTCCGAAATCGTTACCGCTATCAACACTCAATTGACTTCTGAGAAAGGCTGGGCGACAACCGCCTCTTATTCGGCATCTACGTTGACTTTACCTAAGTTGAGTAACAATGCGGAGGAGGAAGCTCCTACAGTCTTGGTTTGGGAAGATCTTAAGGCGGAAATCTCTCCGGAAGCGACAGATGGCTGGTACGGTAGTGAAGTAACGTTGAAGGCTCCGGAAGGTTTCGAAATCTCACTGGAAGAGAATGGCACGTATGCGGAAAGTGTGACCTACTCCGAGGAAGGGGAGCAGGAATTGACTTATTATCTGAAAAAGAACGATAGTGGTGAGACTCATGAATATACCGCATCTATCAAGATAGATCTTACCGCCCCGACTGTGGACGTGAATACGAATTACGAAAACTACACGCTGACCCTTTCGGATGGCGAGGGAAGCGGTATCGCGTCACTGAAAATAGATGGCGTAGAGATTGACCTATCGGCATGGGAAGAAGGCGTTTATTCAGCGACAGGCTCTGAGGGAAAGCATACTTATGAGGTGACGGATAAGGTAGGACATGCAACAACAGGTACATTTACACTAAATGCAGAGACGGAAACCCCTGTCCTCCCCGACTATCCATCATACTATAATATATATGTAGAAGCGTGCGAAGGCGTAACGGTTGAGACCAGCACGAATGTAGTGCGCGAAGGGACAAGCATGACCTTTACGATAGACATAGCCGAAGGATATACCGCCAAAAACATGACGGTGACGGTAAAGCGCAGCCTGTTCGGATATACGGAAACTATCGAGCCGAACGAAGAGGGAATCTATGAAGTCAAGAATATCTATACCGATATCTACGTGACCATCGATGGCGTGGAAGAGGAAACCCCGACCGGCATCGAAGAGGTAACCGGCGCAAAGGTCTATACAAAGGAGGGCAGCATCTATGTCTATACCCCGACCGAGGAGCAGGTAACCATCATCTCAATGAGCGGCGCAGTGCTGAAGAACGAAAAGCAAACCGGACTGAAGCAATACAGCGGACTGAACCGCGGCGTATATATTATATGTATAGGCGACGAGCGGGTGAAGGTGAGGAACTAAAGAAATGGCACATAGATAACACGGATTAAACAGATGACCACAGATGATAGAAGCAAATTCATCTGTGGTCATCTTGTCTTATCTTGTGTCATCTGTGTGCCGGAGGTTAATAATTCAACTTCAAGAATTCATCCGGAGTATAGACCGGAATATCCGAAAGAGCAAAGTCTTTTACATTTCGCGTAATAATAAAATCACATCCGGATTGCATCGCAGCATAATGTTGCATTGCGTCTTCTATGTCCCGGAAGCGTGACGTTATCGAAAGGCTTTTCCGGACTACCCGTTCATCAACGGAGGCAATCTCTACAATTGAAGCGAACTGCCGCAAGACCAATGACAACTCCTCGTACGTCAGTTTGCGTTCAAGCAGATAAGCCGTTGTTGAAAAAGAAAGAGCAGCGATGGTTATCGTGCATTTGTTTCTATCCGCCAAAGAAAACAATTGCGCAGCCGCCTCATAAAAGGGTTCGCGGTGAGCTAACAAATCCACCATCACATTCGTATCGACAAATAAGTTCGGCTTCATCTGTATTTCTCCTCCAAATAATTACGGTAAGCCTCTTTTTCATCAAAATCGGCAGGCAAATCCAAATCGACCCCCAATTGCTTGACAAAGGGAGTAACCTTTGCCGGTTCATTGCCTTTCCCCATCTGCTCCACATAACGGCGGATAAAAGATTCCACCATCTGCGACAAATCCACATTATGAAGCTTCGCCAGCTGTTCAGCTTCATTCAATAAAACAGAATCAATTTGCAAGGTATTCATGACTAATAATCTTGTTTTAGCAAAGGTATGAATATTTATCGAATTGTGATTACTTCTCCGGCTCGACGTGGAGCATGATATGCGTCCGGTTTCCGAACCGGGAACGGAGGCGTGCTTCGATGTTCCGGGTCAGGAGATGGGCATCGCGTACGCTCATATCGCCCGGCATACGGAGATGCACCTCGATGGATATGGTATTTCCCAAGCGGCGGGTGTAGAGGTTATGCGGAGAACTGACCCCTTTCTCTTCCGTAATCAGCGAAAGGATTTCGTCCTCCATCTCTTTGGGCAGCGATTTATCCAGCAAATCGTTGATAGCGCCGGAGGTCTGCACCAATGCCACCTTCAGGATAAAGAAACTGACGATGACCGCAGCCAACGGGTCCAAGATACGCCCCGCCTCGCCCAATACGATAGCCCCGCCGATACCCAAGAGTGTCCCGATAGAGGAAAAGGCATCCGAGCGGTGATGCCAAGCATTCGCGATTACCACCGGACTGTCCACCTGCTTTCCGACGGCTTTCGTATATTGGTAGAGGATTTCCTTCGTAACAATCGAGACAGCGGCGGCAATCAAGGCAATCATGCCGGGACTTTCCAATTCTTCCCCTTTGAACCAATAGCCGTAAATCTGAGCAACTCCGTTCCAGAAGATACCGAAGGCAACGAAAAGGAGGAAAAGACCGATGATGCAGGTCGCCAGCGTCTCATATTTGCCATGCCCGTAATCATGGTCCGTATCGCGCGGCTTGGAAGAGATATTGACAAAAAGCAACACAATCACATCGGTAATAAAGTCGGAGAAGGAATGCGCGGCATCGGCAATCATCGCGCTACTGTTTCCTATGATTCCGGCTACGAATTTGAATGCCAACAGCACGACATTCACGACAGAACCCCAAAGGGTCACTCGGACGATGCGTTTCTCCCGAGTTTTTGTTTCTTCATCTATCATAACAAAAGGTAATTATTGATTCCGGCTGCAAAAATACGAATTATGTTCTGAAGTTGGCAAGCCGGGGCATAAACAAAAAGCGGGGCAAGTCCGCGAGGTATCCTTTAGCGTCCTTGCCCCTTGGCATATTACAAAAGAAAGATTTACAAAAGATTCGATGCCAACTCGGAGAGCTCGCTGCGCTCGCCCTTAATCAGGTTGACATGAGCGAAGAGCTCCTGCCCTTTCATCTTATCCACCATATACGCCAAACCGTTGCTCTGCGCATCCAGATAAGGCGAATCTATCTGCTGTATATCTCCCGTGAAGACCATCTTCGTTCCCTCGCCGGCACGGGTGATTATCGTCTTGATTTCATGCGGCGTCAAGTTCTGCGCCTCATCGACTATGCAGAAAGTATCCGACAAACTGCGGCCGCGAATGAATGCCAGCGCCTCGATAACCAAGCGGTTCTCCTTTTGCAGCTCATCCAAACGGCGCGCCTCCGAACCATTCACGGCAATCTGCCCTTTGATGACGTTCAAGTTATCGAACAACGGCTGCATATAGGGCGCGACTTTCTGCTTTTCATCTCCCGGCAGGAATCCCAAATCCTTATTTGCCAAAGCGACAATCGGACGCGCCAACAGAATCTGCTTATACATCACAGATTGCTTCAAGGCAGAAGCCAAAGCCAACAGCGTCTTACCGGTTCCTGCCTTGCCCGTCAGCGCCACCAATTTGATATCCGGGTCGTTCAATACCTCGAATGCGAAACTCTGCTCGGCGTTGCGGGGCTGGATACCGTAATTGGTCGTCTTTTCCACCCGTTTAATCTTATCGGTAAAGGGATTCAACCGCGCCAATACCGAATTGCGTTCGCTCTTCAGGATAAAGCATTCGTTCGGCAACAGCTTCGAACGGATATCCAACCGGTTCGCATCGACACCGCCCGACGAACTATAAATCTGGTCAATCAGCTCCGGGTCGATTCCTTCGTATGTCTCCTGCGACTTCTCGAAGATATCCACATTCACGACCTTATCGGTAATATAATCCTCCACCTTTATGCCCAACGAACGCGCCTTCATACGCAGATTGACATCCTTTGTCACCAAAATCGTCTGCATATTCGGATGGTTCTCGGCAACCGTCAGCGTACACGACAATATCCGATGGTCGGCTGTCGGCTCAGAAAATGCCTCGCGGACCTTATCTTGATATTTATCTCCGGTCACGACATGCAACGTCCCCCGATTGACTCCCAACGAAGCCCCTTTCGAAAATAAATCGTTTGTAGTGATTTCATCCAATTCGCGGACAAACTCTCGGGCATTGTAGTTTATCTGGTCGCTCC
This sequence comes from uncultured Parabacteroides sp., assembly GCA_949289155.1. Lineage (GTDB taxonomy): Bacteria > Bacteroidota > Bacteroidia > Bacteroidales > Tannerellaceae > Parabacteroides. The sequence continues at coordinate 22,419 of CASEMX010000020.1, forward strand.
CCCGTTTAAACCGGTCGAGCTCCTCCAGCACGACAATCGGCAAATAGATATCATTCTCCTGAAAGTTCTCTATACATTTATAATCATGCAAGATAACGTTCGTGTCCAGTACAAAATTCTTTTTTGCTCCCATGATTGTATTATTTTTAAGTCCAACATCCGAAGAAACATTCCGTAGATGCCTCTTCCAGAAACGTTTCTTCATAGTTTATAACCAAAGAAAAGCTCCGAAAGTTCAGTAATCTGAGGGATATTTTTAAAAGATACGACAAGATTCCTTATCTTTGCCACGCAATTTAAGAGAAAAAGAAAGTATGAGTGAAGAGTTATCTATTCATGCGGCAGGAAAAGCAGAACGATACGAAGAATTACTGCCTCAGGTTCGCGCTTTAATCGGGAAAGAGAGAGATGAAGTTGCCAACATGGCCAATTTATCTGCCGCACTCCGACAGACATTCGGATTCTTCTGGGTCGGATTTTACCGGGTTATCCACGATGAATTGGTATTAGGTCCGTTTCAAGGCCCAATCGCCTGCACCCGCATCCGGTACGGCAAAGGAGTCTGCGGGACAGCTTGGAAAGAACGGCGGACACTTATCGTGCCGGACGTCAATCAATTTCCGGGACATATCGCTTGCAATTCGGCTTCTCAGTCGGAAATCGTCGTCCCGATAGAAAAAGAGGGAGAAATCATCGGAGTATTGGACATAGATAGCGACCGATTGGCAGATTTTGACGAGACTGATGCACACTATTTACAACAAATGCTCGGTTTTTTGGTCGATTCGTAACATTTTCTATCCTAAAAGACACAAGCCTATTCCCGATTAAAGATTATTAATAGGTCGTATTTTAGCACTATGCTGCAAAAAATTTACTTTTGCACCTCAAATTAATCCGCAAGGAACGAAAACAATGAGCAAAATAATTCGATTGACAAGCTGGTTAATGTTTCTTTTAGCACTTTCCGGCTTTTGTAATTCTATTTACGGGCAATCCATTACATCAGCTTCCGGCATCGTCAAGGACTCCATATCCGGAGAGCCGATATCTTATGTTGCCGTTCTTTTTAAAGGTTCGACTATCGGAGCAATGACCGACGACAATGGCGCTTTTTCGCTTCAGAACGATAAAGGATATACCGAAATCGTGGTATCCTCCATCGGTTATGTCGATAAAACCATCAAATTAAAAGCCGGAAGGAAAAACGACGGTTTGCAAGTAATGTTGCGTCCTACCTCCTACGAATTGACGGAAGTAGTCGTAAAACCCAAAAGAGAACGCTATTCGCGTAAGGACAATCCGGCAGTAGAACTGATTAAAAAGGTAATCGAACATAAGTCGGAGAACCGCATCGAGGCGAAAGATGAATATCAAGTGGAGAGTTATGAGAAATTGAGTCTTGCGTTGGATGACTTCAGTCCGAACTTGGATAAAAATAATTTCACCCGCAAATTCAAATTCATCAAGAACTATCTGGACACATCGGAGTTTAACGGAAAACCTATCCTAACACTCTCCGTCCGCGAAACGTTGGCTGACCGCTATTATCGGAAGAAACCGAAATCAGAGAAGGTCATCATCAAAGGGAAACGGATGCAAGGCGTGGACAAGACGTTGGATGAAGGTGGAATCAGCGCCAATCTGGAAGAGATTTTCCAAGGCATCAATATATTCGACAATAATATCAATATCCTGTTGAACCGCTTTGTCAGTCCGCTCTCCTCGACGTTGGCAGTATCCTATTATAAATATTATATTATGGATACGTTGGATGTAAGTGGTACGAAGTGTGTGGACTTGGCATTCGTTCCGGTAAATAGCGAAAGCTACGGTTTCACCGGAAGGCTCTATATTACATTAGACGGAAACTATGCCCTGAAGAAATTCACGCTGAATGTGCCTTCGCATATCAACCTAAACTTTGTCGATAAGCTGCGCATTGACCAACAGTTCAAGCAAATGCCAGATAGCACATGGGTATTGGATACGGAAAACACCTATATCAATTTTTATATTATCGACGGAACGCAGCAATTCTATGCACACAACCTGCGAAGTTACGATAATTACAAATTCGAAGTCGCCAACCGCGATTCGGTATTCGGATTATTAGGAGAAAATCATATTGCACTTCATGCAAATGCACGGCCCGATTCGTTCTGGGTACACCATCGCCATATCCCGCTAAAGGAAAAAGAAAGTGCTTTGGATGATTTGTTGGCACAAATGAGGAAAGTACCGGTATTTAATGTCATTATCAAAACAGCAGAAATCCTGATTTCCGGGTATATCCCGACTGGTAAAGACCGTTCGACCAGCAAATTCGATTTCGGTCCGATGAATACGACATTCAGTGCTAACGATTTGGAGGGATTCCGTATGCGCGTCGGAGGTATGACCACTGCCAATCTCCATCCGAATTGGTTTGCTGACGGATATGTGGCGTATGGTGTGGACGACCGTAAGTTCAAATACAACGGACGACTGCTCTATTCGTTTACGAAAAAGGAATATCATCCGGGCGAATTCCCGCGAAATAATTTATCCTTGACTCATGAGTATGATGTATATACTCCCGGACAGGATTTCCTTTATACCAGCAAAGATAATATGTTCGTAGCGATAAAGACCGGTACGCCGGTTACCCGTATGCAGTATATCCGCAAGACCATGCTGCAATATGAGAAAGACTGGACCAATAACCTAAGTATTATGGGATGGCTTCGTCACGAGAATAACGAAGCCGCCGGAACATTGAGTTATGATTTGATGAACGAGGATGGTTCGTTGACGCATCTCAAGTCCTTTAATAAAACAGAACTGGGCGTGCAGCTCCGTTATGCTCCGGGAGAGAGAGCCTACAACGGACGTGCCGGCCGCGAGTCTCCGTTCAATCTGTCAAAGGATGCGCCAATATTCAAGATTTCCCATCAGATAGGCTTTAAAGGCTTAGGCGGCGATTATCGGTACAACCATACGGAGATAAGTGCGGAGAAACGTATCTGGCTCTCTTCCTTCGGTCATATCGATGCCTTGGTTAAGGCAGGGAAGGTATGGGATAAGGTTCCATTCCCCTTGTTGATTCTTCCGAATACGAACCAATCTCTGACCATCCAGCCGGAAGCATTCAATATGATGAACGCGATGGAGTTCGTTACCGACCAATATGTTTCTTGGTACTTGACCTACTATTTGAAGGGATGGATACTGAACCGCATCCCGGTTATCAAATGGTTGAAGCTTCGCGAGGTGGTTTCGTTCAGCGGAGTCTATGGGAACTTGACAGATAAGAATAATCCGAACCTTACGCCGGGACTATTCAAACTGCCTGATGGGACAATGACGATGGGCAACACGCCTTATATGGAATTCAGCGTAGGTTTGGAGAATATCCTCAAAGTATTGCGTGTCGATTACTACCGCCGTATTACCTACTTGGACAATCCGGGTATTAAGAAGGGAGGAGTCCGTATCGCGTTGCGCTTCTCGTTCTAATGAAACCGAAGGATATGAGGCGAGATAAACCCTATAAAACAATCGAACATACTCCTAACGTGTGGGCATTGCTCCCGTTAGGAGTATTTCTGCTTTCCTATTTAGCAGTCTCCTGTATTGCCGGAGACTTCTACAAGATGCCCATTACCGTGGCATTCGTTATCTCTTCCATCGTGGCTGTCGCTATATCGAAAGGCGGGAAATTGAACAACCGTATCGAACAATTCTGTAAAGGAGCTGCCAGCAGTAACATTATGCTGATGGTCATTATCTTTATCCTTGCCGGAGCATTTGCCCAAACAGCACAAGGGATGGGAGCCGTCGATGCGACGGTCAATCTGACGATGTCGCTCCTTCCGGGTAACCTTCTGGCTGCAGGAATCTTTATTGCTGCTTGCTTTATCTCCATTTCTGTCGGGACTTCAGTCGGTACTATCGTGGCTCTTGCTCCGGTTGCCGTAGGAGTTGCAGAGAAAGCAGGTATGCCGGATGCACTGATGCTGGGTGTTGTAGTGAGCGGAGCCATGTTCGGCGATAACCTCTCTTTTATTTCCGATACCACGATTGTCGCTACACGGACACAGGGCTGCCAGATGGTAGATAAGTTCAAAGTCAACTTCCGGATTGCGCTCCCTATTGCGCTCCTTACTACATTATTATATGTACTCTTAGGATTGGGCGTACATGAGAGTTACCAGCCGCAACATATTGAATGGGTAAAAGTATTGCCTTACTTAGTCGTGCTGATTACCGCTATCGTCGGTATGAATGTCATGGTTGTCCTGTTTCTGGGGATTCTGCTCTCCGGGATTACTGGGCTATTGACCGGGGCATTCGACATCTGGGCATGGAATGCGGCTATGGGCAACGGGATTGTGGGAATGGGCGAACTGATTATCGTCACGCTGCTTGCCGGAGGAATGCTGGAGATGATTCGTTATAACGGCGGCATCGAATGGATTATCCGGAAGCTGACTGCCCGTATCAACTCTCAACGCGGAGCCGAAGCCAGCATTGCCGGTCTGGTCAGCTTTGCCAATCTCTGTACGGCGAATAATACCATCGCCCTGATTATGGCGGGTCCGATTGCCAAGGATATTGCCGACCGGTTCCATATCGATGCACGGCGGAGTGCCAGCCTGTTGGATATCTTTTCCTGCTCGGTACAGGGCTTCATCCCTTATGGTGCACAAATCCTGATTGCTTCCGGACTGGGCAGTGTCTCTCCTATCGAAATCATGCAATATCTATATTATCCCTATTTATTAGGCATCGGGGCTATCCTCGCGATTGTTTTCAGATACCCCCGCCAATATACTTAGTGATTCATCATTTCATTATACATATATCATTATGGCAACAATAGGAACACCCATGTCGCCTACCGCAACGAAGGTCGTGCTCTGCGGAAGCGGCGAATTAGGAAAAGAGTTTGTTATCGAGTTACAGCGCTATGGCGTCGAAGTCATCGCCTTGGATAAATATGCCAATGCGCCCGCCATGCAGGTGGCAGACCGTTCGTATGTGCTCTCGATGCTGGACGGAAAGGCATTGAGAGAGGTCATCGAAAAAGAGAAGCCGGACTATATCGTCCCCGAAGTAGAGGCTATCGCGACACCGACATTGCTGGAACTGGAGAAAGAGGGCTACCATGTCATCCCTACTGCCAAGGCGACATGGCTGACCATGAACCGCGAGGGCATCCGTCGTTTGGCGGCTGAAGAGTTAGGTTTGCCGACCTCCCCTTACCGCTTCGTCGAGACCGAAGAGGAATTTAAGAAGGCGATTGCAGAGGTAGGTATGCCTTGCGTAGTGAAGCCTATCATGAGCTCCAGCGGGCATGGACAGAGTGTCATCCGTAAAGCGGAGGATATCGACGCCGCTTGGCATTATGCGCAAGAGGGCGGACGTGCCGGAGCCGGCAAAGTGATTGTAGAGGGATTCATCGATTTCGATTATGAGATTACGCAGCTGACCGTGCGTCATATCGGTGGGACCTCCTTCCTCGAACCGGTGGGACACGTACAGAAGAACGGCGATTACCGCGAATCGTGGCAGCCGCAGGTGATGAGCCCGAAGGCAAAAGAGAAGGCACGCGAGATTGCCGGCAAGATTACGGCTGCGTTAGGAGGACGGGGCATCTTCGGCGTCGAGTTGTTCGTCAAAGGGGATGAGGTCATCTTCAACGAAGTCTCTCCGCGTCCGCACGATACGGGCATGGTCACGATGATTACGCAAGACCTGTCCCAATTCGCGCTTCATGCCCGCGCTGTGCTGGGGTTGCCTATCCCGAACATCCGCTTTTTAGGTCCGGGCGCATCGCGTGCCATCGTGGTCGAAGGCGACAGCACACAGGTCAGCTTCGGCAATTTAGGCAAGGTACTGGAACAACCGGACACGCAAATCCGCCTCTTCGGTAAGCCGGAGGTACATGACCATCGCCGCATGGGTGTCCTGCTGGCACGCGCCGAAAGCACGGACGAAGCCCGCCAGAAGACAGCCTACATGCTCGATAATTTAGAGGTCAATCTCTAAAACGGGAAAAGCATCGCCAAAGGGTATCAGAGAGGCAAAAATACCCCACGCGTGACCCCTTGTCATACCCCACGCGTGGGATACCATCAATACCCACGCGTGGGATACCATCAATACCCACTGTGGGGTATAATCAATACCCACTGTGGGGTATAACCAACACCCACTGTGGGGTACAACTGATACCCACTGTGACCCTTCCCTAACAGTATCAGATACCCTTTGCCAACAGTATCGAATACCCTTTATCAAGGGTCATAATGACCCTTGCCCAACAGTCATAATGACCCTTCGCAATCCCCCAGCGTGCAACCATCAACACAAATACATTACTCAGGCAACCCCCTCCGGAAAACGTCCCTATTTTAAACTCTATTAGTAGAAATTTCCGGTAGAAGATAGATAGGTTCTTTGATATTTTATTACTTTTGCACGGCATAAATGAAACACTATGCCTTAAAAAGATTAGTTTAACTTATACTATATAAGAACCTATGGCAAAAATAACAAAAGAGGAAGCCTTGCGTTACCATGCGGAAGGCAAACCCGGAAAGATTGAGGTGATACCTACCAAACCGTATAGTACACAGGCAGATTTATCATTAGCCTACTCGCCCGGAGTAGCCGAGCCCTGCTTGGAAATCCAAAAGAATCCATTAGACGCATACAAATACACAGCGAAAGGGAATTTGGTGGCTGTGATTTCGAACGGTACTGCCGTGTTGGGCTTAGGCGATATCGGCGCAATGGCAGGCAAACCGGTGATGGAAGGAAAAGGGCTGCTGTTTAAGATATTCGCAGGTATCGATGTGTTCGATATCGAAGTGAACGAGAAGGACCCGCAGAAGTTTATCGAGACCGTAAAGGCCATCGCCCCGACCTTCGGCGGCATCAACTTGGAGGATATCAAAGCGCCGCAGTGCTTCGAGATTGAAACTCGTTTGAAGGAGGAATTGGACATCCCGGTGATGCACGACGACCAACACGGGACGGCCATCATCTCTGCCGCAGGACTCCTCAATGCGCTGGAGATAGCCGGCAAGAAAATAGATGAAGTAAAGATTGTCGTCAATGGTGCAGGTGCAGCCTCTATCTCATGTACGAAACTGTATGTGATGTTAGGGGCACGCAAAGAGAACATCATCATGTGCGACAGCAAGGGCGTCATCTCGACCAGCCGCACGAACCTGAACGAACAGAAGAAGGAGTTCGCCACGACCCGTACGGATATCACTACGCTGGAAGAGGCGGTGAAGGGTGCAGACGTGTTCTTGGGATTGTCGGTAGCCGACGTCTTGACGAAGGAGATGGTGCGCTCGATGAACGATAACCCGATTGTATTTGCCTTGGCTAACCCGAACCCGGAAATTTCCTATGCCGACGCAATGGAGTCGCGCGAGGATATCATCTTCGCTACCGGACGCTCGGACTATCCGAACCAAATCAATAATGTATTGGGCTTCCCCTACATATTCCGCGGCGCATTGGATACCAGTGCGAAAGCCATCAATGAGGAGATGAAGTTAGCCGCAGTATATGCCATTGCGAAGTTAGCCAAGGAGCCGGTTCCGGATGTAGTCAATGCTGCATATAAGTTGAAACGTACCTCATTCGGCCGTGATTATATATTACCGAAAGCATTAGACCCCCGTTTGCTGACGCGCGTCTCTTGTGCCGTAGCCAAAGCAGCGATGGATTCAGGAGTTGCCCGCCGTCCGATTACCGACTGGGATGCCTATTCCAACCACCTGCGTGAGATGATGGGCTATGACAATAAGCTGTTACGTTCCTTCACCGATATGGCAAAGGCAAACCCGAAGCGTGTGGTCTTTGCAGAAGCGAACCATATCAATATGTTGAAAGCGGCTGCCGAAGCGAAAGCCGAAGGTATCTGCCAGCCTGTCCTGTTGGGTAATTGGGACCACCTGCATAAGCTGGCTGCTGAGGAGAACATCAACTTAGACGGTATTGAAATCATCAATATGCGCTCGGAAGCGGAGACTGACCGCCGCCATCGTTATGCAAGAATCCTCGCCAAGAAGCGCGAACGCGAAGGGGTCACCTATTCGGAAGCATGCGAAACTATGTTCGACCGGAATGCATTCGGTATGATGATGGTCGAGACAGGTGACGCGGATGCATTCGTTACTGGCGTGTATAGCCGCTATTCGGAAGTCACCAAGCTGGCAGAACAGATTATCGGTATCCGTCCGACCTACAACCATTTCGGAGCCATGCACATCATCTCCGGTAAGAAAGGGACCTTCTTCATGGCAGATACATTGATTAACCGCCATCCATCGACAGAGGTGCTAATTGACATTGCCCGCCTGACTCATGATGCCGTTAAATTCTTTGCTCATGAGCCAGTTATGGCGATGCTCTCCTACTCTAACTTCGGTGCAGACAAGCAGGGAAGCCCGTTGAAAGTACATGATGCCATCGATTACCTCCACAAGAACCATCCGGAGATACTTATCGATGGAGAAATGCAGGTCAACTTCGCATTGGATAAGAAGTTGCGCGACGAGATGTATCCTTTCAACAAACTGAAGGACCGCGACGTAAATACGTTGGTATTCCCTAACCTAAGCTCGGCAAACAGCGCCTACAAACTGATGCTTGAAATGGGTAATGTAGAGTCTATCGGTCCAATCCAGATGGGTCTGAACAAACCGATTCACTTTACCGATGTGGAAAGCTCTACACGCGACATCCTGAATCTGACAACCGTCGCCGTAGTAGATGCTATCGTACAAGAACAAATCAATAAGAATCATTGATAAATAACGTTTCACTCTTTCTGAACAAATCCCTGCTTGATAGCAATATCGGCAGGGATTTTCGCTTTTTGTATTACTGACAATTTTCGAATTGACTACGCTCCAATATAGCACTTAGAATAAGACGCGTTAAACGCGCACTCGGTATTGGAAAAGCAAAGACCGATAAATATTTAATCGTTCCCGATAGGGCAACAGTTGTATCGTTTGAACACCTCTGTGACCAAGTTGCAGCAACGACAGGTATGAACAAAGCGATAGTTCGCGCTGTTCTTTCTGGAGTAGTAAACGGCATGATTACCTTCATACGGCAAGGTCATGCAGTAAATCTTGAACACTTTGGTACATTCCTCCCCTCTATCCGTACAAAGAGCAGTTCGGTGGAGTCAGAGGCAAATGTCGATTCAATCAAAGAAATACGATTGAACTTCCGCCCTTGCGCAGAACTTCGTGAAGTAATAAAAAATATCGAATTTGAATTCGATATTACTGACAGCACGAACGATGAGAAGGAGGCTGAAATGGAAGAACCGGATGATGAAGCCGAAGAGGCTGTACCCAATCCGTAAGTAGTAGTGGGCAATTGCCATAGTTAACTGACAATTGCTGAAAGGAATCCCTGCTTGATAGCATTAGGCTATCGGGCAGGGATTTATTTTTTGTCCAAATCCGGTCGGCATAACAGAAAAGTTTATATTTTTGAAGAAATAATATTCTCATTGAGCGTTGCATTGAAAAAGAAACGTTATCTTTGCGGTAGTCGACGGGAGAAATCGTCGGCTTCAAAAGAAAGCGTTTTTTGCTTTATCCTAAAATCGAAATCGCCAATTTCACGTGGAAGGATAGAGACAATGTGACGCTCATTCTGTATCCGTATATGTACTTGGTATGCGTTCGTCATATCTATACATAAACATACAGCGTGGGAATATTGTTTCTTCACTCACTTCCACAAGGCGTTTGGCGATGCCCGATTTTGGTGAGTAGCAGGACAAGTCTCACGCTTTTTTTGTGTTTAATCTTAAAATGCCAAACTTTTGGAGGCTTTTGGGGAGGCGAAATTTGATGTCATGATACACAAGGAAACTGTAGACGCTTTTGTGGAAGGATTAAAATCTGAAAAAGCGAAATGGATAATAGAAGGAATACTAATAGCAGAAAAGGATTTAGCTCAGACTATAGATGCGAACTCGTCAGATTTATGTATTTATCCTTCTATACCTAATGATGCTAAATATAAATTACGATCTAATTTTGCTTTAGAATTGGATGAAGAAATTCTTTATATGCGCGATTCTTCATTTTGGAATAGTAGGAATCAGGGAATTGTTGTAACTGATTGCAAAGTAGTATGTATTCCGGATAATGATGATATAGAAAATAGAATTGTTATAAGATGGGAAAATGTAGATTACGTTGAATACAAAGACGAATGTTTGTATTTTTTTGGTTATGGAGACAGAGACAATAATTGTCCGATTCATATTTCACATTTTTTGAAGGATCCATCAGATCTTACGAATGATTGGGGTGGGGATATTCTAAGTAGAATCTTTACTCAAATGGCAAAAACACAAGTTGCAGAAAGTGCTGAAGATATTTTGTTAAGAACAGCTCAAGAATATGATAAGCTAATTGAAGAAGGGAAAGAGGATGAAGCTCTACAATTGGCTCTTAATTTCAGGGAAGAACAACAGAATGTATCTTTTACTCCTTATATAGCATGGACTTATCATAAAAAAGGACAAGATAAAAAGGCAATTCAACTATTGGATGAAGATATAGCGGAACTTGCAGAAGATAATTTATGGAAAAAATCTGAGTTAGCTTATTGGAAGTATAGTATTTATGAAGATAGTGGCGATATGCTTGAAGCAAGAAAGACATGTCTTTATGTAGTGAAAAATGCCCCTTCAGATTTAACTAATGATAATAATGAAAGCATACAAGAAGACGCCACAAAGAGAATGTAAATTAAACTGTGTTAGCAAAGTTAATATTTTATTCTTTGCTGACACAGTTTAATTTACATTCTCCAAATGGAGGACAGGCGGTCGCCGATGCATTCATGCGCGTCTATGGTATTGATGCCAAGAAAGCCGGAATCCTATCGACTGTCTATTTGGATGTTGTGCGGATAGGGTAATGTTGAAAGAATGGGGCGTATCGTAATGATAAATACGCTCCATTCTTATCCCTTTGATATTTGCTTTGAGAAATAGAAACAAACTTCAATCCATCAAATCAATGTCCCCTCTATTACTTTCCTTAGGAACAGGAGGAATGAACATCCTCAATGGAATAGCATTTCAAATAGCCTCCCAAATAGAACTCATGGCTATCGATAAAATCCCTACGCATTGGAAATTGGAGTCTCCGGCTATAAGTAGAAATCCACTGGTTCGATTTGTGGATTGGGATAAGATAGAGAAATGGGACGACTTTATTGATTCTTCTTTAAAGCCCTATCAGCCCATCTTTGTCCTATCGTGTTTAGGAGGAAATACAACTTCACAAATCGTAAATTTCGTGAAGGCTTTAAAGGAACGGAATAAGTCGGTCATCCTGTTTGCCGTTTTGCCTTTCGAATTTGAGAAATGTTCAAAAGAACAGATACAGCAAGTATTGTGTGAATTGAAAGATAACGTTGACAAAATTATTACGATTAGCAATGAAGCGATGTTGCAAAAAGCTCCGAAAGATTGCAACGTATTGGTGATTTATAAAATGATAGACAACGAAGTCTTACGTTTGCTATTATCTGAGATTCAGGAATAATTGAAAGAATACGAATAGAATAGGATGGAATTAACGGAACAACAAAAAGCCCGATTGGAAGTATTGAACCCACTGGCGGAGCTCGCGCACCAACGGGAGACTTTCCAAAGGTTTGGAAAACCTCTCGCGCACCAACGGGAGACTTTCCAAAGGTTTGGAAAACCTCTCGCGCACCAACGGGAGACTTTCCAAGGGTTTGGAAAACCTCTCGCGCACCAACGGGAGACTTTCCAAGGGTTTGGAAAACCTCTCGCTCGCCAACGGGAGATTTTCCAAAGGTTTGGAAAACCTCTCGCGCACCAACGGGAGACTTTCCAAGGGTTTGGAAAACCTCTCGCGCACCAACGGGAGACTTTCCAAAGGTTTGGAAAACCTCTCGCTTTATCCAATTTGCTACATCCAGATAGCTCTGAGATGGTATCATGAAAAGGGTATTTCGCGCGAACAGAATATACAAAAAGCGATAGAATGGTATCGGAAATCGGCGGCAGCAAGAAACGAGGATGCACAGGAAGCATTGAAAAGATGGAATGATTATATGCAAAAAGAGAAACCTATGGAATTTTACAAACACATATTAGACATACTGGACAAACAAGAAGCCCGGTTGGAGAAATTGGTTGAAGAGAAACAAATTGAATTGATTCATCATCCGGAGAGACGAGACAAAGTAAGCATAATATTGCCGATAGAAAGTCCGGAAGCCTCCTGCCTTTACATTTATAAAAAAGATACGCCAATGTCCGTCTTTCGGGAAGTGGCTCAATTGATGTTCTTTTTATATTACTCATACGAATATCCTCCGAAGGAATGTTTGCTTAAATGCGTGAAATATCTCCGGATGCTTCCTGAAGATATACAGGAAATATACCTTTATGCTTATCACAAACAATCCGCACGAATATATAGCGGGAAGAAAGCGGATTACCACTTGCGACAAGCGATAAAATACAAAGTGGATGATTATGAAGAACCGGAAGAAATACCTACACTTCAGGAACTACTGGAGAAATGGCATCAGAAGCCTGATATCTATTTGGTTGTCCTGATGGAGATTCTTTCGTTTATACTGTCCGATAGGGACAACGAGCATCCGGATAACTTCTACAAGTGGAACAGGGAGCAGTATGAATTGATGGAAAAATCATTGGATGAAGCCATTGCTCTTTATGGAGAAAATGAATCTTATCCTTCTATTCATCGGGCTTATTTCTACTTTTGCCAATCCATCTATTACCGGCAAACACGCAGATACACGTTGGCTGAAAAAGCCCTACAAAAAGCCAAAGAGCTTTTACCTTCCATGAAAGAGGATGAGATGGAAGATTTTCTTTTAGAGAATGTGAAAGAAAAATTGGATGCGATGGATAGGAAAGTCCAAATAGCCATAGAAAACTTTATGACCAATGAAACCTATTATGACGATGAAGAAGAGAACGATGACGAAGAAGAGGATGATGAAGAGAATGAAGATGAGGAATATACATTCGATGAGCTATATGAATTAGCCGAAGAAGGGAATGCGGATGCGCAAGAAATCGTGAGTTTAGCTTATAAAAATGGAGATGGCGTGACGGCCAATCCGCGTATCGCTTTTGAATGGATGTGGATGGCAGCACATAATCATAATTTGTCCGGAATGAATAATTTAGGGACCTATTATAGCAATGGCATAGGTGTAGAACAAAACGATGTTGAAGCGTTTAAGTGGTACAAATTGGCAGCAGAAGAAGGGAATGCTTATGCCCAATACAATTTGGCGATTTATTATAGCAACGGGAAAGGTGTTGATGCTGATGAAGAGGAAGCTATGCAATGGATGCGAAAAGCTGCTGAACAAGGTATGGAAGAAGCGATAAATGTATTGAAAAACTTAAAACAATGAGTAATCGAAAAAGATATGCCATGTCAGCAATAGAAGAATATGAATTTGCCGTTTATTAGCACGAAACTGTAAAGAAAACGATGGAGTTTCCTCACGTAGCGGTAAATCGGGAAACGTTCTTACGGGAAGCATTAACGCGCTACTGTGCAAAGGGACAGATAGAAAAGGCGGTTGCCCAAACACCGAAAGAGGTGCTGGAACGTGAACAGATTAAATCTAATTAGAATATATACCCCTCCTCCCAACAAAAAATCCCACGAAATATTTGCAAGTAATAAAATAATACTTACCTTTGCACCCGCAATCAGGGAGATGATTGTTACAATAGATGATGACTTCGTAGCTCAGCTGGTAGAGCAAATGACTCTTAATCATTGGGTCGAGGGTTCGATCCCCTCCGAGGTCACAAAAAGGTTAAACAATGGATGACTTCGTAGCTCAGCTGGTAGAGCAAATGACTCTTAATCATTGGGTCGAGGGTTCGATCCCCTCCGAGGTCACAAAAGGTTAGACATGGAGACTTCGTAGCTCAGCTGGTAGAGCAAATGACTCTTAATCATTGGGTCGAGGGTTCGATCCCCTCCGAGGTCACCTTTTTTCATAACAATATTATTTAAAGTTATTACTCGCCTCCTGTAGTAGTGATACTGTGGGAGGTTTTCTTTTTTATCCAGTTTGTCCGGATATTCTCTTGCGGTTTCTCGTAAAAAGAGTAATTTTGTCGCGCTAAAACAGCATGGTTTCTAAATAAACATAATGGAAAATAAGAACAATTTGCTATTCCCGGCAGCCATGTCATACGGGCTTGTAATGGGAATTTACTGGGTTGTCAAATACATATTCAATATGTTCAGCCCCTATTATCCGAGTCTGATTGTCGTGTATTGGGGCATGTCGCTTCTCGTTCCCTATATCGGGTACGTCTTGACCAAGAGGTATCGCGACGACTTGGGAGGCAGCATCTCCTTCAGTCAGGCATGGCGGTTCGGCGTGTTGCTTTATTTCTTTGCCGCGCTTATCGTCTCGGTGATGCACTACATCTTCTACCGTTTCGTGGCTCCGCCGGATTACATGGCGAATGCCGTGAGCCAGACCATCGAGTCGCTCAAGCAGATGCAGGTCGAGAACCAAGTCATCCAATCCATCGAAACACTGAACTTTTCGCCGATACATTTGGCACTCCAAGGAATCCTCAACAATATATTGTACGGCATTATCTTCTCCATACCGGTGGCAGGGCTGCTCTGCCGGAAGAAGAGTCCGGGGTTCCAGCAGAACTAAACAACAGAAGGTTGAATTAAAATCACAAGAAAGCAAGAATGGATATATCAGTAGTTATTCCGTTATATAACGAAGCCGAGTCGCTTCCGGAGCTGTTTGCTTGGATTCAGCGCGTGATGGCTGAGAATCATTTTACCTATGAAATCATATTCGTGGACGACGGGAGTACCGACGGCTCGTGGGAGGTCATCGAGGGCTTCCGCAAGCAATCGCCGGTTGTGAAGGGCATCCGCTTCCGCCGCAACTATGGCAAATCGCCCGGATTGCATTGTGGGTTCCAAAGGGCACAGGGCGACGTGGTCATCACGATGGACGCCGACCTGCAGGACAGCCCGGACGAGATTCCGGAACTCTACCGCATGATTACGGAAGATGGATACGATTTGGTATCCGGCTGGAAGAAGAAGCGTTACGACCCGCTCTCCAAGACTATCCCCACGAAGCTATTCAATGCCACGGCACGCAAGTTCTCCGGCATCCATAACCTGCATGACTTCAACTGCGGACTCAAGGCCTACAAGAATGTCGTGGTGAAGAATATCGAGATATACAACGACATGCACCGCTATATCCCCTACCTCGCGAAGATTGCCGGCTTTACGAAGATTGGTGAGAAGGTCGTGCATCATCAAGCGCGTAAGTATGGCAAGACGAAGTTCGGGCTGGACCGTTTCGTCAATGGATACCTCGATTTGATTACCCTCTGGTTCGCCTCCAAGTTCGGGAAGAAGCCGATGCACTTCTTCGGGCTGTGGGGCAGCGTGATGTTCTTCCTTAGCTTCGTCTCGCTGGTGATTGTGTTGGGAGCGAAGCTCGTCTCCCTGTGGGCAGGCGACCCGCGTCCGTTAGTGACCAACTCGCCCTACTTCTATATCGCCCTGACGGGGATGATTTTAGGGACGCAACTGTTCCTTGCCGGGTTTATCGGGGAGCTTATCTCGCGCAGCTCGCCCAATCGGAATACATATAAAATAGCCGAAGAGATTTAAACTGCTATGTCGTTTATAGAAATTGTATTGTTGGCGGTCGGATTATCAATGGATAGTCTGGCCGTATCCGTTACAAGCGGTGCGATTATCAAGCAAAGCACTGCCGGACGGGTGGTGCGCATCGCCAGCGTACTCGCTTTCTTCCAAGCATTGTTCACGCTGGTAGGCTACCTGTTGGGCGTAGGCTTCCTGAAGCTTATCGAGGCATTCGACCACTGGATTGCCTTCCTCCTGCTTGCCTATTTAGGGGGAAAGATGATACATGACAGCATGAAAGGTGAAGAGGAGGAGGAGAAGATGGACCCGCTCTGCCTCAAGACGCTCTGCGGATTAGGCGTAGCGACGAGCATCGATGCATTGGCGGTCGGCGTCTCATTGGCACTGATGCAGGCATCGCTCTCGATGATTACGCTCACCATCGCGGTCGTCACCTTCCTCTTCTCAGCATTCGGCGTCTGCTTCGGCGCACGTGTGGGCGGCAAGATGGACTTCAAGCTCGACCTCATCGGCGGCATCATCCTCATCGGCATCGGCATCAAAATCCTGATAGAACATCTCTTTTTCAGTTGAACATAAGGGCGTGCCTATCCCATGACACGCCCCTCCTCTTCCCTACCCGCCGATAAAAAGTTTCCTATACAAGGAGAAAAACTTGCATACACAGTGAGAAAAAGTTATCTTTGTCGGTGAGGAAAGTTAGACCCCCGTCGTGTGCTATATAGCATACATCGCGTGCTAAATAGCATACGACGTGTGCTAAATAGCACGCAGCGCAGATTTAATCTTTCTATATGTGGTAAATAACTTTACCTCACAATGGGTCAGACTTTTCATAAGCAGATAGGAAACTTTTTATCACTATATAACATCATAAGGCTATGAGTACAAAATACATTATGCAAGAGATGAACGACCTCAACAACACGGGCAAGACAGTGCTCTACCCACGTATGGTATTATACAAACGCTGCTGTTTGGACGAATTGGCCGAAAGGGTGGCGGCGGGCTCAACCTATGGCGTAGGTGAGATAAAGGGCATGATTACCCAAGTAGCCAGCTGGATGGCATTGATGATGGCATCGGGGCGTCCGGTAAAAATCGATGGTATCGGGACCTTTACTCCTTCCCTTGCTCTCAAAAAGGGTAAAGAACGGGAGAACCCGGACGGAAGCGGCACAAAACGGAATGCGATGAGTATAAAAGTAGGGAATATCAACTTCCGGGCTGACAAAGAGTTGATAAAAGAGACACATAGGCTCTGCCGGCTGGAGCGTTCGCAAGAGAAAAGTACGCGCAACCTGTCGAAATACACGCCCGAAGAGCGGTTGGAACGGGCGAAGAAGTACCTATCCACCCATCCGACAATGACCATCGGAACCTATTGCGCCCTCACCGGACTCGGCAAAGGAGCCGCCGGCAAGGAACTCCGCCGCTGGCGCGAAATGCCGGAGAGTGGTATCGGCGTTTCCGGATGGGGCACGCACAAGGTGTATGTGCTGAGGAAGCCGGCGGATGGTGAAGAGGGATAAGACCCTTCCCTACTGCCCTGTCAGCAGAGCGACTACCCGTCCGATGCGCGTCGGTTTGTAGCGGACGATGAGTTTATAAAGCAGGAAAGGGATATACACGCCGGTAATCATCGCCAGCACCCCGCCTACCTGCCAGGGCCAATGGGTAATCGAAAGCAATACCTGTTGCGAGGCGACCTGCGGGAACCATGAAAAAAGGTAAATCGCATAGGACGCGCCGAACAGATGGTCGAGGAAATGGCAGTCATAACGCACGTAGAGGGTTCCCAAATAGATACAGAACGCTATACCGCAACAGGAAGCCGGACAAGAACATAAACAAAGGCATCCGGAAGGTATGCATGCAGGCGTTCCATGCCGGAGTCTCCGGAGCGCCATAAGTAGAGTGCCCCATGACGACCAGCAATATGCCGAAGGCTTGCAAGAAAGAGATAATCGGTTTTCTGCTTTGCATCTGTCTTTAACTATAATACATCATTCAAAATCTAAGTAACGTGTAGGGCTGGCTTTTATTGCCTAATTGGAATTAAATGACTACTTTTGCACGGTTTTTATAATCGCTAATGTAATTAAACATCGAAATATGAATAAGAAATTTGCCGAATATTCGAAGTTCGACTTGTCGGACGTGAATAAGGAAATCCTGAAGAAGTGGCAAGACGGCGATGT
>CASEMX010000021.1 GCA_949289155.1 uncultured Parabacteroides sp.
ATCTATCGGGTTGGCATTCGCCGCATGCCAGCTCTGATAAAAGACGGTCAGGAAGGATATCAGCAAGCAGAACACTCCTGCCGCTATGAAGATGAGCGGGTTGAGCGTGATACGATAGCTGTAATCTGCTAACCAGTCACTCATGAAGTAGTAGGCGACAGGCACGGCGATAACAAACGCAAACACCACATACATCAGGAAGGTCTTGATCAGCTGGACCAATATCTGCTTATTATCCGACCCGAACACCTTCCGAACAGCCACTTCCAAGGAGCGTTGCTGGATGAAGTAGGTGGACATTGCCAACAAGCCTAACAGGGAGATGAGAATCGCTACGACCGTAAATACCCCTACTATCTTAGCCAAGCGTATCTGGGAATAGAAGGTATCCTGCAGGGTTCGGTCATAAAACTCTCCGGACATCTCGAACCCTCCGGTCAGTTCCTGATAGGCATCCTGCATCTGGTTGACCACCGCATAGGCATCCCCCTCTATCTGTACTAAAAACAGCCATGCTTCTTCATCAGGCTTCATGAAGCGGAACATGACAGGGGCAATGCGCTGGTTGATATTCCCCTCGCGGAAGTCGGACACGATACCTGCGATGCTTATCGGCTCTTGACCTTCGAGGGTAAAGCTCGGTGCATCCTGCGGAAGGTTCATCTGGCGTAGGGCTTCCTCGTTCAGATACCAACGCGGATTGGCCAATTGGTTATCCCGAACGACCTTCAGCCCCAACAGCTCAAAGCATTCCTTATCCATCGGATATTGCTGGAAGGAGATATTGCGCTTGATACCACCGTCATCATAGACGCTGGTTTTGTTTTCGCTGCCGAGCATGGGCAACCCCTGTGTACGTCCTATCTTGACCACACCACTAATGGAGGAGAGTTTGTCGCGAAGGGCAAGCTGTTGCGACCCTTCCAGATTATAGACCTCTACCCAATAGAGTCCTTTCGTATTATAGCCTACCGGTGCATGGACCATGTGAAGTATCTGGAGCACCATCACGATGGAGCAAGAAAGCATCACGATGGTAATGAAGTTCTGGAAGGTAATGAACACCTTGCTGTAGGTCATCTTGGTTTTAGTACGCAGTGTGCCACGCACCACCTCGATGGGTTTGGCATTCGATATCACCGTTGCCGGTAACCACCCGGAGATGCTCCCGACCACCACCACAAACAACAGTATTGCACCTATCCATATCGGAGAGGTAAGGACTGCCAAGTCGAGGCGCGTCTGCAGCAAGTCGTTGGCTACCGGCTTCACCAAGAATACCAACCAGACAGCTATAAGCAATGCCGCCAAGCACATGAGGATAGACTCGGACATCAACCGCCAGAAAAGTTCCATACGAGAGGAACCCAAGAGCCGTCGCGTTGCCATCTCCTTTGCACGGAATCCCGCTTGAGCGACGGTCAGATTGATATAGTTCAGTACCGCAAAGAGGAGAATTAAGATACCGACCGACATCAGCACCAATACGAAGCGGCGGTCGCCACTATGCAGAGGCCAGCCGTACCCCCAGCCTGAGAAGTAGAAATCATCCAGCGTCTCCATGCGCACCTCTTTCCAGATGCCGCGTTCGTACGGCCAGAAGAAGGTCTTCATCCATTCGCACATATCGTCGGCACGCTGCTTGAGGTCTGCCCCCTCATGAGCCAAGACGACGCAGATTGTCGAGCCGGCATTGCCTAATTTGTCCGGCGCTAAAGAGGGATTAAACGCCTTGATTACCCGCCAAGGCAGGAGCACTTCGGTATCCTCGGGTATGGTAGAGTGCTTGAGGTCCTCCACCACTCCGCTCACCGTAAATCGCAGGGTGTCGATAGAGAAGCTGCGTCCCAGCACATCCTCTGTGCCGAACATCTTGCGGGCAAATGATTCAGTCAGTACCGCACTCGACGTCGGGACCAGCGCATTCTTCGGATCGCCTTGCAACAGGCGGAACGAGAAGATATCGAAGAAGGTGCTGTCCATAAAAGCAACATGGGCATTCATCTTTGTCTCGCCCGACTCCAGCAAGGTGTTGCTGGTTTGTCCTATCACCATCGGGCAGACCTTCTCCACCTCCGGGTAGCGTTCCTTTATCATATAGGGGACGGCTGCGCCGAAAACAGGGTTATTCTCGTTACCGACCAAATAGATGCGCTCTTTCCGTGCTTGGAATTGGTCGGTCGATAACTCCTGCCACGTATAAATGGCAATTATCAATACAAACATGAGCGAGACCGAGAGACCGAACAGCTCGACCGCCGTGTAACCTTTGTTCCGGCTCAGGAACTTCAGGTAGGTTTTCCAGTTAGATAGTGTATTCATCTCTTTCTTATTATTTCGTTTATTTATCATTTAATCCTCTGCTTATGTTTCTCAGGACTTCGTTACATATTCCGATTCCTGAAACTATCTATCGGGTTGGCATTCGCCGCATGCCAGCTCTGATAAAAGACGGTCAGGAAGGATATCAGCAAGCAGAACACTCCTGCCGCTATGAAGATGAGCTCTGCTAACCAGTCACTCATGAAATAATAAGCGACAGGTACGGCGATGACAAACGCAAACACCACATACATCAGGAAGGTCTTGATCAGCTGGACCAATATCTGCTTATTATCCGACCCGAACACCTTCCGGACAGCCACCTCCAAAGAGCGTTGCTGGATGAAGTAAGTAGACATTGCCAACAAGCCTAACAGGGAGATGAGAATCGCTACGACTGTGAATACCCCCACTATCTTAGCTAACCGGATTTGCGCCTGAAAGCTATCCGAGAGCTGCTTATCCATGAACTCGCCCATCAGGGTCAGTCCGCCGGTGAGGTTGCTATATTCGTCGCGTATCTGTCCTAAGACGGTGATCGGGTCTCCCGTTATCTCTGCCAAGATTATCCAGCCGCTTTCTTCAGGCTTCAGGAAGCGAAGCATGACGGCAGATAACTCGTCGTTGATATTCCCCTCGCGGAAATCAGATACGATACCTGCGATAGCCAGCGGTTCATTCTCTATCATGACCGAGGGGGCATCCTTCGGAAGATTCATCTGGCGCATTGCCTCTTCGTTCAAGTACCAGCGCGGGTCGGCAAGATGGTTGTCCTGCTTGATTTCCAATCCCAACATCTCGAATGCCTCCTTGTCCATCGGGTACTGTTGGAAGCTGATGTTCTTCTTGATGCCGCCCTCCTCGAAGGTGCAAGTCCAGTTGTTGCTACCGAGCAGGGGCAATCCCTGTGTAGTACCTACCCGTCCGACTCCTGCGATGCCGCGCAGCTTATCCTTGAAGGCTTTCTGCTGGGAGGTGCTGAGCAGCTGGGCATTCATCCAATAGATGCCCTTGGTATTGTAGCCTACCGGCGCATGGACCATATGCAGTATCTGGAGCACCATGACTATGGAGCAGGAGAGCATCACGATAGTTATGAAGTTCTGGAACGTAATGAACACCTTACTATACACCATCTTGGTCTTGACACGCAGTGTGCCGCGCACCACCTCTATCGGCTTGGCATCCGAGATGACCATCGCCGGGAGCCAGCCGGCTACTCCGCCGACCACGAGCACGAACAGCAGTATCAAGCCCAACCATGCCGGCGAGAAGAGCACCGTCAGGTCCAGCTTCGTCTGCAACAACTCATTGACCCATGGCTCGACATTAAAGGCGAGCAGCACGGCAATCATGAGGGCTATCAGGCTCATCAATACTGACTCCGACATCAACCGCCAGAAGAGTTCCGAGCGGGAGGAGCCTAAGAGCCGCCGCGTCGCCATCTCCTTTGCCCGGAAGCCTGCCTGTGCGACCGTCAGGTTGATATAATTGAGGATGGCGAAGATAAGTATCAGGATACCGACCGACATCAGCACGAGCACGAACCGCCGGTCGCCCTTATCGAGGGCATAACTCGACCATGTGGAGAAGTAATAGTCCGCCAATGTCTCCACGCGCACCTCTTTGAACACGCCGCGCTGGTATGCCCAGAAGAAACCCTCCATCCAAGCCTTCATGTCGGCGGTCTTCGAGCGGAGGTCTGCCCCCGGATGCACCAAGATGGCGCAGGTAATCCCCGATGCATTCGACAGTTGGTCGGGCATCACGCTGGGATTATAGGGCTGGACTGCCCGCCAAGGCAGGATAATATCTTGCTCCGGGATACAGGAATGCTTCAGGTCCTCCACCACGCCGGAAATAGTATAACGCAACGTATCGACCGAGATGGTCCGCCCCAGCACATCGTCGGTACTGAACAGCTTGCGGGCGAACGACTCGCTGACTATCGCATTGTCGGTCGATATGAGGGCCGTCTTGGGATCGCCCTGAAGGAGGCGGAACGAAAAGACATCGAAGAAGGTCGTGTCGGCAAACATGATGTCGCCATTCACCCGCCTTCCCTCCGACTCTACCGGAGCGCCGTGAATCTGGTTGATAATCATCGGGCATACCCTCTCTATCTCCGGGTAACGCTCCTTCAGCTGGTAGGGAATCGCCCCTGCCGTCCCCTCGCTCTCCTCAAAGCCGAGGAAGTAAATCCGCTCCCGATTGGCTTGGAACCGGTCGGTCGATAGCTCTTGCCACGTATAGACGGCAATGACCAGTACGAACATCAGCGAGACCGACAGCCCGAACAGCTCGACCGCCGTATAACCCTTGTTCCGGCTCAGGAACTTCAGGTAGGTTTTCCAGTTAGATAGTGTATTCATATCTTTCTTGTTATATCATTAGTTTATCCTTGACATCTGCCTACTATTTATCTCATAACTAAGCACTTTTTATTCCTCATCTAAGCACCTATCCTATTTCCTCTATATTGCGGATATATTTCCGACAATTGGAGGATATATCTCCAACATATCGAGGATATATCTCCGCAAGATGGAGGAAATAGAACAGCTCGGCACTTCATGGCTAATATCTCGGCACTCTGCAGCTAACATCCCGGCACATTTTACTCAGACCTTAGGCTGTTGGCAGGGTTATCCTGCGCGATGCGGTGGACGTTATAGCCCGAAACGGCAAAGATGATAGCGCTAATCAGCAGCACGCCTCCCACGAAGAGATACCACGAAAGCGACACTTTCTCGGAGAACTGCTCCTGCCAGCCCACGGCGACCTTCCACGCGAGCGGGACACCCAGCACGATAGCCGGGACGAGCATCTTCGCTACGTCGCGCAGGAAGATACGTTGGATATCGCCCATCAGCGCCCCGTTGATGCGGCGCACAGCTATCTCTTTCCGGCGGCGGTTCACCTCGTCCGTTGTGTAGCCCACCAAGCCAATGAGGAGGATGGCGAGGGTAATCAGTCCGCCGGCAAGTACGGCATTGCGGAAGTTCAACGTGTCCGCGTAGAGTGCCTCCATCTCGGCAGGATAACTATACACATGCAGCTCCTTGTCGGGCACAAGCCGAGCCAATGTCTCCTCGGTCTTCTTCAAGGCATCGGGCGAAAGCCGATGATATTTCACCAGAATAGGGCCGAATATCCGGCGCGGAGAATAGAAGACAGCTGCCGGGCGCACGTCGTTATCAGAGATGCTACCTATGCGGTAATCCTCATATACTCCACAGATGGTTTGCGCCTTTCCACCCTCGTTATGCGACGTGACACAGATTTGCTTGCCGACGGGACTGCCCGTCCATCCGGCAGTACGCTCCATATATTCCGCGAAACGGCGGCTAATCATCACCTCCTCGTCCATACCGAGATTGGGATTGAACGCACGACCATCGATAATCGGTATCTCCATCAGTTCGAAGAAGTTTGCTCCTACATAATATTGGTCGGCACAATTGAAGAGCTGCTTGTCCTCTCCGGGCAGCATCACATTGTCACCCGATGAGCCGTGAATCGGCAGGTCGTAAGTATGGGACACCATCTCCACCTCAGGCAGACGCTGGAGTTCCTCTAACAGGATACGCCGCTGGGTCGTATCCGACACGATATTCAACGGGATGTACGCCAAGTTGTCGTAGGCATAGCCGGGGTCGTCATTCGTCATGCGATGGTACTGTCGGTTGACTACGAAGAGGAGGATGACGAGGAATATGGCAGCAGTAAACTGGATGAAGAGCAGAGCTAACTTCCAGATACGCTTCGACTCGCGATAATTCCGGAAAGCTGCCGCCACGGGGATGCGGGCATACAGCGAACCGGGCAGCAGGCCCGTCACCAACAGCACGCCGGCACTCACGCCCAATATCACCAGCATACTCCGGCTCATTAGCAACCGTTCGATGGGAGTCCCCAGCAACTGGGAGATGAAGTCTTGGAAGGTAAACAGCAAGAACACCGCTACCAGCAAGGCAATCACCACATGCACGAACGCCTCTGCGAAAATGATGCCGTTAATGTTCCCCTCCGAAGCGCCGTAACATTTCCGGACAGCCACCTCCTTGCTTCGGCCGATGACCGACGAGACGGTAATCAGGATGTAGTTCATCACCGCCACGAATATCAAGGCGAAAGCAATCAGCGACAGCATATATATCATGCTCCGGATGCTCTCATCATTATCCCGCTCTGCGGTAATGGGTTGGAAATCGAAACGCAAATCCACCCCTGCCTTCTTGAGCTCCTCGACGGGCAGATAGGTATTGATGAACTGCGGAATCTGCTCCTTCAATCGGCTGATATCTGCGCCGGGAACGAGCTTCACGAAGCTACTGTACCGGTCGTTCCCTACCATATTCATCGAACCATCCCACGTGAACTGCCCGATGGAGGGCATAGATATCAAAACATCCGCGCCGAGACTGGCATTGTCGGGTATCTTTTTGAAGACACCGCCTATCGTCATCACCGCCTTCTCGTTCCCGTCAAAGGTCAAGGTCTTTCCTATCACGTCCCCGCCGATATTCTCGGCTACCTTGTCCGATACCATCACATAGCCCGGACGCGAAAGTACCTCTTTCGGGTCGCCTTGCAGGATAGGACGGGGAAGCACATCAAACCAGCAACTGTCGGTCAATGCCCATACGCCCCCTAACTTCTTCCGGCTCTCAGTCATCGTAAACGTACCGCCTCCGACATAGGTGAAGCGCGTCGATGACTCAATCTCCGGCATCATTTCCCGCATACGCACCGCTATTCCGCCGGGAGTCTTCGACCATGACTTCAATCCCTCATCGCGAGGAATCACCTCATAGATGCGGTAAATCCTATCCAAGTCCGGATAAAACGTATCAAACGATTGCTCATAACATACCTTGGCAATCAGTACCAATCCAACCGCCAGCCCCAGTGCCAGCGATGCAATCTTCATTATATTGTGGCGGCCTCTCTGCCCGAGAGAGCGAACCGCCTGACGGATATTGTTTATCATAATGTCTTTCTGCTTTCTTCTGTCGTTAAACTAAAAGGAGTTATAGCAGTTAGAGGAGTTAAAGGAGTTAGAGCCGAATGCTTTTGTTTGTATTATCTGAAAGTATTGGCTTTAACTCCTAACGAAGCGAAGCGGAGTGCTAACTTCTCTAACTCCTTTAACTGCTTACTCTAATACCAACACCTCATTATCCTTATATGACTCATAGCTGGAGACAATCACCTTCTCGCCCGGCTGCAGTCCGTCCAATACCTCATAATACTGCGGATTCTGACGGCCTATCTTAATCTGACGGCGATACGCTTTCTTTCCATCCGGGTCGAGGACGAATATCCAGTTGCCACCTGTGTTCTGGAAGAATGTACCCTTCGGGATGATGATGCTCTCGGTAGGTTGTCCCAGTTCCAAGTTGATATAATAGGTCTGACCTGTGCGGATATTGTCCGGACGCTCGCCGGTGAACACGAAGTCCGTACGGAACTTACCTTCGCGTACTTCAGGATAGACCTTGCGCACCTTCAAGGCAAACTGTTGCCCTTGCCGGTCGAACGAAGCCGAGAGTCCCGGTTTCACGCGGTCGATATAATGCTCGTCAATCATCGCCTCAATCTTATAATCGGAGAGGTCGTTCACCTGACCAATCATCTGCCCGGAAGTAATGTTCTGTCCCAATACCACATCCAACAGACCCAACTCGCCGTCTATCTTCGAGCGGACATTCAGGTTCTCCTTGCGCTGGTGGATAAGCTGGATGTTCTTGCGCATATTCGCCAAGCTGAATTCCATCTCCTCCATCTGGATACCGCGAGACAGGGAGTCTTGTATCAATCGCTGAACGACAAGGTCATATTTCTTCTGAGCCAAGTCATAATCCTCTTTCGCTTGGAGATACTCCTCCTTAGCGACCAACTCCTCTTCATAGAGCTGGCGGTATTGCTCGTATTTACGTTTCGCACGAGACATATCCATGGCATATTGCGCCCGTTCGGTCTCGTTGTTCAGCTTATCCTGCTCCATCGTCACCTGCGTATTGCGGAGCAGGTTCTGCTTCTCTGCCAACTCAGCTTCGGCGTTCAGGATTTCGAGGTCGAGGTTCGAATTGGACAGACGGACAATCACATCCCCCGCTTTGACCTGTGCCCCCTCTTCTACTACCTTTTCCTGAACGATACCGCCCTCTTCCGGACTTAACTGCACTACGGTTATCGGCTGTACCTGTCCGTCCACGCGAACAAAGTCATTGAACAGCTCCTGCTTCACGTCGCCGATGCTCAATCCACGAGCCTCTACCTTCAATGTCGAAGCATGATTGCCGAATATTACGCTACCTATGATTGCAAGAAACGCTACTCCACCGATGATATACGGTATATGTTTCTTCTGAATGCCTTTTTTCTTTTCTAACTGAATATCCATAATATTTTGAGTTTTTAAGTTTATGAGTTTATGAGTTTTTAATTGTTCATTTTAATTCTTCATTCAATACAGCGGCTTCCCTTTATAATAGTCCACCAGTTTGCATTTCATGATATACATCAGCTTCTTTTGCAGCAAATCAGCGCGGGAAGTAAGAAGCGTGGCAGCACTGGTCTGCACTTCGATGGGGCTCATCAGTCCTTCGTCATATTTCCGGCTCGTTACCTTATAAGCTAACGCATCCGATTTCACCTTCTTCTGCATCTGAATCGTCTCTTTCGCATACCCGCGGCGGTCTAAAACCGATTGCTCCACGGCAGTACGCAATTGGCGGAGCACTTCTGTCTTTGTCTCTTGGGCTATCCGCATATTATTGCGTGCACGGCGTACATTCGTAATCTTGCTCAATCCGTCAAACAGCGGGAAGCTAAGCGAGAAACTGATATACTCACCCCGATTGTTCGTGAACTGCTCACGGAACGGAAGCACCTCCGCATCGCCGCTCAAGTTCTTAAAGTAATTCGTCGATATGCCGGCTTGGAAATAAACCGACGGCAGCAATGCCCCTTTGGTAATGCGATATTGATACTTCGTTTGCTTCAATTGATAATCCGCTTGCAGGGCTGTCGGATTGTTCGCGCTGGCATAATCGAATATCTCCGCCACATTCTCCACTTCGGGCAACAGGTCCAAATCCGGAATCACCGTATCCACCTGCAGCACGCTATCCGCCGGAAAGTTCATCGACTCTTTCAACTGTACCAAAGCGGTGTTATATAAATTCTTTTGATGCGTCAGCGTATAATCATCAGTCGCTACTTGCGCTTCAAACTGAGCTACATCAGCTTGGCTCTTCAGTCCGAGTTCCGCTTGCCGCTGCGTCTGCCGGAGCGTCATCCGGCTCTCTTCCAACTTCTCCTCAGCCATGCGGATAGTCCCTTGATAATAGACCGTATTCATATAATATTCCATTGTCTTCAACGCCAAATCATCTTTCGCCTTTTGGATATCATTCAGTCCCATCCGGCGATTCGACTTTGCTTGCAACCATTGATTGATCAATTGCCCACCCGTGAAAACCGGAATCTGCAATGAGGCTCCATACGAATTATCGAAAGTAGATACATTATTATAGGTATTCGTCTCCGGGTCGATAGAACGTCCATAATTATAGGTAACCCCTATACTGGTATTCACAGCCGGGAAGAACGAAGCAATCGCAGCGTCTCTTTCTGCCTTATAGGTATTCGCCGTATGGATTTGCTTCTTTACCGACGGACTGTTTTCCACAGCATACTTCATACAGTCGTCCAATGACCAAAGTTTGTCCTGCGCCTGCGCCATATTCAGCAGGCCGAACGAAAGGATTGTTGTCAAAACGATATGTTTCATCTCTGTTTAATTTTTCTATTTCTGCCTAAAAAGTAGCAAGAATCATGCCAAAACAGTTAAACAGCTAATACATAGATATATGCTGATTCTGCTTAAAACGGGTAGTGTCAAAAAATTTGACACTACTGTCCAATTTTTTGACACTTCATTAAAGAAATCCAACCACCCTAATCCTATTTTTATGAGCAGAAAGGATAGAACAAAGCCTGCCTTCCGATTAAAACTCTACATAGGTAGGACCTGAAAACTCCCTCCCGTGAAGGCCGGAAGTTGCATATCGTAGCGACCGACAAGTCTATATCGTAGCGACTGACCTCTCTATATCGTAGCGACCGACCTCGCTACGAGGGGGACTTTCTGGGTCGCACGATATAGACTTGTCAAGCTCTACGTATGCACTTGTCGGGTCGTACGATATAGACTTTCTGAACGCGACGTAGGGAAATGCAAAAGGCAATGCGGAGCCGTTTGGGATGGTTTAGGAAGGCGGCGGAGCGGTCTCATTCTGTGTAAATAAAAAGGGCTGTCACAATTTTGTTATGCGACAGCCCTTTTGGGGAAAATATCAGTTCTTTACGAGAAAAGCATCCGTTAATTTACATTCAGCTTCGCCGTTCTCGCTTGGCCATTTGCATTCTCTGCGGTAATCACATAAATGCCGTCCGGCAGATAGAGTTCGTGGTTGCAGAAACCGGATTTTGCCTGCCTTACCAACGCTCCGTTTATCGTATAGACGCGGATATTCTTCAACGGCGTGGTCGATGTCACCATCACCCGGCTATCGGACAACGTATAAATCTGGATATCGCTCGTCTTTATCTGTTCGTTGGCTGTCGGTGCTCCGGCACGAAGGAAATAACGTCCGCTGGTGCTTGCCGGAACCGTCAGTGTCGTACCCTCGCGAAGCGGCGTTTCGGTACGCTTCTCCGCATCATACAACGTCGCACTTCCAAAGTTCTTCAATCCCTCGAACGAAAGCGTCACCATCTCCGTACTGTTTCCATAGATACCGACCGGAATATTATACAGCTCCGACGTGCGGTTGATAGAAGTCGCCATCGTGCCTGCCACGGTATAGATAGTCGGCACGTCACTCAGATTCGAATCCAAGAACAGCTCGGCATCCTCATCCGAAGCATACCCCTTATCGGCAGCCATATCGTAAGCAATCGCCGCCCGGCTTACTTTGCCGTCTGAGGTTTTGGCGGTAATCACCAACGTCTCCGTATTGGTATTATCACCGCTCGTTTCATCGCTTCCCAATACCTGCATCTCATGGGTGAAAGTAATGTTGTTGCTCGTTACCCCCTCTTTCTTCTTCACAAAGAAGGAACGGAGCGGGGGAATCATTGCATTATCTAATGTAGAAACCCATTTATCATCACTTTCTGCCACGATATTCTGAACGCCATCTTCTGCTACATACCAATATTTATTCTCCAAAATACCGTTAGTCTCCCCATTTGTTTCGAAGAACGCTTTCATATTCAAATGCGCCATGAACGGATTGCCGATTAGGTAATAATTGCTCTGTCCGTTGGCAGTCAAAGAAATCGTAAATAATTCTTCATCATCTGTTGCCGTTTCACTATTTGCATCCGGTGTAATACTCAATTTCCCGGCATCTTCTCGTGTTATATCTTCACTTTTCTTATCTGTTTCCTTACCTTCAGAATCATAGTAAGTAAACTTATCATCCGCCTTCGGCAAACGGAAGATAGCATCAGTTGTACTTGTTGGCATGTCCAGCACTTTCAAGGAGAAGCCAGTGCCCGGCTCGTACTTTTCTTCTACATCATTATATACCGCACTCCAGTTGCCTTGAACTGCTACATTATTGGGTTCGCCTGTTGAAACCATATTCGTAGTGCCTTTCCATCCACGTTGATAAACGGAAGGACTGATGCGGCTATTATCCTTGTCGTAACCGTTCAGATTAGACTCTTTATAATCATTTTCATCAAAGTAGATATCCGAGAAGTATTCCTGATCTTCCGTTCCGGTCTCGCTATCCGTATAGAAATCCCCAGCCACAACGCCTTGGAGTGGAGATGCCAATGTATGCCACTTTCCGCTTTCCAGCTTATAATCTACCCAAGCCTTATTGTAATCCAATAACTCAGCATGAAGCATCTCGGCGTTGGGCTCGAAGTGGATTTGGTCGGCGGTGTTGGTGTAGTAGGTTTCGCAGATGTAAGCATTAGTTGTTTGATCCAATTTTGGATTGACTAACATATCGTATTCGATGTTAGTTGTTGCCAAACCTACTTTATCTGTTTCCAAATCCAGAATCTTATGTGTAGTGCCTGATGCTTCAGCGTTTTCTCCCGCATTATAAAGTTCAACTTGTTTAGAATCTGGAATCGTTACTTTCGTGAATTTCATTGGAACATAGCCTTGATGTTCTTCATCATAATCAGAATAATCATTGCCTTTCTTCAATTCATCTTTCTTCGAACGAACCCAGTTATCATCATTATTCCAGTTATCCGTTGCATCGCCTATCCACTTTTGGTATTCGGGGACGACGTGCATAACAAAGTTGAAATGACCTTCACATATATTCTGTGTGGATGCAGTTGTTGACACTTCTTCTTGGAAAGGTATCCGTAAACGATAATAATATCCTTCCTTAGGATTAAATACGAACTCATTATTTTCCGCCTTTGTCAGTGTACCTTCTCTGTCAAAGTAGATTGTCATCGCATTAGTCGCAGCTCCATCTTCTGTCGCGCTCAAATTCGTTATATATCCAATTGGCAGTGATTCTGATATGAAATCCTCATCAAACTGAGCCGATATAGCCGGGTCATTGGAACCGGTCAAATAGACGAAAGCATTCGCTGTTTGTTTAGATAGTGTTGCGCCATCATTAACCGGGTCAGCCCCACGCAGGTTTATCTTAATCGGATTAGAACTTGTCGCTCCTTCTATCTGCTTTAAACCAATACGTACACCCGGCTCTATTCCATCCGGATAAGTTACATCATGGAATCCTACGTGGAGTTCCGGTGCAAGACCTTCGCCTGGCATTAAATGGAAAGGTATCGGATCCCAACAAACATTGGCATCTCCACCAGCTATTTCTATTTTTACTTGAATTGGCCGTATTACCAAATCCAAACCTCCTTGCAATAGTGTAACGTCCAATGATGGGCGATGCAATACCAATGGGGCATGTAAACCTTCACCAGTAGGAGTCAGATAAGACTGTATCAAATTCTTCATCTCAGTTGTAAACGTCTCATTAGTCTCTACTTCATCCAATGTCGTCTCATCCGCGTCTGGGCTTACATTACGCAAACCTTCTAATGCTGCCGCTAACGAAGTATTATAAGTCGTATTTGTTTCATTAAATACCGTTTCCGAACCAAAGAACCAATCGAAATTAACGCCTTCCGTGATATTTTGATATTGCTGTTCGCCTTCATCATTAACGCCATTAGGAGCACGCAATTGAACCGAGAAATTCAAGAGTTGACCGGCACAATATTCTTTTGCGGGATTCAATACTTCGCCATCTACTCTGATTAACGATTCCGATGTTACCCAGACTTCTGTCTTAATAGCACAGTCGTTGTTGATGTCAACAAAGTCATTTGCATCCAAACTTGCTCTGATAGTTGCAATATCTTGATTTTGTTCTGGATCCACCGGAACTACCATCATAATATAAGGACGGTACGGTTGGATATCTGCATAGAAATCTACTGTAAGTGCACGTTCTCCGCCTGTTTTGGAATCATCATAATAGAAGAACCACTTGTTATTCTTGGCTAAAGCACCGTCGTCACCATCATTCTTTATATCTTGTCCTTCACTATAAGAGACATTCTCATCGTAGTCTAACTTATAGAACATAGCGGCATACTTGTAATTATTTTCGCTAACCTCTGTCCCTACATCTGCACCAATCCATGTCGCTGCATAGTCTATAGCTCCAGATATATTACCAGAGTTTTCAGCTAAAAATTCCTCATATTTCCATTTATCAATAAAGCAGATGCCAATAGCACTATAAGGCACGCCATCTTCTGCTGTTGGGAAACCTGAAGTGAGCGATGCATCATAACTACCACCTTCAGGTACTAAATCCGGTTCTCCGGTACGGGAAAGCAAGCGGTCCCAGTCGGTCGCGAAGTTCAAGCGGGTACGTTCATTCCCACAAGTGGATTCCATTTGCTTGACTTCCGCCGTGGGCTGTGCGATATAGACTCTTACGTCATCCAGATACATATCACCACCGGCCGTTGAAGCGCTAAAATTACTTACTTCAAGGTAATATTGCTCATACTCTACATCTGTCTCATTAATAAATGAAAAGTAAACTTGGAACCACTCGTTTGTGCCGCTTCCACATCCGGAAATCTGCCCGGATAACATATCCGAATGAGGTATCTGCCCGGAACAGTGGCGATACAACGGAATCCGATTCCCTGCAACATCTTCACCCAATATCGTAAAAAGCATAGCCGCATCTTCTTCTTGTTCGTTTTTATGCCCCGCACTCTTTACCCAAGCCGAAACAAAAAGTTCCGCACCCCGACATAATTTCGTCTCAAAAGGCAGCATGGTAATAGTTCCTTGGCGTTCGGAAGCATCGACAAACAGGTGGTATGTTCCTCCTGAAGGGTTAGATGGAGAACCGAGATCGTCCGATATGTACTTGTCCGTAATCGCATAGAATCCCCATTGAGGCATAGCGGTTCCTTCAAAGTTGTCAGCATTCGAGCCATCATAGAAGCTATACGTCGAGAATTCCCAGGCCATCGGATAAGGATAGTAACCTTTCTGTATGCCATCATGTGTGATGTTTTCGTCATAGTCCCAATTGATAGAGTTCAGCAACTGATATTCCTCTTGCAGATTGGACGGCGTACGTTCAGCATAGCCCGCCCACGGTGCGCCTGCTGTTACAGTGCCGGCATCTAAGTTATCTATGATAGTCTGCGACAATAAAGTCGTTTCTTGCCGGAAGGTCAGTTTGAAACGGGCGATATTATAAGTCGTTCCATCAACTGTTTTCGTTACCAATATAGTCGCATGGCTTATGCCGTCGCCATCCTCATCATTGACGGTTCGCGTGCCATAAGTCGTATTTTCCTTCGGATAAGTAAACTGGATAACTTTATTTAATCCACTAATCGTAGTCGCATTATCCACTATAGATATGCCTGCTGTATTATCTTCTATTGATATAGACAAGTTATTATTATCCAGCGCTGCGGTTACCCCCGGAATCGCATAGTTCTGCGCATATTTAGACAGAGCTAAAGCCTCGTCTGTATTATTGGAGATACGGGTGAAAGGATAGCTAATCTCATACTCTTCCAGATACTTCTTCTCGGCGGTATTGCCTCCTTCTTGATAAGCCTCAGTAGTTAAACGCCCGTGTCCGTTTTTCCAAATCTCCGTTGCGGCATCACCAGTCCTGTCATCCACAGATACAATATAATACAGAATACGATGCGTCAAGGTAGGCTCTGTAAATTCATTTGTACCTTCTTCTGCATCTTTATATCCCGACACATCGCAGGCTACGATATACCAATTATTATTGATTTGCGCCTGTCCTGTTCCAGTGCTACCCGATGTGTCGAACCAACTATTAAATTGTTCATCCGTCGGATAATAGAAGGTCATTGCATCGGCAATGTCTGCATTGACCAACGAACCGCCTACATAACCATTTTTATATCTCGTCATCACAATATTTTCGGTAGGCGTCAATAAATCCCATACCGCATCTGTCGCTTCATTCTTTGTACGAAACATTCCATCCGTCCGGAAGCTATACCAACGTTGATACGAACGTGCACTTACCGCTCCATTGTTATGACGGTCCGGTATTGTCAAATTCACCGTACTTCCTTTATGGACATAGATGGTATCGATAAAAGTATGAGACGCCTGTATCCCACCAACACCCGGAATCAGTTCATGCCCTGCTGTATTGAACATAGGTTCATCATCACTGAACCAATCCTCGAAAGTGCCTCCATTTCGCCAATCATACCATTTGGCTTTTTTGTGTTCGATTTCGATATCTGCTTCTTCTGCTTCTTCTCCAATTTCATCATATACCTTAATCTCATTGATTTGCAGAATATGAGTAGGCTGGGCTGGAGTAAACTCCAATACAAATTCCCATTTGTCAGTTAATACTACATCGAGATCTAAAACAAAAGTTGTATTAGTCCGGTTTAAACCTGTAAACTCTTGTATTTTGGTAGGATTTGTGAGATTATTATCATATACAGTTATTGTTGCCGGCTTCGTTTGATTCCTATTATTAACATTTTTTTCTGTTCCAAGAGCTGTTACAACAATTCTCTTAACGTTAAATTCATCATTAGAACCTAACTTCAAACGAAAACTTCCGGCAGTATTCGTACTAAAGTAAGTGTCATCGTCATTATCTGTAACTTCATTTACGGGTGTATTATTATTATTATATACATTATTAATGGTATGCCTCTTAAGGGCATATTGATTCCCTGTTACAGCCTGCCCCCAAGCTGTCCCAGCC
This sequence comes from uncultured Parabacteroides sp., assembly GCA_949289155.1. GTDB lineage: Bacteria > Bacteroidota > Bacteroidia > Bacteroidales > Tannerellaceae > Parabacteroides. The sequence goes on from CASEMX010000021.1 coordinate 16,653, forward strand.
ATACCAACCAAGAGCAGGAGGGAGAGGGCAATTTGTTTGTATATACTCTTTCGTTTCATTGTCTTATTATGCTTAAAGTTATTCTGTTTATTTTGTTGCCGGAAAATATTCCCATACTATTTCCTTTTAAATTTCAGTTCCATTTTTTCCGGAGGCTTCGGAAGCTTTGTCTTCCGTCCGACTGACCTTCCGAACACTTCGAGAGGAGTCATTTTCAGAAAACTGTCGTTCCGAACACTTCGGAAGCTCTGTTTTTGCCGTTTTTTTGCTTTCCGAACACTTCGGAACCCCTCATTTTCCAAAAACACCCCTTTCCGAAGCCTTCGGAACAAGTCATTTTCAAAAAACCGTCGTTCCGAACACTTCGGAAGCCCTGTTTTTGCCATTTTTTTGCCTTCCGAACACTTCGGAAAGAGAGTTTTTCCAAAATGACTCCTCCCGAAGTGTTCGGAAGCCCTGTTTTTTCGCCGACACTCCTTCCGAAATGTTCGGAAGCCCGGTTTTTGCGATTTTCAAGCCTTCGGAAACAGTGTCTTCTCAAAATAACTCGTTCCGAAGTGTTCGGAAACGCAGTTTTTCCGGCGACATTCCTTCCGAAACGTTCGGGAGCTATTACAACTCAACGACTATGGGGCGCGTAGGAGCATTGGCCCTTGTTGTCGCCTCCTCTATCGAAACAACATTTATCGTTATCGGGAATAGCTGAGTTTTTGTCTTTCCACTATCAGTAAATGTCGCTTTCAATTCCAAAGTTATCGTTCCTGTCAACCCCGCCGAGAAATTGTAATTATCGAGAATTGTCAGAATATCATTCTCATCAGCACTCAATTCGCCCAACTCCAATTTCGTAAGAGTGCCAGTTTGAGTTAACTCATAACTCCAATCAACACCCGCTATTGCCACATTATCTGCATTTTTCAATGCGACTTTCAAATTCACCGCGCTGGCTCCCTCCGGCAACTCGATTGTATAACCACTTATCAAAGGATTTTTAATCACCCCGATAGGCCCATGCTGATAGGAAGAACCGTTAAAATCCAACCGATAATCTGACAAATGAATCACCAATGGCAATATCTGATTACGCTGAACAGTACGGGTAAAGGTATTGGAGCGCGTTCTCGTTCCATCATTCAGGGAGACAGTAAATGTGCCGCTGGTTTCATGCAAGTAAAAAGAGGTTGTATTCTCTTCACCTACTTTTGCATCCTGCCAACTCCAATCCGTTAAATCGCCTATATTTGCCGGCAAACTAAAGCTGCCTTCTGCAGCATACAGTGAGGTTTGCGAAGGCAACAGCTTCTCTATTTTGAAATCAGAAATAGTTGAAGTGGTAGCAGTTGTTTCCGCGCCATCTCCATCCCCCATCACGATACTCACCTTCATCTGCGCCACCATGCGGGTCAATGTTACAGTCTCTGTACTTCCGTCGATTGTCCATTCCGTTTTGGCAGACATCGGGACGGTTTTGTCTGTTGCATTGACCATACTGATGGCATTGACGAACGGATTGGAATCATAATCTATATCCTCTGTCGTATTCGCAAGGGCATAGACTTGATAGGTTTTACCGTTGATTAATTGAATTGTTTTTTTGGATGTACCTTCATAGCTTGTTTCATCGGTTCCATCAAAAGTAAAGTTATCCTGATTCAATGTGATAGTACTGCTACCATCGGTGATGTAAATCTTCAACGTAGAGACCTTATAGTCATCTTCTACTAAGCTGGCTGTATTATCCGCCCTTGTCTGTATCTCTTCTGGCGCGGAGGTGGTGAGCCGTACCGTTACCGGCACTAACTCCCCCTGTCCGGAGCCGGGCATATCGTCCGATTCGCAACCCCAGAAGGCGAGGAGCGGGACGAATGCGAGGAGATATAATATATGATAGGTATGTTTCATAGTCCGCCTCCTTATCTGCCTAAGTTCACATCATCCAAGCGGATGGTCCAGTCGTTGACAATGATTTCGAGGCAATGCGCCTTTCCGCCAATCATATCGAGATAGGCCATGATGACATATTCGTCCTGCCGGTCCAAATACTCTTGTGCCTCCATATCATGCGATTCCATCTTGGTAAGCAGCAAAAGGTCGGTCAGGTTCACATCGAGGAACGGCGCATTCTCGCTTTTATGGGTAATGGTAAGTGATGTTTCTGTGCCTTCCATCAGCCGGAGCGTATTCAGTTCGGAGCAAACTGCCTGATAAACTGCCGTGCCATTCACATCGTTCACCGTCTCCACTCCTTGATAATAGGGCAACCAAGTCACCATTGCATCCGACACCGGATGATTCTGATAATCCAAATCGCCATTCCGTGTAGTGGCACGGATAGTGAAATCGTCGGCATTAAGTGCGGTTCCGCTATTGGCATCAATCAAAACCAAACGAATCTTTTTCGTATTCTTCACCAGCGGAAACTCCGTATCGGTCTCCCCGCCAGCCGGAATGGTCAGCTTCAGCGTACCTTGAAACAAACCCAGCAACTCGCGGCTCACCACGCCGTTATCCTGCTTGACAGCCATCTGCCAATCGCTCATCGAAGCCCCCGCCTCCGGCTTTGTCCATGTATAGTCTGTTTCGTTCAATCCTGCCCAAGCAAGAAGCTGGTAATTGCCCGGCTCCAAATCCACCTTGATGCGATTGGTCTCCAAGTCACTGCCCGAAACCGTCTGCGAGCGGAGGAATTTCCCTGCCTCGTCGAAGATAAAGAGTTCCACCTGCTTTGCCGTTTCTTGACAAGTCATTTCCGGCACAAAAGCATCTGCCTGCTTCATATTATAGGTATAGCTGAAATGCAGGTAATGGTCGCACGGCTCAATGTCCTCGTGGATATAATCGCACGAAGCCGCTCCCAACAACATCAATGCCAAGAGCACCGTAGATTTAAATGTGTTATATAGTTTCATGTCCATTCAATTAATAATTAAAAGGTAATAATAAAAAACGTCTTTACAGGTAAACATCTTCTGGTTTCAAAGTCGTCCATGGTTCCACCGTAACCGTTACCTGTATATTCTCCGGCTGAGGCTCTGGTTCTGGATCAGGATCAGGCGTTGGGTCGGGGTCAGGTGTTGGATCTGGATCTGGAACAGGCTCGGGCTCGGGCTCGGGATCAGGGTCAGGAGTAGGCTCTGGTTCATCGGTCGGTTCCTCTTCCGGGAAGGGAACCTCATCGCCTAATCCATAAATATTGTTGACCAATAGCCGATAGATGTTATTACGTACAATGGCATACTCCATGATTCCGTTCGCACCGCTGTTTTCATCGTCCGAATGACGTACCCGCCAAACATAATAGCAAAGTCCGTTATGGTATTCGCGAACCAAAGCGTTCGTTCCTTCGGCCGCTGCTTCTGCTTCAGCACGAGTCGGGAAGATTTCATCGCGAACCCGATAGAAAGTTTCGCCCTCTTCATAGCCTGCCGGTGTATATTGCGCTTGGAATACCACCATCGTACGATACGCATCCGTCTGATTCTCGCGACTCATAGTATTCTCCATCGTATAGCCCAACCGATACCAATCGCCTACAGCAGCTCCTTCACTTACCGCAGCTTCCCATCGCGCCTGCTCATTGCCGAACGAGGTATAATAAGCGGTATAGAGTGAGGAAACCGGACGAGTGCCACTGCCTCCATTCACAGGGTCGAAAGCATTGCGCGACACATTGGCATTTGTCTTGACCAAACTCCACGGATCGACCACATAGTTTCGCTGGATACCCCCTTCAACAGGAAGCTCATCCCCTAAATAAGTAAGGGAAGAAGAGATCGTCAAAGCCCCATCGACAGGAGCCGCCACACGTTTCAACAAATAAGAACCGGCAGTCATCCTATTCAGAATCATCGCACCGGTAATCTTTGCCTCCCCCTGTCCATATATTTTATCGGAAACTGCATATCGCTCTTTTGCCGAACGATAATCGATACGTGCTGCCACTCGCTCTACCTCTACTGTAGCATCAGCCGGTTCATCAATCGTATTGCCACAAAGCATTACCTTATCTTCCGTATGCCCATCAGAAGTCATCACAAAGCGTGAATAAGCACCTTCCGATTCCTTCCATGCTGAAGTCAACAAATAATCCCGTACCCCTCCGAGCGTCTTGCCTTGCAATGCCTGACGCAAATCGCCTGCATTGGCAACCGCCAACAGGTCATATTCTCCGGCAGGAAGATTGACCTTCACCGGTTCCGTACGGTTATCTCCATTTATCTTTTCACGCTCAAAATAGAATATCTTATCGATAGGCGTTAACGCATCCGCATTACTTTGCGTATCGGCTTGATAAAAAAGAAGCGTTAAGTCATCGATACGATTCTCATAATCGAATCCCATTTCTGATCCGTCTCCCGGTTCTCCTCCCGTAGGATTCGCACGAGTGGAAAGCGGATTAGCCGAAGTGAGACGCACCGTAACATAGGAACCGATGCCATCCATCTCATCCACGCTTCCGCCTGCAGTCTGCAACTCATCCGTACAAGCTGTCGGAAAGAATAGCAACAATCCCACCGCCAACGGAATAAGTCGTTTCGTTTTTCGGTTTATATACATAGTATTTCTCTACTTATTTTATAGGGATTATTCCTTACGTTTCTCTTCTATCTGACGTAGATTATCCTGAGCCTGAACAGATACAGCCGGAACATCTTTCAATGTCTCCAATATTCCTTCCGCTTCATCCAGTTTCCCTTCGTGCATCAACAAGGCGGCTTCGGCGAGTTGCTTTTCAGGGCAATCCTGTGCTTTAGTCAGATAGCGGCGTGCCTTATCGAATTGTTTCGCTTGAATTGCCGAGATGGCTGCATTCAGATTCGATACCGGGTCATCCGGATACATACGGACTGCCACCTCAAACACTTCGTTGAACTCTGCCGTTCCCGGATCGTAGGTCTGCGCTACTTGGAACATTTCATTCAGGCTCAATTGCGACGGATTGCTAAATACCAGTTCTTTCGCTTCGTCCACTGTGAAGTTCCGAATCGTATAATTCACCGTATAATCTGAATGGCGTAATGCCGGATAAACATCCCGCAAAAGGATTTTATAAGAAGAACCTCCATTCAAGGTCTTGAGTTTCCACTCACGGGCATCCCAGTCCGTCGGTTCATCTGCACAGATAATTGCCAGCAACTCCTCCTTATCTGGCAAATTACCCTCTTCTATTGCCTTCTCCAAACCGTCCCAATCTTCCGGTTCGTAGTCAACTTGCATCTTTGCATTGCCAAAGTCGTACAGATTCTCCACATAATTCAGCAACGACTTCGCACGATTCTCTGCCAAATACGCATTCGATTTATAACTTCCTTCCGGAGATGCATACCCTTTAATGGTCAACCCCGAAATCGTAGCGAACTTATTATTGCGTACTGCCTCGATGCTCTTCTTTATCTTGGCTAACTCGGCAGGATTATTGCGGTATTCTGGTTGGATAGTCGTTTGGTTTACCGGGAAATCCAAATAAGCACTTCCCTCCAACTTACGTGCTTTGACCTCTTCTGCCTGCGGCGTTACATAAACCACTTGCGGTTGCAACACGATAGGTTGGGCAAAGTTCAATGCAAAGAGTGGAGATTTATTACTGCTCAACGCTTCCCAACCACATCCGCAATCGTCCATAATCAAAGATACCTGCGAACGTTCCATCCAATCGGCATAAGGAGTATAAACCTCATAGTCCAGCGTCTGTTGTTCCCCATTATGCCGACGATACTCGAATTCCATCGGCGGATTCTGCACTTGGCGTTCCATGCGCTCATACAGGATATGGCGCGTCTTACCGTTTAAAATGATTTGAGGCAGGGCACGGAGGCTATCGCCCGATTCGATGATTGGCGTACAAACCACCGAGCGGCTCTTCGGAATATCCATTCCGCTCACATCGATATGCATCGTTATAGCTAACTTATCGCCAACTTTCTCTGCCGATTTCTCTTTAACTAAAAAGGTTGCCTCGTCTTGATTTTGTGCCTGTGCGGAAAATGTCAATGCACAACCGCATACATATATTAATGTAGTCAACTTTCTCATCACACTTTCCCTCCTTTTAGAATAAATACACTGCACTAATAGCCGCCTGCGTAGGACCTACGTAATGCTTCTTCACTGTCTCAATCTTTGTTCCGCAGTTTGCACAAGGATACTTGTCGGATTCCAGATAAAGATACCCGACACCGATGGTTGCCTCGATGTTCCAATGTTTTCCGACCGCCCAGTTATAACCATAGCTGATACCTACACCGGTTCCCCAACCTTGGTGGCGTTCGTTCTCCGCACCTAAAAGTTTAATGTCCGATACATTGTAGATAAGATAAGGCACATGAAGACCTAAGAAATGTCCGTAAAAACTTTCACAAAACCAATAACGGACTTCCGGATGCAAACGGAAATGTTTAATGGACTTGCCGAAACTCCCATCATCGTTCTTGTTCTCAAATGGATTCAGTCCTACTTCTGCTTCCAAAGTCCATTTCTTAGCCAAACGGACTTCTAATCCTAAGTTTGGCGTTGTTGTACCCCAATAAAGCGCATTTGTTTTTAAACCTACCACAGCTCCCTTATCCTGCTGGAGTGGTTCTTGGGCTGGCAATGCCCAAGATAATGAACATAGCGCCATTGCCATGAAAATATGTTTCATATAATCAATTAATTGTTTGTTTTTCCGCTTCAATCAGGAGCAAAAATCATTAATTATCAATGTGTTTTCAATGGGATGACCTTATTCTATAAATAAGGTTGGACTAAACAGTTTGTGTAATAACACAATGCATGATTTTGTTAATGCTGATAAGTTTTTCTTCAAAAAGGATTATATTTATTTGTATATCTTTATATAAATGCTTTACTTTGCAGCGATTATGTAATGAATGGGCAGGTAGTAGCAGGAGCAAAAGTGCCCAACCTTATTTATAGAATAAGGTATTATTTATAGAATAAGGTCAAAAATACTGCGCTTATAGGAGCACAGAAAAGCGGATATTAGGTTTGTCTCTACGATTATTAAGAAAAAATACAGGATTATTTCGAAAAAAATATCGGTTATTTCACAGAGAATAACCGATATTTTTTTAGAGAAATGGTAATAAATTTTATTTCAGCACTAACTTCTCGACCGAATCGATTACCTTTTGATTTGCTTTGTCCTGTTCCAGCCTATCCAACTGCTCTAAATAGATGCGAGTCGTCTTCTCCGAGGTATGGCCCAATGCTTTGCCGATAATCGAGATGGGTATGTGCCGTTGAAAAGCAACCGAAGCCCACGTATGCCGGAACACATACGACGAGAGCTTGACCGGAAGATGGAGCCGCCAACTGATTTCCTGCAGTGCCAGATTATATCGATGGAGCAAGTGTTTGTATTTGGAATGGCTTCCCATTTTCTCCATCCACGGGAAGAGGTATGGAGAGGGATTCTCATACTTGTTCAGGATTCTCTTCATGCCGGGAGTCAGCCGGATGCTTATCGTGATGCCGGTCTTATGCCGGTGATAAGTCAGGATATCCCCCACTATGTTCTCTTTCTTCAGGTGCAACACATCGACAAAGGACATTCCGCAAGCCATGAAACAGAACAATGCCACATCGGCCGCCCATTCCAGATGACTCTCTTCCCCTCTCCACCGCACACGGGCAAGCTGTTCTACCCAACGGAGCGGAATCGCCCGTTTAGAGGTCTCTTCCCGTTTCAGCTTCAATCCGTTAAAAGAGGGCTGATTAGCGGGAACCATCAAGCCACTCCGGACAGCTGCGTTATAGATGGCCCGCAAGCAACTCAGGTAACTATTGACTGAATTGGTGCGCAAGCCCATGCTCTTCAGGTAAGCCCCGAAGTCCGCTACCATCGTCGGTGTTATCTCCTCCATCCGATAATCCTTTCGGTCCAAGAACTGCAGGAAATGGTTGCCTGCTGCCCGATATAACTCTGCCGTACTCTGCTTTCCCAACCGACGTTTCTCTTGAATCCGCCGACTGATGTAATCTGCTACCAATGGGGATTTCGTTTTGTTTCTCTTCATATCCAGTCTGTTTAAATAAGATAAGTTATTATGTACAATCCATCCAAATTGCTAATTTTGCGCCCGAATCTATAAAGATATGGAAGTATGCAACACGTGATAAGAATCCTCTCCTCGTATGTAACTACGTTGGTAACTATGCTCATTTACGCGGCAGGCTTGGCGATTGCCACCCTGATTGAGAAGTACATGGGAACGGTAGCTGCCAAGCTCTTGGTTTATTACTCCCCGCTGTTCTTTCTCCTCCAGTTGCTGATGGTGGCGAATTTCTTGGCGATTGCCTGGCGGCATCGGCTATGGCAACGGCGGAAATGGAGCGTACTGGTGATTCACTTCTCCTTTATTATTATCCTCGCAGGAGCCTTGTGTTCGCATCTGTTCAGCGAAGAGGGGCTGTTGCATCTCCGGGAGGGAGAGCGCAGCAACCGCATAGCTGTACGGACCCAAGAACGCACTTATTTCCATACGCTCCCCTTCGAGGTGGAGCTGGTGAAATTCACGATTGCACGCTACCCCGGTTCAGAGAGTCCCTCCTCTTTCGAGAGCGAAGTGCGGGTACATGCCAACGGGAAGACGGAACGCGCGTTGATTTATATGAACAATGTGCTCGATATGGAGGGATACCGCTTCTATCAGGCTTCGTATGACCCCGATGAGAAGGGAACGGTGCTCTCGGTCAGTCATGATATCGCAGGACGGAACATTACCTATACCGGTTACCTGCTGTTGTTGGTCGGGTTCCTGCTGAGTTTCTTCCGAAAAGATTCGAGGTTCCGGCAGCTCGGTCGGCAACTGAACCGACTGCACAGCGAGGGACTTCCTCTCCTCTTCCTGCTCTTGGGGATGCTGTTCCTGCCCACCTCCCTGCGAGCCGACGAGCCGCAGCCGGAAGCTATCAGCCGGGCTATCCAGCAATTCGCGGTGAGTCCGGAACATGCCGCCGCCTTTGGTTCACTTCCCATGCAGGCAGAGAGCGGACGGATGATTCCGGTGAATACCTTCTCCTCGGAGGTGCTGCGCAAGCTGCACAAGTCGGAACATTTCGGCACGCTGGAGCCGGACCAGTTCCTGCTCAGTCTGCTGGCTTTGCCGGAGATGTGGATGCGTGTCCCGCTTCTGCCTGTCTCGAATCCGGAGATTATCTCCCGATACCAGCTTCCGAAGGAGGGCTGCTCTTATTTGCAACTCTTCGACCCCAACGGAGCCTACCGCCTGAGAGAGCCGGTGGAGACCGCCTACCATAAGCAACCCAACCAGCGAACCCGCTTCGACAAGGACGTGATGAAGTTGGACGAACAGATTAACATCCTCCACCAGCTCTTCAGTTACCACCTGATACGCATCTTCCCGAATGAGGCAGACTCGACACATAGATGGTACGCCCCGGGCGACGATCTCTCGGCATACAGCGGGCAGGACTCGATGTTCGTTTCGCGCATCTTCGGCTGGTACGTCAGTGAAGTGCGGAAAGCGATGCAGACGAAGGACTGGAGCAAGGCGGACGAAGTGCTCCGGATGATTGAGCGATACCAGCAGGCAAGGAACAGCAGCTTGGACATCAGTCCGCGGCGGATTCAGGCGGAGATTACCTATAACCGGATGAACATCTTCCGCCATTGCAAGGTGGGCTACCTCGTCGTGGGGGGATTGCTGCTCATCGTAGGGCTGGCGCGGATGTTCGGGCGGCGACCGGGCGGGAAGCTCCTGAGCGGAGGGCTGCTCATTGCCGGGCTGATGGTCTTCCTCTTCCATACCTACGGCATGGGAGTCCGCTGGTATATTGGCGGATATGCCCCGTGGAGCAATTCGTATGAGACAATGGTATATGTGGCATGGGCTACGGTCTTGGCTGGCGGACTCTTCGTGCGGCGGAGCCTCGTCACGGCAGCGCTGGCGATGCTGTTCGGGGGGATTATCCTTTTCGTCTCAGGGCTGAACTGGATGGACCCACAGATAGGTACGCTCGTGCCTGTGCTGAAATCGCCGTGGTTGATGTTTCATGTGGCGGTGATTGTTGCCGCGTATGGCTTCTTCGGCATCTGCTGCCTGCTGGGAATAACCAACCTCGGGGTGATGGCCCTCAGCCGGAGAGACAACCCGGAGCTGACGATTATCAACGAGATGTCTCTGCTGGTCGGCTTGGCACTCATGTCGATAGGCACGTTCTTAGGAGCCGTGTGGGCGAACGAGTCGTGGGGACGTTACTGGGGATGGGACCCCAAGGAGACGTGGGCGCTCATCACGATGGTGGTCTATGCCTTCGTTGCGCACCTGCGCTTGGTCCGCCGATGGTACTCCGCTTGGTCCTTCAACTTCCTGACGGTACTTGCCTTCGGTTCGGTCCTGATGACCTTCTTCGGCGTCAACTACCTGCTGAGCGGGATGCACTCGTATGGCGAGAACGACCAAGTGGGCAGCCTGTTCGGGTACATAGGCATCGCCTTCCTCCTGATTCTCCTCCTCGGCGGGTGGGCTTACCTATCTATAAAGAGGGTAAAATAGGGATTCTTGACCTCTTTGCAGACATCTGCAACAGACCATGGAGTACCCCAAAAGCTCACCATGGTGAACCCATCGACCTCGCCTTGGTGAACTCCCCCCACCTCACCATGGTGAACTCACCTACCTCACCATGGTGAACTTTTCAAGCAGATATCGGGAAGGATATGCAGCCCACGAAGGGCACTCGGCTGCGGAGAAATAAAAATGGGCTGCCACCCCACAACGGAGCCGGCAGCCCATACGAAAAACCCTATAAATTATATTAGCCGTTCTTACAAGAGCATTAACAGCATCGATGCAAGAAACTGCAGAAATAGCATGACTACTTGTATTACCTGTCCCATATCTTATTTGCACATATCGTTAATAATCCGAATCAATTCACCGCCAAGCGCCTCTGCCTCCTGCATGGTATGCGCCTCGGCATATATGCGGATGATGGGCTCTGTATTACTTTTACGGAGATGCACCCAGCGGTCGGGGAAGTCAATCTTCACACCGTCGATGTCGGTAATCTCGTTACCCGCGAACTGCTCCTTCACGCGGCAGAGGATAGCATCCACGTCGATATCCGGCGTAAGCTGTACCTTCTGCTTCGAAATGAAGTAAGGCGGATAGGTCGCCCGAAGCTGGCTGACGCTCATCTGCTTCTTCGCGAGATGGGAAAGGAAGAGCGCGATACCTACCAACGCATCCCTGCCATAGTGGCTTGCCGGATAGATGACACCACCGTTGCCCTCTCCGCCTATCACAGCGTGGGTATCCTTCATCATCTTGACGACATTCACCTCGCCCACGGCAGAAGCATGGTACTGGCATCCGGCGTACCGTTGCGTCACGTCACGCAGGGCACGGCTCGAACTCAGGTTGCTCACCGTATTGCCCGGCGTGCGGCTCAGCACATAATCCGCCACGGCAACCAACGTATATTCTTCAACGAACATCTCGCCATTCTCGCAAACAATAGCCAAGCGGTCCACATCGGGGTCCACCACAAATCCAACATCCGCCTTGGCAGTACGCATCAGTTCCGATATCGTGGTCAAGTTCTCCGGCAGCGGCTCAGGATTGTGAGCGAAATGGCCGGTCGGCTCGCAGTTCAACTCGATAATATCCTCAACCCCCAAGGCACGCAGCAACGCAGGGATAGCGATACCCCCTACCGAATTCACGCAGTCTATCGCCACCTTGAAGTGCGCCTTCCGGATAGCCTCCGTATCGACCAAGTCGAGCTTCAGCACCGAGTCGATATGCTTCTGTATATAGGACGTATCGGTAATCACCCGTCCCAGATGGTCCACATCCGCGAAGGTAAACTCCTCCTTCTCTGCCAAAGCCAACACCTCTGCTCCCTCATCGGCATTCAGGAACTCGCCGCGTTCGTTCAGCAATTTAAGCGCATTCCACTGCTTCGGATTATGGCTTGCCGTCAGGATGATACCGCCACAGGCGCCCTCCATTGCGACAGCCAGTTCGGTAGTCGGCGTGGTGGCAAGGTCGATGTCAACGACATCAAATCCCATACCGGTCAAGGTCCCCAGCACGACCTGCTTCACCATCGGTCCGGAGATGCGGGCATCCCGCCCGACCACTATCTTATTGGTCGTAATCTTCGTATGCTTACGGATAAAGGTAGCATAGGCAGCTACAAACTTCACGATGGCTAACGGATTCAAGCCATCCTCCGGGCTTCCGCCGATAGTCCCGCGAATCCCGGATATAGATTTAATTAATGTCATAGGTATATCAGACTTAAAAACAATGAATAATCTCGTTTATTTACTATTACTTCTCGAAAATGTACCGCACCCGCGTAAAGTAAACCGGCTCGTACATCTGCCGCAACATCGTGGAAGAAATCTTGAAGGGGACAATCAGCTTCACCTCCGCACTGTCGCCCACATGATACAAGCCCGATGCCAATCCCTCACTGACATACATCTCCAATCCGCTGCTGGCGCTTCCGTCCTGCACGGCAGTAGTCTGCATCATATTATACTCATAATAGGGCGTACATTGCATCGTCACCGGCAGATAGTTGCTGGCAAAGCCGTCGATAGTCACCGTGTCCGACATGAATATCCGCGCAGTAAACCGGCAAATCACGTTCTGACGTACTCCCTCCCCTATGCGGTTGCCGTTCCCGGAGTCTATAACGTTCAGATAAACGTCGTTCTCTAACTTCACGAATTCGTTCTCTCTAAAGACACCATCTGCGGGGTAGTCGTCCAACACCACGATACCCTCCTGCTCCATTAAGCGCTCAATAGCGTCCTTCTCTGCTTCCAGTCTTTCGGTATATGACTTTGTATCATCGCAAGAGCTCACTGACAAAGCCGCACACATCAACATCACGAATCCCGTTATCTTCTTCATTTGTTCTGTTACTTTATGATTTCAAGGGGCAAATATAGGCAATATCAGAGAATCAGCCACTATGATTGCGCCGATTCTTTCGCCTCATCCGGATTAAATTCTGCTAAACCCCGCTCGAATACAGCGATAGCATCGGCCAAAGAGCCATAGAACTCACCACCGGAAGCATTCTTGTGACCTCCTCCATTAAAATAGGCTGAGGCAAACAGATTGCAAGGGAACTCACCGACGGAGCGTAGCGATACCTTAATATAATCTTTATCTTCCCGGATAAAAGCACTGAACGAGACCCCCTCGATACTCAACGGCATATTCACAAACCCCTCCGTATCACCCGGGCGGTAACTGAAGCGCATCAGTTCGCGATTAGATAAGGTAATCAGTGCCGCCTGCTTCTCCGGATAAATCTTCATCTTCTGATACAATACGTACCCTTGAAGCCTTAACCGGCTCTCGGAATAGACTTGAAAGACCTTCCTATATATTGCATCCTTGTCGATGCCCTTCTTGATAAGCTCTTCGATAATCGCATAAATCTCCGGCTTATTCGAATTATAGGTAAACGCACCTGTATCCGTCATCATCCCCGTATAGATACATTCTGCTGTATCCTTTGTTAATAAATCAAACATCCCCATCCGGCAAATGAATCGGAATATCATCTCACTGGTCGAAGATATCTCCGGATGCGACATCACCACTCTGCAAAAATCCGCCGGATGCAAATGATGATCAATCAATACCCGTCTGCCCGGAGCCTCTAATAACGACTTAGCCATCTTGTCCACCCGTTTCGGCTCATTAAAATCCAGACAAAACAGGACATCGGCTTCGTTCATCAGCTTATCAGCGAACTCCGGATACTTCTCATATATCACAATTTCCTTAGCTCCCGGCATCCATTTATAAAACTGTGGAAAATCGTTCGGTACAATCACGGATACATTATCTTTGCCGTATGCATTCAAAAAATGATATAATCCTAATGACGAACCCAACGCATCCCCATCCGGAGATACGTGAGTTACTATCACAAACTTATCACCTTTCTCAACATATTTCTTTGCTTTTTGAATCTTTTCTTCAGGAATGATTTTCGTAATCATAGTCTCATCTTTAAATTCAGCAGCGCAAAGATACGCCTTTTACCGGATAATTCTTGTTCCCCGATAAAGCGAAGTTGCCCATGTAATAGTTTTTTTCTACATTTGCTATCCGTAATAAGGCATATAACAATATGAAAATTCTTTTTTTTGACTTAGAAACGACCGGAATCCGTTATTGGAGGAACGGAATTCATCAGATAAGCGGTGAAATCGTGATAGATGGAGAGACCAAAGAGTCTTTCAACTTCCATGTTCAGCCGAACCCATTATGCGATATCGATGAAGATGCGCTGAATGTATGCGGGGTTACGCGAGAACAAATCATGAGCTATACACCGATGCACGAAGTATATACGGAGTTAATTGCCATGCTCTCCAAATATGTAGATAAATATGACCGAAAAGATAAATTCTTCTTGGCAGGATATAACAATGCCTCTTTCGATAATTATTTTCTAAAGGCATTTTTTGTCCAAAACGGAGATAACTACTTCTACTCATGGTTTTGGGTAAACTCCATCGACATTATGGTATTGGCAACGCAATATCTGTTGGAAGAACGGCACAATATGCCCGACTTTAAGCAAGAGACCGTGGCCAAAGCATTAGGAATACCATTAGAAGAAAGCCAACTTCATAATGCAGCTTACGATATTTACCTAACAAAAGAGATTTATAAACGCCTACTTAATCCAAACACATGCAATCGAACAAGTATATTATAATCCTTATCTGCCTGCTTTTTCTCTTAACGCCTGCTTTAAAGGCCCAAGAGAAAGCCTATCCCCAAAAAGGCGAAGGCATCGAACTCTTCTTAAAACGGTTCAATCGCACAGGACAAAGCTATCAAAAGGAATTCATCCGAATCAATAAAAAGAAGCTAGGCAAGGATAATGCGCTGATTGCCGGAGTAAAATATACCCTTCCCCCTTTGCGAGGACAAAAAGCTGCCGGAACTTCAGGGAAAGCCAGAAAAGGATATGAACCTCTCTTCGGGAAAAAATATGCAAACTATTCACAAGTATCCTCCGAACTGAAAGGTACTTGTTTTTATTTGGTCAGCGGGCATGGAGGGCCGGACCCCGGAGCAATTGGAAAGATTGGTAATCACGAATTGCACGAAGATGAATACGCTTACGATATTATTCTCCGGGTTGCACGGAACTTAATGCAACGGGGAGCCAAAGTTCATATCATTATACAAGATAAAAAAGATGGAATACGCGACGGGATGTATCTGAATAATACGAAACGCGAAACTTGCATGGGGAGTAAGATCCCATTAAATCAGGTAAGCCGCCTCAAACAAAGGTGTGATAAAATAAATGCCTTGATGAAACAAGACAAAGAAACCTATAAACGCGCTCTATTTATTCATGTTGACAGCCGGGCACGAGGTAAACAAATGGATGTTTTCTTTTATCATGCAGGAAGCAAACAAGGCAAAAAATTAGCGAATACGGTCAAACAGACATTCAAAAGCAAATATGCCCACCATCAACCGGGCAGAGGATTTACAGGAACGGTCAGCAAACGGAACCTGTATGTTTTACGTAACGCCCAGCCAGTTTCTCTCTTCATCGAAATCGGGAATATACAAAATAAATACGACCAGCAACGCATTATCCTAAGCAATAATCGGCAAGCATTGGCGAATTGGATTAGCGAAGCCTTCGTCAAAGATTATAAACAATACAAATAAAAAATATAAGGGAACAAAATATGAATATATCTCCTTTTGCAAGTCCAGTCTATGTCATGTTAAAACCGGTCGGGTCGGTATGTAATCTGGCCTGCGACTACTGTTATTATTTAGAGAAAAGCAAATTGTATCCAAATACCAAGAACCAAATTCTGACTGACGAGTTGCTCGAAACATTTATCCAGCAATATATGAACTGCCAGACCATGCAAGAGGTTCTTTTTACTTGGCATGGCGGAGAACCTTTGATGCGGCCTATCAGTTTCTATAAAAAAGCATTGGAATTACAACGAAAATATGCCCGCGGACGGCGTATCGACAACTGCATACAGACTAACGGGACGCTCCTGACCGACGATTGGTGCAAATTTTTCAAGGAGAATAATTTTCTCGTGGGCATCTCAATTGATGGGCCACAAGAGTTCCATGACGAATACCGAAGAAACCGACAAAATCTCCCCTCTTTTCACAAAGTCATGAAAGGAATCAATCTTCTTAAGAAGCATGGCGTGGAATATAATGCGATGGCAGTCGTAAACGACTACAATGTGGACTACCCGCTGGAGTTTTATCGGTTCTTTAAAGACATAAATTGCCATTATATTCAATTTTCTCCCATTGTAGAACGTCTTTCTGTGCATAAAGATGGGACGACACTCACTACTCCGGAACAACAAAACGCAGCTATCCAATTAGCTCCTTTCTCGGTCGATTCTGTAAAATGGGGAGACTTCCTTTGTGCCATTTTTGACGAATGGGTGCAACAAGATGTCGGCAATTTCTTCATCCAATTGTTTGACGCTACTTTGGCCAATTGGGTAGGCGTAACGCCCGGAATCTGTTCTTTAGCCAAAAACTGCGGACATGCTGGCGTAATGGAGTTTAATGGCGATGTTTACTCCTGCGACCATTTTGTTTTTCCGGAATATAGGCTGGGAAATATTCACCAGCAGACATTAACGGAGATGATGTATAGCCCACGGCAATTGGCTTTCGGGGCAGACAAACAGAACAAACTCCCTCGCCAATGCCGCGAATGCGAATATCTGTTTGCCTGCAACGGCGAATGTCCAAAGAATCGTTTTCTGCAAACGGCTGATGGCGAAGCCGGACTGAATTATTTATGCGCCGGCTATCGGAAATATTTTGCCCATGTCGCTCCTTTTATGGATTTTATGAAGGCTGAGCTGCAAGCACAACGTCCGCCGGCAAATATTATGGAACATATTCAAATAAACAACGGGATTATTTCATTAAAAGACTCGGCGATTCATTAAAAATAACAGATAAATAAGCGTATGAGTCCGATTTCATATCAACTATAATATATAAATGGTAAAAGAAACAGACAATGCATGGCAACAACTCCAGATTATGTTGGACGGATGTTATTATCCGCCGGAAAATGGAGTTGTAAAGATTCCGGAAGGAATAGCTATGCGGCAGGAGTTGGAGAGTTTTTTAAACGAATGGTACGATGACAGCCCGACATTAACGGTGCATACTTCAGGCTCGACAGGCACACCCAAGGTTCTAACCGTTCGTAAAATACAAATGATGAACAGTGCGCGCATCACGTGCGATTTTTTAAAACTCAAACGGGGAGACCGCGCGTTCCTCTGCATGCCACTGAAATATATTGCCGGAAAAATGATGGTCGTGCGGGCATTGGTGGCAGGACTTGACTTGACCGTTTGCGAACCGACCGGACATCCTTTAGCAGAAGATAAAGGCTCGTTGCGATTCGCAGCCATGATTCCTCTACAGGTCTATAATTCGTTGCAAATCCCGGACGAGTGCGAGCGACTTCAAGGAATAGCGGATTTGATTATTGGCGGAGGAGCCATCGACAAAGCATTATCCGATAGCCTCCGTCCGCTGCCTAATCGTATTTATTCCACCTACGGGATGACCGAAACGCTCTCTCATATTGCACTCCGCAGATTAAATGGCGACGAAGCCACGGAATATTACCAGCCATTTCCTTCCGTCCACCTAACGCTGAGTCCGGAACAAACTTTAATCATCGAAGCCCCATTGGTAAGCGATGAAAAATTAATAACAAACGATGTAGTAGAGCTGCGGTCGGATGGCAGTTTTGCAGTTTTAGGAAGAAAAGACAACATTATTAATAGCGGAGGCATAAAAATACAAACAGAATGCGTAGAAAACGTACTACATTCTATTATTTCCGTTAACTTTGCCCTGACTTCCGTTCCCCATCCTAAATTCGGCGAAGCACTCACGCTTCTGCTCGAAGAGGGAGATAAAAATACTGAGGAGCTACAGGAAACGGTGCTGCAAGAAAAAATCAGACAATTGCTGCCTAAATACCAGCAACCGAAATATATCCTCAAAGTAAAAGCAATCCCTCAGACGGAGACCGGAAAAATCAGCCGGGCTGAATGCCGGAAATTGGCAAGTCTGTTGATTGAGAAACAACATTAAATAATATACATGATGAAATACTTATCTTTAGTAACTCTATCGTTGCTGACCCTCGCGCCCATCGCTCAAGCGCAACAAGATAACAGCGAGGCGTTCGCAACAGCCGACTGCGTTACGCTGTTAGACAGTACGGCTGTATCCGTGCAACCAACCGGTTCCGGTTCGTTTGCCGTTTACAAAAAATTCAAAGTTCAAACTGTGCAGGGAGGAGTGGCTAATCGTGTAATCAAATACGATTACGACCCGCTGACTGCCTATGCCGAATTCAAACAAGCGACTATTTACCGGGCAGGCGGGGATATTGTCAATATCGACGTGACTCAAGCCTGCGATTATGCGGCTCCGGCACGCGCCATTTATTGGGGCGCACGGCAAATCATGCTGGAGCTGGGAAGATTGGAACCCGGCGATGTTGTAGAATATGAAATCGCAAAGAAGGGCTTTACGTACGCGCTGCTGGCGGGACCGGAAAATGAGGACGATTCCCGCTTTATTCCTCCGATGCGCGGGCAATTTTATGATATTGTTCCATTCTGGGTGTCCGAGCCTACGCTCCGCAAAGTCTATAAGCTGACCATTCCGATGGAGAAAGAAATACAGTTCCAATTCTACCAAGGGAGCTGCGCCTCATCCATGCATTATGAAAACGGCAAAAAGGCATACACCTTCGTCATCGAAGATGCCGTTCCTACGAAAAGAGAACCGAATATGGTGAATCTCTTCGATGCCGCACCTAAATTGATGCTTTCTTCTACGCCCGAATGGAAGGACAAGTCGCTGTGGTTCCACAAGGTCAACGAAGATTACGGGAGCTTCAACCCGATACCGGAAGCTCAGAAGAAGGTGGACGAGCTGATAAAAGGAAAGAAAACCGAAATGGAGAAAATCGCCGTCCTGACCCACTGGGTTGCCGATAATATCCGATACGCCGGCATCTCGATGGGAAAAGGTGAAGGTTATACGTTACATAACCTGAAAATGAATTACACCGACCGTTGTGGTGTCTGCAAGGATATTGCCGGGACCTTGATTGCCTTTTTGCGGATGGCGGGCTTCGAATCCTATCCAGCGATGACGATGGCAGGCAGCCGCGTAGAACAAATCCCTGCCGACCACTTCAACCATTGCGTCGCAGTCGTAAAACTCTCGAACGGCACGTACATTCCGTTGGACCCGACATGGGTTCCGTTCGTGCGCGAACTCTGGAGCAGCGCCGAACAGCAGCAGAACTACCTGCCGGGCATTCCGGAGGGTTCCGATTTGTGTCTCACACCGGTATCCGCACCGGAGAACCATTACCTCAAACTCAAAGCCAATAACCGTCTGGATGCCAACGGCACACTGAAAGGCGAATTGACCGTACAGGCCGAGGGACAATCGGATGCCAGTGTGCGCCGCGTATTCACATCGGGATATCAGCAGGACTGGAGAAACAGCATGGAGGCTCAGCTGCTGGCTATCTCGCCGAATGCCCGCCTCATCAGTGTGGACTGGGGCAAGAATCCGAAAGATTACCAAGCCGCGCCCATCAAGATTACGTTCCGCTATGAAATTCCGGATTACGCTCTGGTAGGGGACGGCGTCTTATTGGTCAAACCGACACTGGACAAGGTCTATAACTCCGTAAAGAGCTTTTTGCGCATCGATACCGACCTCGCCGAACGGCAATATGGCTTTAAAGACGGATGCTCGCGGTTGGTGGAACAGGATGAAACCATCCAGCTCCCTGCCGGATATTCGCTGGTGAACGAGGCAAAGGAGGAGACGCATCAAAGCACCGCTGCCGATTTCGAAGGCTCGTTGAGCCAGACGGGAAACAAAGTCGCCCTGCATCAGAAGCTGGCGTTGAAGAAGCGCGTGTACGAGGCGTCCGATTGGCAAGGATTCCGCACGGCGGTCAATGCATTCAAGTCGTATGGCGATTATTTAGTAATTAAGAAATAAGGAGGATGGAATCATGAAATATAAAATCAACGCGTTATCTATATTGGTGTTATTCTTGTTCGTTTGCAACGCCTCGATATGGGCGGGCTCGGAAGCTGAATACAAGAAACTGTCCAAATCGTGGACGCTGAACCCGGACGGGAGCCAAGAGTTCCACTATTCGATGGAATTGACGCTCCATACGCATACGGCCATGCGGAGCATGTACGGCGAGACGTTCATCACCTATAATCCCGACTATCAGACCCTCACGGTCAACGCTTCTTATACGAAACAGAAAGACGGGACCATCGTGAAGACGCCCGACAATGCGTTCGTCAAGGTGCTGCCCCGCTCGGCAGCCAACGCACCTGCGTACAACCACCTGACCGAAATGGTCATCGTGCATACCGGCTTGGAGCTGGGCGCGACCATCTATTTGGACTATACGCTGACCAGCAAGGCGGGCTACCTTCCGGCGCTCGATATCCTCGAAACTATCCCGCAGCGCTCGCCGGTCAAGGAGTATGACTTGTCCATTTCCGTTCCGCAGGGCAGCGAGCTTTCGTATGGTTTGGTCAATCCTGCTGCAGAGGCAAAGGTCAGCACCGCAGACGGGATGCAAACCGTGGCGTGGACGCTGAAAAACGTCAAGGCGTTGTCGCATGCGCCGATGATGCACCTCTACGACGGGGATGTCCAGTACTTGACTGCCAGCAGTTACGGCTCGGAAGCCGAGGCGGTAAAGGGACTCTACGAACAGATGGAGATGCGCGAAAGCATGCCGCTCCTCTCGTTGGCGGAGACCGTTACGGAAGGCAAAACGAGCGACACCGGGAAACTGCAGGCGATTCTGACCTTCGTCAACCGCGATTTCGGGCATTCGCCGCTCTCGCTGGAGGAAACAGGTTACCGCATGCGCCACGTTGAAGAGGTGATTAACTCCGCGTATGGTACGGAGGCGGAACTGACCGATTTGCTGCAGGGACTGCTCAATGCCCTGAAGATTCCGGCTGAAGTCTGCGCCGTTTTCCCCGCGAACGATGCACCGGAGGACAGCTACGGCTTGAAAGGCGCGCGCCTCTTCGTCCGCGCAGTGGCCGACGGCCGCACCTATCTGTTGAATGCGGCTTCCGATAAGATGGACGCTGCCGGATGGCTGGCAGACCGCTGCCGCGTGGTCAGCCTGAAAACGGACAAGCCGGTTGAGTTGCCGGCCGCCGATGCCGCCATCCGTTGCACGGTTGCGATGCAAATCGACTCGACGACCGTTACGTCGGTGATGAAATCGGACATCGCCGAGGCGCTGTGCTCTTATACAAAAGCAGCCGAAGAGGAGACGACCGCGACCGACCGGCTTATCCTCACGAACGGCTACGCGGTGGTGAACCTGCCGGAGCCGGCTGCCGGAACTGCTACAAAACGATATGCCGCTTGGAATACGACGCGCGACCGCAACCTCGTGCTGCCCTACGCGCCGGACGAAAGCTATACCTATACCCTCGACATCCCGGAGGGCATGACTTTGTGTATGCCGACCGACGGCTACACGCTCACGAACGCTGCGGGAAGCATGAGCTTTTCGCTCAAACAAACGGGAAACAAGCTGGAGGTGAAACGCAGCCTGAAGGTGAATTCCCGCCTGATTAAAAAGGCGGATTATCCCGCGTTCCATGCCCTGATGGCGGCATGGGCCAATCCAAAGCAGAAAAGTGTTATTGTTTATATAGATTAGATTTACAGGTGACTTTTTGCTGTGAAGCAAGGGGAAACCGCTTCCGGGAAATGCCCTGCCAACAGGCGGCGGCTTTCCCGGAATTTTTTTTATCTCCTGCTGGCGAGCGGGACGTAATCCCGACTTGGGATTTGCTCCCGATGGCGAGCGCGGCGTAATCCTGACTTGGGATTTGCTCCCGACGGCGAGCGCGGCGTAATCCTGACTTGGGATTTGCTCCCGACGGTGAACGCGGCGTAATCCCGACTTGGGATTTGCTCCTGCTGGCGAACGCGGCGTAATCCCGACTTGGGATTTGCTCCTGCTGGCGAACGCGGCGTAATCCCGACTTGGGATTTGCTCCCGATGGCGAGCGGGACGTAATCCCGACTTGGGATTTGTTCCCGACGGTGAACGCGGCGTAATCCCGACTTGGGATTTGCTCCCGATGGTGAGCGCGACGTAATCTCGGTTTGAGATTTGCTCCCGATGATGAGCAGGACGTAATCTCGGTTCGAGATTTGCTCCCGATGGTGAGCAGGACGTAATCTCGGTTTGAGATTTGCTCCCGATGGCGAGCAGGACGTAATCTCGATTCGAGATTTGCTCCCGATGGCGAGCAGGACGTAATCTCGATGCGAGATTTCTTCCCGATGGTGAGCAGGAGGTAATTTCATTCGTGTCGCTGCACATTTCGGAGAAAAGCATTAATTTTGCACATAAAACCAATAAAACGAATATGGAATCATCGAAAGTTTATTTTACAAATCTGCGAACCAATCCAAATAGTAACCTGTTGGATAAAATGGAACGCCTCGTCAAACGGGCCGGCATAGTCAATATCGATTTCAAGGAGCAATTCGTCGCCATCAAAATCCATTTCGGCGAGCCGGGCAACCTCGCATACATCCGGCCGAATTATGCGGCGCGAATGGCAAATATCATCCGTAGCTTGGGCGGAAAACCCTTTTTGACGGACTGCAACACGCTCTATTCCGGCCGCCGCGCGAATGCCGTGGACCATCTGCAGAGCGCGATGGAAAACGGATTCAATCCTATCTCGGCACAGTGCGATGTCATCATCGCCGACGGATTGAAGGGAACCGAATGCCGCGAGATTGAAATCGACGGCGAATACTGCAAGGCGCCGAAAATCGGCTCGGCGGTTGCGGATGCGGACATCATCATTTCCATGAACCACTTCAAAGGACATGAGCAGGCAGGCTTCGGCGGCGCGCTGAAGAACCTCGGCATGGGTGCGGCGAGCGTCGCGGGGAAGATGGAGCTGCACGGAAATTCCCAGCCGCGCATCGACTTGGAGAAATGCCGCGGGTGCAACATCTGCGTCAAGCACTGCCGCCATCAGGCGATTCACCTGAACGAAAACCGCAAAGCGGAGATTGATTATACGAAGTGCGTAGGCTGCGGACAGTGCGTCGCTCTCTGCCAGTACGAAGGTGCGGTGTTGGGCTCGTGGGATACCTCCGAGAACCTGAACTGCAAAATCGCGGAATACACGAAAGCCGTGCTGCTGGACAAGCCGCATTTCCATATCAGCTTCATCATGAACGTATCGCCGGAGTGCGACTGCTGGAACCACAATGACGCGGCGATTGTCCCGGATTTGGGAATTGCCGCCTCCTTCGACCCGGTAGCCTTGGACAAAGCCTGTGCGGACATGGTGTGCAACGCACCGCTGCTCCAGACCAACAACTGCCTGTCGGAAAAGCATCCGCATGAGCACTTGGAAGGGGAAGACAAGTTCCACATGATTCACCCGGATACCAACTGGCAGTCGGGATTGATTCACGCTGAGAAAATCGGCATCGGAACCCAGAATTACGAATTGATAACTGTCTAAAACGAAGAAGAAGATGAACGAAACAATCTGCGCCATATCGACGGCTCCGGGAATCGGAGGCATTGCCGTCATCCGCGTCTCCGGTCCGGAAGCCTTCACGATTTGCGACCGGCTTTTCCATGCAAAACAGGCAGGAAAAACGTTAGCCACGCAAAAAGCCTATACCCTGCTCTACGGAACCATCCTCGATAAGGGCGAGGCAGTGGACGACGTCATGGCGGCAGTGTTTCGTTCACCTCATTCCTTCACGGGAGAAGATACGGTCGAGATTTCGTGCCACGGCTCGACATATATCCAGCAGCAAATCCTCCAACTGCTCATCCGCCAAGGATGCCGCCTGGCCCAGCCGGGCGAATTTACGCAGCGGGCATTCATGAACGGAAAAATGGACCTGAGCCAAGCGGAGGCCGTAGCGGACCTGATTGCCTCGACCTCGGCAGGACAACACCGGCTGGCAATGAACCAGATGCGCGGCGGATTCAGCCACGAGCTCAAAGCCCTGCGTGAAAAACTGCTGCACATCACCTCGCTCATGGAATTGGAGCTGGATTTTGCCGACCACGAAGAACTGGAGTTCGCAGACCGGCAGGAACTGAAAGACATCGCTGCCCAGATTGAACGGGCCATGTCCCGGCTCGCCCACTCCTTCAAGGCGGGCAACGCCATCAAGAACGGAATCCCGGTAGCCATCATCGGCGAAACCAACGCCGGAAAATCGACCCTGCTCAATCTCCTTCTAAACGAAGACAAGGCCATCGTGAGCGATATCCACGGAACGACGCGCGACGTGATAGAAGATACTGTAAATATCCAAGGAATTACGTTCCGCTTTATCGATACCGCCGGTATCCGCGAAACCCACGACACTATCGAAGCAATGGGAATCGAACGCAGCTTCCAAGCCATCGAACGGGCAGATATCGTGCTCTGGGTCATCGACCAAACCGAAGCCGGGAAGCAAATCGCGACCCTATCCGACAAGGTAATCCCGCTCTGCGAAGGAAAAGCACTCATTCTCATCTTCAACAAGAGCGATTTGAATCCGACACCCACATCCCTCGGCGTAACCGGTTTCCCCGAAGGAACCCGGACCATATCCCTTTCCGCCAAACTCAAAACCGGAACCGACCAACTCCAATCTCTCTTAATGGAAGCCGCCCACCTGCCGGCATTATCTTCGAACGACATCATTGTCACCAACGTACGCCACTACGAAGCCCTCACCCGCGCCCTCGAAGCTATCCGCCGCGTGCAAGAAGGCCTCTCCATCAGCTTATCCGGCGACTTCATCTCGCAAGACCTCCGCGAGTGTATCTTCCACCTGAGCGATATCGTAGGAGAAGTGACGACGGATGAGGTGCTGGGGAATATATTCTCGCATTTTTGCATCGGAAAGTAGAATATTGTAATCAACTGCAACGAATTAGAACCAACTATAATGAAGCCGCTGTAAATCAGCGGCTTTTTTATTTGTCCAAAATCCGTC
The DNA here is from genome assembly GCA_949289155.1 of uncultured Parabacteroides sp. Classification (GTDB taxonomy): domain Bacteria; phylum Bacteroidota; class Bacteroidia; order Bacteroidales; family Tannerellaceae; genus Parabacteroides. The sequence continues at coordinate 41,789 of CASEMX010000021.1, forward strand.
TGATAGCAGTCGGATACAGTAGTCCGCCCTATTTTTCTACCGTATTTCTACCGCGGAACATTTTCGGGATTTACCCCGATGTCACGATGACGCAGTAGTTGACGTGTGTTGACAATGGTTTACGTGAGTGGACACAAAAGAGGAGAAATAAAGAGATTTAAACTCAAAATATATTAGGAAAATATGGAAGTAAGAAAGATTTGCCAATGGTGTGGAAAACCATTTATCGCTAAGAAAACAACGACTTGCTATTGCAGTCATCAGTGCTCCAATCTTGGTTACAAAGAACGTATCCGGGAACGTAAACGTCAGATGAGAAAAATGCAGGAATTGCTGCAACCTAAACAGGCTGCAGAAGGACAAGATTTCTTCTCATTTGCACAAGCTGCCAAGCTCATGGGGGTGACCCGCCAATATGTTTATAAATTGGTAAAGGAATCAAAACTAAGAGCATCCCGTATCAGCGGGAAGAAATCTCTTATCCGCCGTGCGGATATTGAGCTAATGTTAAAGACAAAACCTTATGAACGAATAGTTCCTAAAGACGATGTTGACATTACTGAATACTATACTGCCGAGCAGATAGCGGAGAAGTACAAGGTAAACACCAAATGGGTATGGACATACACCAGAGAGCATGATGTCCCAAAGGTCAAGATC
>CASEMX010000022.1 GCA_949289155.1 uncultured Parabacteroides sp.
CGGACCCCTCAGTCACGCTGCGCGTGCCAGCTCCCCTAAAACAGGGGAGCTTTTCAGATAGCCTTCAGTTCGAAATTCATAATTCGTAATTCTCTTCCCCTTTCCCCCTTATCAAAGAATCTTCCACATCCTCAATAAGCCTTCCCTCAGGGGAGGTATGGAGGGGCTCTTAAACTTAGAAACACATGAGGAAGATTTTTACGTTACTCTTATTACTTATTCCCCTATGGGTGCAGGCACAGGATGATGATATTTGGGATGAGGGGAGCAAGACCCTGACCGTTACTTTAGGAGAGACTACCGAGTATAGTAGCTACAAAGACCAAGCGGAACATCTGGTGATAAAGGTGGGGACGAGTACGGAGATTCCTGCGGATGCATTTCGGTATGATTGGAAAAAGGTAGAGGATATACGTATAGAATCTGGAGTAACTACTATCGGAAACTTTGCCTTTGCTGACTGCACAGCAAAAACGGTATCTATACCGGAAAGCGTGGAAAGTATCGGAGAGGGTGCTTTTTATGCTTGTTCGTCATTGACCGATGTAACTATACCGGGTAGTGTAGAAAGTATCGGGAAGCAGGCTTTTATTTACTGCACAGCATTAGAAAAGGTAATTATAAAAGAGGGTGTGGAAAATATCGAAACAGGGGCTTTTTATAGTTGCACAGCATTAACAGAGGTAGCTATATCGGGAAGTGTAGAAAGTATCGGAAATATAGCTTTCCAAGATTGTGTATCATTAACAGAGATAACTATACCTGGACGTGTAGAAAGTTTCGGGCAACAGGTTTTCCAAGGGTGCATAGCATTAGAAAAGGTAACTATAGAAGAGGGAGTAAAAAGTATTGGAGTCTATGCGTTTTATAACTGTACCTCATTAACAGAAATAGCTATACCGGAAAGTGTAACAGATATTTTGGAAAATGCTTTTGAAGGTTGCACGTCTTTGAAAGAGATAACTATACCGAGTAGTGTAGCAAGTATCAAGGGATACGCTTTTCAGAACTGCTCAGCATTAACCAATATAGTCTATGAGGGAACAAGACCACTTACGGTAGGAAGTTATGCATTCTTAGGTATAAGTGCGGACGCAACCGTAACCGTCCCGGCGGACTATGAGGGCGATAGCTTTGGTTCCTTCTCAGGAGATAACCTCAAAAAAGAGCTGTATGCTATTATGATAAACGCGACAACAAACGGTAGCATCACAGCAACTGTGGATAAAGAAGCAGCGAAATATGCGAAAAAAGATGCAACGGTTACACTGACTGTTACGCCGGATGACGAGTATATATTAGGCACGCTGACAGTTGCAGATAAAGATGGTAATCCGGTAACCGTTACCGGTAATACCTTCACCATGCCGGCAAGTAATGTAACCATATCCGCAACCTTTACAGAGAAATCCGACGGAAGCCCCCGACACCCCAGTCATCCCCGACATGCCGGAATACTATAATATAATGGTAGAGGAATGCGAAGGCGTAACAGTAGAAACCAGCAGCACGGTAGTACGGGAAGGGCAGAGCATGACCTTCACGGTAGATATAGCCGGATATTCAGCCGAAGACATGACGGTGAAAGTAAAACGCAGCCTGTTCGGAACAACAGACGTCATCGAACCGAATAACGAGGGCATCTATGAAATCAAGAATATCTACACCGACATCTACATAACAGTGGACGGAGTAGAAGAGGAGGAAGAAGAGAACCCGACCGGCATGGAGGAAATGCAAACTGCTAAGGTCTATACAAAAGATGGCAGCATCTATGTGCAGACACCGCAGCAGGAGCAAGTGCAAATCATCTCCATCAGCGGCGCAGTACTGAAGAATGAAACACAAGTGGGACTGCAACGCTACGACCTGCCGAGAGGTATCTATATAATATGTATAGGCGAGGAACGGTTTAAGGTAAGGAACTAAGCCGAACGAGAGGAAAGAGAGGGTGTGGCGGCACACCCTCTTTTTTTATGAAGAAAAAATACAAATTGTCAGCGAAACATTTGTTTATTCCGAATCATTCCCTACCTTTGCGAACATAATGTTAGACTTAAACAGATACAGCAATGAAAACAGAAGCAATCTTATCAGCATTGGAAGCAAAGCACCCTGGAGAAAAAGAGTATTTGCAGGCAGTAAAAGAGGTTCTTTTATCCATCGAAGATGTGTATAACGAACATCCGGAGTTTGAGAAAGCTAAAATCATAGAACGTTTGGTAGAACCGGACCGGATTTTCACCTTCCGTGTTCCTTGGGTTGACGACAAAGGCGAAGTGCAAGTCAACTTGGGCTACCGCGTTCAGTTCAATAACGCTATCGGTCCGTACAAAGGCGGAATGCGTTTCCATCCCTCTGTCAATCTTTCTATCCTTAAATTCTTAGGATTCGAACAGACATTCAAGAATGCACTGACTACATTGCCGATGGGTGGTGCTAAGGGCGGTTCTGATTTTGCTCCGCGCGGAAAGAGCGATGCCGAAATCATGCGCTTCTGTCAGGCATATATGCTGGAAATGTGGCGAAACTTGGGTCCGGATACCGATGTTCCGGCAGGAGATATCGGCGTTGGCGGCCGTGAAGTGGGCTATCTGTTCGGTATGTATAAGAAACTGAAACGCGAACATACGGGTACATTCACCGGAAAGGGAATGGAATTCGGCGGTTCTATCCTCCGTCCGGAAGCTACCGGATTCGGCGCTTTGTATTTCGTCAATCAAATGCTGAGCGAGCATGGACATGACATCAAAGGAAAGACCGTAGCCATCTCCGGTTTCGGAAATGTAGCTTGGGGAGCTGCAACCAAAGCGACGGAACTGGGTGCGAAAGTTGTGACTATCTCCGGACCGGACGGTTATGTATATGACCCGGAAGGCATTTCAGGAGAAAAGATAGACTATATGTTGGAACTTCGTGCTTCGGGCAATGATATTGTGGAGCCTTATGTAGAGGCATTCCCGAATGCGACGTTCTATGCCGGTCGCAAACCGTGGGAGCAGAAGGTAGATATCGCTCTGCCTTGCGCTACGCAGAATGAATTGGATGCAGAAGATGCCAAGAAGCTGATTGAGAACAATACGTTATGTGTTGCAGAGGTTTCCAATATGGGTTGTACGGCTGAAGCGGTCGATTTGTTTATCGAGCATCATCAGTTATTTGCTCCGGGAAAGGCAGTCAATGCCGGCGGAGTCGCTACTTCCGGTTTGGAAATGACCCAGAATGCCATGCATATCTCTTGGTCTGCTGAAGAGGTTGACCGCAGATTGCATCAAATCATGAGCGATATCCACAACCAATGCGTTGCTCACGGCAGAGAAGGGGATTATGTAAATTATGTAAAGGGTGCAAACATCGCCGGATTTATGAAAGTAGCCCGTGCGATGATGGCTCAAGGAATTATCTAAAGCATAAAGTTCCGTATAGCACGGAGCCGGATAAAGAAAGATACCCGCAGAGTTGGAAATATTCCTTCTGCGGGTATTTTATTTCCTTATTTTGTCCGGATTCTTGGTTACAAAGTCTTTCCAATCGGTATATTTCTTTTCTACCGTCGGACGATTGGTCTGAAAGAAATGACAAACCGCCGCAGCCAACCCGTCGGTCGCATCCAGTTGCGGCAGCATCGCCTCCTGCGGAATATGAAAAAGCCGTTGCAACATTCCGGCTACCTGCTCTTTCGACGCATTGCCGTTTCCGGTAATCGACATTTTTATCTTTAAAGGAGCATATTCAAAGATAGGAATATCTCGTTCCAAAGCGGCAGCCATAGCTACTCCCTGCGCCCGTCCTAACTTTAGCATACTTTGTACGTTTTTTCCATAAAAAGGTGCTTCTATCGCCAGTTCGTCCGGAAGATATTGGTCTATCAATCCCAACACCCGCTCGAATATCTTCTTCAGGCGAAGATAATAATCTTCATATTTGCCCAACTGAATCACCCCCATTGTCTCTAAATGCGGTTTGTTGTCAAGAACACGGAGTATTCCATAACCCATAATGACCGAACCGGGGTCAATACCTAATATGATGCGTTCTTTTACCATAGATTATAGGTCGATTTCCTCCAACAGCGTTGTGAAGCCCACTACTTTCCGGCCAAACCGGTCAATAAGTTTTTGAGATATCCCTCTCCCTTCGTTTTCAATCCAAAGATTGAGCGTATCGATATTCTTTACGTGGAATTGTATGGCATAACTATTTGTTTTTTCCCCTTCGTCATAAGGGAAAATCCGGCGCATACAAGGAGAGTGCAAGAATCCGCTACGAGTCGCTTGAGGGATATATTCTTTCTTCAAGAACTCCAAGCATTCTTGCAGAATATCTTCTTCGATGTGAAAAGTAATATTATAAACCAGCATATTCAAGATAAAAAAGGAATGCATCTCGAAAGATGCATTCCTGTATAAAATGATTCTGTGATTAATCTTATAATTGGAGCCAACGAACGAACGCGAAATCCATACGATGAGGCAAATCCGAATTCTTTGGATACATACGGAACCCAATCTTCTGGCTGCCGGCTTCAACCGGAGTAGCTTTTAATTCGAAGAACATTTTTGTGCCCTCTTCCTTTACAAGCTTGAAATCATACTTACCGATGATTTTCGGCTCATGCTTTTCAGGATCTTCTTTTGTGATAATCGCTTCGATGCCTACCATACCTTTCAATTCATGGCGGTCAACCACTACATTGAATGTAGCTTCTTTTCCTACTACCGGACCGTTAGCAGCAAAGTCCGGGTCGCAAGTGAATGAACATACTTCGCAAGTATCCCAATGAGAAGCAACTTCTTCTTTCCATGCGGCAATTTCTTTTGCTTTTGCAAAGTTGTCTTTTACTAAGACTGCAGAACGTGTAGCCAATTTGTTGTAGAAACGCTCGATATAATCGTCCAACATACGTTTCATTGTGTAATTGTAAGCAATTTGAGACATCGAGTTCTTAATATATTGAATCCAATCCGGTGAATACCCTTTGCTATTTTTAGCATAGTAAGTCGGGATGATTTCAGATTCCAACAAATTGTAAATAGTTGCGGCATCCAATTGATCCTGATACTGCTGATTATCATAGGTACGTTTGTCAGTCAATGCCCAACCAGCTCCTTCGCGGTAACCTTCATACCACCAACCATCCAGAACTGATAAATTCAATACACCGTTCATTTCTGCTTTCTCTCCAGACGTACCGGAAGCTTCCAATGGACGAGTCGGTGTATTCAACCATACGTCAACCCCAGCAATCAAATGGCGTGCCAAGCGCATATCGTAGTTCTCCAAGAAGATAATCTTGCCTTCAAATTCCGGACGACGGGAGATTTCGATGATGTGTTTGATTAATCCCTGACCACCTCCATCTGCAGGGTGAGCTTTACCGGAGAATACGAATTGAATCGGGAACTGTTCGTTGTTTACAATCTTAGATAAACGATTCAAATCGGTAAACAACAGATGCGCACGTTTGTAAGTTGCAAAACGGCGAGCGAAACCAATCAACAAAGCGTTCGGATTAATCTTATCAAGGATAGAAACCACCTTAGCCGGGTCACCTTGATTCTTCAGCCACGTTGTCTTGTATTCGTTCTTGATGTATTTGATTAACTTATTCTTTAAAGTCTTACGGATTTCCCAGATTTCTTCATCCGGCATGCTTTGAATAGCTTCCCAATATTTCTGATTTGATTGGTCCTGATAGAAGTTCTTATGGAAACGTTTGTAGAAAAATTCTTTCCATTCGGTAGAAGCCCATGTTTGCATGTGTACGCCATTCGTAACATAGCCAACGTGTAATTCTTCCGGGAAATATCCTTTCCAAATCGGTGCGAACATGTGTTGAGATACTTTACCATGCAGCCAACTTACGCCATTTGCTTCTTGACAAGTATTCAATGCAAAAGTACTCATACAGAACTTTTCGTTCGAACCTGGGTTTACGCGGCCCATATCAATGAAATCTTGCCAGCTGATGCCCAATTTGCCTGGGAATTCGCCCATATAGCGACCGAACAAGTCCTCATCGAAATAGTCGTGTCCTGCCGGAACAGGAGTATGTACTGTGTATAAAGAGGAAGCTCTAACGATTTCTAATGCCTGATTAAAGGATAATCCATCTTTTTGGATGTAATCAACCAAACGTTGTGCGTTGATTAATGCGGCATGTCCTTCGTTGCAATGATAAACTTGCTTCTTGATTCCTAATTTGTTCAGCATCATGATACCGCCGATACCCAGCAAATATTCTTGCTTCATACGGTTTTCCCAATCGCCGCCGTATAACTGGTGTGTAATTGAGCGGTCCCATTCGCTATTTTGAGGGATATCGGTATCCATCAAATACAAAGGAACACGACCCACATTGACTTTCCATATATTTGCATAGACAGTACGTCCGGGATAAGGAACTTCCAAAATCATCGGTTCACCGTTTTCATCGGTAACCTGTGTTAAAGGCAGCGAACTGAAGTTTTGCGCTTCGTAATTAGCGATTTGCTGTCCATCCATCGACAATGTTTGCGTGAAATAACCGTAGCGGTATAAGAATCCCACCGCACACATATCGACATTGCTATCACTTGCTTCTTTTAAATAATCGCCTGCCAAGATACCCAAACCGCCGGAATAGATTTTCAATATGTTTGTTAATCCATATTCCATGCTAAAATAAGCAACCGACGGTTTAGTTGTGTCAGGCTTTACATCTATATATGTTCTGAAGTCTTTATAGACTTTCTTAATTTCGGCCATTAATTCTTCATCAGCCAAAATCTCTTCAATACGTTTGAAAGACAGGTTCTGCAATAAGACAACCGGGTTGCCCTCTGTCTTTTTCCAAAGCGAAGGGTCTATTTTTCCGAATAATTTAGCTCCTTCGTGGTTCCATACCCACCATAAATTGGTTGACATTTCCCGCAAAACTTCTAATGACTGCGGTAGTTTTGACTGAGAATAAACCTCTTTCCAAATAGGCTCGTTTGATTTAATTTTCATATAGTGAAGTTTAATGTATAATTCTTTGTTCTTTTCTGTCCTTATAGAAGATTGTGTGCAAAGATACAACTATTTTAGCGGTAATACCGGAATTTAACAATTTCTTTTTGCGGCATTTGCGAGCGCAATGGAGAAGGCTTCCTGATAATACGCAATAAATTTGCTCCATTCGGCTTTCTTAGCAAGCGCAAAACAGCGTTCTTTGATAGCTTTTCTTTCGTTTTTGTCTGTATCTGATAACTTTAATATTTGTTCTGAGATAGCATCGGCAACATCGAAATAATTGAAATCCGTACGTTCGATAACTGAGACACCTTCTTCTATATCTGAACCGGAGACGCCGGCCTTTTCAGCCCAAAGTCCGAATCCTGCCAGATTGGTAGTAATTGTCGGGATACCGAATGCCACACTTTCCAGCGGAGTGTAGCCCCAAGGTTCGTAATACGATGGGAATACGGTTGCATCCATGCCAATCAATGTGTCATAATAAGTCTTATTTACGATGCCATCTTTCCCGTCTAAATAACAAGGAATGAATATAATCTTCAATTTATCCGACTTGCTGTTCCGGAAACCGATATTCCCGATATAGTTGATTACGCGGTCATCTTGCATTTGATTCAACCAATGCGTGATGTAAGGGCATTGCATACGTTCATGTATCGGATAATCCAGTTCGAGTGCCTTTTTCAAATCGCCACGCGGTTCACGAACCCAAGCAGGAACCATGATAAACGCTATCGCTTCGTTCTGTAATCGTCCGGAAGTACGTACTCGGTTCATCGCGGTAATGAATACGTCGATGCCTTTATTCCGGTATTCATAGCGTCCACTGGTCGATATGAGCAAAGCATCCGGGTCAATAGGACAACCGAACAGTTTTTCTGCGATTTTTATCAAGTTTTTTCTCGCTTCTGTCCGTTTCTTTTCATATTCTTCTGCGGAAGGAACGAAATTGGGCTCAAATCCGTTTGGAGTTACAACATCAGGCTCTTTGTCTAATAATTGTTTGCATTCGCGGGCTGTAATGTCGCTGACCGTAGTAAAGCAATCTACGTGATGGGCGGTTTGTTTTTCGATAGAATGTTTGGCTTCCATATTTAGCTCGTAGGCCATTTGGTCGCCATTATATCCGTCCATATAGGCATAAAGCGCTTTATTGTTCCCAGCAATCGAGCGTCCGATGGAGGTTGCGTGGGTAGTAAATAGCGTAGCGACCTTTGGAAGTTTCAGTTTGACGTATAATGCGCCCATACCTAACATCCATTCGTTGAATAAAGCCGCCACCTTTTGGCTTTCTAATTTATAATAATGATAAAAGCTCTCAATGACTTTTCCTACGGCATAAGCAAATATGCAAGATTCATCATAATCGCCGTATGCATGAAGGGAATTAACTTGGAAGTGCTCCCACATTGTGAAAAAAATCGTGTCTTTTTCCGGAAAGAAAGGTTTGAAGTCAACCAATATAATCGGAGGCATACCCGGAACGTTCCAACGTCCGACTTTAACGTGCAGACCTTCTGTCGAAGCAGCGTAGCCTTTCCAATCGCTGAATAGCGAATCATCTTCTATGAAATCAATAGGTGCAGCAGTTTGCCAAATATCGGGTCCGATGAATATCATCTTGTCATGGAACATCTGCTGTAATGTATGTGCTTTGGTGGAGAGGACGGTATAAATGCCGCCTACTTTGTTACACACTTCCCAACTACTTTCGAAGATGTAATCTGGCGTAGTTTCTATATTACTCATTCTATTGGTTTTTATATGTATGCTTTCAGGTTGCAAAGATAATATTTTTGCGCTTTTATAGGAAATGCTTCTTGATATAATCGCAAATATTTGTAGTTTTGTGGGTGTTTCTAAAAAAGAAGAGATTATGGCTAATAAAAGAATTCTAAAGAAAATGATTGCTTGCGTGGCTGGCGATTTGTTTACAGAGGCAATGTTCTGTGCCTTGTATATTCCGGGAACGGATAAAGAAAAGGCGGATAAAATTATGGCGCGTGCGCTGGAGATGCAGGATAATTTCATCTGTCGTGCCGGACGTCCGGATGGTAAAGACAATCCGAAATTGGTGAAAGCCTATTACAAACAGTTGAAGGCTGAACTGCAGGCTGAGGTGAATGCAATTGCCGAAGAAATCGGTGGACTGAATGGCGGGCAGGGCGAATCAGGCAAATGAAACAGGCGATTAGTAAATTCCTGCTTCGGATGGCAGGCTGGAAAGCCGCTTCGACTCAAGGTGTAGAATTGGCGAAGTGTGTCATTTGCGTCGCTCCGCATACCAGCAATTGGGATTTTGTCATCGGGAAACTCTTTTATACCTCCATCGGGTTGACGGCGGGTTTCCTGATGAAGAAATCTTGGTTCTTCTTCCCTTTTAATTTATTGTTTAAAAGTATGGGGGGAATTCCGGTGGAAAGGAGCAAACATTCGTCGATGACGGACCAAGTCGCGGAAATGTTTCAACGCAACGAACGTTTTCAGGTTGCTATTACGCCGGAAGGTACGCGAAAACATGCAACGGAATGGAAGCGTGGTTTCTATTATATCGCTTTGAAAGCGGGCGTTCCTATTCTTTTGGCATATATAGACTATGGTAAGAAAGAAGTCGGGATGATGGATATATTTCATCCGACGGGTGATGCCGACCGGGATATTGCTGAAATCCGCTCTCGCTATAAAGGCATCATAGCGTGCCATCCGGAAAACTTTGCACAATAAAAGAAACAGACAACAAGTTGACAAGAGAACAGGCGGACAAGGCGTTTTTTATATAAAAGCTTTGTCCCTGTGATTTTGTCCCTAATCCCTTGTAAAATATGAGAAGAGATTTGCGAATAAGTTTGGTGCAGTCGCCGATTGTATGGGAAGACCGTTCGGCAAATCTGTCGGCTTATGAAAAGCGTTTGGCAAGTGTCGCAGGCAAAACGGAGCTTGTAGTCTTGCCGGAGATGTTTACGACCGGATTCTCCATGGCTCCAGAGCGATTGGCGGATAGGATGGACGGGGAAACGCTTGCCTCGGTGAAGCACTGGGCGGCAGATTTCGGAATGGCGGTTGTCGGGAGTTTCATTGCGGAGGAAAAGGGAAGATATTACAACCGTGCATTTCTAATTACTCCCTCCGGAGAGCTTTTCTATTATGATAAGCGGCATCTTTTCCGGATGGCGGGTGAAGATAAATCCTATGCCGCAGGCGAGAAGCGGGTTATTGTGCCCTATTTGGGGTGGAATATCTGTTTGCAGGTCTGTTATGATTTGCGTTTTCCGGTATGGAGCCGTAATATGAATCGTGAATATGACTTGCTTATTTACGTCGCCAATTGGCCGGAAGCCCGGGCTTCGGTGTGGCAACCGCTTCTATTGGCGCGGGCATTGGAGAATCAGGCGTATGTATGCGGCGTGAACCGGACGGGAACCGATGGCAAAGGTTTTCATTACCGGGGCGATTCGGTGCTCTTTTCGCCTAAAGGGAAAAAGCTTGGGGATGCGGCAGACGCTGAGGAGCAAATCATTACCTGTTGCCTTTCTGCTGCCGAACAAGAGGCATTTCGTGAGAAATTCCCGGTATGGAAAGATGCCGATGACTTCTCCATTTTCAAAAGAGAATCGTAATTCGCGGAAATTCCTCACGATTGATTTACGAAAAGTCGAGTGACAGCTGACCGTCTCCTAAGAGATGGAAAGACTTGCGGTGATAAGGTGTCGCTCCATGGGCAGCAATGGCGGCTCGATGCTTTTTCGTGGGATAGCCTTTGTTATGTATCCAATCATAATCCGGAAACTCTTCATGCAGACGGTTCATATAGTCGTCGCGCCACGTCTTCGCCAGAATCGATGCCGCGGCAATGGCCATATATTTCCCGTCGCCTTTGACCACCGTCGTATGCGGTATGTCCGCATAGGGAGTAAAACGGTTCCCGTCAATCAACAAATGTTCCGGGCGGACCGTCAGTTGGTCTATCGCGCGATGCATTGCCAGAAAAGAGGCATTCAGAATGTTTATCTTGTCGATTTCTTCCGGCGAAACGATGCCGATAGCCCACGCCGTTGCCTCGCGTTCGATGATTTCGCGCAGGGCATAACGTTGTTTCTCGGTCAGCTGCTTCGAATCGTTCAGCAGTTCATTGCGGAAATCTTCCGGCAGGATGACGGCTGCGGCATAAACCGCTCCGGCAAGGCATCCGCGTCCCGCTTCGTCGCATCCTGCTTCGATGATGCCCGGATGTAAATAGGGAAGAAGCATTGGCTTTTTACTTCTTTAATTGGAATCCAACCTTGCAACCGTCGTATTGTTCGGTCAGTTTATTCACTGCTTGGAGCGTTGTGCTACCGGAAATGGCGGATAGTTTCCCTAAGAAATCCAGCAACTTGTCGGCATTGAACAGTAGTGCCAGCTCATTGTTTGTAAGGACGACTTGCGCAGTCAGGTTGGCCAATTTCAAATTTCCATATTTCAGTTGAAGCGTCTTATCCTCTTCCAACGAATAGGTCCCTTTCAAGGTCTTTCCTTTGAAAAGGCAGGTAAAGGTATTGTCTTTGTTGAACGTATAGCTGAATGCGCCCTCCTTCAGTCCGATTTTGTCGCAATAGGATTGCAATTTCTTTTCGATTTCTCCGGAGGCGACGTTTGCTGCGACATTCTTCAAGGCATTATCGCCTTCCAATAAGACCGCCGGCGAGGTATAATTCCACGTTCCTTCAAGGTTGGCGGCGGTTATCTCTTTCCCTCCGGTCAGCGACGTCACGGCATCCTTTACGACCGACGATTTCAGGATATCTTTCAACGATTGAGCTTGTGCATCAGCGCATAAACAGGTCAGACCCATCAGTCCGACGTAAAAAATCATCTTTTTCATTTTGTCAACGTTATTAGTGGCGGTAAAATTATCCATTTTTCGGATGCAGACAAAGATTTCTTTCTGTTTTTTCACCCGACGGGACAATTCACCAAAATGGACGTATTGATTAAAAAACTTTTCCGCGTAGAGCCCGGCAAGTCTATATCGGAGAGGCTGACAAGTCTATATCGTGGAGCTTGACAAGTCTATATCGTAGCGACTGTTGTCTCTATATCGTAGAGAGGTCAGTCGCTACGATATGCGGAGGTTGCTCGCTACGATATAGACTTGTCGGTCGCTACGATATGCAAATTCGAGCCTTCACGAGAGGGAGTTTTCAGGCTCTCCGATATGGAGTTTTCTTAATGGATAAGAGCAATATTCCTCTTCTTCCATAGCCAGAAGCTTATGGCAATACCTCTTTTTATACCATATTATATATATATCCGTTTTTTCGGCTTGCCCCAAGAGAGTAAAATAAAGTGAATGAAATTTAAGTCGTCACTTAATTTCGTCGTATCTTTGCAGTGAGAATTACAGAATTAGCGAAATAATCAATAAATACTGAATATGGCTTTTACCAATAATGTTATGATTGTACGCCACGGGCTGTTGGCGAATTTAGTGAAACTTTGGAAAGAGAATCGTTTGTTAGAAGAAATCGACCGCTTGCCATTGGTGCTGAGTCCGCGCCGCTCGAAGGCTACGGGGCGATGCTGTATCCATAAAGAGCGGGCTGTATGGAAGTATAAGACGTTGCCGCTGTTGGGCTTCGACATGAGCGATGAGGTGGACGAGCTGACGCCGTTGTCGGAATATGCGAAGCAGGCTTTGTTCCGTACGGAGAATGAGAAGGAGAACCTGATGTGTGTCATCGACGAGGCGTGTTCGTCGTGCGTATCGGTGAATTATGAGATTACCAACCTGTGCCGGGGCTGCGTGGCACGGAGCTGTTACGTGAATTGTCCGAAGGATGCGATTCGCTTTAACAAGAACGGGCAGGCGGAAATCGACCATGATACCTGCATCAGTTGCGGGAAGTGCCATCAGAGCTGTCCGTACCATGCGATTGTCTATATCCCGATTCCTTGCGAGGAGGTTTGTCCGGTAAAAGCCATCAGCAAAGATGAATATGGCGTAGAGCATATTGACGAGTCGAAGTGTATTTATTGCGGAAAGTGTGTGAATGCCTGTCCGTTCGGCGCAATCTTCGAAATCTCGCAGGTATTCGATATCTTGCAGAGCATCCGTCGCGGGGAAGAGGTGATTGCGATTGTGGCTCCGTCGATACGTGCGCAGTTCGGTGTGCCTATCGAGCAGGTGTATGGCGGATTGAAGGAGGTCGGATTTACGGATGTCATCGAAGTGGCGCAAGGCGCGATGGAGACGACTCGCCGCGAAGCTGCCGAGTTGCAAGAGAAGCTCCACGAGGGGCAGCCCTTTATGACTACCAGCTGCTGCCCGTCTTATATCCAGTTGGTCGAGAAGCATATCCCGGATATGAAGAAATATGTCTCATCGACGGGTTCACCGATGTATTATGCCGCCCGGATTGCCAAAGAGCAATACCCGAATGCGAAGATTGTGTTTGTCGGTCCCTGTGTGGCGAAGCGCAAAGAGGTGAAGATGGACCCGTGTGTTGATTATGCGCTGACGTTCGAGGAGGTAGCTTCTATCTTTACGGGTATGAATATCAACTTGGATACGGTTCCTGCCTATGCGGTGGCGTTCAATTCCTCCCGCGAAGCCCACGGCTTTGCCCAAGCCGGCGGCGTAGTGAATGCCGTAAAGGTATCGTTAGGTTCGGCGAGCGTGAATGCTATCCAGATTGCCAATCTGAACAAGAAGAATGTCGCTCTGCTCCGTGCTTATGCCAAGACGGGTAAAGTGCCCGGACAGTTCATCGAAGTCATGGCTTGCGAAGGCGGATGCGTTACGGGTCCCTGCGTGTATGGCGACAAATCGGCAGGGCAAAAGCAGATGATGAAGGAACTGACCAAGATAGCCTCGACGCTGACGCATCGGGAAAACAAGTAAAATGTGTAGGATTATCCGTAATATGTGTAACCTGTGCTTTGCGGAATCCGTCTATATTTGCGATGAAAAACAATTTATATACTAATAATTATGTTGCGTAAAATCAGATTGACATTAGCCGTGATATGCTTTGTGCTTATCACCGGACTGTTCTTAGACTTTACGGGGACGATTCACGCATGGTTCGGCTGGTTGGCGAAGGTCCAGTTCCTGCCGGCGTTGCTGGCGTTGAATGTCGGCATCGTAATTGCCCTGTTGCTACTGACCCTTGTGTTCGGACGCGTCTATTGCTCGGTGATTTGTCCGTTGGGCGTCTTTCAGGACATTATCTCATGGATAAGTGGCAAGCGGAAAAAGAAGCAGTACCGTTTCTCCTATTCTCCCGCCAAATCGTGGTTGCGGTATGGCGTGCTGGCGCTGTTTATCATCTTAATGGTGGCGGGCGTGAATGCGATAGCCGCTTTGGTGGCTCCTTACAGTTCGTATGGGCGTATCGCTTCCAACCTTTTTGCTCCTTTTTATCAATGGGGGAATAATCTGTTGGCTTATTGGGCGGAACGGATGGATAGTTATGCCTTCTATTCCGTTGATGTTTGGATGAAGGGACTATCAACGTTCCTGATTGCTTTGGTGACGGCGATTATCCTGTTTGTCTTGGCGTGGAAGAACGGCCGTACTTATTGCAATACGATTTGTCCGGTGGGGACGGCGTTGGGATTTGTTTCGAAATTTGCCCTGTTCCGTCCGGTAATCGATGCGACAAAATGCAACAATTGTTCGCTCTGTTCCCGGAAATGTAAGGCGGCGTGCATCGATTTCAAGAATCATACCATCGATTACAGCCGTTGTGTTACCTGTTTGGATTGCGTGGATACCTGCAAGCATGATGCGCTCCATTATGAATATGCCTATCGGAAGAGAGAGGCAGCCTCTCCGGAACCGGAGAAAGAGACGAACTCCCGCCGCGGTTTCCTTTCGGCGGCTACCTTGGCGGTTACGACTGCAGCCTTGAAAGCGCAGGAAAAGAAGGTGGATGGCGGATTGGCGGTTATCGTCGATAAGAAGATTCCGAAACGTGCCACACCGATTGTGCCGGCAGGTGCGCTCAGCCTGCGGAACTTCACTCAGCATTGCACGGCGTGCCAGCTTTGCGTGTCGGTCTGCCCGAGCCAAGTATTGCGCCCCTCGACGAAGTTGGGTACGTTGATGCAGCCGGAGATGTCGTACGAACGGGGATATTGCCGTCCGGAGTGCGTGAAGTGTTCGGATGTGTGTCCTGCGGGTGCGATTCATCCGATTAGCGTTGCGGATAAGTCCTCGACGCGAATCGGTCATGCGGTGTGGGTGAAGGAGAACTGTATTCCTCTGCGCGACGGCCAGCCTTGCGATAACTGTGCCCGTCATTGCCCGTCGTCAGCGATACTGATGGTTCCTTCAGACCCGAACAACCCGGATTCGATAAAGATTCCGGTAGTCAACGAAGAGAAATGTATCGGCTGCGGCGCGTGCGAGAACCTTTGTCCGGGACGTCCGTTCAGTGCGCTTTATGTGGAAGGACACGAGAATCATAGTATGATGTAATAGAAAGGGAAAGAGTATGGAATGCAAACATAAACAGGAAATAAACCGCCGCGACTTCTTCAAAGTGATGGGCGCGGCAGGGGTGGCATCGACCGGCTTGGCGGCTTGTTCGAATCAGAAGAACGAGACGACGCTGCAGGAGATACTGACCGACCAGATGACCTATCGCACCAATCCCAAGACGGGCGATAAGATTTCGCTGCTGGGCTTCGGGATGATGCGTCTACCGTCGGTTGGCGGGCGCAGTGCCCGCGAAGGGAATGAGGAGATTGACCAAGAGATGGTCAACCGCATGGTCGATTATTCGATTGAGCATGGCGTGAATTATTTCGATACGTCGCCTGCTTATTGTCGCGGACTTTCGGAGCGTTCTACGGGTATCGCCCTGAGCCGCCATCCGCGGGATAAATATTTCGTAGCCACGAAACTCTCCAACTTCGCCCCCTCGACCCGGACGCGGGAAGCCTCCCTCGCGATGTATCATAACTCGATGAAGGAGCTGCAGGTGGACTATATCGATTATATGCTGCTCCATAGCATCGGCGGTGGCAAGGACTCGATGGCGGAATATGAAGAGCGGTATGTAAAGAATGGCATCTTGGATTTCTTGCTGGAGGAGCGCGAGGCGGGACGCATCCGCAACTTGGGCTTCTCGTATCATGGTGATGTGAAGATATTCGACTACCTGTTGTCGAAGCATGACGAGTATAAGTGGGACTTTGTGCAGATTCAGATGAACTATCTGGACTGGCGGTATGCGAAGCAAATCAATCCGCGCAATACCGATGCGGAGTACCTCTATAACGAATTGGCGAAACGGCATATCCCGGTGATTATCATGGAGCCGTTGTTGGGCGGGCGTCTCTCGAATGTGCCGGACAATATTGTGGCGCATCTGAAGCAGCGCGAGCCGGAACGCAGCGTCGCTTCGTGGGCTTTCCGCTTTGCGGGGACCTATCCGGATGTCCTTACGGTATTGAGCGGCATGACGCGCATGGAGCATCTGCAGGATAACTTGCGGACCTATTGCCCGCTGAAGCCGTTGACCGATGAGGAGTTGGATTTCTTGCAGGAGACGGCGAACATGATGATGCAGTACGAGACGATTCCGTGCAACGATTGCAAGTACTGCATGCCTTGCCCGTATGGAATCGATATCCCCGCCATCCTCTTGCATTACAATAAGTGTTTGAACGAAGGGAATATCCTGTCAAGCCGCGAGGATGACAATTACAAGCAGGCGCGCCGTATCTATTTGGTGGGATATGACCGGAGCGTGCCGAAACTTCGTCAGGCAGACCACTGTACGGGTTGTAACCAGTGCAGCCCGCATTGCCCGCAGGGTATCGACATCCCGAAGGAGCTGCATCGCATCGACGCTTATGTCGAGAAGCTGAAGCAGGAGACGCTTTAAGCGGAATCAGGAAATAGAAGTAAATTGAACTTTGGGAAAGTCTCTCGATGCAGTCGGGAGACTTTCCGGCTTTTGGGATTTGCTCTCGACGGCGTCGGGAGACTTTCCGGCTTTTGGGATTTGCTCTCGACGGCGTCGAGAGCGTTTCCCGGCTTGGGATTTGTTCTCGACGGTGTCGAGAAGTTTTCCAGCGTTGGGATTTGCTCTCGACGGCGTCGAGAAGTTTTCCAGCGTTGGGATTTGCTCTCGACAGCGTCGAGAAGGTTTCGTAGTAGTACGATTTGCTCTCGACAGCGTCGAGAAGGTTTCGTAGTAGTACGATTTGTTCTCGACAGCGTCGAGAAGGTTTCGTAGTAGTACGATTTGTTCTCGACAGCGTCGAGAAGGTTTCGTAGGGGTACGATTTGTTCTCGACAGCGTCGAGAAGGTTTCGTAGGGGTACGATTTGTTCTCGACAGCGTCGAGAAGGTTTCGTAGGGGTACGATTTGCTCTCGACGGTGTCGAGAAGTTTTCCCAAAATGGAGACTTTGGAAAATTATTGAAATTATATAAGGAATAATATATATAGGTATGAATAGGTTAGGCAGACGGAATATATTGATTGGGGCGATAGCGGGAGACATCATCGGTTCGGTTTATGAGCGGCATCCGATTAAGTCGGTCGATTTCCCCCTGTTTAATCGCTATTCCCGATTCACGGACGATACGGTGATGACGGTCGCAAACGCAGATTGGCTGTTGACGCATGGCAGCCTGTCGGCAATTATGCAGCGGTATGGAAACCAATACAGCCGGGCAGGTTATGGCCATAGCTTTCGGCTGTGGTTGACATCAAGACATCCCCAGCCCTACAATAGTTTCGGAAACGGTTCAGCCATGCGCGTCAGTCCTGTGGGGTGGGCGTTCGACACATTGGACGAGACATTGGCAAAGGCAAGAGAGAGTGCCGAGGTCACTCATAACCATCCGGAAGGAATCAAAGGGGCTCAGGCAACGGCGGCGTGCATTTATTTGGCAAGGACCGGCAAGACAAAGCCGGAGATAAAAGCGTACATCGAACGGACGTTCGGTTATGATTTAAGCCGCACCTGCGATGAGATACGCCCAGTCTATTCTTTTGCGGTCAGTTGTCAGAAGAGCGTACCCGAATCCATCATCGCCTTTCTGGAGAGTACAGATTTTGAACATGCTATCCGACTGGCTGTTTCGTTAGGCGGCGATACCGACACGATGGGCGCTATTGCCGGCAGCATAGCGGAGGCCTATTACAAAACCGTTCCCTTCGGAATCAAAGCAGAAGTGCTGAAACGTTTGCCGGATGAGTTCATCGACGTGATGGAACGATTCTGTGAGCGGTTTGTTGTCGGTTAGATAATCGGTTGAGGATAATAAAACAAAAGCTGCCCCGAACGAATCGGAAGCAGCTTTCTATGTATAGGAGGAGTATGATTTTTTAGATAGATGAGATACGCAACGCATTCAGCAGGTCGCGATTAATCGGCTTGTTGTTCTTAATCGCCTTCGAGAAGGGTACGTTCACGATTTCATCGTTCTGGATACCAATCATTACGTTACGTTGTCCGTCGAGCAGGGCATCTACGGCAGCCACACCCATACGCGTTGCCAAGATACGGTCTTGTGCAGTCGGCGAACCTCCACGCTGCAAGTGTCCGAGAATGGAAACGCGCACTTCAAACTGCGGATATTCTTTCTTGACACGTTCCGCAACGCCCATTGCGCCGCCGGTCACGTCGCTTTCCGCTACCAATACGATACTGCTGTTCTTGGATTTACGGAATCCGGTCTCAATCATTTCAGCCAGTTGGTCCTTCTCCAAGGAGATTTCCGGAATGATAGCCGCTTCAGCTCCTGAAGCGATGGCTCCGTTCAAGGCAAGGAAGCCGGCATCGCGTCCCATGACTTCGATAAAGAACAGACGCTCGTGGGATGTCGCCGTATCGCGAATCTTATCCACGCATTCCATGATGGTGTTCAATGCCGTATCGTATCCGATGGTTATATCCGTTCCCCAGAGGTCATTGTCAATTGTTCCCGGCAATCCGACAATCGGCATATTGAATTCTTCAGCGAAGATACGCGCACCGGTCAACGAGCCATCACCGCCGATTACGACCAGCGAGTCGATGCCATGTTCGCACAATTTGTCATACGCTTGCTTACGTCCTTCCGGAGTCTTGAATTCCATACAACGGGCTGTTTTCAGGATAGTTCCGCCCCGCTGGATAATATTACTTACATTCTGAGTCTTGAACTCCTCGATTTCGTCGGTAATCATACCTTTATAACCGCGGTAAATTCCTTTTACTCGAATACCATTATAGATAGCAGCGCGTGTCACCGCACGAATTGCTGCATTCATTCCCGGAGCATCACCCCCGGAAGTTAAAATACCAACACATTTAATAGCAGGCATAGGATTTTGTATTTAAAAGTTTAGGCAAAAATACTATTTATAGCTGAAGAATAAAGAATGAACAGGGAAGAATTTCTGCCGAGACGCAAAATTTATCAATTATCAATCGTTCTCTGTCTTATTCATTATTCTTCATTGAGTTGTTTGATTCTTTCAGCAATCTTTTCCATCAGCCACTTCGGAGTGGAAGTCGCCCCGCATACGCCTACTTTCGATACCTGTTTGGGCAAACGTTCGGTAATCTCTTCGGCATCTGAGATGAATTGGCTGTTTGGATTGGCTTTCCGGCACTCCTCGAACAGCATTTTCCCGTTCGAGCTTTTCTTCCCTGCCACGAAATAGACCCAGTCATGCTCGGAAGCGAACTTTTGTATGTTCGGCAATCGGTTGGCTACTTGGCGGCATATCGTATCATAATAATTAAAAGGTACACCGTCGGGAATCCGTTGTTTTATCTCTTCGACTATATGGCGGAACCCATCCAATGATTTAGTCGTTTGCGAGAACAGAGCGATGGGGCGGGAGAAGTCCAGTCGGTTTAAGTCTTCTGCTTTTTCGATGACAATGGCGGTTCCTTCAGTTTGTCCCACTAATCCGTTGACTTCAGCATGTCCTTTTTTGCCGTAAATGACCAATTGCGTATGGCTTTCCCGCGTCTCTTGGTAACAGCGGTGGATTTTCTTTTGTAGTTGGAGGACAACCGGGCAAGTGGCATCGATAATCTGGATATGGTTCCGTTCGGCAATCTGATAGGTCGAAGGAGGTTCGCCGTGCGCCCGAAGCAACACCTTTTTCCCTTGCAGGCGGGCAAACTCTTCGTGGTCGATAGTCCGGAGCCCTAACGCTTCCAGCCGTTCTACTTCCAAGCTATTGTGCACAATGTCACCCAGACAATATAATGTATCTGTATTTCCCAATTCCCGTTCGGCGCTGCTGATGGCATTTACCACGCCAAAGCAGAACCCGGAGCCTTTGTCTATTTCAATAACCATCATTAATTAAGAATTAAGAATGAAGAGTGAAGAATTTCGAAATGAAGAATTATGCCGTTGGATTCTTCATTCTTAATTCTTCATTCTTAATTTTAGATTGCACTTGCTGCATCAGCCATTCCTTTTGCTCAGCAATTGTCATATTGGAATTATCCAAGACAATAGCATCCGGAGCTTGGCGCAAAGGACTCTCCGAGCGGGTCGAATCGATATAATCGCGCTTCTTGACATTATCTAATACCTCTTCATACGAGACCTGTTCGCCTTTAGCCTGCAATTCTTCCCAGCGTCGGCGGGCACGGACTTCCGGCGAGGCAGTAACGAAGAGCTTCAGTTCGGCATCCGGGAATACTACCGTACCGATGTCGCGTCCATCCATGACAATTCCTTTCGCTTTACCTATCTCCTGTTGCTTTGCAACCATGGCACGACGGACGAATCCCAATGCAGCAATCGGACTCACCTTGTCCGATACCTCCATGCTCCGGATTTCCTTCTCAACGTTGATTCCGTTCAGATAAGTATCCGGCCGGCCGGTCTCCGCATTATATTGGAAGGAGATATTAATCTTATCCATATCTGCTCTCAATGCCTCTTCATTGATGATGTCCCCCTGAATATAATGATGTTGCAGGGCATATAAAGTAACTGCCCGGTACATTGCGCCGGTATCGATATATATATATCCGATTTCCCGTGCCAAATCTTTTGCCATCGTGCTTTTCCCGCTCGACGAATGGCCATCTATAGCTATTACTATCTTTTTCATATTTTATTTTTATGAGGAGTTAAAGGGAGTTATGGAAGTTAAAGGAGTTAAGCCAAATGCTTTTGAGCGTACTATCTAATAGTATTGGCTCTAACTCCTTTAACTACTTCTAACTCCTTTTACTCCTTACTATTTACTCCTTTCATTTTACAATTTAAAATCCGCAAACCTTGTCGATACGCTTATCATCAGTGAGAGCGCTGAAGGATGGTATTTCGCCATCGAAGCACTTACATCAAACATCTTGATGTGCAGTCCGGCTCCTGCCGAGAATCCGGAAAGCGCGCTGCCGCCATCGAATTTCATATCCATTGCCCGCTTGGGGTTATATCCTATACCAACCCAGAAGTTCTCCGACGGGAGCCAGTCTACGCCGATGACGAAGTGCTTCAGCAGGGCTTTCCCGAAACTATCCCCGTCATATTCCGGGTCAGTCGTATCGACATAATCGAACTTCCATCGGTTCAGATACATGGCAGTAAGCGAGAAGCGTATCGGCGCATGTTCCATCTGTTTGGAGATACCTAATTGGATATCCCACGGCATCTTTTGCCGCTCTTCGTTATAGGCTTTCAGTTGGGCTCCTATATTCTTTAATGCGAATCCGAACGAGAACTTTTTCTCGGAGTTGTAGTAACTCAATCCCGCATCTACTCCTAAACCAAATGAATTATAGTCCGCCATCGCCGAGTAGAGCAGCTTGAGAGACAATCCTCCGCGCCATCTCTCGCTCAGGTCATACGAGAAGAAACCCTGTACGGCAATATCTTTAGCAGATACGTTGCCAATATAGAGGTTCTCTTCCGAATACTCCTCGATATTGCCATAACTGAGAAAGCTCGCACCTACGCCCCATGCGCCCTTCTCTTTGAAGGCTTTGGTATAGATAGCGCTTCCTATGTTTACATCCGAAATATAATTCATATAATTCAGGTTCAACATATTGTCCATCTCCCCGCCCAGTAGTGCCGGATTATGGAAACCTAACGAGGGGTCGCTCTCTACCAACGAAACCGTATGTCCGCCCAGTGCATTGGCATGGGTTGAGGCAGGAAGCGTCAGGAAGCTGTAGGCTTCGTTGCCCAACTGCGCCCGGACTGTCCCTGCAAGCAGGCATATATATATAATGTATAAGATTTTCCTCATATCGCTCTCTAAAATGGGTTCAAAGATACTGTGATTTCTTGTAAAGAGAACGGAGAAATAGCGAAAAAAGTATATCGGCTGCTTTACATATTTTCCTGCCGGTGCTTGGGGTGAAGGGCATCGGCAGGAAAATAAGGAGGCAAGGAATGCTTACTCGGTCGTTATGACCAGTTCTTTCCCTTGGCGGAGCTGGTCGTGCGTGACGAACCATCCCTCTATCGGTTGGCCATCATAGGTGATGCTCGTTATCTTCTTTCCGGTTCCCTTCCGTGTAATGGTGAAGGTAGCATCTCTATCTAATGTGAAACGCACCTTGTCGAACAGCGGGACGCTCACGATATATTCCGGGTCGGCAGGTGAGTAAGTATAGATGCCCATCGCATTGAAGACGTACCATGCCGACATCTCGCCGGCATCGTCCATTCCTGAGTAAGCAAGGTGTTCTTTGCCCATGTCGTAGTAGTGGTTCATGATACTGTCCAATACCGCTTGCGACTTCTCTTGTTTGCCGATGAAATAATAGGTATAAGGCACGCTGTGGTCGGGCTGGTTTCCGTGGCAATAGTTCCCGATGAATCCGGTCATGTTGTCCGCTTCGTAGTTCCTCCAAGGCTCGGTGAAGAGCGAATCTAATTTGGCATCGACTGCGGCATCCGACGGGTACAATTTAACCATCCCCTCAGGGTCATGCGGCGCAAAGAAAAGCGACTGCCATGCGTTTGCCTCCCGATACATATAGGCATAATAGGGATAATAAGGGTCGAAGTCTTTTATCCAGCTTCCGTCGGCAATCTTTCCTCGCCAGAAGCCTGTCGTCGGGTCGAACAGCGTCTTGTAGTTCTCAGAGCGTTTCATCAACAGGTCTCGATTAGCGGTGTCTCCCAGTTCGTCGGCTATCAATGCGGTTGCATAATCATCATAGGCATATTCTACCGTCTTTGTCACTGCCGCCTTATATTCGTCCCACGTCGGTACATTCGTAGTATCTTTCTCGGCTATCCAGCCTTGGGCAATGTACTCGTCCAGATAAGGACGTCCGCCTTTTCCGGGAACAGTGGCGTTGTTCAAGAGCAACCGATAGGCGCGCTTCAGGTCGAAGGCCTGTATCCCGCGCAACCAACTTCCTGCCACGAAGGTCGAGGCGTGGTCGCCATGGAAGAAGGTAGGCATATATCCGCCTCGTTTCTCGCCTTTGTCGGTAATCGAGCGGATGACATCAGCCGTCACGTCGGGCGAAATCATGCCCAAAAGGATGAGCTTGTTCCGGTAATCGTCCCAGAAAGAAGGGTTCGTATAGTAACGGAAGCCGTTGTTGCATACGTTGCCCTGCTCATCGGTATATTCTCCATTGACATCGCTCCGCAATGCCGGCCACAAGAAGGAGCGGTACAGGCAAGAATAGAAGATGCCCTTCTCGCGTTCGGTCCCTCCTTCGACCTGCACCTTCGACAGCAGTTGTTCCCACGTTTCGTTTGCCTCGCTGCGGACTTGCTCGAAAGGCTTGTCGAGCATCTCGGCTTCGAGGTTCATCCGTGCATTCGCTTCGCTTACGAACGAGAAGCCTATCTTCAGCTCCAGCGGCCGGCTGCTTTTGCTTTCCGCAAATTCGACCACGGTCACCTCGTGCCGGTCCTTTTTTACTGCCGCGATATTTTTTATCTTATAGTTGCTGACGGCATAGAAACGCAGGTTCCCTTCGGCGTCTTGATTCCCCGCAAAGGTATAATCGTCTACCTTATGGATGGAATGGCCGCGTACCGGATTATTGGTGCGGGTGATGTCTATCAAGAGCTTCTTCTCTTCGTCGGCAGGGAAGGTATATTTATGGTAAGCACATCGCAGGGTCGAGGTCAACTCGGCATTTACCTCATACCGCTTCAGGAAGACTTGATAATAGCCCGGAGCAGCCGACTCGTCGTCGTGCGAGTAGCCCGAACAAAAGTCATCAGGGTCGACGGTTCCCGTTACCGGCAGGACAGGCAGGTGCAGCAGGTTCCAGTGCCCTTTATTCGTATGTGAGAAGCCAAAGATTACGGTGTCTTCATATTGATACCCCGCACCGCTGCGGTACATGGTCACCGGGCTGAGTTGGACCATCGCGTTGGGGAGCGACGCACCCGGAAAGACTTCTGCGCCCCAAGTCCTGCTCTTCTTGTGCCGTTCATATCCTAAGTCCTCTTTGTCCCAAAGGGTCGCGGTCCCTAAGAAGGGATTCACGTAGTCGGTCAGTTGTTTGTCAGTATGGCAACCCGGACAAACTCCGAGAGCCAACAAGCCTGCTAATAGGTAGTGTTTCATGTCGTTTGATATTTGATTTATGTCTGTTCAATACGTATGCAAAGTAACAAATAAATATCCCTTTAAGCAACCCTTCCCGGGGTATCCTTCCCTTTCCTCCCCGAAGAAAAGTTGAAAAGTATAGGGAGAAAAGTTTGGTACTTGCCGAAGAAAAGTTTCGCGCATAAGGGAGAAAAGTTGAAACGCCACTGTCGTTTCTATAAACGCCTGTGGCGTTTTTACAATTGCCAGTGTCGTTTTTATAAACGCCTGTGGCGTTTTAAGATTTCTTGCCTATGCCGGGAACTTTTCATAGGCAGGTGTCAAACTTTTCTCCCTATACTTTCCAACTTTTCTTCGAGGGGGAGAGGTTTCTGTCTCCCTATGGAAAGAGATTTGTCCCTATGGGGCGCTCTATTCGTATAAAAGCAGTATCTTTGTTTCGGTTGAAATACAAAAAAGAGATGATACAGATAGAAGAAAAGTTTATGTCCCGGTGCATCGAATTGGCACGTCATGGGGCGGGACATACGGCCCCGAACCCGATGGTGGGCGCGGTGGTCGTACTGGGGAATAAGATAATAGGTGAGGGGTATCACCGGCGGTGCGGCGAGGCACATGCCGAGGTGAACGCGATAAGCTCGGTGCGCGATGAACGGCTATTACGCGAATCCACGCTTTACGTGAGCTTGGAGCCCTGCTCGCATTATGGGAAGACGCCTCCTTGTGCAGAACTGATTATCCGTAAAGGGATACCGCGCGTGGTCGTTGGCTGCTTGGACCCCTTCCCTGAAGTAGCAGGTCGCGGCATACGGATGCTGCGCGAGGCAGGCATCGAGGTCGTGACGGGGGTGATGGAGCATGAGGCACGTGCATTGAACGAAGCCTTCATGTTGTTCCAGACCGAGAAGCGCCCGTTCGTTACGTTGAAATGGGCAGAGAGTGCGGATGGGTTCATCGATGCGTTCCGTTCGTCTCCGGATGTCGCGCCCATACAATTCTCTACGCCGGAGACGCAAGTCCGTGTGCATAAGCTGCGTGCGGAGTCGGCGGCTATTTTGGTAGGAACGCGGACAGCATTGCTGGACAATCCTTCGCTCTCGGTGCGCCATTGGAGCGGGAAGTCGCCCGTGCGATTAGTCATCGACCGCGAACTGAAGCTGCCCGAACATTACCACCTGTTCGACGGTACGGTCCCGACCCTTGTTTATACGTCCCGTCTGAAGAAAGACCCTTCAGGAAAGGTGGAATATGTGCAACTGGACTTTAAAGTCTCCATCGTACAACAGATTCTCCAAAGCCTATATGAACGGAAACTGAACTCGCTGCTGGTCGAAGGCGGAGCCACGTTGTTGCAACAATTCCTTGCTTCGGGATATTGGGACCGGGCTGTTATCGAGCGGTCGCCGATGTGCCTTTTCGAAGGAGTAAAAGCGCCGGCAATCCCTTCGGGCGTAGTTCATTCCGAACGTTTTGGCGGGCATGATTACTTGGTTTATACCCATTCACGGAAGGATAATTGAACCTAAAAATATTATAAATCTTATCGTTTGTTAGGCGAAAGAAAAAAATGTTTCTACTTTTGTGCCTTTGTATGAACAAACTATGTTTTTGATGAGAAGTAAGATATTTTTATGGCTGGCGAGCTGCTTGGCATTGACATTGGCTTCATGTTTAGGCGGCAATGAGTATGATGATGTACCGTATGAGGTTGATAAGAATTGCCAGATAACTGCGTTTTCGTTGACATCTGATTCGTTGTCTGCATTGGCAGACGTGAAGTTTACCATCGACCAGATAAACGAAGAGATTATGAATCTTGACTCAATGGACTTTGGTACAGTAATAGAAGACAAAGCGATTTGTACATTCAGTCGGGGAGCCTACGTAAGCAAAGTGCAAGTGATTCCGGAGGCTACCGGCGACACGATAGACTTTGAGTCAGGAGATTCGTTGGATATTTCCCAACCGGTACAGATATTGGTCTATAATGCAGCTGGAACTATCCAGCGGACCTATACGGCACAGGTCAATATCCACCAGATGGTTCCGGATTCTATCGTATGGAAGCAGCATGTGGAGCGTGTGTCGGAACAAGCTATTGCCGAGCAGAAGGTGATAGCGTACGATGATTCTTATTATATGTATGTACGCCTTGCGTCGAATGGCGAGTATCGGCTTTATACCTCAGCGATGACGGACGCACGGAATTGGACGGAATCGACACTGAGCGGATTGCCTGCGGAAGAGGTGGCGCTTTCGCAGATGGTGCTGTTTGATGATACGTTGTATGTTCCTACCGAAAGCGGCGCACTTTACCAATCTGCGGATGCACAAACATGGACGGTCATGGAAAATACGCCGAATGTCCGGGCGTTGTTAGGCGGATTAGGCGAGAGTGTCAACCAGCCTGCCGAATTGGCTACGATTATCAATGAGAATAACGAGTTGAAGTTCGCTGCAAAGAACCAGCAGGGCGAATGGAATATCGGTGCTGCTGTTCCTGCCGGTTTCCCGGTAGAGGGTTACGCCTCTTTGCCGGTATCTTCCATGTATCGCGAACGAATCATGTTGGCCGGAGGAAAGACAGCCGGAGGCGAATTGACCAATTCCGTATGGGCTACCATGAATGCGCTGACATGGTCGGAACAAACCGATGCGTTGGGAAGTAAGTTATTCAGCAAACGGGAAGGAACGTCGGTCGTCTATTATGACGAGATGTATTATTTGGTAGGAGGCATCGGCGAGAATAGCCAGCCTTTGAAGGATATTTATCGTTCATCTGATTATGGAGTTACTTGGAATTATATAGATTCGTTAGTAGTTTTGCCGGGAAGTTACCAAGCAAGGGGATATGCCTCTGTTTTGGTGGATTCGGAGAATTACCTGCTGATATTCGGCGGAAAGCGTGCTGAAAACGGACAGGTAATAAACGACATCTGGAAGGGACGCATGAACCGTTTCGGTTTCGAAAGGCAATAACTTCCGGAGCGCAATATATAATTTTGAGCGGTTTTTAGCGTTACAAAAGAAATATGTCTAATGAAATGAACCAACATTTATGAATACATTTTTCTTTCGACGCGCTATCATTGTCTTGATGTTGATGAGCTGTATAGGAGCAATCCAAGCTCAAGACTATAAATATGAAATCGGCGGTATGGCCGGTGGAGCCTATTATATGGGCGATTTGAATAAAAATACGTTCTTTAAGGGACTGAATCCTTCGTTAGGGGTCATATTTCGTTATATCCCCAACTTCCGCTGGGCGGTAAAGACGGATTTGCTTTGGGGAAGGGCTTCGGGCAGCACGGATGGGTTGCAGAATGTGTTCCCGAATCAAGCAACGGCGTCGTTTAGCCGGAACTTTTTCGAGTTGGGCGGGCAGATGGAGTTCAATTTCATGCCTTATAGCGATAAGTACGTTTATCTGAATACGAAACGCTTTACTCCTTATATCTTTCTGGGGGCAGGCGTAACGGTAGCACCGGGCAATCAGACTTTCGCGAGCTTGAATATTCCGTTAGGCATAGGGGTAAAATATAAATTGAAGAGCCGTCTGAATATCGGGTGTGAGTTTTCGTTCCGAAAATTATTCGGCGATTCGTTCGATGTAACCGACGGAAGCAACGAAATATTGGACAATCCGTATGGAATATCCAGCAGTGCCTTTAAGAATAAGGATTGGTATTCGCTTTTGATGATTTCCGTAACATGGGACTTCGGAGAACGATGCCGACCGTGCAATAACAAATATAGTAACGGAGCGTATTAAGTGATATTGTGAGGACATGTCGTTATTGGAAAAGATAGACAGTAGCCGGTTGCCGCAGCATGTGGCAATCATTATGGATGGAAATGGACGATGGGCGAAAGCTCGTGGTCAAGAGCGTTATGTAGGTCATCAAGAGGGTGTCGTTGCTGTGCGTAAAGTAGTAGAGGCGGCGTCCGATTTAGGGATAAAATACTTGACCATGTACACGTTCTCGACCGAGAATTGGAATCGTCCGATAGAAGAGGTCCATGCGTTGATGAGTTTAATGGTGGCTGCTATCAAGCGAGAGACTCCGGACTTGATGAAGAACAATGTGCGCTTGGATGCAATCGGCGACCTGTCGCGTTTGCCGGAAGATGCACGCCGGACATTGCAGGAGTGTATCGACGAGACCTCCGTGAATAGCGGCACGACCGTTATATTGGCATTGAGTTATTCTTCACGTTGGGAGATAACCCAAGCCGTGAAACAAATAGCCGAAGAGGTGAAGTCGGGCAAGATGAGCATAGAGCAAATATCGGAAGATACGGTCTCTGCCCACCTGACGACAAAACATATACCTGACCCGGACTTGCTAATCCGTACCGGTGGAGAGCAGCGGTTGAGTAATTTCCTGCTGTGGCAGCTTTCGTATGCAGAGTTCTACTTTACGGATACGTTTTGGCCGGATTTCAGAAAGGAAGAGTTGTATGGTGCTATATTGTATTACCAGCAGCGCGAGCGCCGGTTTGGTAAAACAAGTGAGCAATTAATTTTATAAACAATAGCTATTTATGTACAAAGGAATAGTACTGTTCGTCGTTTTCTTGTGTATATCGTTGGGTGCAGCAGCCCAGACGCAGGAGAAGGATACTGTGAAGGTTGAGCGTCCGGCCGAAGTGCCGGAGATTTCGTACTCGTTGACTCCGAAGAAGTACTATATTGCGGATATCAAGGTAACGGGTATTAAGGATTATGAGGATTATGTGTTGATTGGCTTCTCCGGTCTGTCGAAAGGAGACCAGATTACTGTTCCGGGAGATGAGATTACTTCGGCAGTAAAGGCCTTTTGGCGGCATGGATTGTTCTCGGATGTGAAAATCTTGGCGAACAAGATTGAGGGCGATTCGATTTGGCTGGAGTATCAATTGAAGCAACGTCCTCGTATCTCAGAGGTGAATTATTATGGTATTAAGAAGGGCGAACGCGAAGACTTGGAGGCTAAGTTGGGCTTGAAGAAGGGTTTCCAGATAACGCCGAACGTATTGGACCGCGCCAAGATTCTTATCCAGAAGTTCTTTGATGGCAAAGGATTCAAGAACGTGGATGTCGATATTCAGCAGAAGGATGATTTGGCGCATGCCAATGAGGTGATTCTGGATATCTATATCGATAAGCACGAGAAGACGAAGATTCACCGCATCTATTTCGAGGGGAATGAGGCGTTGAGCGCACAGGAGCTGAAAAAGGCGATGAAGAAGACCAACGAAAAGTTCAGCCTGTTCAACGACTGGAAGAGCAGTATCCTTGAGATGTTCAGTACGAAGAAGTTCACGACCGAAGAGTATGAGAACGATAAGAAGAACATTATTTCCAAGTACAATGAGTATGGTTATCGCGACGCGGTCTTGTTGGAAGATAGCGTGGTAAATTATAACGAGAAGAAGGTGGATATCTTCCTGAAGTTGGAAGAGGGGCAGAAGTATTACCTGAAGGATGTCCGCTTCGTGGGAAATACCAAGTACCAGTCGGATTACCTGATGGCGTTGTTGGACATGAAGGCGGGCGACGTCTATAACCAGAAGAAACTGGACGACCGCCTTACGAATGATGAGGACGCCGTGTCGAACGTTTACTTCAATAACGGTTACCTTTTCTTTAATGCGAGTCCGGTAGAGGTGGATGTGGAAAACGACTCTATCGCGTTGGAGATTCGTATTATCGAGGGTCCGCAGGCGACCATCAACCGGGTTATCATCAATGGTAACGACCGGTTGTATGAAGATATCGTGCGCCGTGAGTTGCGTACGAAGCCGGGGCAGCTCTTCAGCCGCGAGGACCTGATGCGTTCGGTGCGTGAGATTGCCCAGATGGGACACTTCGACCCGGAGAACATGAACCCGCGTCCTATTCCTGACCCTGAGAATGGTACGGTGGATATCGAATATAACTTGGTGTCGAAGGCAAACGACCAGATTGAGTTTTCCGCCGGTTGGGGACAGACGGGTGTCATCGGTAAGTTGAGCTTGAAGTTCACCAACTTCTCAATGAAGAACTTCCTCAATCCGAAGTCATACAAGGGAATTATCCCGCAGGGCGAGGGGCAGACCTTGACGCTGTCGGGACAGACCAACGGACGCTACTATCAGGCGTACAGCGTCTCCTTCCTCGACCCATGGTTCGGAGGCAAGCGCCCGAATACGCTTTCGGTGAGCGCCTATTTCTCGAAACAGACCGATATCAGTAGCAATTACTTGAGCGATATGTATAGCGGATATAACGGATACTACAACCCGTACTACTATGGCGGTTATGGTTATCCTTATTATGGCTATGGCGGTTATGGCTACGGTTACGGATATGGTTACGGCTACGACCCTTACGGCAGCTACGAGCTGGCGTTGGACCCGGATAAGTCCATCATGATGTTCGGTCTGTCGGTCGGATACGGTAAGCGTCTGAATTGGCCGGACGACTACTTCCAGTTCATGGCTTCGTTGAATTACCAAGTCTATAAGATGCACGACTGGGATTACTTCTTGGTCAGCAACGGTACGTGCCATAACGTCAACCTTGAGCTGTTGTTAGAGCGTAACTCTATCGATAACCCGCTCTACACCCGCCGCGGTTCGCAGTTCTCCTTCTCGGTGGCTGCCACTCCGCCCTATTCGCTGTTCGACGGCAAGGACTATGCTTCGATGAGGGACACAGACCCTGAGAAGTTCAAGATGATTGAGTATCATAAGTGGAAATTCAAGGCGAAGGTCTTTACGCCGCTCGCTCCGCTGACGGTGAAGCGTACGCCGGTCCTGATGACCCGTGCCGAGTTCGGTTTCGTAGGCGCCTATAATAAAGACAAGCGCACGCCGTTCGAGACCTTCTACGTCGGTGGTGACGGTATGAGCGGTTACTCCAGCACCTATGCGACCGAGACCATCGGACTGCGCGGATACGAAAACGGAAGTATCGCCGGAGGCTCCTATTACAGCTCGTATGCTTATGCTTACACGCGCCTCTCGATGGAGTTGCGTTATCCGTTCATCCTCGAGCCGTCGTCCACGATATACGGCCTCGTGTTCGTTGAAGCCGGTAACGCGTGGACGGATATGAGCAACTACAATCCGTTCGACCTGAAACGTTCGGCCGGCGTGGGTGTCCGCATCTTCTTGCCGATGATTGGTTTGATGGGTATCGACTGGGCGTATGGTTTCGACCGTCCGAACTTAGGGAACACGCAAGAACGGAGCGGTAGCCAGTTCCACTTCATCATAGGACAGGAATTTTAATTGTTTTGAGGGTTTATAATAGGTTTGTAAGAGGGGTGGCAGACTGTGAAGTCTGCTGCCCTTTTTCTTTTATCCGCCGTAGAGTCGGAAGGGGAACACGGAGAGCGCAGACGGATTGCTGAGCGGATGGGCGCAGTTTTCAGGCTATATATTAACATTTTTTATTTAGTACGCCGCGCTGTGCACCGGTGCAACGCCGGCGAAGTAGTACGCAGAGCCCATGCACCAGTGCAAGACGTCGGCGTATTAGTACGCGGAGCCCATGTACCGGTGCATCATGTCGGCGAAGTAGTACGCGGAGCCCATGTACCGGTGCATCACGTCGGCGAAGTAGTACGCCGCGCCCATGTACCGGTGCATTACATCGGCGAAGTAGTACGCGGAGTCCATGTACCGGTGCATCACGTCGGCGAAGTAGTACGCTAAGCCCATGTACCAGTACACAGCCTCTTCGTCATCCGACGGAAAGGGGACGCAGAAGACGTAGACTCAGCAGACGCACGCAGATTATTTATTCATTAAAAAATAAATCTGCGTCACTCTGCGCCCTCCGCGTTGTCTGCGTGCGGTAACTCCATTTGAACTATTCACATTCATGCACCGGTGCACGGAAGCATCGACTTCGGATTGTATCATCATTTGTTAATTGTCCATAGTAAATTGTTAATAGGTAGCCGCTACTTCCCATTTATTTCTACATTTGCAACCAATAGTTCAGTAATTAAAAACGCAGGAAGTTATGAAGAGATTATTTTTGATAAGCAGCCTGATTCTGATAGGCGTATGGGCAGCATCGGCGCAGAAATACGCGCTCATCGACATGGAATATATCCTGAAGAATATCCCCGCCTACGAGATGACCAACGAACAGCTGAGCCAGGTCTCGAAGAAGTGGCAAAACGAAGTCGAAGCCTTGCAGCAGGAGGCGCAGAATATGTACAAGACCTACCAGAGCGACCTCGTGTTCCTCTCGGCTGAGATGAAGAGCCAGCGCGAGGAGGAAATCGTCAAGAAAGAGCAGGAAGCGCAGGACCTGAAGCGGAAGTATTTCGGGGCGGACGGCGAGCTGTACAAGAAACGTGCCAGCCTGATGAAGCCGATACAGGACGAGATATACAACGCTGTCAAGGAAATCGCCGAAGACAAGGGCTACCAAATCGTAGTGGACCGCGCCTCGGCCATGAGCATCATTTTTGCATCTCCGAAGATAGATATCAGCAATGAAGTGCTGACAAAGTTAGGATATTCAAAATAAATGTGTACATTTGCAGCGTTTTATCGCAAGCAGAGTTCAAGAGAAAATTTAGTAACATTTATAAACAGACGAAATGAAGAAACTTATTGTTTTATTACTGATGTTCCTGCCATTTGCAGGGGTAGTGAATGCTCAAGAGGTTAAAATCGCTTTTGTGAATACGCAGGAAATATTCATGGCCTTGCCGGAAACGAAAGACGCACAGCAGAAAATCGAGCAATTGAACAACGATTACAAGAAAGAACTCGAAACCATGAACGGCGAATACCAGAAGAAGTATGCCGACTTCATCGAGCAGCAGGATTCGTTGACCGAGAATATCAAAATCCGCCGTATGCAGGAGGTGGAAGACATTCGCCAGCGTATGGATAACTTAGTACAGGTAGCCCAGCAGGACGTAACCAAGAAGCAGCAAGAGCTGATGGCTCCGATTCAGCAGAAGATGGCTGATGCAATCAGAGCGGTAGGTACGGAACAGGGTTACACTTATATCGTAGACCCGCAGATTTTACTTTATACAGGTTCTAACGCAATCGACGCTACACCTTTAGTAAAGGCGAAGTTAGGTTTGCAGTAACTTATTGAATGGTTAATAAGGAAAAAGAAGGATGTGCCGTTAAGGTACGTCCTCTTTTTTTTCAGGAGAACAGGGATGGAAGGATTCTCAGAAAAGGCAGGCGCAATCGGCATATTCGATTCGGGTTACGGCGGACTGACGGTGTTCGACAAGATACGCCGCCTGATGCCTCAGTATGATTATATCTATTTGGGCGATAATGCCCGCGCACCTTACGGACCGCGTTCGTTCGAGGTGGTTTACCGCTTTACGCGGCAGGCGGTAGTGCGCTTGTTCGAAGAGGGATGCCAGTTGGTTATCCTTGCCTGCAACACAGCCTCGGCGAAGGCGCTCCGTTCGATACAGCAGCGCGACCTCCCCGAATGGGATGCAACGCGCCGTGTGTTGGGTGTCATCCGTCCGACCGTCGAATTGATGGACCAGCTGAGCCGGACGAAGCACGTAGGTATCGTCGGGACAGTGGGTACGGTCTCGTCAGGTTCCTATCAGCTGGAGCTGGCGAAGATGTTCCCCCACATACAGGTCACTGCCGAAGCCTGCCCGATGTGGGTCCCTTTGGTCGAGAACAACGAGTTTGCCTCTCCCGGAGCCGACTATTTCGTGAAGCGTCACTTGGAGCATCTCTTCGCTCAGGATGATAAGATTGATACGCTGATATTGGGATGCACCCACTACCCGTTGCTCTTGGATAAGATACGGCGTTATACCCCGGACGGCGTTACTTTGCTGCCGCAAGGCGAATGTGTTGCGCGCAGCCTTCAGGATTACCTCCACCGCCATCCTGAGATGGATGCGAAACTGACCAAGGAGGGACATTGCCGCTTCCTGACGACAGAGGCAACCGACAAGTTCTCGGAGGCAGCCACGCTTTTTCTGAGCTATCCTGTCTCAGCCGAGCAGGTGATTATCGATTGAAGCCCGTCACACAATCTCCTTCCCGAAAGGAGTCAGGGCCAGTCCTGCCATCTTGAAGTGTTGTTTGCCGAAGGGTATCCCGATAATCGTGATACAGAGCAAAAGCCCGAAGCCGAAGTGGGTAAGGCAAATCCAGAAGCCGCCCACCAATATCCAGATAATATTCATCAGAAGGCAAAGGCAACCGGACGAGCCACCCTTGTCTATTACTGTCCGTCCGAAAGGCCATAGCGCAAGAATCCCCAACTTCAGGGTTTGCAACCCGAAAGGAATGCCGATGATGGTAATCATCAACACAAGGCTGGCGACCAGATATTCGAAGGCGGTAAGGAATCCGCCGAAGATTAACCAAATCAGATTACCCAGTGTTTTCATAAGCTATAATATATTTATAATGGTATCGTTATATTGACGATGCAGGCTGTCCAATTCAGCCAAGAACCGTTGGCTAACCACTGCAAAGCTGTCTTTTAGTTCCGGTTTGATGGGATTAGAGGGCGGAGCCTCCATCGCTAACGGATTAATCGCCTCCCCATTTTTATATACCCGGAAGTCCAAGTGCGGTCCGGTGGACAGTCCGGTTGAACCGACGTATCCGATGACTTCTCCCTGCTGGACATACGTGCCGACTGCCAATCCTTTAGCGTAACGGCTCAGGTGCATATAGGAGGTGGTGTACATCGAGTTATGCTTTATCTTAACCGTATTGCCGCCACCGCCTGCCCAACCTTTGGCGATGACTGTTCCGGCTCCGATACTCTTCACCGGCGTCCCTGTCGGTGCGGCATAATCCACGCCATGATGCGCGCGATAGCGTTTCAATATCGGATGGAAACGGGCATTGCTGAAGCGTGACGTG
The DNA here is from genome assembly GCA_949289155.1 of uncultured Parabacteroides sp. Classification (GTDB taxonomy): domain Bacteria; phylum Bacteroidota; class Bacteroidia; order Bacteroidales; family Tannerellaceae; genus Parabacteroides. Next base: position 35,357 of record CASEMX010000022.1, read on the forward strand.
ATACGGAAGAAATCCAACGGCGCTTTCAGGAAGGCTTTTCGGAGACTGTTCCCTTCGGTGTCGAAATACTCGAAGATGCTGTCTTGCATAAAGGGGATTGCCGTAAAGGTCTTCCCTTGGTGGGTGAAGATAGCCGCGTCTACTGAGGCAATATCCAGTGAAGTCGTGTCATCGATATAGGCTTCGTTGTAGATAACTTGGAATGAATCCCCCTCTTTGATATCGAAGAAGTCGATTTGCCAAGCATAGACATCGGATATCTTCAAGGCAAGCAGCGGCGATGCCCCGCTTTCGTCAATGACGTTCCATAATGAGGAATGGATTGTCCCTTCGATATATTTCCGTTTCAACGTAACATCTTTTTGATATTCGTATGCCCGGATGGAATCGCCGGTCAGGTCGATAACCGCATAGTCGGTCAATGACTTGGCGAAGGCAATGTAACGGATAACTTCCAATGTATCCATCGTCGTCAATGTGCAATAATGCATACCGGCGCGGATTTTTGTCGGGTCGAGCACTTCTGCCGATGCCCGGCTGATGCTGTCGGCTTTTAAGGCAGAGAATCCTAACCGAGCGAATATAGTTGCAGGATTATCTCCCGGATTGATGGTAAAGCGATTGAGGTTCATCGAGTCGATACATACGCCATATTCATAAATATGTGGAATAGTATCGACGGGTTCGCTTGGCGTCTCTTCCGCTTGTTGCTTTTTATGTTGGCAACTATCAAGGCTTATCAGCAGAAAAAGCCCGGCAAGCGCCATGAATAGGGAGATATATTTTTTCATCTTTGATAGAAATCAACAAATAACCATTATGTTTTGGCAAATATAGGGAATTAATAGAAAAGGAACAATCAATTTTTTACCTTTGCACGCTAATTTTCAAAATCTGCGACGAATGGACTTGAATTTATTCCGCTCCCGTGACGGACTACGCGGTAAACTTTTGCGCTTGACCGGCCCTATCTTCTTGGAAACCTTCCTTATCCTTTTGTTGGGCGTGGTAGATACATTAATGTTGAGCCATTATTCAGATAATGCGGTTGCGGCGGTAGGCGTGGTGAACCAATTGCTGAATATGGTCTTTCTTCTGTTCAATGTAACCGCAGTCGGGACATCCGTCATGTGTGCGCTTTATTTTGGAGCGAAAGATTCGAAAAGCTTTACCCAAGTTGTGGGCGTTTCGTTGCTGTTTAACGCGATTGTCGGGATTATTATCAGTCTGTTGCTCATGTTCGGCGGACGGCAAATGCTGGTGTGGATGGATATCCGCCCGGATTTGATGCCGATGGCGGTTTCTTATATGAAGATTGTCGGTGGGTTCGGTTTCCTGCAAGCGATTATTTTTACGATATCGGCAGTCCTTCGTGCGGCGAACAAGCCGAATTACTCCATGCAGGTTGCTGTTTTGATTAACCTGTTCAATATTGTCGGGAACTATTCCCTGATTTACGGACATTTCGGATTCCCTGAGATGGGAGTCGAGGGTGCTGCGCTCTCCACGACGTTAAGTCGCGTGTTAGGTATGACTTTATTGTTCATTGTCCTGTTCAAACGCTTGGTGCGCCGCTTCCCGTTGGCCTATTTCCGTCCTTTCCCCTTCGATAAACTGAAGTCGGTATTGAAGGTGGGTATGCCCTCTGCCGCCGAACAGATATCTTACGATGCTGCACAGGTGTGTGTCGTCTATTTTATCAATATGTTGGGCAACGAAGTCCTTGCGGCACGGGTTTATATCATGAATATTGTCATTATCGGTTATATATTTTCCCTCTCGATGGCGAGTGCCACGTCGATATGTACCGGCAATCTGGTCGGCTCCGGCAAGAAACAGGCGGCTTATGTCCTGAGTTGGTACGCTTGGAAGCGTTCGTTGATGATTACCTTCATCGCCAGTGTCGGCGTTTACCTCTGCGGACGCTTCCTGTTAGGTTGCTTTACCGAGAACGAATCGATTATTCGGATAGCCATGACCGCCTTGCTGATTGACATTTTCCTTGAACATGGGCGCGCTACGGTGCTGATGTTCCTCTTCTGCCTGCGCTCGGTAGGCGATGTCATCGTGCCGGTACTGATTGAAATCGTCTGTATGTGGGTATTTGCCGTTACCTGCGGCTATCTGTTCGGTATCGCCATGGGACTCGGACTTGCCGGCATTTGGGTAGGCTTGGCTTTGGACGAAAGCTCGCGCGGCGTCGTATTGGCTTTCCGCTGGCGTACACAGAAATGGAAGAAGCGGAATCTGATAAAGAGCAAGGAGGCGGAGTAAGAATGATTGGCTTGTTACTTTTGGCTTGACCCAAAAGTAACCAAAAGGTCAAGGCTGCGCCTGCTTCGCTACTCTCTCCCTGCATTCCGCTGCTCGCGCCGCAAACTCGCCTTCGGCTCAGACAGGCGACGCTCACGGGCGCTCCATTCCGGTCGCTCGCTTAACGCTCACCAGCCGAGGCCAATCTAATAGCTCCCCTGCCTCTTAGGGGAGCTGCCCGGAGGGCTGAGGGGTAATCTTTCTCTCGCCTTCGGCGCCTTCGGCATCGGGTTCCTAACTACTAACTCCTAACTACCAACTACTAACTCCTAACTTCTATACCATATATAATATAGGAAGGATTGGCCTAACGTAAGAGGCGTTAAGCAAATTCCGAGCGCAGCGAGTTTCCGAAATTTTAGCGGAGCGATGCGAATTTGTAGCCTCTGGAGTGTAAGCTTTGACCTTTTGGTTCTTTTGGGTCAAGCCAAAAGAACGAAGGAATATAGGCTGGAAAATACTTAGTAAGCAGCAAGAAAACTACTTACTAAGTAGTGCCCCCCTCAACTTAGTAAGCTGACGAACGACTGCTTACCGATGCGACAAGCAACAACTTAGTAAGCAGTTTCCGAACTGCATACTAAGCATCCAAAAACTCCCTCTCGTAGCGACCAACAAGTCTATATCGTAGCGACTGACCTTTCCATATCGTAGCGGCCGACCTCGCTACGATATAGAGGCAACAGTCGCTACGATATAGACTTGTCAGCCTCCACGATATAGATCTGTCGGGTTCTACGATATGCACTTGCCGGACGTTACGAGGGGGAAATAAAAGTCGTAAAGCGAAGGATTTTTAGGTTGCTTGGGGAGGAGGCAAAGGGGACGAGCTATACCATATTATATATATAATGGGGGGAATTATCCCTCCTTTTGATAAATATCCCAAAATATTTTTCACTTTTCTTTTGAATTTATCTTAGAGATGCCTAATTTTGTCGCAATTCCGTGAGGATTAGGTGTAATCCTTCGGAAGGACATATTGAGTTATAGCATTTACGGTATTATTCCTACCATAGAAAATCGCCAATTTTTTATCTCGCTGGAATAATAAACAAAGAATGCTTGCACTCTTGCTGTATGCTTTTTGAAAGGGAAAAGTACATCTAACAGCATAGAGTGCGGGCTGTTGTTTAATTATTAGCGAGATGGGCGTTTGGCGATGCCCCTATGGTAAATAATAAACAACTCGCCCGCACTTTCTTTTTGTATAATCGTTTGGTTTAGTTGGTCGTAAATGCAGCCAAGGCAGAATTTATTATTACTAACTAAATTAAATACAGTATTATGACAAAGAGAATTTTAACTTTTTTAGTGGCGTTCTTGGCAACGTTGTCAGGAGCGGTGTGGGGGCAGAACAGAGGCAATGCAGATAATCCATTGGATATTGGAAATAGAAGCTCTGTTTTGGAAATAGACGACAGTGAAGAATGGTTTATTACAACAAGCTCGTTGAATACTAAAGGTATTGTCATTAAATCAGGAGGAGTGGTGGACAATAACCATAATAAGCCAACTATTCACTTAATTAATGTCAATCTTCAAGCAGGAGGGTCTGCAATTATTGCTGAAGAATATACAGATCCTATTATCATCTTAGAAGGAGTCAATACTATTCAATCTAACGGTACTGATGCTGCAATCAGAGTTCCTACGGACCCGATTCCTGGAGCAACACTTACTATTGATGCACGTAGTACAGGTATTTTGAATATTATCATGGAAGGTAATGAAAATACTTTTAGTAACAAAATAGCTATTGGCAATACAATAGCTGGTCCTTCTGAGGATATATATGATTGTGGCTCTATAACAGTTAATGGTGGAACGATTAAGACTAATGGACGTATAGGGCGAGTTAATCAACATGGATTTCGTTTTTCAGGAAATGCAATTGTTATCGCCAATGAAATTGCCGGATTTAATTATAATGATGAGGACTTACGTAATGGAGGTCTCTTATTCTTAAACGATGACACTCCTTATGTTGGAGAATTCCATACTCCTGAAAAAGACCCTGAGTTTACTTTAAGCTCTCCGCTTCCTGAACCGTACAAAATTGAGTTGCGTGCTGATGGTGTGAAGGTCGAAATAGGTCCGGATCAGAGTTTGACTGAAGAGCAGTTAATCGATCAAGGTGGACAAATAAAAGGGTATAAAGTAACTTATACATCTCCTGACAATGTTCCTATGACAACCGAAGTTGCACTTCCTGCAACAAAGTTCGTTAATTCTAAATACACAGTAGAGAAATGGGATGCTAATGCACAAGCACAAAGCGAAAACACAGTCTATAAGCATATTGATACCCATTGGTTAAAAAACGGAACAGAATGGGTGAGTGCTAACACAGAGGTTACTGAATCTACACCAGAATATACAACACTTCCTAATATTGGGAAAAAAGAATATCAAGCTGTATGGTATTTGCAAAGTAAAACTATCAGCTACAACTTAGCAGACGGTTTTACCGGAGCATTCAATTTGTGGTATCCAGATACTGATACGGACTTCCTATTTACAGCGAGTGAGCAATCTGGTGGTGATTTAAAGACGTTAGCCCAAGTTGGTTTACAATTATCCGACGGGGAGGATGGAAATGGCAATACTATTGTTGCTGGTTCTCCTATAACAGATGAAGGTACATTTACTACTAAATTAAGTTTGACATCGAGCACGACTAATGCACCAACCGGATTAGAAACAACTTTGACCGTAGAAACAAGTTCAACTGAATTGGATATCAGTGATAATAGTGAAGTATCCATTACGTTCAATGGTGGTGATTTTACTTATAATGGCAAGGCACAAGAAAATATTGGTAGCTTAGTTTCTGTTGTAAATGCGTCAACTCAAACTCCGTTTACATACGGCACACATTATTTCTTAAAGTTCACTCAAGATGGAAATGATGCGACTTTCCAAGATGCAGGAGACTATACAGTAAAGGTTGTAGCAGTAGATAACAATGGACTTTTGACTGGAGAGAAAGAATTGACAGAAACAGTCACCATCAAACCTGCCACATTAACCATTGAAGTAAGCAATGTTGAATGGACTATCGGTGAGGCAGAGCCGGATTATAAAGAAGATGCTGAGTTTACTTTAGAAACCATTTATAGTGTAGAAGATACACCGGATGATGTTTCCATCAATAAAGATGCTACTGGATTTGATGGTTCTGTAACCGGTAATACTTGGAAGACTACGCCGGGAACTTACACTGTTAATTACTCTGGCTTGGAATTGACAGGAAGTCGTGCAGAGAACTATACATTAAATAATGTAACTACTGCGGAAGGCAAACTGATTGTTTCAGTAGAAGGAACAACAGAAGACCCGATTGACGATGAAGGAGATAACCCTTTGATTTCCGCTACTGGCGATTGGGCTGATGGAACTCGTGAGTATGATGGTAAGGAACATCCATTGACAGAAATCGAAGTGAAGAACGGAACAGAAACAGCAACCATCTCTCTTGCTGATGTAACTATTACTTATTCTTATCAGCAGACAGCGGAAGCTGAAGCTACAACTCCGGAAGCAGTTAAGAATGCAGGTAGTTATACGGCTACCTTTACCTTCCCGGACAACAAATATGGTTATAAAGGAACAGGTAAAGTATCTTTGGAAATAACAAAAGCCACCTTCACTGTTTCTGGAAAGAATAACAGTGAAATCACAGTTAAACAAGGTGATAATATTAATAATCTGAATGCCGCAGATTATATCACTATCACCGGAGTTGAGGTTGAAGGTAAGAAGGAAACGCCGACTATCAGTGGTTGGTTGGCTCCGAATGAAGGTGTATCTACTGCAGAAAAGAATGAAACGGGTTTCGAGAACGCATTTAGCTTTGATAATGTTGAAGTAGAGAATAGCACTAACTGTTTATTGAGTAATTATAACGAGATAACAACTTGGCCAAAAATCAAACTTATCGTCGGTCCGATTACTATCAATCCGGATACAGACGGTAGCGGTGATGGCGATGATGAGGTTATCGGCGGTGAGGATGCAGACGGCGACGGAACATTCCCGTCGGATAGAGATATCATTATCCTTGCAACAGGTGATGCTGAGGTGAAGAATAATGTCTATAATGGTAGCGCACACACATTGGCATTGTTGAAGATTGGCGATTATACGTTGGCTGAGACAACAGATTATAAAGTAGAGTATGATTCTGATGATACGCCAAGTACAAATTCAGTAGGTTTGCCACTCCATGCTGCAACTTATTCAGCAGAGATTACTTTAAATGAGAATAGCCCTTATGAATTGGAAGACGGAAGCAAGGAGTTTAGCTTGGACGGCATTACGATTGCTCAGCGTTCGATGATGGTTTCCTTTGTTAAGGTAGTTTCTTCTGTAGAAGACCTGAATGATATCAACAAGTTGGTACAGTTCGAGGAAATGGCAGGTAATCGTGGATTGGTTGACGGTGAAGAGCCGACAGTTGATGCCGAAGTCACAGCAACAGACTTAGGTGACGGACGTTATCAGGTAACGATTCCGCGCGAATCCTTCAAGATTTCTACGAATGAAGTGGGTAAGTTCTATTTGTCTGACTATTTAGCAGAAGTGGACTTTAACGGAGATGGTACAGGCGATGCGGACATTACAGATGATAACAATGATGGTGAAGGTGATATCGATGATGGCGATGGTAGCGATGACGAGGATATTGTTATCGAAGTAACCGTTGACCCGGATGGTGGCGACCAAGATGGTGATGGCTATGTAGATTATTTGTATTACTACAACATCTACGAGGACCAAATCTGCGAGGGTGTGACGGTTGAGTTCAGTCGCGATGTCGTTCGTGAAGGACAATCTGTCCTTGTAACCGTTAAGGCTGAGGAAGGATTTGATGCAACGAAGCTTGCGTTGCAGTTCAAGCGCAGTCTGTTTGGGAGTTGGGAGGATTTGACGTTGACACCAACCGAGAATCCGAATGAGTATATCATCAAGAATATCTATACCGATATTTATGTTCGGGCTGAGGGCGCAGTGCCGACAGGCATCGAATCGATTGATGGTGTGAAGGTTTATGCGAAAGACGGTAGCCTCTTCGTGCAGACTCCGCAGTTGGAAAATGTAACGATTGTGACTATCACCGGCGCTATTGTGAAGAGCGAGCAGCAGGTAGGTTTGAAGCAATATACCGGTCTGCAGCGCGGAATTTACGTAGTCCGTGTGGGCGAACAGGTATTCAAGGTACGGAACTAATCTGTAACTGCTGATAGGAAAGCCCGAAGGCGCAATGCCTCCGGGCTTTTTTGATTTGGATGTACACAAATAAGTACTTATCTTTGCCCCAAAACAGCGGAGGAATAATATGAGAACAACAAATTATACCGATTTTAGAGCGAATTTAAAAGGCTATATCGATTCGGTCATTGATGATTGCGACACGGTTGTGATTAATCGGGGAAACGGAACAGGTGTCGTGATGATGTCGTTGGATGAATATAACGCGTTGAAGGAGACAGAATACATCATGTCGTCAGAACAAACGATGAAAGATATCCGTCAGGGAGAAGAAGATTTGAGAGCAGGCAAAGGAATCGAAGTTAATTTAGATGAATTATGAAATTGATATTTACTCCGATAGCCAAAGCTCATTGGGACTATTGGAAAAAGAATGACCCAAAGATTGCCCAGCGTATCAAAAGGCTTCTTGCTGATATATTGGAGCATCCTTATACCGGAATTGGAAAACCGGAACCGCTGAAATATGAATTGGCAGGTAAATGGTCAAGACGTATCAATTCGGAACACTGGCTTGTCTATTCCGTAAATGGTAATCAAATTGAGATTTATGTCTTTTCTATGAAATATCATTATACGAAGAAATAACCCCCTCCCATCCGTTAATTAACCCTAAAAGCAGACTGCCAACGCAACGTTTGGCTTGGCTTTTGTGTCATTTCTTACAGTTAAATCAATAAAAAGAACGTGATATGAAAAAGTTTTTTATGTATGCTTTGTTGGTTCCGGCGTTGGCAGGGAGTTTGTTTGCTTGCTCCGGTTCGAAGACAGAGGCTAAACAGCTGGAAGGAAAGTGGAATGTAGTGGAAGTGAAGGGTGAAAAGGTGCAATCGGAGAACACGCCTTTCATGGAGTTCGATATGAAGGAGAACAAACTGCACGGAAATGCGGGCTGCAATATTTTCAATACTTCGGTGACGTTGGATAATAAGGATGCGTCGGCGCTGACGATTGCGCAGGCGGCAACGACGATGATGGCGTGCCCCGATATGGATTTGGAAACGAAAATCCTGCAGTCGATGAACGCTGTACGGGCTGTGAAAGCCGGAGCGAATGCTGACGAGATGCAGTTGGTCGATGCGGAAGGCAACGTGCTGCTGGTTTTGCAGAAGAGCAAATAAGCGGACATATTAAAAATGAAGGAAGAAACGAGGATGTAAATTAAACTGTGTCAGCAAAGAATAAAATATTAACTTTGCTAACACAGTTTTTTTTATGAAAGAAGAATTTGATTTTGAGAGTATCAAGAACAA
>CASEMX010000023.1 GCA_949289155.1 uncultured Parabacteroides sp.
AGCGATTTGCCTGGACTTCGGGATTGCCGAACGCCATGGCGGGATTTGCAACCTGCGCTTTGACGATACCAATCCGGTAAAAGAAGATATGGAATATGTGGACGCCATCGAGGAGGACATCAAGTGGCTGGGCTTCCATTGGGACAACGTCTATTATGCATCCGATTATTTCCAACAATTATACGACTTCGCCATCCGTCTGATTAAAGAGGGAAAGGCGTATGTGGACGAACAGAGCGCGGAAAAGATTGCCGAGCAGAAGGGTACGCCTACGCAACCCGGCGTGGAAAGCCCCTACCGCAACCGCCCCATCGAGGAGAGCCTCGACCTCTTCCAGCGCATGAACGCGGGCGAGTTTGAGGAGGGTAGCATGACGCTCCGCGCCAAAATCGACATGGCGAACAGCAACATGCACTTCCGCGACCCGATTATCTACCGCATCCTCAAGACGCCGCACCACCGCACCGGCACGACGTGGAAGGTCTATCCGATGTACGACTTCGCGCACGGGCAGAGCGATTACTTCGAAGGCGTGACGCACTCGCTCTGTACGTTGGAGTTCGTGCCCCATCGCCCGTTGTACGACCTCTTCATCGACTGGCTGAAAGAGGGGAAAGACCTCGACGACAACCGGCCGCGCCAGACGGAGTTCAATAAGTTGAACCTCAACTATACGTTGATGAGCAAACGCAACCTGCTTATCTTGGTGAAGGAGGGATTGGTCAACGGATGGGACGACCCGCGTATGCCGACCCTTTGCGGATTCCGCCGGAGAGGTTATTCGCCGGAGTCTATCCGGAAGTTCGTCGATAAGATTGGCTATACGACCTATGACGCCCTGAATGAGTTCTCCCTCTTGGAGAGTGCCGTCCGCGAAGACCTGAATGCCCGGGCTACGCGCGTATCGGCGGTATTGGACCCGGTCAAGCTCATCATCACCAACTATCCGGAAGGGCAGGTGGAAGAGATGGAGGCCATCAACAATCCGGAAGACGAAACGGCAGGAAGCCACACGATTGAATTCAGCCGCGAACTGTGGATGGAGCGCGATGACTTCATGGAGGACGCCCCGAAGAAGTTCTTCCGCATGACGCCGGGACAGGAGGTGCGCCTGAAGAATGCCTATATCGTGAAATGTACGGGCTGCAAGAAGGATGCCGACGGGAAGGTAATTGAGGTCTATTGCGAATATGACCCGAATACGAAGAGCGGCATGCCCGAAAGCAACCGGAAGGTGAAAGGGACGCTCCACTGGTTGAGCTGCGCCCATTGCTTGCCCGCCGAAGTGCGCTTGTACGACCGCCTGTGGGAGGTAGAGAACCCGCGCGACGAATTGGCGAAGCTGAAGGAGCAGGGACTCTCTTCGCTGGATGCGATGAAGCAGATGATTAACCCGGATTCGCTGAAGGTATTGACCCACTGCTACGTCGAGAAGTACCTCGCCGAGCAAAAGCCGCTCGCCTACTTCCAGTTCCAGCGCATCGGCTATTTCAATCTGGACCCGGACAGCACGCCGGACCACTTGATTTTCAACCGTACCGTCTCGCTCAAAGACACGTGGAACAAGATTAAGAATAAATAATGCAAAAGGAGAGACGTCACTCAACTGGCGTCTCTTTATTATTACGATATTATCTGCGAATTATAGATGATTAGACAACAACTATTATCAGACTACCGCTTGAAATGGAACCGCATCCAAGAGGCGATGCGGCAGATAGGAGCGGATGGCTGCCTGATTGCCTCAGGCGTGAATCTCTTTTACGTTTCCGGAACGATGTATAGTGGCTATTGCTATTTGCCGGCGGAGGGGAAGCCTTACTTCTTCGTGAAGCGCCCCAACGGATTGACCGGCGAGAATGTGCTGTATATCCGGAAACCGGAGCAATTGCCCGACCTGTTCCGCGAACGAGCGATACCTTTGCCTGAACGCCTTCTGCTCGAGGCCGACGAACTGACCTACTCGGAGTATAGCCGCCTTCTCGCTGCTTTCCAACCGAAAGAGGCATTGAACGCCACGGCGTTGTTGCGCACGGTGCGCCGCGTGAAAACCGCATGGGAGATAGAGCAGACCCGAATCTGCGCCCGTCGCCACGAAGCGGTCTATCGCGAGATACCTGCCTGCTATCGTCCGGGCATGACCGACTTGGAGTTCCAATTCGAAATAGAACATAAGATGCGCTTGCATGGCTCGATGGGATTGTTCCGTGCTTTCGGTCCCAACATGGATATCTTCATGGGAAGTATCTTGGCAGGGGAGAACGCCGAAACGCCGTCGCCTTTCGATTTCGCATTAGGCGGAGCCGGCATGGATGCCTCCTGTCCGTTAGGCGCGAACGGCACGTTATTGAAAGAAGGCATGGCGGTCATGGTGGATATGGCAGGCAATTATACGCCCTACATGACGGACATGACGCGCGTCTTCTCTGTCGGAAAACTGAGCGACGAGGCTTATCGGGCGCATCAGGTCTCCATCCGGATTCATCAGGCGATAGCTGAAACGGCTCGTCCGGGCACGGCGTGTGCCGACCTTTATCAGCAGGCATTGCAAATCGCTACCGAAGAGGGCTTGGCGGAGAATTTCATGGGGACGAAGCAGCAGGCGAAGTTCGTGGGACATGGCGTCGGATTGCAAATCAACGAACTGCCGGTCCTTACTCCGCGCTCGAAAGAATCGCTGGAGGAGAACATGGTGTTTGCGCTCGAACCGAAGTTTGTCCTGCCCGGCATCGGTGCAGTGGGCATCGAGAACAGTTATCTGGTGACTTCCGATGGCGTGGAGAAATTGACGCTGTCGCCCGAAGAAATAATAAATCTCATATAATTAAAGTTTGAAACAGATGAAAAGAACGTTAAGTTTATTCATGCTGCTTGTCCTGATGATTATTCCGGCAAAAGCAGCGGACGTGCAAAACGTCAAACCGACTAAAAATGTGATTTTGTTCATTAGCGATGGTACTTCGCTGGGCTCGGTATCGGCTGCCCGTTGGTTGCAGTGGTACACGAACCCGGACAAGCCGAATCTGAATATCGACCCGTATATCTGTGGGACGGTACGCACGCACTCCTCGAATGCGCCTATCGGAGATTCGGCTCCGACGACCTCCTGCTATATGTCGGGACAGCCCAGTATCACGGGATTTGTCTCTACCTATCCCTATGCTTGCGGGAAAGATGATATCTATCCGGTTGACTCGACCCGGGCTTATCAGCCGACGATGACGGTGCTCGAAGCGGCAAAGATATTCAAAGGCGCAGCGACAGGATTGGTCTTCACGTGCGAGTTTCCTCACGCTACACCGGCCGATTGCTCGGCGCATAGCTACAATCGCGGCAAATACGAATGGATTGCTCCGCAGATGGTGCATAATGACTTGGATGTAGTCATCGGTGGTGGTGTCTCTATCCTGAATGAGGATATGGAAGCCTATCTGAAAGAAAACGGATACAGCGTATATCGGAACGACCTGAACGGAATGCGCGTCGATACGAACAATAAGATGTGGGCGCTCTACGGCGATAAGGAGATGGCGTTCGATTTGGACCGTAACCCCGAAGAACAGCCCTCTATCGAGGAGATGACACGTACTGCAATCAACAAATTGTCCAAAAACGAGAACGGTTTCTTCCTGATGGTGGAGGGAAGCAAGGTCGATTGGGCAGCGCATGCAAATGACCCGGTCGGCGTTACAACAGATTTCTTGGCATTCGACCGCGCAGTGGGCGCAGCCTTGGAGTTTGCCCGCCAGAACGGTGAAACGGCAGTTATCATTACGGCTGACCATGGGAACAGCGGGCTCAGCATCGGACGTGAATCTTGCGGAGGGTATGACAAGTTGACGAAGGATGATTTGTTCGCCCAGCTTGCCCGTTACGAATTGACCGCAGAGGGTTTTGCCAAAGCGGTGAATCAGATTCCGAATGCAGAGGTGCAGAAGTTCTTCCTCGAAAAGGCAGGCTTCGAACTTTCGCAAGAGGAGCTGGACGCATTGAACAATTGCAAGGATTACAAGTTCAGTCCGATTCCCGAAGCAGAACGGCACGAGAGAAGCAAGGCTTCGATGTATAGCAATTCGCTGGCAGGACTGATGTCGCAAATCATTACCAACCATACCTGCATCGGCTTTACGACGCACGGGCACACCGGCGAGGAGGTCTTCCTTGCGAGCTATCATCCTGAGGGCACTCGTCCGATGGGTATGCTGACGAATATCGAGTTGAACCACTATCTGTGCAGCCTGTATGGTTTCGGACCGACCTTCCTGAGCGACAAGAGCAATGAGTATTTCGCCCGCCATACGGATGTGTTCAAGGATTATACCTGCGAAATCGTTCCGGCGAAAGAGGGCGAATTAGCTCCTACGTTGGTGGTGAAGAATAAGAAAAACAAGAAAAAACAGCTGACCATCAATGCGTTCACCAATATTGTCAAGGCAGGAAAGAAGGCCGACGAGACTATCCGCCTGAATTCGGTCGTGGTGTATGTGGATAAGAACAATACCTTCTATTTGCCGGCATCGTTGGCAGAGTTTATGGAGTAGGAGGCAGTTCCTTTCGTTGAAATTTAAAAGGGGAAGGAGTTAAAGGAGTTAGAGCAGTTAAAGGAGTTAAAGCCGAATGCTTTCTGTATATAGTTTATATCAACCAAAAGTATTGGCTCTAACTCCTGCACGCGCAAGCGTGCTAACTGCTCTGACTCCTTTAACTCCTTTAAACCATCCCCCTCTTATGCCTACTAATTCAATATCTCCAGCAGCTCATCCAATTTCGGGGCGATGATGATTTCCGTCCGTCGGTTCTTGCTCCGTCCCTCCGCCGAGTCGTTGTCTGCCACCGGCACATATTCGCCTCTTCCCGAAGGTACAATCTGCAATGGGCTCACATGATATTCTTCCGTCAGAATGCGGACCACCGAGGTGGCGCGAATGACGCTCAGGTCCCAATTATCCGCGAACCGCGCCGTGTGGATAGGTTTCGTATCGGTATGCCCCTCGATGTTGACATCCACGTCCGTTTGCTTGTTCAGCACCTCCGCCAGTTTAGCCAGCGCCTCTTTTCCGCGCTCATCCACCGTTGCGCTTCCGGAGCGGAACAGCAGTTTGTCCGACATTGCCACGTAGATTTTCCCGTTCTCTTCGCGCACGCTCAACTCGTCGCTGCTGAATCCCATCAGCGCATCTTTCACGCTCTGCAGAATCTGCTGCACCTTCGCGTTCTGCGCGTCCATCATCTCCTGTAATTGATTGATGGTGCGTTCGCGCTCATCCAACTCCTGCATTTTCCGCGTCAGCAACTCGTTCAGCTTGTCCTGCTCGCCCAGATTCGCGTCGAGCATCTCCCGGTAATTGCGCACCGTGCGTCCCAGTTCCGCTGTGTCACGTTCCAGTTCGGCGATTCGCGCCGCCAGAGCATCGTTCTCGTCCCGGCAATCCGCCAACTGCTCCTTCAGTGCCGCTTCCCGCTTCAGGGCATCCAGCCGCCCATTCTCTGCCAAAAGATACTTCTTTTTGGTCACGCATGAGGTCGTCCCCATCAACAAGAGTATCGCGGCGACATATCCTAATGTTCTTTTGTGCATAATCTTTAAAGATTTAGATAAATGAATGATTCTTTTGCTGCAAAAGTATCGGTTATTTCTGAAAAAGACAGGGAGTTTCATGGAAAAAATCGGTTATTTTCACTGAGCTACTCCTTCAGGATACTGCCGACCGTGGTCGTCTGACTTCCGGCGCCCCTCAAAACGCAGCCGACCGTGGTCGTCTGACCTCCGGCGCCCCTCAAAATGCAGCCGACCGTGGTCGTCTGACTTCCGGCGCCCCTCAAAATGCAGCCGACTGCGGTCGTCTGACTTCCGGCGCCCCTCAAAATGCTGCCGACCGTGGTCGTCTGGCTTCCGGCACCCCTCAAAACGCTGCCGACCGTGGTTGTCTGACTTCCGGCACCCCTCAAAATGCAGCCGACCGCGGTCGGCTGACTTTTGAAGGGCTTCAGAGGGGGGAAACTCGCGGGTTTCCCTATTGATTAGGCATCCGGCATCAAAACAGCGTTAAAAATCGTATCATCCCTTAAAGAAAAAGCAGGAAAAAATAGGTTATATTCCGAAAAGAAGTGTATCTTTGCGAGGAAGCAAAATAAAAAACTAAAAAATACAAACTAATAAATTCTAAACACAATGGAACTTACACACATTGAACATTTAGGCATTGCCGTAAAGAGTATCGAAGCATGTTTGCCTTATTATGAAGGCGTTTTGGGATTGAAGTGTTACAGTATCGAAGAGGTTGCTGACCAGAAAGTGAAGACGGCTTTCTTTAAGATTGGTCAAACGAAGCTGGAACTGCTGGAGCCGACGAGCGAAGACAGCACGATTGCTAAGTTTATCGAAAAGAAGGGCGAAGGAATCCACCACATCGCATTCGCTACGCCGGATGTGCAGGCTTGCTTGAATGAAGCCGAAGAAAAGGGCATCCGCCTTATTGATAAAGCACCGCGCCGTGGTGCGGAAGGATTGGACATCGCATTCTTGCACCCGAAATCCACATGCAGCGTATTGACCGAGCTGTGTATGCCGGGCAAAGAATAAATAACGATGAAGAATCGGGAATGAAGGATAATGGAATCGGGCAAAATGGATGTCCCTGAGATGATTCTTCATTCTTAATTCTTCGTTTTTTATTAAAAAAAGTCATTACTAACAACTAATCTTAATACAATGAGTAATCAGCTTGAAAAGGTAAAAGAGCTTATCGCACTACGTGAACAAGCACGTCTTGGTGGTGGTGAAAAGAGAATCGAATCGCAGCACAAGAAGGGCAAATATACCGCCCGCGAGCGTATCGCCATGTTGCTGGACGAAGGTAGTTTTGAAGAAATTGACATGTTTGTGAAGCACCGCTGCACGAATTTCGGTATCGACAAGACGAAATTCTTAGGCGATGGAATCGTCACAGGATACGGAACCATCGATGGCCGTTTGGTGTATGTATATGCACAGGACTTCACGGTATTCGGAGGTGCGCTGTCTGAAATGCTCGCTTCGAAGATTTGCAAGGTGATGGATATGGCCATGAAAATGGGTGCTCCGGTTATCGGCTTGAACGATTCGGGCGGTGCACGTATTCAGGAGGGCGTCAATGCATTGGCAGGCTACGCCGAAATCTTCCAACGTAATATCTTGGCTTCGGGTGTAATTCCGCAGATTTCCGGAATCTTCGGTCCATGTGCGGGAGGTGCAGTTTATTCTCCGGCATTGACAGACTTCAATATCATGACGCGCGGAACCAGTTACATGTTCCTGACCGGTCCGAAGGTAGTGAAGACGGTAACAGGCGAAGATGTAACGCAAGAGCAACTGGGTGGTGCAAGTGTTCACTCAACGAAATCGGGTGTGGCACACTTTGCCGTAGATACAGAAGAGGATGGTCTGAAACTTATCCGTCAATTGTTGAGCTATCTGCCTCAGAACAATTTGGAAGAGACTCCGATGATTGAATGCAAAGACCCGATTGACCGTTTGGATGATAACTTGAATGAGATTATCCCGGATAACCCGAATCAGGCGTACGATATGTATGAAGTAATCGGCACAATCGTCGATAATAATGAGTTCTTGGAGGTACATGCCGATTATGCACGGAACATTATCGTCGGATTTGCCCGCTTCAACGGACAGGCAGTAGGAATTGTCGCTAATCAGCCGAAGGTGATGGCAGGCTGTCTGGATAGCAACGCTTCCCGCAAGGGCGCTCGTTTCGTACGTTTCTGCGATGCCTTCAATATTCCATTGGTAACCTTGGTCGATGTTCCGGGATTCTTACCGGGAACAGGACAGGAGTACAACGGTGTCATCCTGCATGGCGCTAAGTTGTTGTTCGCTTATGGCGAAGCAACTGTTCCGAAAGTAACCGTAACGTTGCGTAAGTCATACGGCGGTGCTTATTGCGTGATGAGCTCTAAACATTTGCGTGGCGACATGAATTACGCATGGCCGACAGCTGAGATTGCAGTAATGGGTCCGAGCGGCGCCGTTGAGATTATTTTTGCTAAAGAAGTAGCTGCAGCCGAAGATCCGAAGGCTTGTGCTGCCGCACGCGAGGAGGAATATAAGAAAGCATTTGCGAATCCGTATAATGCAGCACAGTATGGATATATCGATGATGTGATTGAACCGAGAAATACACGCTTCCGTATTATCCGTGCGTTGCAGCAATTGCAGACGAAGAAGTTGAGCAATCCTGCAAAGAAACATGATAATTTGCCTTTGTAATCTTAAAAACGAAAGTATATGACAAATAAAAAGTTCGGAGTGTTGTTGCTCTTGATGCTCTTCTTTACTTTCGGAGCGAAAGCGCAATTGACTACTTCCGTCAGAATAAACGAAGTGTTGGTCGTTAATGAAGAGAACTTCATGGACGATTACGGACATCGTCATCCGTGGATTGAGTTGTACAATAACTCGGCGGGTACGGTGGATTTGGGCGGATGCTTCCTGACCGATGACAAGAACAACCCGACGAAGTATATGATTCCGAAAGGGGATGTTAAGACAAAGGTTCCGCCTTATCAGTTGGCCTTGTTCTGGGCTGATAACGAAGAGCAACGCGGTACGTTCCATGTTAATTTTGCGTTAGATCCCAACAAAGAAAACTATGTAGCGCTGTATGATTCGGATGGAAAAACATTGATTGATGAAATCACGATTCCTGCAGGACAGAAAGCCGACATCAGTTATGGACGAAGTGCAGACGGTGCGGGAGAATGGATTAACTATACGCGCGTTACCCCGAATGCCAATAACATTACGCAGAATACGAACGAGAAGGTAGAAAACTTCCAAGTAAACGACTCGTGGGGTATCGGTATGACCATTACGGCTATGGCAGTAGTATTTATCGGATTGTGCATTCTTTATCTGTTGTTCAAGCAGATTGGCAATGCCTCTATCCGTGCAAGTCAACGCCGCGCTCAGAAAGCTGCTGCAGCAAGCGGCAAGGAGGTGGCAGTCAATGCCGGTCAAGAAGCCGGTGAAATCTTTGCCGCTATCTCTATGGCTTTGTACGAGGTGAGCGATGATAACCATGACATTGAAAATACCGTGCTCACAATCCGTAAGGTTCAGCGTAGATATTCACCGTGGAGTTCTAAGATTTATAGTTTGCGCGAGACTCCCGTACTTAGAAAGTAATCACCCTATATTAAAATCGAATTGAAACATGAAAAGTTTTAAATATACCATTAATGGTAACGTATATAAAGTGCATATCAACTCAATCGTTGATGATGTGGCAGATGTAGAAGTAAACGGAACTCCTTATCACGTGAAGATGGAGAAACCGGCAAAGAAACAGATTGTATCGATTAAACGTCCGGCACAAGCTCCTACGACAGCTGCCGGAGACCCGGTCGTATCGCGTCCGGCTGCTCCGAGCGTAGCAGGTGCTGTGAAATCTCCGCTGCCAGGGGTTATCTTGAGTATCGATTGTAAAGTGGGCGACGTAGTAAAGCGTGGCCAAAAGATTCTGGTATTGGAAGCCATGAAAATGGAAAACACGATCAATGCAGATCGCGATGGCAAGGTTGTAGAAATTAAGGTTAACAAAGGCGATTCTGTGCTGGAAGGTGCTGACCTCGTCGTAATTGGTTAAGGTTATGTTTTCATCTATATTATTACAAGCGGGAGTAGCGCACGAAAGTTTTACGCAGTTCTTGGCGGAAAACATTCAAGTGTTCCTCTCCTATACCGGATTCGCCAATGCTACGCCCGGGCATTTTGTGATGTTGCTGGTCGGTTTAGCATTCATATTCTTGGCGATTAAATATGAGTTCGAGCCGATGCTTCTGATTCCGATTGGTTTCGGTATTTTGATTGGTAATATCCCTTTCAAAGATGCCGGATTGCAGTTGGGTATTTACGAAGAGGGCTCTGTGTTCAACATCCTTTATCAAGGAGTAAAACAGGGGTGGTATCCGCCATTGATATTCTTGGGGATTGGGGCGATGACCGACTTCTCGGCGTTGATATCCAATCCTAAGTTGTTGCTGATTGGTGCGGCTGCGCAGTTCGGTATCTTCGGTGCATATATCATTGCTTTGCAGATGGGCTTCGACCCGAGCCAGGCCGGTGCTATCGGTATTATCGGTGGTGCTGATGGTCCGACTGCCATCTTCTTGTCATCTAAATTAGCCCCGAACCTGATGGGTGCGATTGCCGTCTCGGCCTATTCATACATGGCGTTGGTTCCGATTATCCAGCCTCCGTTCATGCGTCTGTTGACGACGAAGAAGGAGCGTTTGATTCGTATGAAGCCGCCGAGAGTTGTTTCGCAGACGGAGAAGATTATCTTCCCGATTGCCGGTCTGTTGCTGACCGCTTTCTTGGTTCCGTCCGGTCTGCCTTTGTTGGGAATGTTGTTCTTCGGTAACTTGTGTAAGGAAAGCGGCGTAACCCGTCGTTTGGCTGAAACGGCACGTGGTCCGCTGATTGACGTCATCACGATGTTGTTAGGTATCACGGTCGGTGCTTCTACGCAGGCTACGCAGTTCTTGACCGTCAACTCTATCAAGATTTTCGGTTTGGGTGCGTTGTCATTCGTTATCGCAACTTGTGCGGGTGTTCTGTTCGTGAAGTTCTTCAATCTGTTCTTGAGAGAAGGCAATAAGATTAACCCGTTGATTGGTAATGCCGGCGTTTCTGCCGTGCCTGACTCTGCGCGTATTTCGCAAATCGTCGGTTTGGAATATGACCCGACCAATTACTTGCTGATGCATGCTATGGGTCCGAACGTTGCCGGTGTAATCGGTTCTGCAGTTGCAGCCGGTGTATTGTTAGGCTTCTTAGGGTAAGCCATATACCCTCTTTTTAAGGTTAGACATGGTCCGTTGCAGGCGATGCCTGCAGCGGATTTTTTGTGTAAAATCGCGGCACTTGACTTCGATGGCTTTTTAGGGATTCTGCAAATCATATAAAATGAGCCTCGAAGGAGCTCCTATTTAGAATAGCGGAAACTTCCTCCCGGCGGGAGCGACAATCCGCTGTTAGCGGAAACCCCCTCCTGACGGGAGCGACAATCCGCTGTTAGCGGAAACCTCCTCCCGACGGGAGCATCAATCCGCTGTTAGCGGAAACCTCCTCCTGACGGGAGCATCCATCCGCTGCCGGCCAAAGCCTCTTTTTAAAGGGAACATTATTGGAGAGAAGAGGCTGCCTCGGAACAGTCAAACCGGCGCATTCCGCCTGCAAACAAGTTGTGTGACGGGATGAGCGGGCCTTTTCTCGAGACAGCCTCGGTTTAATTTGTGAGTTATTGCTGCAATAATTTCGCTGCAGCCGGGTCGCCCAGTTCTTGCGCTTTTTCTAAAGCGATGCGCGCCTCCTCCGGTTTGCCGCTCCGTTGCAGACAAACGCCGCGCAAGCGGTAGCAGGCAGCAAATTCCGGCGCGATGGCCAATGCCTTATCGATGCTCTGCAACGCTTCAGGATATTTCTTCTGGCGGATATAAATCGATGCCTCTTCCGCAGGATACATCGCATTGTCCGGAGCCAAGGCCATGGCTTGCCGGATATCCTGCAGCGCACCCTCTAAATCGTCCATACGAAACTTCGCCTGTTCCCGGAAATAGTAGAAATTGTCGTCCACCTTCCCGTTGCAAATCCGATAATAGAGGTCGTAATCCGCCACCGCCTCCGGATATTGCATGAGACGAAGCCGCCAGTCGATGCGTTCCAAGACATAAGGCGCAGCTTCGATGGAGGGCGGATTGCCGCAATAGGCGACGGCGCTGTCCAAAAGCTGGATTACATCGCCGATATTAAAGCCGGTGGTTGCCGATTTAGCCTTCGCTGCCATATACCAGCTGTTCGCGCTGGCAGCATCGCTTCGGTTTACCTTCATATATTCTTCATAAGCCTGCTCGAATTGGTCTTGGGCAAGATAAATGTTCGCTTGCAGCTGATGATATGCCGGAAGGTCGTTTGCTTGCAACGCTTCGGTGAGCAAAGATTGGGCGCGTTCCATATTCCAATTCGGATTCGCCTTCAGCGTCGTGTCCGACAGGGCAACGGAATAGACCAATTGGGCAGCACTGTGGAGCGCTTCGCTTTTATCGTCCGCCACTTCGACCGATTGCTTCAGGTCGTTTTCCGCTTTCGTGAGGCATCCTGTTTGGCCGGCAGCATCCGCAGCCAGTTCCGTGCGATGAAAAACATAATGCGCCGCGCGGCGGGAATAACTTTCCCACCAGTCCGGGAAGGTCGCCACGAAATCGTTCAGCGTTTCGAGGAATGCTTTGGCATCTTGCGTATTCTCGATTATATAGGTAGCGATTTTCGCCTGTTCGCGGTCGGCAGGCCAAGCCTTCCGGATGCCGATGGCATTATATGTCGAGCTAAACGCATCTGTCGATGAGATAGCCAGGCTATTGGCATAGGCCGCCGAGACGCCGTACGAGCACGCATTCTTCCCCGAAGCGTCCTCTTGCGCCAAAGCAAAGACCTTTCCTTCCGCATCGCAGACCGGTGCGTTCGTCCAGCCTACCTGCAGCGGGAACGATAGTTTGTAATAGTGATAATCCTCTTTCAGTTTGGTCACCTCTTCTACCTTCCCGCTACCGAAACTCTTTACTTTGCCATTATCGACGAAAGGAAGCAGATAAACCGGAGCATTGACGCCCAGCGGGGCTGTTGCCATTTCCAAGCAATCCACCTTCTTCGGGACATCGACCTGCAATTTGATGACATCATACAATTCATCTGCCGCCAAGACGCGCGAAACCGGGTAGGTTTTCCCTTTCGTATCGGTAACAATGGCTTTGTCTGCTCCTTTGAAGAGCGAATAGGCAGAGAGCAACTTGCCATCTTCAGCAATAAAAAAGCCCACTCCGTTGTGCAGGGTGGTTCCGTCGCTCTTATAAGTCGTGATATTGACAACCGCTTTCTTTTGTTTCTCCATCCATTTGGGAGCTTTTTGTTGGGCAAAGGCAGCCAGCGACAAACTGCCCAATGCCAGAATCCATAAGAACTTTTTCATGATTTGAATTATGCCGGTATTATATTATTCTTGTTGTTCGCCGTCGGGAGTGCGCAGGATGAATGTGGTAGCTCCGATGGTAATCACGTCCCCTTCTTCGATTCGCGCCACCTCTTTATTGCCCAATAACTCATTGCGGAGGAATGTTCCCGTCAGGCTCGGAAAGTCGCGCAGCGAATAGGCCAGTTTCCCGTTCTTATCTTGCTTTACATGAATCACACAATGCTTGCGTCCCATGCTGGGGTCGCTTGTAATGATAGGGACATCCACGCCGTCAGTATCTTTGTTCCTTCGTCCGATGACATTGTCGCCCAATACCAGCGGCAAATCCTGTTTGAAGGCAAAATTGTTTTCGATAACGGTGATATGGCCGTATGTAAAATCCGGTTCTTTGACCTCTTTTTCCTGTCCGCTCTTTGTCCGGACAGTTTTCCTGCCTATTTTGATTTTAAATTGAGAAGCGCATTGCGGGCAAACCATTGCGATGACTTTTCCGTCTTCATACTTGCTGTCATCGAATGCTATTTGATGGTCACATTTCGGGCAAAATACTCGTTTCATGCTGTATAATGTATAATCGTTTTTCTTGCCCGCAAAGATACGCCAATCTGCTCAATAGAACAAAGTAATACCCGTGGAAAGCGACTCGAATTCCGGTCCGAAGTCGGTATTGAGTACGTGGCAAGGCGAATATTTTACGTAAAGTCCTATGGCTTTCCAATTAATTTGCCCTTGCAGATGGATGGTTACCGGATTCTGGTGGATATTCTTATCGACAATCTTTATTTTCTCCCCTGAAGCCTCTTTATATTTTGTTTTCAGGCTACCGTATGTATTGAACTGCAATACCGGACCGACCTTCACCGAGAGGTCTTTTCCGAATTCATATCCGTACATTACAGGAAGCGTCCAGCTGAATATTTTCAATCGGGAGAATTCGATGTCTGCCCCTTCCGGATATTTCCCGATAGTTATTCGGTCGCCCTCTTTGATGAAGCGGTTCCGGCCGTTCATGCGGAAATTCTTCCACGAAATACCGAAACCGATTTGGAAAGAATGCCCGTTACGTTGCGGATAATAGACATAATTCAGCAGATGGTCCGCCATGATTTCGTAAGAAGCTCCCATATTTACATTCATATTGCTCGGTCCGTTCAATGCCTTGTTCCATCCCAATGCAATACCGCCTATTTCGAATGCAGATTTCGAATGGCGTTTATTCCGTTTTGATTCCTTTGTAAAAGGTATCCGGAAGTCCCAGTCCGATTTATTCTCTTTTGTGACGCTGAGCGATTGATTATTCCAGTCGGTCGTCCGGCTAAAATGATAGTTCGGATTCTCTTCGCTTCCGATAATCTCAATAGTTTGTTGTTTATCGTTCGTAATTATGGAGACTTTCTCCGGTCGGTTTACGACAATGCTATCTTCGTTGGCTGTTTGTGCCTGTGCCTGCAAACACAGAATCAGGCAACCGAATAAAAGTACTGACTTTTTCATATCTGTTCTCTTTTTCTATTTAAACATCTCTTTTAATTCCTCTAAAGTGGCATAACCTTCCATGTAAACAATGGAGACTTCTGGTTCTTCGGACTTGCGCAATGCGCTATTTTTAAAGAACAAATAACGGAATACTCCATCTTTCTGCGGATAACGGAAGAAGCCGTAATATAAATGTCCGCCGATTTTCCCCGTCTCCTTGTCAACAGCTCCGGTTGCATCCTGTAAAACTAACTGTTCGACCCGGTTTCGCTCAGCAGAATCGCCTTTGATGGTCAAGCTGCGGAATAATGTCAGGTTGTAGGGCTTCAATTTTTTCCCTTTGACGAGGACTTCGATAGTATTTTTTTGCCGATTATATCTGCCATCGAACAATTTCCCGATATGCAGACTCTCCTGTGCCCATGCGGCGGCATGAATGGCAAGTCCAATGATGATTGCTATGCTTGTTCGTCCCATAAAAATCCTCCTATAGTTGTTCTTTCGACTCCTCTTCAGCTGTTAGCGTATCGAATATCTCGTTCAATTGATTTTTTACATCCAATTTTTCCGAATCCACTTGGATTTCTTGGAAAGAGAGTTTCATTTGTTGCAGTACAATCTCGCTATTCGTGATTTTCTCTCCATGGATATAGGCGATGCATTGGTTATTTCGTTGATGCGTAACCAGCCAACTGCATCCGATAGCTAATCCAATAAGCAAAGAGGCCGCTATATTCCATATCCGCCGATGGGAGCGGAGCGATACCGTGGCGCTTTTCTTCTCAGACAATTCCCGTCCGACAGCCAAAAAACTCAATACCGCACGCGCTTCGTCAAATTCTTTTCCGGCAGCTTCCGGCAAAGTCAAGAATGAACGTAATTCCGCTTCTTCTTCTTTCGAAGTGTCTGCCTCGAAATAACGTTCAACTAACGCTTTCCATTCCGTTATCGAGCGATTATGAGCTGGTCTTTTGTTACTATTTCTCATACTTTTCCCATTTTTGATAACATTCCCGAATTGTTTTTCTGGCGCGACTTAGCTGCATTCTTACAGCTGTTGGTTGCATATGCAGGTCGCGTGCGATTGTTTCCAAGTCTTCTCCGTCGAATTCCCTCCTTTGCAGAATAAGCTGCTGGGTAGGCGAAAGTTTCGAATGGATAATCTGTTGCACCAGCCGGAACCTTTCTTGAGTTTCCAGCTTTCGTTCGGTTGATTCCTCGATTTCCATATCCTTTTCCGGGTCTAATTCCACCGTCGGATAGTTTTGTTGCCTGCGCCACGCGTCAATACAGAGGTTTTTGACGACAGTTGTCGCCATTGCTTCCACTTCTTGGCGGCTTTTGATGGAATCCCTTCTTGGCCAAAGTCGGCAAAAAGCCTCTTGTAAAGCATCGTCGGCGTCATCTTGGTTGTTTATGTATCGAGAAGCCAATCGAATGAATCGCTTTCGCAACTCGGTGAATGTCGCTATTAGCGTTTCTTCATTCATTTGTCTTTTATTGCTTTCTATAAGGTAAACGAAACAGACGGGCAAATGTAACATAAAAAGGATAGAATTTTATTGTTTTGTTCAGGATAGGCATTATCATGCATTTGAAAAATAGGCTTTGGAATAATTTTATAAGGCTTTTTATTTCGGATAGAATTGTGGATTTTTAGGGGAATATATAAAAAAGAAAAAGGTTGTCATCACGACAACCAATCTCCATTGTTAACCTTAAATCTAATACCATGAAAAACACAGTGCAAATATAGAGGTTTTTTCTAATATAGAATCTATATTCTTTTGTTTCTCATGAGTAATTAACGTTTTTTATATGAAACAAGTCTATAATCAACGGTTCATAAATAGATTTTCAGGAATCAAACCAATTTATTTGTCCCTTCCACCTCGACACCCATCGACCAGACGCAGCGAACATTCAGTTTTCTATCCAAAACGACAATGTCAGCATCTTTTCCACGGGCTAATGAGCCTTTCCGGTCGGCTATGTTGATTAAGCGAGCCGGTGTTTCAGATGCCATACGGACGGCATCTGCCAACGGAATGTCGGCTTTTTGTACCATTGTCTGGACTAATTTGTCCATTGTCGCCAGACTACCGGCTAACGACGAATGGTCTGCCAATTTGCATACGCCATCTTCAATAATAAACTTAGGATCTACTTCCGGATGTTCGCAAGCCGCATAAGAAACGGCGTCAGTTACCAAGCAAGTATTCTCTACTCCTTTCAGTTTATAGACTAAACGTAAAATAGTAGAGGGTAAATGGATGCCATCGGCGATTACTTCGACCGTCATATTATCCATTAAGTAAACGCTTTCTACGGTCCCTTCATATTTATATTCGCGACGTTTGTGGAAACCCGGCATCGCGTTATAGAAATGTGCGGCGTGCGTGAAGCCCGCTTCGTATGCTTCTCTGATTAAATCGAATTCTGCCTCCGTATGAGTCACTGCAAGCATCACACTCTTCGCTTTTACTGCTTTGGCAAACTCCATTGCTCCCGGAAGTTCGGGACTAATATCCCAACGCTTTATGCAATGTAAATCTTCCAATAGGGAAGTATATTCCGCTTTATCTAATTCTTTTACCGAATTAGCAAATAGATTGCCTGCCATTTTGGGATTCAAATATGGACCTTCCAGATGCAATCCCTGAATGGGCAGTTTCTTTTTTTCCATCAGTTGGTCACATACGGCAGCCGCTTTGCGGATTTCATCAGCAGATGAGGAGGAAAGCGTCGGAAAAATAGAGGTTGCCCCGTGACGGAGGTGCGCTTGTGTCGCTGTCCGGAATGCCTCTTCTGTTCCCTCCTTGAAATCATGTCCGCCGCCGCCATGTACGTGCATAGCGACGAAGCCGGGCACAATAAACATTCCTCTTGCGTCAATAACTTTGGCTCCGATGACCGCCAAGTCGCTATTGGTTACTTCTAAAATCTTACCGTCGCAAATCAGGACCGAACCCTCTTCCAGCCAGCCCTGCGGTGTCAGTATTTTTCCATTTATTATTTGTGTCAACATAATTTTCTATTTTAAGATAATTGTTTGTTTAGAACAGTTTGTTGGTTCCGTCCACCAATTTGCCCATCGACCAGACTGCACGTAAATTCAATTCTTTATCCAGAACGATGATATCTGCGTCTTTTCCTCGTTGCAAAGATCCCTTTCGGTCATAAACGCCCATGATGCGAGCCGGCGTTTCTGAAGCCATTCGGACAGCATCTTCCAGCGGAATATCAGCTTTCTGAACCATTGTGCGAATCAAACGGTCCATTGTAGCAATACTTCCGGCTAAAGCGGAACGGTCTGAGAGTTTGCATACGCCATCTTCAATGATTACGCGTGGATCAAAAGCTGTTTTGCTATCGGTTGCCGTACAAGCTAACGCATCTGTGCATAAACAGGTCCGTTCGACGCCTTTGATTTTATAAACTAACCGTAAAATGGTTGGCGGAACGTGAATGCCGTCAGCAACGACTTCGACTGTCATGTCATCAATCAGATAAACGCTCTCTACGGTTCCTTCATATTTATATTCTCTCCGTTTATGGAATCCCGGCATAGCATTGTAGAAGTGCGTCGCGTGGGAATATCCTACTTCATATGCGGTCAGAATATCTTCATATTCAGCAGCGGTGTGTCCAACGGCGGCTAAAACGCCTTTAGAAGTGATATATTTTCCGAATTGCATCGCACCCGGCAGTTCAGGTGCTGCGTCCCAACGTTTGATACAATGGGTATCTTCCAATAAAGGTATGTACTCTTCGGGATCCGGGTCTTTAATCCATTCAGGGATTTGAGCTCCTGCCATTTTCTTGTTGAAGTAATGTCCCTCTAAGTGTAATCCCAATACCGGACTGTCCGGCTCTGCCATCAACTTTTCAGTTGTTTCGGCTGCAGCGCGAATCATTGGGATGGTAGAAGAGGAGAGTGTCGGGAAAATAGAGGTCGTTCCATGCTGCATGTGGGTTTGGACAGCTACCCGGAAGGCATCTTCCGTTCCTTCCATAAAGTCTCTTCCGCCTCCGCCATGTACATGTATCTCAACTCCTCCGGGAACAATGTACATTCCTTTGGCATCAATCAGTTTTGCACCGACAACTGCCAAATCGCAATTTGTAACTTCAAGGATTTTATTATCCTGTATCAATACAGAGCCGTCTTTTAACCAACTCTGCGGGGTAAGTATCTTACCATTTATAATTTGTGTTAACATCTTTAATGTTATTAGTTTAATTAGGCTTGACAAAAGTAAAGAAAACCCCAATAAGTTGTTCAAAAATCGGAAAGTTTTTCTTGAATTTGCTCTTAAAAATGTATAAATATGTATTCGGCTTTTCCAAATAACTAATTTAATCGTACTTTTGCGACGTTGTTTTTCATTACTATATTCAAGAAAAAGCATGGATGCAGAAAAGAAAGAGGCAAAAGAGGTCAATAAATACTCTCTATTAATTGTTGCGGTGATTGTTTTAGCTTTGATTGCGTGCGGTGGAGGCTATTATATTTTCCATCAACAGAAACAAATGGATGAATTGACACAGTCTTTCGACTTGGAAAAGGAGATGATGGCGGACGATTTGAACGAACTTTCGCTGCAATACGAAGGTTATAAATTTAGTGTGAGTAATGATTCGCTGGTCGCCCAGCTTTCGACCGAGCAGGCTAAAGTGCAGCGCCTTTTGGAGGAACTTCGTACCGTAAAATCGACGAATGCGAAAGAAATTGCCCGTTTGAAAAAGGAGATTGCCACATTGCGTAAGATTATGCGTAATTATGTAATCCAAATCGATTCGTTGAATCGGGCAAACGAACAATTGAAAGTAGAAAAACATGAAGCAGAACAGAAATATCGCCAAGCATCTTCGACTGCAGCCAGCTTAAAGAAAGAAAAAGAACAGCTTACGGAACGTGTAACGTTGGCAAGTAAGTTGGATGCAACTGGCATTACGGTTACTCCGGTTAATTCGCGGGGCAAATTGGCTAAACGTATTAAACGGATGGAGCAATTCGTGGTGAACTTCCGTATTGCGAAAAATGTCACGGCTCCCGTTGGTGAAAAAGAAATATACGTTCGCATTATGAAACCGGATGATGATGTGCTGGTAAAAAGCCGTGGCGATGTATTTTCTTTCGAAGGAAAAGAGATTAATTATTCTATGAAAAAATTAATAGAATATGAAGGAGAGGAAGTTCCGGTTACGATGTATTGGAATATTGAAGAATATCTTTCGGAAGGAACTTACCGCGTCGATATTTTTGCCGATGGAAATTTGATAGGAAAGAAGACATTCGAATTGAAAGACTGAGGGAATTTTCTTATCTTTGTCGAAACAAACTTGAATTAAATAAAATACACATGAAACCTACTTTATTTGTATTAGCTGCCGGCATGGGAAGCCGGTACGGCGGCTTAAAACAGTTGGACGGTTTAGGTCCAAACGGAGAGACTATCATGGATTATTCCATTTTTGATGCCATTCGTGGCGGTTTTGGAAAGTTAGTCTTCGTTATCCGCAAATCATTCGAGCAAGATTTCCGCGAGAAAATCGTTTCTAAATATGAAAATCACATTCCTGTTGAGGTTGTATTTCAAGATTTGAATGACCTGCCTGCAGGATTCACTTGCCCGGAAGGTCGTCAGAAACCTTGGGGAACGAATCATGCTGTTTTGATGGGAAAGGATGTGATTAAAGAACCGTTTGCAGTGATTAATGCCGACGACTTCTATGGACGCGACAGCTTTGCCGTATTGGGCAAATGGTTATCTGGGATGGACGGAAAGAAGAACTCTTACTGCATGGTGGGGTATCGTGTAGGAAATACGTTAAGCGAGAGCGGTTCAGTGGCTCGCGGCGTATGCGAAACCAATGCAGAGGGATATCTGACGGGAGTAGTCGAGCGTACAGCGATTGAACGTATTGACGGAGAGATTCAGTTCATTGACGAGAACGGTAAAAAGGTCGTATTGGAGGAGAATACGCCGGTTTCCATGAATATGTGGGGCTTTACTCCGGATTATTTCCAATATTCAGAGGATTATTTTGTAGATTTCTTAAAGAAAAATATCGATAACTTGAAGTGTGAGTATTTTATTCCTCTTATGGTGAACGAACTCATCACGAAAGGTATCGCTACCGTAAAGGTTTTGGATACAACATCCAAGTGGTTTGGCGTTACATACGCGGCTGACCGCCAAAGTGTGGTCGATAAGATTCAGGCATTGGTCGATGCTGGTGAATATCCGAATAAATTGTTTTAATAGGTTTGTAATAGGAAACCGTAGGTCGGGACCGAGTTTCGGAAGACCTACGGTTTTTTTGTATATTGTTGCCGATAAGAATGCGAAAATATCGGATAAAATTTGAAAAATAACGGATGAAAAGTGTCAAAAAATTGGACAGTAGTGTCAAATTTTTTGACACTTTCTTTTTTATGATGAATTGACATTTTCTTGATAATAAGTAGATTAATAGTTTTGGCATACTATTTGCTTAAAATTAGGTGGAAAATAACTAAAAAGCTTATTATCATGAATCCGATAGTTAGAAACTTTGTAAACGTAATCCGGCGTTTTAAGCTGGCGATGGCACTTAATGTGCTGGGACTGGCAACCGCCTTTGCAGCCCTCGTAATTATTATGATGCAAATCAGTTACGAGCGGAATTTTGAAGGTTGCCACCCGAATGCAGATAGGATTTATCGGGCGAATCTGAATGATAATTCTTTTGATGTTCCGATTTTACCCCGTCCTTTCGTGAATGCAATTATAAACTCTTCGCCTTTTATTGAAGCGGGCACGATTATCAATCCTTATACGGGCAATTATTATTTCTCCATTGAAAACGAAACGGGGAAATTCGGTTTTACGGAAGATTTTACGGCATGTTATCCGGAAATAACGAAGATGTTCAACTTTCAGATGGTAGAGGGGCTGGCGAATTGTCTGGAAGACCCCAATGCTGTGCTGATACCGGAAAGCATGGTCCGGAAATTTTTCGGAGATGATTCGGCAGTTGGGAAACAACTCCATTTGGATAATGAGATTTGGGGGAAGTCCGGACAAAAGCTGTTGACCATCGGAGGCGTATATAAAGACTTTCCGGGAAATACGCAATTGAACAATGCTATCTATACGGCGATGGACGGCTCTGAGCAGACGGAATCATGGGGAAGCAGCAATTACATCTGCTATATTATGCTTAAACCCGGAGTGTCTCCGCAGGATATCGCCGATAATTTCAATCGGAATTTTGATTATAGTCTGATTCGTTCGCAGGGTGAAGCAGATGAGACAAAAATTGATTTATTGCCGATTCGGGATATCTATTATCTGAATGAATCGCCCGACGGATTGGTGGTAAAGAGCGGTAATCCGAATGCGACTCTTCTGCTTTTAGGCGTTGGAATATTGATTGTCCTTATTGCGGCTATCAATTATACCAATGTTTATACGGCATTGGCGCCGATACGTATCCGGAGCATCAACACGCAGAAGGTATTGGGGAGCAGCGATAATTGGTTGCGCGGCTCATTGATAGGCGAGGCGATGTTCGTTTCTTTTGTCGCTTATCTGTTGAGTTTGGTCATCGTTTGGTATTTGCGGGAGCTACATCTTTTGGATTTCCTAAAAATGGAGGTGGACTTTGGCGTACAGGCAGGATTATTGGTCGGATTAGGCATCTTTTCTTTGGTTGTCGGATTAATAGCCGGGCTTTATCCCTCTTTATACGTCACCTCTTTTCCTCCGGCGTTGGTATTGAAAGGTTCATTCGGGCTTTCTCCTTCGGGACGGAAGTTGCGGACGGTATTAATCAGCGTACAGTTTATTATATCCATTGTCTTAATTATCGGAACGCTGTTTGTTTACCTGCAAAGCAATCTGATGCGGCATCGGGCGTTGGGATTTGACAAAGACCAGATAGCGATTGTCGATTTGCCGGCTAATTTTTTGAAGAAAGCGCAAAATGTTTATGTCAATAAGCTGAAAGAGAATCCGGCTATCGAAGATGTTGCCTTTTCGTCCCAGAAATTAGGTTCGCGGGATACCTATATGACTTGGGGAAATGTAACGTGTAACGATAATACCTTTTCGGCTTATATTTTTCCGGTCAGTTGGAACTTCTTCCGTACGATGGGTATCAAAATGGTGGACGGTCGTGAACCGACCGAGTCGGATGCGAAGAGCGGTTATCCGGTTTTCTTTGCCTATAAATCCGTACAAGAGAGATGCCAAGCGCAGCCCGGCGACCATTTCAACGTGAGTTTTTACAAAGATACGACCGGAGTTTTGAATTTTGCCGGCTTTACGGAGGATGTGCAGTTCGCTTCTGCGCGGCATAAATTGGATAATGGCATATTTGTCTTGAATTATCAGCCGTTCCTTCCGACTTCTTACATCCGCATCAAAGCCGGAGCGGATATTGACCAAGTTATTTCGCATATTCGTGCAACTGTTCGCGAGATTGATTCGTCTTATCCGGTGGATATCGAATTCTATGATACGATATTCGACCATCTGTATAAGCAGGAGGAGAACTTAAAGCAGCTGATAACGCTTTTTAGTTCGCTGGCGATTGTTATTTCATTGGTTGGTGTGTTTAGTTTAGTTATGTTCGAAGCCATTTACCGGCGGAAGGAGATTGCGCTCCGCCGTGTAATGGGCTCGAGCGTGAGCGGAATCCTCCGGATGCTGAGCAGAACCTACATATATATAATAATGGTATGCTTCGTCATTGCTGCACCGGTAGCTTACTGGGCAGTGGGCAAATGGCTGGAGAATTTTGCCTATAAGACGCCGATGCACGTTTGGGTATTCCTCGTGGCATTGCTTATTGTTTTGGCAGTAACGTTGGCGACGGTGGTTTATCAGAGTTGGCATGCAGCAACAAGTAATCCGGTAAAAAGCCTGAAAGATGAATAGGGCAGTGTCAAAAAATTGGACAGTAGTGTCAAATTTTTTGACACTCGTCCATTAACCGAGAATTAGGATAATTCTAATAACTAATGAGTTAACAGTTTTGGCACGATATTTGATTTATTTTTAGCGAGAGATAAATAAAAAAGCATATTAATAACACTTTAATAACATAACATTATGATTAAAATTGAAGATTTGAGCAAGTCATTCCGTACGGAAGAGGTTGAAACAATTGCACTGAACAAAGTTTCATTGGAGGTAAAAGACGGCGAATTTGTGGCAATCATGGGCCCGTCCGGTTGCGGTAAATCTACGTTGCTGAATATCCTCGGATTGTTGGATAATCCTACTTCCGGGAATTATTACTTGGGCGATAAAGAGGTTGGACATCTGAAAGAGAAGGAGCGTACCATGGTGCGCAAAGGAAATATCGGATTCGTATTCCAGAGCTTCAACTTGATTGACGAATTGAATGTCTTTGAAAATGTGGAGCTCCCTTTGACCTATCTGAATGTTAAGCCAGCCGAACGCAAACAGCGCGTGAAGGAAATTTTGGATAGAATGAACATCAGCCATCGTGCGCAGCACTTCCCGCAGCAATTGTCCGGTGGTCAGCAACAGCGTGTGGCCATCGCCCGTGCTGTCGTTTCGAATCCGAAGATTATCCTCGCCGACGAGCCGACCGGTAATTTGGATTCAAAGAACGGTGCAGAGGTGATGCAGCTTCTTACCGAACTGAACAAGGAGGGCACGACCATCGTAATGGTTACCCACTCCCAGCATGACGCCGGTTTTGCGCACCGAATCGTCAGCCTGTTCGATGGGCAGATTGTCAGCTCGGTTACGGAGTTTATTTAATTCATTCTTTTGGGGTAGTTAGGAGTTGGTAGTTAGTAGTTAGTAGGAGCAAATCAGACAAATGGAAATACTAATTTATTTACTATCATCTACTAACTCCCAACTACAAACTACAAACTACTGTTTAAAATAGCAAGATATGCGACTCATCATTCGAAATTTTATCCGCATTTTCCAACGCTTCAAGTTGGCGATGACACTGAACATTTTGGGCTTTTCTGTGGCCTTCACTGCATTTATGATTATCCTGATGCAATGGCGATATGATATGACCTTCGATAAGGATACCCCTCACGCCGATTGCATCTACCGTGTCGATGCGTTGGGTTTGTTCGACATGGAGCGATGCGCCCTGTGCAGCCAACCGATGGCGGAAACTTTTACCCAATCCTCTCCGCACATCCAAGGGGGCGGATTGATGATGCCTTGGCCCTATCCCGCCTATTTTTCTTTTGAAGACAGCCAAGGCGAACGCCAAACCTATAAAGAAGAGATGAGCATCTGCACGCCGGGCATTACCGACGTGTTCCGATTCGATATGCTGGAAGGGAGCGCAGATGCAGTACAGGTCGATGACCAAGTGTTGATTCCTGAAAGCCTTGCGCGGAAACTGTTCGGGAATGAGTCTGCCGTAGGCAAACGGTTGGAGAGCAGTTTCGATTTGGTACTCGGCAACGGTATCTATCGCGTGGGCGGCGTGTTCAAGGATTTCCCGTCGAACAGCGTCATGCGGAACCATATCTATGTCCCGATGGGCGATTTCGGCAAAGACGAGTGGGGTTCGAATAACGCTTCGTTTTATATCCGTGTGGATTCGCCCGAAGCCGCTGCCGGTTTGCTGGACAATTTCTACCGCTATGCCGAACAGATTGGGTTGGAGAAGAAGATGCAGGGAGGCACTAACATCGGGGTTTACGAGATGGATTTGGTTCCGTTGCGGGAGTTGCATTTCATTCCGAATGCCGGATTCGACTTCACGCCGAAGGCAAACCGTACTACGGTTTATCTGTTGTTCTCCATCGCGTGGGTGATTCTGATTATCGCGGCAATAAACTTTACCAACTTCAACACCGCATTGTCTCCGATTCGCATGAAGAGCATCAACACGCAGCGCGTTTTGGGGAGTACGGTCGGTACGTTACGTCGCAACCTGACGATTGAGACGATGCTGGTCTCTTTCTTGGCTTACCTCCTGTCGGTTTATTGGCTGTATGTCGCCGAGTCGTTGGGGATTGGTCAGTTAGTCACGGCGGATTTGTCCATTACCCGCCATTGGGGACTGGTTCTCTTCACGGGCATCATCTCCTTGCTGTTGGGCGCAGTTGCCGGGTTGTATCCTGCCTATTATATGACGTCGTTCCAGCCGGCTTTGGTGCTGAAGGGCAGTTTCGGGTTGTCCGCCAGCGGGCGCAAGTTGCGGACCGCGCTCATGAGTATCCAATACACCACCGCTTTCATTCTGATTATCGGTTCCATCTTTATGGCGTTGCAAAACCGCTATATGCGCAATTATTCGTTGGGATATGACAAAGAAAATATCATCGTGGCGGAAATCGGTCCCAAATCGCAGGCAGCGTACAAGGCGGTGAAGAGCGACCTCCAGCAACTCAGCGGCGTGAAAGGGGTGACCTTTGCATTCGATTTGATTTCGACCGACGATAATTACGGTACATGGGGCAGAGGCTACAAAGACAAGGATGTGAACTTCTTCGTGCTGTGGGTCGAATCGTCATTTACCGACGTGATGGATATCCCGATGGTGGAGGGACGCCATTTCCTTCCGGCAGATACGACCTACTACGGAACGCTTATCATCAACAAGGCGATGGCGGATAAATATGGCATTCCGGTGGGCGAAAAGGTGAGCAAGATGCCTGTCGTCGGCATTATGCAGGACATCCAGTTCATGACCATGCGTAAATCCATCGAGCCGATGGCGTTCGTGACCAGCGCAGATGGTTTCTATGCGCCGCAATACCTCTATGTGAAGGCGGAAGCCGGTACGGATTCCTACGCGCTCCGCGAACAGATAGCGCAAACGCTGGACAAATTCGACCCGAACTTCGATGCGAACATCCGTTTCTTCGACGCGGCGCTGGAGCAGACCTACCAGTCGGAGCAGAACCTCACGACGATGATTTCGCTGTTCAGCTTCTTGGCGGTATTCATTTCCATTGTCGGGGTGTTCGGCATGGTGGTGTTCGACAGCGAATACAAGCGGAAAGAGATTGGCGTCCGGAAGGTATTAGGCTCGACGACGGCGCAAATCCTTATCCTTTTCAATAAGAATTACATTAAGATATTGCTGTGCTGCTTCATCGTGGCTGCACCTTGCGCTTGGTACGGCGTGCGGACATGGTTGGAGAGCTTCGCTTATAAGATTCCGATTTATTGGTGGGTATTCCCGCTGGCATTCCTGATGATTGCCCTCATCACGATTGCGACCGTGACCTACCAGAACTGGCACGCGGCGAACGAGAACCCGGTGAACAGCATCAAGAGCGAATGACGGGAGGAAGTTACGAATTGCGAATTATGAATTACGAATTATGGGGCATAGGATTATCTTCTCATTCGTAATTCGTAATTT
Organism: uncultured Parabacteroides sp.; assembly: GCA_949289155.1. GTDB lineage: Bacteria > Bacteroidota > Bacteroidia > Bacteroidales > Tannerellaceae > Parabacteroides. The sequence goes on from CASEMX010000023.1 coordinate 26,880, forward strand.
GTAATTCGAAAAGCAGTCTATTTCGCACACGAAAAGGCTCGCCGCTCACGCGCGGCAACGTTTTCTGTCCACGAAAAACGCTCCTGCGCGCAAACATGAGCCCATTTCGCACACGAAAAACGCTCCTGCACGCAAACATGAGCCCATTTCGTACACGAAAAACGCTCCTGCACGCAAACATGAGCCCATTTCGCACACGAAAAATGCTCCTGCGCGCAAACATGAGCCCATTTCGCACACGAAAAATGCTCCTGCGCGCAAACATGAGCCATTTCGTACACGAAAAACGTTGCCGCGCACGAACGGGAGCCCAAAGTAAGTGTACAAAACGTTGCCGCTCGCGTGCAGCGACTCATTTCGTATGCGAAATGGACCGGTTTTCGGAAAATGCAGGCCATTGTTGAGCAACAAAACGTCGCCGCGCGTGGAGGCAATGCAATGTTGACCAACAAAAGGCTCCTGCGCACGAACGGGAAGGCAATGTTGAGTAACAAAATGCTCTTGCGCACGAGCGGCAGCCCATTGTTGAGCAACAAAACGCTCCTGCGCATGAACGGGAAGGCAATGTTGCAGAACAAAAGGCTCCTGCATATGAACGGGAGGTCAATGTTGCAGAACAAACCGCTCCTGCGCGTGAGTAGGAAGGCAATGTTGGTAAACAAAATGTTGCCGCGCGTGAACGGCGAGCCATTGTTGAAGAACAAAAACTAAAAAACGAAGAATATGAAACTGATTGTTAGAAATTTTATCCGGATTTTCCAGAAATTCAAGCTGGCGATGGGACTCAACATCTTGGGGCTCGCCGTTGCCTACGTGGCGTTCCTGCTCTTGATGATGCAGTGGAACTACGACAGGGAATTTGACACGCACGACCCGAATGCGCCGCATATTTTCAGGGTCAATACCGACTTGGGCGATAGGGGACAGGGCGCGATAGTCTGTCGTCCGTTGGCAGAGATGATTATGCAGTCGTCGCCGCATATTCTGGCAGGCGGGTTGATTAATTCGTGGACGGCGGAAAGGGCTTTGGCAGTCGAGCAGAACGGTGCGCGCCGCACGTTTAAGGAAAACATGATGGCGATGACGACCGATTTGACGAAGGTGTTCCATTTCGACCTCGTGGAGGGGAACGTGGCGCCGCTGGATGACAAGCAGCATATCCTGATACCGTTGAGCATGGCGCAGAAATGGTTCGGCAATGAGTCGGCGGTCGGCAAAGCGGCGTATGACGAGCTGAACCATTCGCTGACGGTGTGCGGCGTGTATCGCGATTTTCCCGACAACTCGACATTGCGGAACATCATCTATTATTCGATGGGCGATGAGAACAAAGGGGTGTGGAACAATTGGAACTATGGATTCTATATCCTGACAGACATGAGCTCGACGGCGGAGGTACAGGCGCTCATCGATGAGTTCATGCAGCGCGAGGAGGTGAAAGAGGCCATGGGGGATTATAACGGGATGAGCCTCTCGGTCGTAGCCCTTCCCGACCTCCATTCCTATAAACCGGTGTTGTATGACCCTACGCCGCGCACCAGTCCGCAGACGATGATGCTGATTTTCTCCATCGCGTTTGTCATTCTGATTATCGCCGGGATTAATTATACCAACTTCAGCACGGCTATCTCTCCGCTTCGGATGAAGAATGTGAATACGCAGAAGGTATTGGGTGCGACGACCGGCGAGCTGCGCCGTGCATTGGTCATCGAGGCAGTGCTGGTCAGCCTCTTGGCATACGTCATCGGCATCCTTATCCTCTGGAATTTGGAAAAGAGCGCGCTGGCGACATTGGTGAACGCCGACATCTGCGTATGGCATCATCCCTACCTGTTGGCGATAACCGCCGGAATCGCGGTGTTGCTCGGCATTTTGGCAGGCGCCTATCCGGCGTATTATACCACCTCGTTCGAACCGGCGCTTGTCCTGAAGGGTTCGTTCGGTCTTTCGCCCAAAGGACGCTTCCTGCGCAACCTGCTGATGGGTTTCCAGTTCATCGCATCGTTTGCCTTGATAATCGGGGCTATCTTCATGTACCTGCAAAACCATTATGCGCATACGGCGAATATGGGCTATGACAAAGAGGCGTTGATTGTCTCGGACATGAGCATAGACTCGAAGAAGAATATCCGGGTATTGGAAACGCAATTGAAATCGCATCCGGAAATCGCTGGCGTCACCTTCGCGGAACATCCCTTCGCGATGGATGGGGATACCTATATGAATTGGGGACGCGAATTTAAGGGCGAAGACATTTCGTTCAACGTACTTTGCGTGGCGCCGAATTTCCCGGAGGTCATGGGGATAAATCCGACCGAAGGACGTACGTTTAGGGAAGGCGACCAGAAAACGAAATATGGCGTCTGCCTGATAAACGAAAAGATGCACAAGGAGTATCGCATCGAGGTGGGTGAACGGATTGACAGCATCGAGGTGGCCGGCGTCGTGCCCGATTTTATCTATGGGTCCATGCGCCGCTCCTTAAACCCGACGGCATTGATGGTGTACGGCACGGAGGATAACAAATGGAACAGCGGGAAACCGGAATACCGCTACGGGACGATGTATGTAAAGGCGCAAAAGGGTGTCAACTTAGGGAAAGCGCTCCAAATCGTACGCGATGAGCTTACGGCGGTCAGTCCGGATTATCCGTTCGATGTGCGGTTCTATGACGATGTATTGAACCAACTCTACGAAAGCGAACAGCAGTTTACCACGCTGATATCGCTGTTCAGCCTCTTGGCGGTATTGATTTCGGTAGCCGGTGTCTTTGGCTTGGTCGTATTCGACAGCGAATCGCACCGCAAGGAGATAGGTGTCCGGAAGGTATTAGGCTCTACGACGGGACAAATCCTGTGGATGTTCAACAAGAGCTATGCCCGCGTCTTGGTGATTTGCTTCATCATCGCCACGCCCTTGGCATGGTACGGCGTGAATGCATGGTTGGAGAACTTCGCCTATAAGATTCCGATTTATTGGTGGGTATTCCCGCTGGCATTCATCTTGGTCGGGGCCATCACATTGGCAACCGTGACCTATCAAAACTGGCACGCGGCAAATGAGAACCCGGTGAACAGCATCAAGAACGAATAACAACAGAAAACCTATAAAAACAGCGAGAGGATGTGCCCGAATCCATCAGCGGCACATCCTCTCTTTTTATATTTATGATTCAATCGTCTCAGGTCAAGCCTTAACGACCTTCACATCCAATTTGAAATCTTCGAAGTCGAGCGTCGTGGCGTCGGCAATCGGAGCATTGGCAATCTCGATACGGTTTGCCAATACCTGATTAGCGATATATTCCTTGTATTCCGTGATAGCGGCATCCATTTCGGTGGAAGAAGCGACGGTGATGTTCACCTTGTCGGTAATATCGAATCCGCTGCTCTTACGCAAGTTCTGGACACGGTTGACCAGTTCGCGCGCCAAGCCCTCTTTCTTCAGGTCGTCCGTGATGGTGATGTCCAATGCCACGGTAAGGCGTCCTTCGTTAGCCACCAACCAGCCCGGAATATCTTCAGAGAAAATCTCCACGTCGGCACGTTCGATAACGGCATCCTGACCCTCTACTTGGAGCGTAAAGGTTCCTGCCTTCTCGAAGGCATTGATATCCTCTTGGCTCATCTGTTGGATTTGCGCCGCCAATGCTTTCATGATTTTGCCATAACGCGGACCGAGCTTCTTGAAGTCCGGCTTGATGCGTTTCACCAAGATACCTGCCGTATTATCGACAAACTTCATATCTTTCACATTCACCTCGTTCAAGATAAGCGGTTTCACTGCCTCGATGCTTTCCTTCTGGTGTTCGTCCAATACCGGAACCATCAATACGTGGAGCGGCTGGCGCACCTTGATATTGACCTTACGACGCAAAGCCAACACCATCGAAGAGATATCCTGTGCCATCTGCATCCGCTCTTCCAATGCCTTGTCGATAAGCTCTTCGTGGCAAACCGGGAAATCAGACAGGTGAACTGATTCTACCTGCTCACGGCCGGTCGCTGCCGTCAAATCGCAGAACAGCTTATCGGCATAGAACGGAGCAATCGGCGCCATCAACTTAGCCACCGTCTCCAAGCAAGTATATAAGGTCTGGTAAGCCGAAAGCTTATCTTCGGTCAAGCCGCCTTGCCAGAAACGTTTGCGGTTCAGACGCACGTACCAGTTACTTAAATGGTCGTTCACGAAATCCGAAATCGCACGGCCGGCGCGGGTCGGTTCGTAAGCATTCAGGTAGGTATCCACCTCCTTCACCAAGCTATTCAACAACGAAAGAATCCAGCGGTCGATTTCCGGACGCTTCTCCCATGCCACTTCATCCTGCGAATAGTCGAAGCCATCCACATTAGCATAGAGCGCGAAGAAGGAATAGGTATTATATAATGTACCGAAGAATTTACGGCGTACCTCTTCCACGCCTTCTACGTCGAACTTCAAGTTATCCCATGGCGAAGCGTTCGTAATCATGTACCAGCGCAACGGGTCGGAACCATATTTCTCAATCGTGGCAAACGGGTCGACCGCATTGCCCAGACGCTTCGACATCTTATTGCCATTCTTATCCAATACCAAACCATTCGACACAACAGCTTTGTACGCTACGCTATCGAATACCATCGTGGCAATCGCATGGAGCGTAAAGAACCAACCACGGGTCTGGTCCACACCTTCGGCAATGAAATCTGCCGGATAATAGGAGCGGCTATCGATTAATTCCTTGTTCTCGAACGGATAATGCAACTGCGCGTAAGGCATCGAACCCGAATCGAACCATACATCAATCAAGTCCGTCTCGCGCTTCATCGGTTTGCCGCTCGGAGAAACCAATACGATGTCGTCCACATACGGGCGGTGCAAATCAATCTTGTCATAGTTCTCTTTCGTAAAGACATTCGGCGTAAATCCTAAGGTCTTATACGGATTCTCTTTCATGAAGCCGGCGGCTACCGATTTCTCTATCTCGTTATACAGTTCCTCTACCGAGCCGATGCAGAGCTCTTCGCCCTCTTCACTGCGCCAGATAGGAAGCGGAGTACCCCAATAACGCGAGCGGCTCAGGTTCCAGTCGTTCAGGTTTTCCAACCATTTACCGAAGCGGCCCGTACCGGTCGATTCCGGTTTCCAGTTGATGGTCTTGTTCAGTTCAATCATGCGCTCCTTGGCTGCCGTTGAACGGATAAACCAGCTGTCGAGCGGATAGTAGAGCACCGGTTTGTCGGTACGCCAGCAGTGCGGATAGTTGTGCACGTGCTTCTCCATCTTGAACGCTTTGTTCTCTTGCTTCATCTTCATGCAGATGTACACGTCGAGCGATTCAGCTGCCTGTGCTGCCTTCTCGTCATATTTGCCATCTACGGTGAATTGCGGGTCGTAGGCGTTTTTCACCCAACGGCCTTCGTATTCCTTATATATAGCTACGTTGACGCATTCCGCCACAAACTTCTCATCCAGTTCGTCCAGCAGATAGAACTTACCCGTCAAATCCACCATCGGACGGGTCTCGCCCTTCTTATTAATCATGAAAAGCGAAGGGATACCGGCAGCCTTAGCCACGAACGCATCGTCCGCACCGAACGTCGGCGCGATATGGACGATACCTGTACCATCTTCCGTAGTGACATAATCTCCGGCGATAACCCGGAATGCCTTGGCTGAAGCATCGTGCCAGTTGCCATTCTCGTCCAGTTCTACCGGCTTCACCCACGGGAGGAGCTGCTCATATTCCATGCCGACCAAGTCCGGACCTTTATATTCTCCTACGACCTTGAACGGAATCAGCTTGTCGCCCGGCTTGTAATCTTCCAACGCTATACCTTCTGCCTTCTTGTTGAAGTGTGAGTAGAGCAATGCCTTTGCCAAGACGACTGTCATCTTCTCACCGGTATAGCCATTATAGGTTTGTACGGCTACGTAGTCAATCTTCGGGCCGACGCAGAGCGCGGTGTTGGAAGGCAATGTCCACGGAGTTGTGGTCCATGCGAGGAAGTAGGGTGTTCCCCATTCGGCCATCTCCGGTTTCGGGTTCTTCATCTTGAACTGTCCTACGACGGTCAAGTCCTTCACGTCGCGGTAACAACCCGGTTGGTTCAGCTCGTGCGAGCTCAATCCCGTACCTGCAGCCGGCGAATAGGGCTGGATGGTATATCCTTTATATAATAGTCCTTTGTTGTAAAGCTGCTTGAGGAGCCACCAGAGCGTCTCAATATAGCGGTTATCGTAGGTGATATAGGGATTCTCCAAGTCCACCCAATAGCCCATCTTCTCGGTCAGGTCCGTCCATTCCTTCGTATATTTCATGACGTCCCGACGGCAAGCCGCATTATATTCAGCCACCGAAATCTTCTTGCCGATGTCCTCTTTCGTAATACCTAAGGCTTTCTCTACGCCCAGTTCTACCGGCAGACCGTGCGTGTCCCATCCGGCTTTACGATTGACTTTGAATCCCTTCATCGTCTTGTAACGGCAGAAGATATCCTTAATGGAGCGTGCAATCACATGGTGGATGCCCGGCATACCGTTGGCAGAAGGAGGACCTTCGTAGAATACGAACGAGGGATGACCTTCGCGGATTTCAAGACTCTTGTGGAAGACATCGCCGTCTTGCCACTTCTTCAGGATTTCCTTATTCACGTCCGACAAGTCGAACTTCGAATATTCGGCAAATTTCTTATTCATATTTCGATGTTTA
>CASEMX010000024.1 GCA_949289155.1 uncultured Parabacteroides sp.
GAAACCCGCTGGTTTCCAAGTCGTTACCTGTCAAGCCGACAATCTTTGTAAGTTTCTTGTTTTCAATGAGTAAGAAGAATTGGTATGTCTTGCAATATGCGAGGAAAGCTCCTTGCCTATATGGGCATAGGATGCAGCCACCTTGATGTAATTGTTATATCTCTGGTTGCTCAACAATGGCAGCCGGAAATTATAGCGGCGCAGTATATCCATCGCAGGGGAGAGGAGCACAATATAATAATCTTCGTTCGTTTTCTGGCGGCGGTCGAAAATGACATATTTGCCCTCTTTCTCGATTACGTCCCGCTCAAAATCGAATTTATACATGTCCGAGTAGGAGAGCCCCGTATAGCATTGGAACAGGAATAGGTCGCGCACTTTGCCAACCTTTTCGTCCGGGATGTCACATTCTTTCAACAAAGCCATCTCTTCAGCCGTCAGGTACTTCCTTTTGTCCGACTTGCCCCGGTTTACCTTGAAGCCCATGTAAGGGCTCTCCGCCAGCAACCCGAAGCGTATAGCCTCGTTAATATACACTTTGTTGAACTTATGGTAATTGTACAATGTCGTGTCTTTTATCCCCCTTCCGCGCAAGAACTCGTCCAGCAGCGTTATGTTGGCTTTCGTCAAGTCGTGGAAATAGTTTATCTTCCCGAACTCCTTCAGGACTTTGACGAATGTCCGGTGGTGCTTCCTCGTCCCTTCGGATATATCCTTCCGCTCCTCAATCCTTTTCGATACGAACTGGATAAAAGAATCCTCCTCGGTCGAGTTTTTCAGATAAAGGTCTAACGCCTCAAAATCGAAAGGAATTTTCCGCTGGATTAAGGAATTGACATAGCCCATCAACCCCGCCATCATGCTGCCAAGCCGGAGGTTTAGCTGTACCGACTGGGTAGAACGGACGACCTTTTTCTTATCGTCCCACTGGTCGGCGTACACTTTTACGCCCGTACCTATCCATTTTCTTTTTCTTTGGGAGCAAATTTCAATTTGTACCAGACCTTTTTTATCTTTGCTGGCGACTTTCTTTCTGTCGAACACGAACCTAAGAGTAGGATATTCCATAGCACTTCCATGTTTATTTGGTATCACAATCCGAAAATGGTATCACAAAAGTACCCTTTTACCATGCTAAATACCTACATATCGAGTTAATTTGAGTTAATAGCAAGATTTAGGAATCAATCAAATAAGAGGCATAAAAAACTGTATATTATATAACTTACTGTCTTAAAGCAAAAAAGGGAAGCTCTTCCGAGCTTCCCTTTCGTGATCGGGCTGGGATTCGAACCCAGGACCCACAGCTTAGAAGGCTGTTGCTCTATCCAGCTGAGCTACTCGACCATCCTTTCAAAAATGTGGTGCAAAGGTAGGTATTTATTTTGAATGTGCAAGAGTTTCGGCGGAAATATTGCAGAAATATTTGAGCGTTCTGCCTGTGTATGGCGGAAAAGGAGCCGGCTTCAGGCGCTATGATTTGTCTTAAAAACTAAACATACTTGAAATATTTACCTTTGTATTTATGCCGAATGATTTTTTTCTTACATTTGTTCCCTCAATATGATATAAATATAGACCAGAGAGAAAACGAATGAAGAAGCTGATTGTATGGCTTGCGTTGCAACTGTGTGCTTTATCGGTATTTGCGCAGATTAATACTGACCGAGTGTTGGCGATAGGACGCAACGCCCTGTATTTTGAGGATTATGTGTTGTCTATCCAATATTTTAACCAAGTGATTCGTTCCAAACCTTGGTTGGCGGAGCCTTATTTCTATCGGGCGGTTGCTAAGATTAATTTGGATGATTTTCAAGGAGCGGAAGAGGACTGTACGGCCTGTATAGAACGGAATCCTTTTTTGGCGCAAGCCTATTATGCACGAGGAATTGCCCGGCAAAGTATGGAAGATTATGACGGAGCGATTGCCGATTATGAGAAAGGGTTGGAGTTTAGGCGCGATGACCGCCAAATGATGGTAAATGAAGCGGTCGCTTATATACAGAAAAAAGATTATGATGGAGCCGAAAAGATATTCGACAGGCTGATGGCTGCACATCCGAAATATTCGATGAATTACTTATCGCGCGGGGCAATGTATTTGGAGAAAGGGGATACAACGAAAGCATTGGCTGATTATAATAAAGCCATCGAATTGGATCCTTACTATGCTCCGGCGTATGGAAACCGGGCGATTGTATATTATCAGACAAAGGACTTTGAGGATGCTTTGGCGGATTTGAATGAGGCGATTCGTTTGGATCCGCGTGAAAGCGGTTATTTTATCAATCGTGGCTTGGTACGTTATCAGGAGAACGATTTGCGCGGTGCGATGGCTGATTATGACCAAGTAATCAGTATGGATAAGGAGAATTTGATTGCGCGGTTCAATCGCGGACTGCTGCGGTTCCAGGTAGGAGACAATAACCGTGCGATAGAGGACTTTGATGTCGTATTGCAATTGGAGCCGGATAATTATATGGCTTATTATAACCGTGCTTTGTTACGTTATGAGACGGGAGATTATGCCGGAGCGGTGTCGGATTATAATGTCGTATTGAATGAATATCCCAATTTCCTTCCCGGATATTATAGCCGTGCGGAAGCGAAGAAGAAAATGCATGACAATGCCGGGGCGGACCGCGATATTTGGACGGCTTATCAGAAGGAAGAACAGATGAAGAAAGCCCGTGCTGAAGGCAAATCGACCGCTTCTTCTGATGCAACCTCTTCTTCTTCCGACCTAGATAACACGCGAGAGCGTTCCGACAAAAATATTGATAAGTTCAATCGTTTGGTAGTCTATGATAAGGAGGAAGAACGCAGGAGCAAATATCAAAACGAAGTGCGTGGTCGTGTTCAGGACCGCAATGTCCGCGTCGATCTTGAGCCTCAGTTTATTCTTACGTTCTATGAAAGGCCGGATGCTGTTAAGAAGCAATTATATTATAGTCGTGTGATAGATGATTTCAATCAGCAAATGCATTTGAAGATGAAACTTCTGATTACAAATCAGGAGGCGGCATTAAATGAAGACCAAGTCGCGCAGCATTTTGCTTCGATTGATGACTATTCTGCCCAAATCAGTCGGAATCCTAACGACGCGTATGCTTATTTGGGGCGGGCTATCGATTATATGTTGGTACAAGACTTTGCTTCGGCTATAAAAGATTATAGTAAAGTAATCGAATTGGATCCAAATTCGGTCATCGCTTATTTCAATCGTGCGGTGGTTCGATATAAACAAATGCAGTATGAGGATTCCCATCGGAAAGCGGAAATCATGGATATGCCGACATCTTCTTCCATGACGATGAACTTTACTTTCGGAGGCCGGACGCAGCGGATAACGACGCAATCCAAACCGGATATTTCCGATGTGCAGGAGAAAGAGCGCGCCTATAATCATGAATTGATAACGCGCGATTATGATATGGCAATCAAGCTGACCCCGGAATTTGTATATGCTTATTTCAATCGTGCGAATTTACGGTGTGCATTGCGGGATTATCGTGCGGCAATAGTGGATTATACGGAAGCGATAGAGCGTGACCCGGAATTTGCGGAAGCTTATTTCAATAGGGGACTGGCTCGTCTTTCCCAAGGGGATACGAAACGAGGCATTGCCGATTTGAGCAAAGCCGGAGAATTAGGCATTGTTAATGCGTATAGTATTATCAAACGGATGATGCAGTAGAATGTGTTTTTAAATGTTCATGGATATGGAAACTATATATAAACGGTTTATATTGATTGTAACGGCAATCGTGATGGGATTTCTGTCGGCTTGGGCAAAGGAACCGATAAAAGCATTGGTCATTACCGGGCAGAACAATCATAATTGGGAAGTCAGCCATTTAGCTATCCTGCAAATATTGGAAAACTCCGGTTTATTTTCCGTAAATATGGCGATATCTCCGGAAAAAGAACAGGACATGTCTTCTTTTCGCATCGATTTTTCTCCGTATCAATTGGTCATCATAGATTATAATGGGGACAAATGGTCGGAAGAGACCAATCGCTGCTTTATCGATTACGTAAAGAATGGGGGAGGAGTCGTGATTTATCATGCTGCGAACAATGCTTTTCCCGATTGGAAAGAATATAATGAGATATGCGCACTGGGAGGCTGGGAAGGCCGCGATGAACATTCCGGTCCTTATGCCTATTGGGAGAACAATTGTTTGAAGAAAGATACAACAGCGGGAATCGGTGGTTCGCACGGTGAGCAAAGAGAATATCTCCTTACGGCAAGAAATACGGAACATCCGATTGTAAAAGGACTTCCGAAGCAATGGTTGCATGCAAAGGACGAATTGTATGACCGGATGCGTGGACCGGCCAATATAGATACGTTGTTGTTTACCGGATTTGCGGATGAGACAAAGGGCGGCTCCGGGAGAGAAGAGCCGTTAATCTTTACCGTCGATTACGGAAAGGCCCGGATATTTCATATTATGTTGGGCCATGCCGGGGAATCATTGGAGAATAATCCGGCAATGCAGTGTACCGGCTTTCAAGTATTGCTTTTGCGGGGCGCGGAATGGGCTGCAACGGGCAAAGTGACGCAGGAAGTTCCGGCAGACTTCCCTTCTTCTACAAAAGTATCTTATCGAAAATCTTATAGACCTAATCGCTGAATTGAAACAGAGGGAAATGAAGCGTTGTCTATACTATGTTTGGCTGCTTTTAATCGGTTGCGGACTGACCGCCTGCCAACAGGAGACTCCGGTTACTTCCATTATCCACATAGATGGGGAGGGAATGCGGCAAACGGTCAATCCGGATTTATACGGTGTTACGTTAGAAGAAATCAATCATGGAATAGAGGGCGGACTTTATGCCGAGATGATTCAGAATCGCAGTTTCGAGGATGGCGTGATTCCGTTGAATTGCCGGTATAATGCCCGGCAGCGGACCATTACTACGCCAAATGGTTATGATATGTCCTTTATGCGTCCCGATTCATTACCGGGATGGCGGGCTTTGTCGGCTTCTTCTTGGCTTTATTTGGACACGAAAGAGTTATTGAACGAGCACAACCGGCGTTCGTTGTTGGTCTCTTTTTCTACGGAAGCCGGACGCGGGGGCGTTGTCGCGGAGGGTTACAACGGGTTATCCATCCGAAAGGGCGAATCCTATTACCTCTCTTTTTATATTAAAGGCGCGTCGGTGCTGCCGAAGAGCTTGCATGTCGCTTTGGAGGATTCTATTGCGAGCCGGAAGCTGAGCGATGCCTGCACGGTCCGTACGCGCAACGAATGGACCCATATCCGTCACACGTTCACCGCGACAGAAAGTAGCGATAATGCCGTGTTGGTTTTCTCTTCCGATAGCAGCCAGATGTTTTGGTTGGATGTGGTGTCTCTTTTCCCGGAGACATGGAAAGGCCGACCGAATGGGCAGCGGCAAGACTTGATGAGTATGATTGCCCAACTGCATCCGCGTTTCGTGCGTTTTCCCGGCGGAGCGTTCGTCGAAGGATATACGGCCGGGACTTATCCGGTGTGGCATGAGACGGTGGGGAATATTGCCTCGCGGAAGCACATTTGGAATATTTGGGGCTACGGGACGAGCAACGGAATGGGCTATCATGAGTATTTGCAGCTTTGCGAAGATTTGGGGGCGGAGCCGGTTTATGTCATCAACAGCGGCATTACCAATATGAGCCGCCGTCCTCGTTACGAATCTATCACGGAGATGGATAAATTAGTGCAGGAGGCGCTGGATGCGATAGGCTATGCGAATTATCCGACCGACTCGGTTTTGGGAGCCATGCGTGCGCGGAACGGACACCCGAAACCTTTCCACTTGAAATATATCGAAATCGGCAGTGAGAACTACGGGCACGAATATACGAAGCGTTTCAATCTTTTCCGGGACGCCATAAAAAAGAAATGGCCGGACATTACGGTCATCAGCAATGCGTTGGTCGGGAGGCAGCCTCGTTCGGAGTGGCGCGATGTCCACTTTAACGGGAAGAATTCCTTTTTCCTCAGCAACGCCGCGCGTTACGGTACGATACGCAGCCGGCATCAGTGGGAGAATACCTTCATCGGCGAGTTCGGGAATATGCAGCCAACGGAAGCCCGGACGATGGGAGCGGCGATTAGCGAGGCCTGTTTCCTTGTCGGAATCGAGCGGCATCCTGATATGATGGTCCGCTTGGCCTATTCGCCCGTGCTGGGGCACGCCGCTTATGTCCGCAACCGCCAGCCCATGCTCCTTTTCGATAATCATCGGGTCGTTCCGTCTCCTTCTTATTATATGTTGCAAATGTTCAATCGGCATCGCGGGGAGGAGGTGCTTCCGGTGCAGGTCGATACCTATTTCCGTCCGACGGTTACGTTCGGAGGGGCTTCCGTTTATATGTTCGATAATTGTTACGAGTTGGAAGAGGTTTCCTTGGGTGGGAGCCTTGTCCGCGAAGGAAAAGTCTTGAGCGGCGATTGGACGATTACCCCCGGATGCCTGCAACCGGTCCCTAACCGGTGGAACCATGTGTTGATGGGAGATACCTCCCTGTCCGATTATACCTTCCGCACCCGCATTCGCCGTACCAAAGGGAGCGAACTGATTCACTTCCGCGTGCGCGACAAAGGGAAGCGGCAGGAGCAGCAGGATTTCGTGGAGTTCCGGTTGGGCGACGGAAAGGCGTTGTTGTTCCATCAGTCAGGGAACGTATCGGATTCGTTGGCTATGGCGGTCGCCTGTCCGTTTACGAATAACAGGTGGTATGATGTCCGGATTGATTGCCGGCGGGACACGATTCGCTGTTACGTGGATAATGCTTTGGTGCAAGAGGCGGTCATGTCTCCTTATCCGTCGTTGGCTTCGGTGGCGACGCTGGACACGAAGAGCGGCTATCTCTATCTGAAGGTCGTCAATACGACGCAGCACGAGGAGAAAACCGAGCTGGATATCCACGGGCTTTCCGTCGAGAATGAGGTGCAGGTTATCGAGCTGGCGGGCGAGAAAGAGCAGCGGAATACGTTCAAAAACCCCACGGCTATCCAACCCGTCAAGCGGACGGTTACCTTTACGATGGGGCGGCCCAAGATTTACCAGTTTCCGCCCTGCTCCATTTCCATTTTGAAGTTCAAATTGGAGCAGTAGGCTCTCTTTCCTATGAAATGAAAACAGGCGGGGGACTGTCCGGCAATCCCCCGCACCCGTTATCCTAAGAAGTAAACAGTTTTCTTTCCGAATAGGCGGTACATCAGTGCGGTGAATGCCCACGCTACCGCAAAAATGCAGAGGGCCATGAGCGGCACTTGCAACGGAATGGGCAATGACGACGGACCGATGAGCAGGAAGAAGGGACCGACCAAGAAGTAATGGACGATATAAATCCCGAACCCGCACTTCGTCATATTTGCCAACAGGCGCGTGATTGTCCCGTTCGTGATGCGTACCTTCTGCAACAGCAGGAAGACGGCGGCGGTCATGATGGCGACATTCGGACTGCAGAAGGTAAAGAACAGTTCCATGTCCGATTCCGTTGACGCGGGATTAGCGGCTGCTGCCGAGAAGCCGTTGAAGGTGACATAATAGCCGGCGCCGAACAGGAGGACGCTGATGAGGAATGTCTTCAGCCATCCCCAGTCGTTCCCGTTCTTCAGATAATGTCCCAAGAGCAGGTAGCCGTTGAACCCGGCAAAATAATAGAACAATCCGTAGGCGTTCCACGTCGCTTCGCCGTAAAGGTAATTGACGCCGAACAGCGGCGCGATGTACGCCTCTGCGTAGGGCAGGAAGAGCGAGACGAACCAGATGCCGAGGAACAGGCGCTTCTCCTTCTCGCCCGCTTTCTCTATCCAAGCCGAAAAGAAGGGCATATACAGGTAAAGTCCTAACAAGAGATACATGTACCACATGTGGTTCTCCTTGAAGCTGAATTGGAATGGTATCATCGCCACATCCTTCAGCGCGTCGCCGAGCGCCTGCGATTCGCTCCCTTGCGTATAGCAGAAGAAATCGCCGATGATTTCTTTGGGCAGCCCCAGCACGCCCGTGAACCACGGAAACATATTATAAAGGAACGACCAAATCAGCACCGGGAACAGAATCCGCGAGATGCGCTTCTTGTAGAACGCGCCCATGGGCTGGCGGACAGGCAAGAGCAGCAGCCCGGTCATCATCGTGAACAGGGGAACGGACGGACGGAAAAAGGAGCCATAAATCGCCGCCCACTGCGTATATTCCGGGATGTCGCGCATGGCGGGCGAGATGTAAAAGGGGTCGATGCAGTGCACACCGATGACCATCAGGATGGCAAACGACCGGATGACGTCCAGCCAGACGATGCGGTCGCCGTTTGTCTTTGTCTGTGTCAAATTCATACGTTTTTAAATTAAAGTGTTATCAATCAAGTCTGTCGTTATTCATCGCCGGCTTTTCCAGCTTCTGGAACGGATGCTGGCGTACGTGGGCATCCAAAAATAATTCAAAATTGGATGCTGGCATACGTGGGCATCCAAAAATAATTCAAAATTGGATGCTGGCGTACGCGGGCATCTAAAAATAATCCGAAAATGGATGCTGACGTACGCGGGCATCCAAGAAAAATTCGGGAACGGATGCTGGTGTACGCGGGCATCCAAAAATAGTCCGAAAATGGATGCTGGCGTACGTGGGCATCCAAAAATAAACCGGGAACGGATGCTGGTGTACGTCGGCATCCCTTCCGGTTTTATTTATATGCCCTATTTATCAACAGGAAATCCAAAATGGTCATGGCAGCCATCGCCTCGACGATGGGGACCGCGCGTGGCAATACGCAGGGGTCATGACGGCCGCGGGCTTTCAGGACCGTATCGTTCCCCTCCCTATCCACCGTCTCTTGCTCTCTCAGGAGTGTGGCGACCGGCTTGAAGGCGACGCGGAAGTAAATATCCTGTCCGTTGGAGATGCCGCCCTGTATGCCTCCGGAATGGTTGGTCCGGACATTGATGCGCCCATTGTCATTAAAGAAAATATCGTTGCGCTCGGAGCCCCGATAGTGCGCCGCGTCGAATCCGTCGCCATACTCGAACCCTTTTACAGCGTTGATGGAAAGCATTGCCGCGCCCAACTCCGCGTGGAGCTTGCCGAAGACCGGCTCGCCCAATCCTGCCGGAACGCCGGTAATCACGCCCGTTATCACGCCTCCGATGGTATCGCCTTCGCCCTTGATGCGGAAAATCAACTCCTCCATCTGCGCCGCTTTTTCCGGGTCGGGACAACGGACGGCATTCTCTTCGATGCGGCTCAGGTCGTACTCTTTATACGAGCCTTCCAACCGGATGTTGCCCACCTGCGAGGTATATGCCTTGATGTCGATGCCCTCTTGCGCGAGAATCTGCTTCGCAATCGCTCCGGCGACGCACCGCGCAATGGTTTCCCGCGCCGACGAACGTCCGCCGCCTCGCGGGTCGCGGATGCCGTACTTCATGTCGTAGGTATAGTCGGCGTGGGAGGGGCGGTACACCTTGGCGATGTTGTCATAGTCCGCCGAATGCTGGTTCTTGTTCCAGACGATGAATCCGATAGGCGTGCCGGTCGTCTTCCCTTCGTAAATCCCGGAGAGAAACTGCACCTCGTCCGCCTCGCTTCGTGAGGTCGTGATGCGCGACTGCCCCGGTTTCCGGCGGTTCAATTCCCGCTGGATGGCATCGAAATCCAACGCGACATTCGGCGGGCAACCATCGATTACGCCGCCGATTCCCGCGCCATGCGATTCACCGAAAGAGGTCAGTCGGAATAAATGGCCGAAGGTATTCATCAATGGCATCCTCCGCAGCCGCAACTGTCTCCGTGATTATGGTCGCCACATCCGCTGCCACAGCTGTCGCATCCGCATCCGCAACCACCGGCAGGAGCCGTCAATGCCGCGATTTCCTCCGCTGTCGGTTCGTGTACGTCGATGACTTCGCCCGTGAAGTGCAGCGTCTCGCCTGCCAACGGGTGATTGAAGTCCATCACTACGACGTCATCCTTCACTTCCAATACCGAGCCGTTGATGCGCTGTCCGCTGGCATCCATCATCGGGATAGTGTTTCCCTCCTGTACCATTTCGGCGTCGAACTTACCATCCACCTCGAAGATGCTTTTCGGCAAATCGAGTACATGCTCTTCGTTGTATTCTCCGTACGCATTCTCCGGCGTGATGCTGAAGTCGAACTTCTCGCCCGCTTCCAGTCCCATCAAAGCCTCTTCGAATGCCGGAATCATCATTCCCATTCCGTAAATGAACTTCAAAGGCACTTCGCGGGTCGCCTTTTCCATCAATTCGCGTTCATCTCCTTCTCCGACGTTCAGGTCATATATAACCGCAACGTATTTGTTTGCTGAAATCTTCATGTTATTCAAGTAAAAATTAAAAAGTAAAACCTTATTTATAGACTATTGATTGCTTTCTCCAGCGCGTTCATGGCGAATTCCAATACGGAGCGCGGGCAACCGACGTTGAGGCGCATGAAGCCCTCTCCGCCCGGACCGAACATCGTGCCGTCGTTCAACGCCAGCTTTGCCTTATCCTCGAACAGGCTGACCAGTTCCGGCTGAGGCAATCCCAATTCCCGGCAATCCAACCAGACAAGGAACGAAGCCTGCGGCATGTATGCTTTGATTTGCGGGATATGCTGCTTCAGATACGCATCGACGAAGTTGACATTCTCGATGACGTAAGCCCGCATCTGCTGCAACCATTCCGCTCCGTAGGTATAAGCCGCCGTCGTTGCCGTATAAGCGAAGATGGTCCCGGCATTAAATTCGCCCGCCTCCAAGAAACCGTAGAACTGTTCGCGGATACGCTCATTCGGCACAATGGCATACGAGCTGACAATCCCGGCAATGTTGAATGTCTTGCTCGGCGCCATAAAGACAATGCAGTTGCCGGCTGCCTCTTCCGATACCGACGCAAACGGATGGTGGCGGAACGGCGGATAGGTCAGCTCGGCGTGAATCTCATCGGAGATAACCAATATCCCGTGCTTGGCGCAAATGGATGCCAGCCGGGCGAGCGTCTCTTTCGACCACACAATCCCGCCGGGGTTATGCGGATTGGAAAGGATAAGCAGTTTGCATTTCTCGTCGATGATGGATTCCAGTTGCTCGAAGTCCATTTCATACGCACCGTCCACCAGCTTGAGCGGATTATAAACCACTTCGCGTTTCATGTTCGTCGGGACCAAGCGGAACGGATGATATACCGGCGGCTGGATAATCACTTTGTCGCCCGGTTGCGTGAAGCATTGGATGACGAAGCCGATTCCCTTCACGATGCCGGGGATATAACTCAGCCATTCGCGCCGGATTTGCCAGTTGTATTTGTACACCAACCACGAAGTAATGCTATTATAATAGTCGTCGTCCCCGAATGTATAGCCGAATATCGGATGTTCGCAACGGGCTTTCAAGGCGTTGACGATAAAGTCCGGCGTTTTGAAATCCATATCCGCCACCCAGAGCGGCGTCAGTCCCTCTTTTCCGGGATAGGCCTCCGCCATGCCGTCGTACTTGACGCAATGGGTGTTTCGCCGGTCGATTAGTTCATCGAAGTTATAGTGTTGCATGATTTCCTCGGCACTCTATTATTTAATCATATCGAAACCGGTGTAGGGAACCAAAGCCTTCGGTATGCGGATTCCTTCCGGAGTCTGGTTGTTCTCCAATAAGGCAGCGACGATGCGCGGCAATGCCAATGCACTTCCGTTCAAGGTATGACAGAGCTGAATCTTCTTCTCTCCGTCGCGGTAACGGCATTTCAGGCGGTTTGCCTGATAAGTATCGAAGTTGGATACCGAGCTTACTTCCAACCAACGCTTCTGTGCTTCCGAATAGACTTCGAAGTCGTAGCAGATAGCCGCCGTGAAGCTCATATCTCCACCGCAAAGGCGCAAGATGCGGTAAGGCAATTCCAATTTAACCAGCAATCCCTCTACGTGGTCCAGCATCTCTTGGTGCGACTGCTTCGAATGCTCCGGCTTATCGATGCGAACCAGTTCGACCTTCGAGAATTCATGCAGGCGATTGAGTCCGCGTACATCTTTCCCGTAAGAACCAGCCTCGCGACGGAAGCACTGGGTGTAAGCGCAGTTCTTGATAGGTAATTGCTTCTCATCCAAGATGACATCGCGGTAGATATTGGTGACCGGAACCTCTGCCGTCGGAATCAGATAGAGGTCGTCTACATTGCAATGGTACATCTGTCCCTCTTTGTCGGGGAGCTGTCCGGTTCCGTAGCCCGATGCCGCATTCACTACCGTCGGCGGCATTACTTCGGTGTATCCTGAGTTGCGTGCCTCGTCCAAGAAGAAGTTAATCAACGCACGTTGCAAGCGAGCACCCTGTCCGATATATACCGGGAATCCTGCGCCGGTTATCTTTACGCCCAAATCGAAGTCGATTAAGTTATATTTCTTTGCCAATTCCCAGTGCGGGAGCGCATCTTTCGGGAGCTCGGTCTCCATGCCGCCCATCTTTACGACCAGATTGTCTTCGGCTCCGACGCCTTCCGGCACTTCGTCATAAGGAACGTTCGGTATCGTGTAGAGCAACGCCTGCATTTCTTCGGCAGCTTGGTCCATCTCTGCCTGCAGCACCTTGTTCTTCTCTTTAATCTCAGCCACCTGCTTTTTGGCAGCTTCGGCCTCATCCTTTTTCCCCTCCTTCATCAGTCCGCCGATAGACTTCGAGAGTCGGTTCACATCAGCCAAATTGCTATCTAATAGACCCTGTGTACTGCGTCTTTTTGCATTTAAATCCAACACCTGCGCAATCGTCTCTTTGGCATTGGCGAAGTGTTTCTTTTCCAGACCGGCAATCACTTTGTCCGTCTGTTCCGTAATCATTTTAAGCGTCAACATATTCTTCTATGCTTATTTATACTTTTTTATTGCGTGCAAAGGTACGAGAAAAAGGAGAATTACACACAACATCGCCCTTAATTTATTATCTCACCCGTCCGCCGCACATCCATGTCCGGAGATAGTAGGGTTCGTTCAGGCTGCTGACGATGACGCCCCGCGAAGTGCTGGCATGGATGAATCGGTTGTTTTTCAAGTAAATCCCCACGTGGTTCGGCTTCCGTTTCCGTCCGCGTCCGGTATAGAAAAAGACCAAGTCGCCCTCCTTCAGCTTCCCCCGCCGTATCCGTTTGCAGTTCTTCTTCAGCATATCTGCCGAGTTGCGTTCCAACTTCTTCCGGTAAATATTCCGATAGATGATAGTGACGAACCCGGAGCAATCCACTCCCTTCTTCGTCATTCCGCCCATCCGGTGCGGGACGCCCAGCCAACGCGCCCCTTCATTATAAAGAAAGATATTATCTTCCGGCGTAATCTTCACTCCGTAGAGCCTGCCCAGCTCGCGCGGTCCTTTGAAATCGTCCGGCAGGGAAATCTTCTTCATCTTCCGGCTTCCGCACGCATCGAGCAGCAGCATCAATGCTGATGCCGCAAGGGTGATTATGAAATTCCTTCGTGTCATTGTCATATTGTCCTCTATGTTTTCCTATTACATTCGCCTCACAAAGATATTCCTTTTTGGGGAAACGAAGAATAGGCAGGAAAGATTAGGAGTCATATACAGGCAGCCCAGTCCTCATCCATAGCATAAAAAGTTCACCCACTGCTGATAAAAAGTCCAATGCTTCGTGGAGTAAAGTTATACTTATAAGTAGATAAGATTAAATCGACGTCGTGTGTTATATAGAACACGTCGTATGCTATATAGCACACAGTGCGTTCTATATAGCACACGACGTGAATCTAAAATTTCTTACTTAGATTGGAAACTTTATCTAACTATGTCTCAAACTTTTTATAGGCATATAGGAAACTTTTTCTCCTTAGGGAAGGGAGGGAACACAATATAGGAAAGGCTCACACGGCGTATGTATCTGCTTGTACGCCGCATGAGCCTTGGCTTTTATCCTCTATTATGTAGGAAGATTACTCCGGCAGGATGGTGAATCCCCATTGGTAATCGCGGTTCGCGGGGAGCGAATACTTCGGTTCGGGCCGTGCGCCCCAACTGTCATAGCCCCCAACGCCCTGCTGCTTCAGGTCGATGCACACCTCGACGAAGTTGCGCGGAACGACATCATTGATGTGATGCTGGCGGCGCAATACGTTCTTCGCCTCCGCTTCGTTATGGTTAGCGATTTGCTCCGGCGTGAAGTTCGGCCACTGGCGCGGCAGGGAGGTCTGCTCCTCATCGTCAAAGTCTTCGATAGCATTCCTGAGGGCATTGAACTCGATAAGCTCGTCTGCAACAATCTTCAGTCCCTTATCCTTTGCCGAGAGGAGAGAGACCCAGCGGGTGTCGGTATGATGCCCATTCTCTTGCGGACGGACGTAAGGGAAGTACATCTCTTCGGCAGTTGATTGGTATAACCCCACCATCGAGCCTGCCTTGCGGTCCCAATAATTCTCCATCGGTCCACGTCCGAAGTAGGTCACTTGGTTCATTTGCGCCGGGAGACGGAAGCGCACGCCGATACGCGGGACAGTCAACTTCGAAGCTTCCTTGCGTGCCGCGTCGCGTCCCGGAGTAAAGGTCGCCGTGCGGGTCGCTTCCGATATTTCGGTCTCCGCCTCTTTCATCTCCGTCGAGGTGAAGTGTGCCGCAACATGCACCGCACCGCTCGGATATACCGTATAACGCAGGATATAGAGATTGCCAGCCGGAAGCAAATAGTTCACCGTCATCACCGCATTGTCATCCTGCAGCTCAACCGAGGCATCCGAGACATGAAAATCCCTACTGCTCTGCTTCCACACCTGTTCGCGCTTCGGCTGGCCGTTTCCATAGTCATTATCCGTCGGTCCGCGCCAGAAGTTCGGTTGTATGCCGAAGCCCTCGCTGAAATATTCCGTACCATTCACCTGATAAGAGGTCACCAATCCCGTCTGTTTGTTAAAGACGAAGCGGACCCGCGAAGAGGAGACCGTCAATTCATCGTCCGACGTACCGACCGTCAGCTTGGGACCGGAGGTCTTCAGCTTCGTATCGAGCGGTTCGATAGGCAAACGGAACTGCTCCTGCGCAATATCATGCCCGGCAGGAACCAATCCGTCCGCTTTCGTTGACGTGACGAAGAAGTTCACGAAATACTCTACGCCGGCTTTCGGTTTAAGCCCTCCGACATTTACATTAAACTCTTGGGACGTTTGCGGAGCGATGTCCAATGAAACCTTCCCGCCCCGGATGATTTTGTCATTCGCCTTCACTTCGTAAGAAATCATATAGTCTTTGAGGTTCTTGAAGTAGAAGCGGTTAAATATCTCGAACTTGCCATTCGCCAAATCCTTTGCCGTAATCGCGACGTTCTGATGGACATACTTCACCTCCGCCATTGCCGGATGCGGCGTACGGTCCGGGCTAACCAACCCATTGCACATGAAGTTGCCATCGCTGGGGGCATTCACGCCATAATCCCCGCCATAAGCGTAATAAGGCACGCCGTTCTCATCCTTCTCCAAGAAACCTTGGTCTACCCAGTCCCAGATAAATCCGCCTTGCAGATTAGGATATTTATAAATCGCCTGCCATTGGTCGAGCAACGCACCAGTCGAATTGCCCATGGCATGAGCATACTCCGAAGGAACGACAGGACGGTCGCTCCCTGCCTTGCCAATCTCTTCAAACCAATTCGCGTCCGGATACTGTGGGACGTACATATCGGTGTTCCATTCCCACAATGCGCGTTCGTAGTTGACCGGCCGGTTCATGTTTCCCTGCTCTTTACCCTTTATATAAAGGTAGGTCTGGTAGAAGTTATAGCCATTGCCCGCCTCATTGCCTAACGACCAAATCGTAACGCAGGGATAGTTCTTGTTCCGCTCGTACATATTCATGGTCCTATCCATGTGCGGTTTCAGCCATTCCGGATTATTTCCGAGCGTGCCTCCCTTACGCAGATTATAATACATGCCATGCGATTCGATATTCGCCTCATCATACACATACAGTCCATACTCGTCGCACAGCTCGTAGAACTTTCTGTCCTGCGGATAATGGGCCAAGCGCACGGCATTCAGGTTGTTCTTCTTCATCAGCTCGAAGTCTTTGCGCATAATCTCTTCCGTCACGTAATGCCCCGTCACCGGATTATGCTCATGGATATTGACCCCTTTGAACTTAATTGGTTTGCCATTGAACAACAATACCGGATAGGGTTTGCCATTCCCGGCTATTTCGTTGGTCTCAACGATTTCTATCCGCCGGAATCCCACATGGAAAGGAACCACCTCCACGATTTTGTCGTCCGCTTTGACCGTCATCAACATCGTATATAGATTTGGAATCTCCGCACTCCAAGCGGCGACATCAGGAAGCGTTGCCTTAAACGAAGCAGTCGCATAACGGTCCGGACTGACCCAAATATCCGACGACTCCGAAGCCACGCTCTTTCCCGATTTATCCAACAAATCGTAAGAGACATTCAGCTGCTTGGCTGTTGTATGATGATTCTTCAAATCAATTGCCAACCGGAATACGCCATTCTTATAGGAATCATCCAAAGAGGACACGACGTGGAAGTCTTGGATGGCCTCTTTCGGCTGAGACCACAAATAAACATCCCGTTCGATACCGCTGACCCGCCAAAAGTCCTGACATTCCAGATAGGAACCCGTACTCCAACGGTATATCTTCAGAGTAAGTACATTCTTCCCCGGTTTTACATATTTATTGATAAGGAACTCTGCCGGGTTCTTTGAATCCTCGCTATAACCTACCTCTTGTCCGTTCAAATACACATACATGCCGGACTTTGCTCCGCCGACATGCAGATAAATGTCCCTGCCGTTCCAATCAGCCGGCACTTCGATATCCCGTCGATAAACCCCCACGGGATTCTCTTCCGGCAATAATGGCGGCTGCGGATTCCTTGCTTTGAATTCATAACCATGATTCGTGTAAATCGCCACACCGAAGCCTTGCCGTTCCCAATTGCCGGGAACCGTAATATCATGCCATGAATCCGTACTAAGAGAAGGGTCCGTAATATTCTCCGGAAGCTCTTTATAAGAATCGACAAAGTAGAATTTCCAAGTACCGTTCAACAATTGGTAATAAGGGCTTTTCTCATATCGGAAGGAGAGCGCTGTCGCCTTATCCGGATAAGTCATAAACGAGCTCCTCGGATATTCTTTATTGACAGACACCGTCTGTATATCTTTCCAATAAGGAAGGGTTTGCACTTGCGTTGTGTTTTCTGCAAAGAGGTTTGGCGGGTAAATCGTTCCGCAACTTAGCAGACTACATAGGAGAATTGTGTTAATGGAGTATTTCATATTATTCCGTTTATATATAAATTAAGCATCAAGGTAGATTCGATGATAAAAGAAGTGCTAAATCAAAATAAGACCAAGATGTCAAAAACAGGCAAACATCTTGGTCTTATCTCATTTTATTGAAGGATTATTTTAACGAGCAGCATAATATGCATAGCCTTGTGCTACTTGCTGGAAAGCTAACGCACCAGCCTGGCTCAACTCGACATTCATTTCCTGACCGTCGGGCAGATACATTACGACTTCTTTATCGTTGTTATACTTCAGCAGCTTGTGCATTTCGCCGTTAGCCGTTACATTCCAGGAATTGTCCTCTTGGTTATAGACTAAATCGACAGCGGTATCCTCTTCGCCTTCCTTTTCGATATGATAACCGTCGGCTTTCGTTTCAACCATATAAGTTCCGTTCTCTGTATCGACGGATTTAACCGTACCGACATCAGCCACCGGATTGCTTCCGCTCCAGAATTCGATGGAATTAATTACCAAAATATCGGCAAGGCACGAGATTTCATAAACCGGAATGATGTGGAAAGCAATGAATACAAGCTCGTTTACGAATTTGCTATCAATACTGTGGTTCCAATTCAGCAGTTTATTCGTCAGACCGAATGAACCGATACATGATGTGAATGTCATGCTACCTGCAAGGGCGGCAGCGACAACTAATGTAAAACTTTTTTTCTTCATGGCTACAAATTATTAATGTGTTATTGAGTGCGAAGGTAGAAAAAATCTTTAATCTGTTGTATCTTTGCGGCGCATTTTAAAGAAAATAATTATGATTTCAGTTGAAAACTTACAAGTTGAGTTTGGCGGATTCACGCTATTCGATGATGTTTCTTTTGTCATAAATAAAAAAGACAGGATTGCTTTGGTCGGGAAAAACGGGGCAGGAAAATCTACTCTGTTGAAGATTCTGGCTGGGCTCCAATCGCCTACTAACGGGACCGTTAGCATTCCGAAAGAGACGACTATCGGCTATTTGCCTCAACAGATGCAACTGAAAGATACAAGGAGCGTACGGGAAGAGGCGGAACTGGCATTCGACCGAATCCATGAAATGGAAAGAGAAATAGACAATCTAAACGCTCAGTTGGCTGAACGTACCGACTACGAATCGGAAGCTTACCATAAGATTATCGACCAAGTGACCCACTTGTCCGAGCAATTTCAGATGGCAGGCGGGAATAATTATCATGCCGAATTGGAACGGACGTTGTTAGGATTGGGATTTGCGCGGGAGGATTTCGACCGTCCTACCAGCGAGTTCAGCGGAGGATGGCGTATGCGTATCGAATTGGCAAAGCTGTTGCTGCGTCGGCCGGATGTATTGTTGCTTGATGAGCCGACCAACCATCTGGATATTGAGTCTATCCAATGGTTGGAGAATTTTATTGCGACACGGGCCAATGCGGTCATATTGGTTTCGCACGACCGGGCGTTTATCGACAATACGACCTCACGGACCATTGAAATCGAGTTGGGACATATCTATGATTATAAGGTAAAATACTCCGAATATGTCGTATTGCGCAAGGAACGGCGCGAACAACAGCTGCGAGCTTACGAGAACCAGCAGAAGAAACTTGCCGATACAGAGGCTTTCATCGAGCGTTTCCGTTATAAGGCGACGAAGTCTACTCAGGTACAGTCCCGTATTAAACAATTGGAAAAGATTGAGCGCATCGAAGTGGACGAGGTGGATACGGCCATGCTGAACCTGAAGTTCCCACCTGCACCGCATTCCGGTTCTTATCCGGTCATTGCCGAAGAGGTCGCAAAGAGTTATGGCGACCATTTGATATTCGAGCATGTCAACTTTACTATCCGGCGTGGCGAGAAAGTAGCTTTCGTCGGGAAGAATGGTGAGGGTAAATCTACGTTGGTGAAGTGTATCATGAACGAGATTCCCTATGAAGGGACATTAAAACTGGGGCATGGCGTGAAAATCGGTTACTTCGCACAGAACCAAGCGCAGCTGTTAGATGAGAATATGACGGTGTTCGATACGGTCGATTATGTGGCTCAGGGTGATATCCGTACGAAGATACGCGATATTCTGGGAGCATTCATGTTTGGTGGCGAAGCATCGGAAAAGAAGGTCAAGGTGTTGTCGGGAGGTGAACGGAGCCGCTTGGCAATGATTCGCCTGCTGTTGGAACCGGTCAACCTGTTAATCTTGGACGAGCCGACCAACCACTTGGATATGCGTTCGAAAGATGTATTGAAGAATGCGTTGAAGGATTTTGACGGGACGGTAATTGTCGTTTCGCACGACCGCGAGTTTTTGGACGGATTGGTAGAAAAGGTGTATGAGTTCGGGAATAAGAGGGTTGTCGAGCACTTGGGCGGCATATACGATTTCTTGGAAAAGAAAAAGATGGAGAGCTTGCAGGAATTGGAACGCAGCCAGAAGGTAACGGACACGGCGGCTCCTGCGGAAGAGCTTCCTACGCAAAACAAGCTCTCCTATGAAGCGCGGAAGGAACAGAACCGGCAGGTGAAGAAGCTGGAGCGTGCCATTGCTGAGTCGGAAAAGAAAATCGAGGAGCTCGAAACAGCAATTCACGGCATCGAAGAGCAATTGGCTACACCTGAAGGGGCAGCAGACACGTCGCTTTATACCCGTTATTCCGAGTTGAAGCAATCGCTCGCGGAGGCGATGGATTTGTGGACAGAGCAGACAATGGAATTGGAAGAGTTAAAGTAAAAGGATAGGACGATTCAAAGGAGGACAAAAGGATGTTGAACAAACAGTTATTCGAAGACCCGAAAGATGTGGAGATTGCCCGCTTGAAACTGCTCATCGAGCGATTCAAGAAGTATGACAAAGAGCGTCAAGACTATTATGCCAAAAAGATGCAACGCCTCGGCGAACTGGAAAGCCTGTTGGATGAAATAAAGGACTCCGATGCGAATTCATGGGAACGGCAGGCGCTGAAGCTGAAAGGTGAAATCCGGCGGCTTCAAACTGTTATTCAGGTTCGTGGAATAGAGGAGACACGGAGCGATGAGGAGCTAAAGGAGATTATCAGGGCGGATGAATTGAAAACGCAGCTCAAACGGTTGAACTTAATCATCCAAGCTCGCGGAATAGAGGCTGAGGAAGAGAAACGGACTGATGAAGAGCTCCGCGAAATAATCAGTGCAAAGGAATTGAGAAAGCAAAACAGGGAACTTCGCAAAAGGATAAAGAGTCTGCAGAAAAGCGTCGATTCTCTCTCATTAGACCTCCTGCGCCTCAGACGGAAGATTGCGGAGAATGACAATCTATAACTCTCCGAACTCCCTTAAACAAGGACACTTTATTTCGCTACAAAAGGCACGAAGATGGACAGGCTTAGGTCGGAAAGATTGCCATCCAGATAAGCTTTGGGGTCTTTCGAGTCATTTATCGTATTAAAGACCCCGTAGCGGTAGATTAACGCAATGTCCACCTTCTTATTTATTGTATAACCCACCTTCACATGGACCGGCAAGTCAAAATTAAAATAGAAGAAAGGCATATCGCCCGGCGAATAGGTACTGATATCCAGCACAGGTTCCACGCCTACGCCGGCGTACAAGCCTTTCACCAAGTGGTAATTCACCGAGAGGGGAAGCGAGAATTGCCCGTGCCCGTTGCGGATGGTACGCATATAGTCTCTTTCTCCCGGCGTATTTTCCGGGTAATAATAACGATGCACACCCAGTTTATTGTAGCGGAACGTGGCATCCGTATCGAAGAAAACGCGCTCGTTCTTTGGCAGGATAAAGCGGAAACGATAGCCAAGATAGAGGGTATAATCGAATGTATCATTATATATAAACCCTTCCCGGTCGTACTCATCGTATCCCGGATTCACCTTCAAGTTATGCGTGAATCCGACGCCCCCCGCCCAACAACACGCCGTGCATCCACCGTTGCGCCGAAAGCGGAGCGGAAAGCAAACAAAATAAAAGCATCCACCATTTCATACCCAATATACTTTTTAGTTCTTTGCAAAGGTACAGTTTTCCTTTTATAACGTGGCTAAAATTCCATTTACTTTCTATGAAAAAGTTCAATGCAACGAGAGAAAAAGTCGGCTTTATTTGTAGGAAAAGTTATTATCACGTCGTGAAATATGAATTTCATAGCGTGAAATATATATTCCACGACGTGAAACATATATTTCACGTCGTGATAATAATTTTATATACTAATGTTCGCAACTTTATCTAATGGAGGGTTTGGCTTTTTATCATTATATCGGGAACTTTTTTATTATATGAATGGGGCAGATGAATGGGTAGGTTCGTGCGGCGTGTCTTTATTAGGAAAAAGGAAAAAGAAGGATAGGATGATAAAAAAGCAGGCGAAAGGTTTGGAGATTTCAAAAATATGCCTACCTTTGCACCCGTAATCGCGGAAGTAGCTCAGTTGGTAGAGCATAACCTTGCCAAGGTTAGGGTCGCGGGTTCGAGTCCCGTCTTCCGCTCTTTCTTTATGTAGTGATTGCCCAGGTGGCGGAATTGGTAGACGCGCTCGTTTCAGGTGCGAGTGGCTTTGCGGTCGTGCAGGTTCGAGTCCTGTTCTGGGCACACCATTAGGTGTAAGCGCGGATGGTGAAATTGGTAGACACGCTACTTTGAGGGGGTAGTGCCGGTTTCGGCGTGTGAGTTCGAATCTCATTCCGCGCACAGCGAATAACTGTCTGTATATACGTTTCGTAAAGAAAAGTCTATACGGACTTTTTTGTTTTAATATGGCAAAGAAAAGAAGAGCATCGGCTGCCGGAAGAAAGAGAGGTACGAAGAAGGAGGCGAAATGGCTGACTTCTTTGAAGCATGGCTTTTATGCGGCGTGCTTTGTCGTCGTGATTGCTTCGGCTGTACTATATGCTTATCAGGTGCTTTCTCCTTATTTGGATAAATGGGATTGGGGAAAGAAGGAGACGACGATATCCCGAATAGGGGAGGAGCTGAAAGAGCAACTCCCAACGCAAAAGGAGCTGCAGAAGAGGGCGGAGGCTATTTCGGAATCGCTCAAGAGCAAGCCGGAACCGAAAGAAACGGCTCTGTTGGAAATGCCGCAGAATGCCGAGTTGCCTTCTTGTTTGGGCAAGGTGACCCAACAAATTATCCGGCACGAAGGATATACGGTCTCGTATAATTCGGATTATCGGGTAGCCAATTGGGTGGCTTATGTATTGACGCGGGAAGAGGCAAAGAGCAAGAAAAATGAACGTTCGAATAAGTTCGTGCGCGACCCTCAGGTGAAAGGGGCGTCTGCAGAGAATGGCGATTATACCCGTACCGGATACGACCGTGGGCATTTGGCTCCGGCGGGCGATATGAAATGGTCGGCAAAGTCCATGCGGGAGTCTTTTTACTTGAGCAATATCGTCCCGCAGAAACCGGGACTGAATCGGGGCATTTGGAAAGATTTAGAGGAGCAATGCCGCATGTGGGCAACAGACAATGGGGTTTTACTGATAGCGACGGGCCCTATCCTTTCTTCGGATTTGAAGCGGTTGGGAAAGAACCGGGTAGCCATTCCGAAGCAATTCTATAAAGTCGTCTGCATGATTCAGGATAATCGGTATGAGGCGGTAGGCTTTCTATTTGAGAACCGGGACTATGGGAAGACGACGTTGCAGAGCTTGATGGTTCCGGTCGATAGTGTAGAGAAGGTTACTCAAATTGACTTCTTTTCCACGCTGCCTAATGAGGTGGAGAATCGTATGGAGGCTACGGTCAACAGGGAGGCATGGTCTTTTTGAACAGTATAATTAAGGAATAATATGTGTACGGGTACAATAAGCCAGGATTTGTTAAGTAAAAGAAAGAAGATAGCATTGGTTGGCTTGGGATATGTCGGCTTACCGATTGCCATGGAATTGGCAAAGCATTTGTCCGTGATAGGCTTTGATATTAATGAGAAGCGGTTGGAGAAGCTGCGTCAGCATATAGATACGAGCGGGGAATTGGCTTCGGATGTGTTCGAAGGTAAGGATATCCGGTTCACTTCATCGGAAAAAGAATTGGCTGAAGCCTCCTTTTATATCATTGCTGTCCCTACGCCGATAGACCAACATAACGAACCGGACCTGTCGCCATTGCTTTCTGCGACGCGGACGGTGGCACGTGTCTTGAAGAAAGGAGACTATGTAGTCTATGAATCGACTGTTTATCCGGGCTGTACGGAAGAGGACTGTGTGCCGTTGTTGGAACAATTGTCTGGGTTGCATGCCGGCGTTGATTTCAAGTATGGTTATTCTCCGGAACGGATAAATCCGGGTGATAAAATACATACACTTCAGAATACGGTGAAGATTGTTTCCGGCTGTGACGAAGAGGCGACCCGCGAGATTCGGGAAGTTTATCAATGGGTAACGCAAGCCGGATTACATATAGCTCCTAATATAAAGGTAGCGGAAGCTGCCAAGATTATCGAGAATACGCAACGGGACGTGAATATCGCCTTGATGAACGAACTTTCGATTATATTCGACCGGATGGGAATCAATACGTATGATGTATTGGAAGCCGCTGGTACGAAATGGAATTTCCTTCATTTCTCGCCGGGATTGGTCGGCGGGCATTGTATAGGCGTTGACCCATATTATTTGGTACATAAAGCAAAAGAATTGCAATACCATCCGAAGATGATTAATTCCGGTCGCTTCGTAAACGATTCGATGGGGCGGTATATTGGTAAAAAGATAGTCAAAAAGGTCATCTCGTTAGGGAAGAATATCCTGCGTGCAAGGGTATTGATTATGGGAATTACCTTTAAAGAGAATGTTTCCGATATACGGAATTCGAAAGTGGTAGATATGATTCATGAGTTTGAGGACTTCGGGGCATTAGTTGATGTGGTGGACCCGTTGGCTTCAGCCGAAGAAGTATGGCATGCATATCATATCCGTTTGTCGGAACAGCCGGAAGGACCTTATGATGCAATAGTCGTTGCTGTCCCTCATAAGGATTATATTACGTTGGACGAATCTTATTTCCTGTCCTTGGTTAAGGGACCTGCTGTGTTAGGAGATGTGAAGGGCATTTATCGACATCGCATACAAACGTTAGAGTATTGGAGCCTGTAAAGATAAGATTCTGTCTTTTTTCCTTTATTTTGACGAAAAATATGTTGTAGAATATGTTTTTTTATTTGGATAGTAAATTTGAAAGCTGCATCTTTGCAGCCAGATAACCTAAACAATCTTTTTGCCTTAAAAGATAATACCTATAGAAAACCTGCAAAAGAGACTGGCTCGGGAGGAGTTCAGTCTCTTTTTGTTTGTATTCTCAAAATACTTTTTCTACATTTGCCACCCTAAAATAAGGAAGAAATATGAATAGATACGAACTTTGTTGCATAGGACATATTACACACGACAAGATTGTTACCCCCAAAAAGACCGCTCATATGCCGGGTGGAACTTCTTATTATTTTTCTCATGCGATTCGACAATTCGACGATATCAATTATGCGCTGATAACGGCATTAGGACAGGAGGATATGCACGTTGTCGAGGAATTGCGCCAGTTAGGTATCCGAGTAGAGGTCATGCCAAGCCGTGAATCGGTTTACTTTGAGAATATTTATGGTGAGAATCAGGATAATCGTACACAACGGGTTTTGGCAAAAGCGGATCCGTTCACGATTGATTATTTAAAGGATATAGAAGCAGATATTTTTCATTTAGGGAGTTTGTTGGCAGATGACTTTTCGCTGGAGGTGGTGAAGTATTTGTCCGGCAAAGGGCGTATATCTATTGATTCGCAGGGTTATCTTCGGGAAGTACGGAACAGGGATGTGTATGCTGTTGATTGGGCACAGAAGCGCGACTTCTTACAATATGTATATTTCTTGAAGGCAAATGAGCAGGAAACCTTGGCGTTGACGGGTACGAATGATGTCGAAAAGGCGGCAAAAGAGCTGCATGACTGGGGAGTAAAAGAGGTTCTGTTGACATTGGGAAGCAATGGTTCGATTATATATGATGGGACAAACTTCTATTTGATACCTGCCTATAAGCCGAAAGAGACGGTCGATGCTACGGGTTGCGGGGATACTTATATGACAGGTTACCTTTATTGCCGGGCAAAAGGGATGGGCATAGAGGAATCCGGAAAGTTTGCTGCAGCTATCTCGACATTGAAGTTGGAGGCAATGGGTCCTTTCTCCGGGACGAAAGCCGATATCGAACGGTGTATGCAGACGGCAGAACAGACGATGCCGATGTTGTAATCGGGGAGTTGGTAGTGAGTAGTGAGTAGTGAGTAGTTAGTAGTTAGTAGGTCAAGGTTCCACTACTACTAACCTCTAACTACTAACTACCAGCTACTTAATAAATATAGAGAAATCCTGCCATCAATAGGGAGAAGAGAAAGACATTGCGGGCGGTGTGTCCCAATGTACGGTTTAAAGCACGGCCTTCGTTGCGGCGCATCTCTTGCCAAGTCGCGATGAAGAGGACGAAATAGAGTGCGAAGAGGCATTGCATCCATAATTCTACTTGCATCAAAAGCGGACAAACCAGCAGGAGGGCGATGAATCCATTCAGCAAATAGACGATACGACCGAAGCGTCGTCCGAAGAGAACTATCGTTGTGCGCTTATTCGCGGCTTTGTCTTGCCGGTAATCCCGATAATTATTTACAATCAGGATATTGACGGAGAGCAATCCTACCGAAATGGATAAAATCAGTGTCAACCAAGTGAATTGCAGCGCCTGTACGTAATAAGTGAAGCATACGGGAATAATGCCGTAGAACAAAAGCACGCAGATATCCCCTAATCCGCGATAAGCCAGCGGAAACGGACCCGCAGAATAGGCTAATACGCCAAGAGCTATCGCAATGCCGACGAAAACAAGTTTCCAGCCGGCAAAGAAGAGCAGGCCGCACCCGCAAAGGCAAGCCAATCCTAATGTGAGGAACGTACCTTTCAACATCGATTCGGGAGCAATCCATCCTTGTGCTACCGCCCGTTCCGGTCCCAAACGGTCAGCTCCGTCCGCCCCTTTCTTATAATCAAAATAATCATTGGCAAAATTACTGGCCACTTGTGCTAATAATGCGACGAGCAGGCAGAGAATTGCCGGAATCCATTGGAATGCCCCGTCACGGAATGCCAATGCACAACCGACAATAACCGGACTTATTGAAGCCGGAAGCGTTTTGGGGCGTGCAGCCTCCAGCCAATACTTCATTTTAGTACCCTCTTTGTTTATCATATATGGAATAATAAATTTAAAAATACGGATTATCGTAAAATTATCTCTTGAGTTACCTTCAGCTATCTCTTGAGTTATCTCCGGCTAAGTCTTGAGTTATCTTCAGCTATCTCTTGAGTTATTTTCCGAAATCGTCGCCAAAGATGAAAACTTTTCTCGGAAAAATGAAATCGGCTCTAAATAATTTGCTATTTTTGCGCTAAAATAATCAAGGCAGGAAGGGATAAGCTCCCGTTCTGCACGTAACAACAATTAAAAACATAAAGCATTATGGAATTTGTAACAAACGAAAAACTTACTATTGTAGGTGCTGCCGGCATGATCGGGTCTAATATGGCTCAGACGGCAATTATGATGGGTCTGACTCCGAACATCTGTCTGTACGATCCGTACGCTCCGGGTTTGGAAGGAGTAGCTGAAGAATTATTCCACTGCGGTTTTGAAGGCGTGAATATTACTTTTACTTCAGACATCAAAGAGGCATTGACCGGTGCTAAATATATCGTTAATTCGGGTGGTGCTGCTCGTAAAGCAGGTATGACGCGTGAGGATTTGCTGAAAGGTAATGCTGCTATTGCTGAAGAGTTCGGTAAGAACGTTAAGGCATATTGCCCAGATGTTAAGCACATCGTAATCATCTTCAACCCGGCTGATATTACTGGTTTGATTACATTATTATATTCTGGTTTGAAACCGGGGCAGGTTACTACGTTGGCTGGTTTGGATTCAACTCGTCTGCGCAGCGAATTGGCTAAGCACTTCCATGTATCTCCGGATGCAGTTGAGAATTGCCGTACATACGGTGGCCACGGCGAACAGATGGCTGTATTTGCTTCTACTGCAAAGGTAAATGGCAAGCCGTTGACCGATATCATCGGAACTGATGCTTTGACTACTGAGCAATGGGCAGAAATCCAGCAGAAGGTAACTAAGGGTGGTGCGAACATCATTGCATTGCGCGGTCGTTCTTCATTCCAGAGCCCGTCATACGTTTCTATCGAAATGATTGCAGCAGCTATGGGTGGTAAGGCATTCCGTTGGCCGGCTGGTACTTATGTTTCAAACGACAAGTACGACCACATCATGATGGCTTGGGAAACTTCAATCGACAAGGATGGTTGCCACTGCGCGGCTTTGAACGGAACTCCGGAAGAGCAGGCTGCTTTGGACAAGAGCTATGCTCACCTCTGCGAATTGCGTGACGAAGTAATCGCTATGGGCGTTCTTCCTCCGGTATCAGAATGGAACAAGTTGAATCCGAATATTAAATAATTACGGTTATATTTGTGTTTTAAGATGAATAGGCAGTCCGTAGAAATATGGGCTGCCTTTGTTGTTCATAGATTAAAGTATAAAGATAATGAAGCTAAATGCGGCACTATTTGATTTCGACGGTGTCTTGGCAGATACCGAAAAGCTCTACGATGTGTTCTGGAACGAGATGGGCGAACGTTACCATACGGGCATCCCGAATTTCGCCTCGCATATCAAAGGAACAACGATTCAGGGCCTTATAGGGAAGTACTTCGCTGACCGGCCGGAAGCGGAGAAGGAGCAAATCATCGCAGAGTCCAATCACTTCGATTGGCATATGCCGATGCCACCGATGCCCGGTTCGTTCGAGTTCGTGCGAATGCTGAAGGAACATGGCGTGCAGATTGGGTTGGTGACCAGCTCGGACGATAAGAAGCTGGCGCACGCTTTCCATGAATTGCCTGTTATGGAGGGTTTGTTCGATACCATCGTCTCGGCGAATCGCATTACGAAAGGGAAGCCGAATCCGATGTGTTACCGGTTGGCGGCGCAGGACTTGGGCAGGAAGCCGGAGGAGTGTCTGGTGTTCGAAGATTCATTTGCCGGGATACAAGCCGGTAATGATGCCGGGATGCGCGTTATTGCACTCAGCACGACCAATCCCGCCGAGGCATTGCAGGGCAAGGCGTATCGTGTGATTCCGAATCTGGAGGGCAGGACATTCGAGGATTATCTGGCATGGCAGGCTTAATCCTCTTCTTTGAACAGGAATGTCCAATCCGACCCTGACGGGCAGCAGTAGCTGTGGATGCCGAGCCCCTCGGCGGCTTTGCAGTTGGCAGGCGAATCGTCAATGAAGAATGTCTCGCCTGCTTCTATCATCGAATCGGCAAGGACGTATTTGAAGATTTCGACGTCGGGCTTTTGCATGTGCAGTTCGTAAGAGAGGTATATGCGGTCGAAGAAGTCATCGACTTCGTGCCCTTTATAGCGGAAGCGGTTCTGTACCGCCCATTGCCAATGGATGCTGTTGGTGTTGCTGAGCAGCATGATGTGGTATTGCCCGCGCAGTTTCAGCAACCAATCTAATTTATAAGAGGGGATGTCGGTCAGCATCGCGGTCCATGCCTCGTTGATTTGTTGGTCGGTCAGCGGCTGTTCGGTCAGGCGGCGCATACTGGCACGGAATGCCGCCGCCGAGATGTTGCCGGACTCCAATTGCCGGTAAAGTTCTGTTTGCTGGTAGTCTTCCAATACGCTTTCATGGATACTGTCGATTCCTAATTGCTGAAAGGCTCTCCGCCACGCGGCGCGGTCGATATTTATTAAAACCCCTCCGAAGTCGAATATCAGATTCTTAATTCCCGTCATCATAATAGCCCTTATTATTTATAAGCGAATGTTGCAAAGATAATAAATTCTAAAGAAAATCTAATTTAGAGTAGGGGAAATACATCTCTTTTTACTTGTCTTTTGTGGAAAGTTGGGCAGGAGGCATCAGCCTTACGGATTACCAAAATGGCTCCCCTAATTTGGTAATCCGATTCCCACGGCGTGGTAACATGCCTCCCTCGGCGAGGGAATGTAGCTCTCACGGCGTGGGAATCCAATTACCATAGCAGGGTAATCCTATTGTCCTGCCGGAAGGGCAGAATTTCGGTGCTCAGTCGGGGATAGAGGGTAGGCGTGGTGATTATTCTTGGGCGGCGGGTATGGCGGCACAATCCGCGCAGATGCCCTTGACCATGTAGTTGATGCTTTGCATCGTGAAGCCTTCGGGGAGGTGGATGAGCGGAATCTGGATGTTCTTGAAGCAGAAGGTCCGGTGGCAGCGCTCGCAGTAGAAGTGCGTGTGCATGTCGTCAATCGAGCAGCTGCATTCGCTGGAACATACTTCATACTTCAACGAGCCGCTCCCGTCTTCGATGGCGTGAATCACGTGCCGGGAAAGGAAAAGAGTCAGGGTACGGAATATGGTGGACTTATCTACTGTGCCCAATCGTTCGCATAAGTCGCTTAAGGAAACAGCAATCGGTGTGTCCATCATCGTGCGCAGAATCAACAGACGCAATGCCGTGGGCTTGACTCCTTTCTTTTCCAGCCGGGAGATGTAATAGTCTTCGTTTATCATTGTTGCAGTAAGAAGGCTTTGAAGTCGTCGAATTGGTTGGACAGCTCGATGCTCTGCTTCTCGCCCTGCATGAAAGCCTTCAGCTTCGCGGGGATTTCAATCTCCTTACCTAATATACGGTCTATCGTATCTTTGAATTTTGCCGGATGGGCAGTCTCCAAGAATACGCCACAGCCGCTTCCGGCCGGAAGGTAGTCTGCCAATGCCTGATAACCGCATGCGCCGTGCGGGTCCAGCAGGTAGCCCGTCTCCCGGTACACGTTGCGAATCGTCGTGGCTATCTCTTCATCCGAGAATCGTGCGCCGGAGATGTGCCGGCATATCTCGTCATGCACATTGTCGCTATGGCTGTAAAGGTCCAATATGCGGGCGAAGTTGCTGGGCGCACCGACATCCATGGCATTGGCAATCGTCTGTTGGGACGCGCGCGGAGTATAAACGCCAGTCTGGAGATACTCCAAGAAGACATCGTTGCTGTTGTTTGCGGCAATGAAATGCTTGACGGGGAGTCCCATTCGTTGGGCAAAGAGTCCGGCCGTGATGTTGCCGAAGTTTCCGCTCGGTACGCAGATGGTCAGGTCGTCTGCCTTACCCATCCGCGCCATCTGCGCGTAGGCATTGAAGTAATAAAAGGACTGCGGCAGAAACCGGGCGACATTGATGGAGTTGGCGGAGGTCAGCTTCATGTGGGCGTTCAGCCGTTCGTCCATAAACGCCGCTTTGACTAAAGCCTGGCAATCATCGAACGTACCGTCTATCTCTAACGCCGTGATGTTTTGTCCCAGCGTAGTGAATTGGCACTCTTGTATCGGACTGACTTTCCCTTTGGGGTAGAGCACATACACATGGATACCCTCCACGCCTAAGAAGCCATTGGCAACCGCGCTGCCTGTATCACCGGAGGTAGCGACCAAGACGTTCACTTCAGTCAATCCCTCCTTGTGAATAAAGTAGCCTAACAGCCGTGCCATGAAGCGCGCGCCGACATCTTTGAATGCCAATGTCGGACCGTGGAACAGTTCCAGACTGAAGATATTATCGGTGACTGGGACGACCGGTGTATCGAACGACAGCGTATCGCATACGATTTGGTCGAGCCTGTCCCGCTCGATATCCTCTCCGAAGAAGGCATTCGCTACGGTGCAGGCAATCTCTTGGAACGATTGGTTCTGCATGTTTCGGATAACGGCAGCATCCAGTTGCCGGATACGTTCGGGCATATAAAGCCCCTTGTCTTCTGCCAATCCTTTTACGACCGCTTTCTCTAAGGAGGCAAGGGGAGCCTGTTGGTTCGTGCTGTAATATCTCATTTCAGTAATTCCTTTATAAATTCATCTTTCTCTAATAGTCCGTATTTGCCGTTCCGCACAGCCAACTCATCGAAGCAGCAGACGGCATCAGGCGTTGCTCCCGGCTTATAAATCAGGAAGGGAACTGGCGTGTTGGTATGCGTCCGAATGGCACACGGGGTAGGGTGGTCGGGCAGTACGGCGATAGCCACAGGCTCTTCCCACGTCTGTAAGGCGTTATATATCGGACCGATTACGCGACGGTCTAAATCCTCTATGGTCTGTATCTTCAATTGGACATTTCCTTCATGGCCGGCTTCGTCGCTTGCTTCTACGTGTAGATAGACGAAGTCATCCGTTTTCAACGCTTCCAACGCAGCCGCGGCTTTCCCCTCATAATTGGTATCATAGAGTCCAGTAGCCCCTTCGACATGTATCACCTTTAGCCCGGCATACACGCCAATCCCGCGAATCAAATCGACTGCCGATATCACAGAACCCTGACGGATGCCGTATAGTTCACGCAGAGATTGCATCGCCGGACGTTCTCCCGGAGACCATGCCCAGATACTATTTGCCGGGTCTTTCCCTGCTTGGATGCGTTGCCGGTTCACCGGATGCTCCTTCAGAATCTCTTGGGACTTCAACGTCAAGTCATTTAGCAGTGCCGCTGTCTCTTCGGCTTCCGGTCTCTCCGGACGGACCAGATAAGGAGCGAACGGCTGTAATGGAATATCATGCGGAGGCGTGCAAGCCAGATGTTTGTCACCTCCTTTGATGACAAGCAAATGCCGATACGAGACACCCGTATAGAAGTGAATACGATCCGATCCTAACTGCTCATTCAACGTATGAATAAGCTGGTCGGCTTCGGCCGTGGTGATATGCCCTGCCGAATGATTCTTCAGTAATCCCCCTTCGACACAAACCAAATTACAGCGCATGGCAATTTCCCCTTGATGGAGTTCTACCCCCATGCTGGCCGCTTCCAATACACCGCGTCCTTCGTAAACTGTTGGCAAATCGTAGCCCAGCACAGCCATATTAGCGACTTCACTACCCGGATGAAAACCGTCGGCTACGGTTTTTAATTGTCCGGTTACTCCTAATGTAGCCAATCGGTCCATATAGGGTGTCTGCGCATATTGCAGCGGCGTTTTATTTCCTAAAGCTTCGATGGGCTCGTCCGCCATTCCGTCTCCTAAAATGATAAGTGTCTTCATCGGAATTTAGTATGATAATTCAACGTATATTCGCAATCGAGATGATATCCGCAAATACTCCGGCGGCAGTAACGTCTGCTCCTGCGCCATATCCTTTGATAATCATCGGGTACTCATGATATCTTTCTGTCGAAATCATGATAATATTGTTGCTTCCTTCCAATTCATAGAAGGGATGATGGGCAT
Source organism: uncultured Parabacteroides sp. (assembly GCA_949289155.1). GTDB lineage: Bacteria > Bacteroidota > Bacteroidia > Bacteroidales > Tannerellaceae > Parabacteroides. The sequence continues at coordinate 32,575 of CASEMX010000024.1, forward strand.
CTACGGCTTCTAATCCGACTTCGCAGTGTCCATTTTCCATTTTCGCTACGAAGCGCAACCGTTTGTTTTCGGATTCCAATAGCTTTCTTTTCTCTTCAAACTCGGCATCCATTGTCGGAATATTCCGCCAGAAATCTTCCAATGAGCCTTGGAAATAGCTATCCGGGATGAATAATCGTTTGATAACGTCGCTTTGTTCCACTTTATAGCCGGCCTCGCGCGCCAAAATGACTAATTTCCGGATAACATCCTTTCCGCTTAAATCAATACGAGGGTCCGGTTCGGCATATCCTGCTTCCATGGCCATTCTGATGGTTTGGCTGAAAGGAATATCCGCACTCATTGTATTAAAGATATAATTTAATGTACCGGACAGAACAGCTTCCAGTTTTAGAATGTGATCTCCGCTATTAATAAGGTCATTCATCGTATTAATAATCGGCAAACCGGCTCCTACATTGGTTTCGAACAGGAATTTAATGCCTCGATGCCGGGCTGTCTCCTTTAATGCCTGATAATTCTCGAATGAAGAAGAAGAAGCCTCCTTATTGGCTGCTACAACAGATACGTTCCCATTCATCAATCGGCTATAAAGCGCAGCGATTTCCGGGCTGGCGGTACAATCCACAAAGACAGAATTGAAAATATTCATGTTCAGAATATCCTCGCAAAGCTTTTGCGGATTGCTCTCCTGCCCATCGCGGAGCAATTCTTCTTTATAGTTTTCTAAATTGATACCGTCTCGGTTCAACAGCGATTTCTTGGAATTGGCAATTCCGACGATATTTAGTTTCAATCCGTTTTGTTCCATGAGCTTCGGTTGCTGTAATCGGATTTGTTCTAACAGATTTCCTCCTACAGTCCCTATGCCAACTACAAAAAGATTCAAGACTTTATATTCAGACAGAAAGAAAGAATCGTGGATGGAGTTCAATGCCTTTCGCAAATATTTCAGTTTGATGACAAATGAAATATTTGTTTCTGAAGCTCCTTGCGCACAGGCAATCACACTGATGCCGGCACGTCCTAACGTTCCGAATAATTTTCCTGCAATTCCCGGCGTACGTTTCATGTTTTCTCCGACAATAGCGACCGTAGCCAAATCTTTTTCAGCCACTGTGTCGTTCATATCGCCTTGCGCCCTTTCCAATGCAAACTCTTCATCCAGAACTTTTACAGCAAGGTCGGCATCTGCATTCCTGACTGCGAATGTTGTGTTATTTTCTGAACTTGCTTGGGATACCATAAACACGCTAATTCCATTTTTAGCCAATGTGCGGAAGATGCGATAGTTTACACCAATAACTCCGACCATTCCTAATCCCTGAACAGTTATCAGACAGGTATCATTAATAGAGGAAATACCTTTAATTAATCCTTTGCCTGTCGCTTTTTCCTTGGCGCGTGAAATATATGTCCCGCGTGCTCCGGGATTGAAGGTATTGCGGATACGAATCGGTATGTTCTTATGATAAACCGGATAGATAGTCGGAGGATAAATGACTTTTGCTCCGAAATTGCATAGCTCCATTGCTTCAGTAAAACTGAGCCGGTCGATAACATAAGCTGAATTAATCACGCGAGGGTCGGCAGTCATGAATCCGTCGACGTCAGTCCAGATTTCTAAAATGGACGCATCCAGCGCTGTAGCCAATATTGAGGCGGTATAATCCGACCCACCTCTTCCTAAATTCGTTACTTCGCCATTATCTTTGCTGGTTGAGATGAAACCGGGCACTAAAGAGACCTTAGGCAACGGATTGAATGTCTCTTTTATCAATTGATTTGTCAATTCGAAATCGACAATATGCTTATTGAATTGTTTGGTAGTCTTAATGAACTTGCGCGAGTCGAATAATTGGGCATCTTGTATGACATTCGACACAATCAGTGAGGACAAACGTTCGCCGTAACTTACAATAGCATCCGAGGTTTTATCCGACAAATCACTGATTAGGAATACTCCTCGCAGGATGTTTCCTAATTCGTCCAGCAGATTCATCACTCTGATTTGTACGCTTCTGCGTTTGTCGAAGTCGGGGATGACACCTTCCACTACATCTAAATGGCGGGATACGATTTCTGAAAATTCTTTTTCGTATGCAACATCCCCTTTTGCCGCCATTGTTGAGGTTAAGAGCAATTTATCAGTTATTCCGCCCAATGCCGAAACGACAACAATAACTGGGTCCTCAATTGCTTCAACTATTTTTTTGACACTAAGTATGCTTTCAACCGTACCGACGGACGTGCCGCCAAATTTTAATACTTTCATCGTTATTGGATTGTATATAATGATAAAAAGAATTTATATAAATAAGAATATAATTACCGCCATAGAGGATTTCCCTATTTGCGCGGCCTATCAACTGTTAGCATCTACCCCCGAAAGGGGTCATAAGCGCCCATGTATGGTATGTATTGAAAGATTGCATTAATATATATTTTCTTTGTCTTCTTAAATCGCCTGCAATATTACATAAGTTTTTTAGATAATGCAAAGTTTTTTCATGTTTATTTCTGTTTGGGCGATAGAAGGTCCTTTATTAGAAAGAGAAAATCGGAGTGCTTTTTTTCGGTCAGGAGAAGAACAAAAAATATCGGTTACTCTTGGGGAAATAGCCGGTATTTCCGGAAAAGTAACCGATGAATGTTTAATTAAGTCCTATCGTCTGTCAGATATTAGGCATTGCCAGACAAACTGAGATAGCGTTCGGCTTCAATAGCCGCTTTGCATCCGCTTCCGGCCGCAGTAATGGCTTGCCGATAATGGGGGTCTGCTACATCACCTGCCGCAAAAACGCCCGGTAACTTCGTGCGGGGTGTGCCTTCGATGGTTTGGATATAACCCGTCTCGTCAGTATCCAGCCATTCTTTAAAGATGTCGGAATTTGGTTTATGACCGATTGCCAAAAAGAATCCGTCGATGGCAATATCTACCTTTTCTTCGTCCGGTTCGCCCAGTCTTTTTACCAGATGCGCACCTTCTACTCCGTTTTCTCCGAAGAGACCAATTGTATTATGCTCGAATAATACTGTAATATTCGGCGTATTGAACACTCGTTCCTGCATCACTTTCGATGCCCGCAGGAAAGGTTTGCGGACAATCATATATACTTTTTTTGCTAATCCTGCTAAATAAATCGCTTCTTCGCATGCCGTGTCGCCTCCACCCACTACGGCTACCGTTTTCTTGCGATAGAAAAAACCATCGCAGGTAGCGCATGCCGAAACGCCCATACCTGCGTATTTGGCTTCATCCGGCAGTCCTAAATATTTGGCGGTTGCTCCGGTACAGATAATCAGCGTATCGGTCTCGATAACCTTTTCACTATCGATTGTAACCTTATAAGGAGCAGCAGAAAGGTCGGACGCTGTCGCAATTCCGGAACGGATGTCCGCACCGAACCGCATCGCTTGTTTTTTTAAATCCTCCATCAATTCCGGACCACTGATTCCATTCGGATAACCCGGAAAGTTTTCGACTTCGGTTGTCGTAGTTAATTGTCCGCCGGGCTGTATTCCTTCATATAAAACCGGAGAGAGATTAGCTCGCGATGCATAAATTGCTGCCGTATATCCTGCCGGTCCGGAGCCGATAATCAGGCAACGGACCTTTTCGTTTGATTTGATATCCATATTGCTTCACTAAATTTGGTTTATTATCTTAAATCTATTATTTCTGCTTCCGGATATGCCTCTTCATCAAAGGAGAAAAATGAATCCGGTTGGTTGATATTTGTTTCCCATGCGCTGATATAGATGGCGAATGTCGCATCGTTTTTATCCGTTATCGTAAAAGCTACCGGAACGCCGGACAGTTTTTCTACTTGCATTTCGACTATTCGGATATCGCTCCTGCCTTTTGGAATAAGCGTGATATCGTAGGCCGCTTTTGCTTGGCGCGTAGTACTTTCTCCCTTATAAGAGACTTTGAATCCCTTCTTATAAGAGCGGAGGAGTAAGGCAGGATTGGTAAATTGCAGCTCTTCTCCCGTAGGCGTGCTGACGTTTACCTCCTCTGTCCGCAATACATACGCCCATTGCGTGCTTCCGTCGTACCAAGTAATCATATCCGGCGTCTCTAACTTGAATTTATCGTCGCGCATGTTCACTATACCTTCGAAACTTTCTGCAACTCCTTGTTGGGGAATCGAGGTATGCAGGGAGAATTTCGCTTTGATGCCGTTCGAATTCTCGTAGAATTGAGCCGCCTTGTCTAATATTTCTGTTGCGTTTTGGGCACTGGCAACCCATGCGAGCAGGATGAACGGAAGAATAAATAGGATTTTTCGTGTCATTATTTCAAGCTATTCAGTAATTGTTCCAAAGTATATTCATCCGGAATCAAGACTTGTCGCGCTTTGCTTCCTTCCGACGGACCGACTACGCCCGCTGCTTCCAACTGGTCCATCAGTCGTCCGGCACGGTTATAACCGATTGCGAATTTCCGCTGGATTAATGAGGTGGAGCCTTGCTGTTGGATTACAATCAGACGGGCTGCTTCGTCGAACAGAGGGTCACGGTCGGACAGGTCAATCGGCGCATTTCCATTATCGCTCCCTTCTGCGACATATTCCGGCAAGAGATAGGCGGTCGGATAGGCGACTTGCTGCCCGATATAGGCGACGATATTTTCTACCTCTGGCGTATCGACAAATGCGCATTGAACACGTACGGTATCGCTTCCCGCTACGGAAATCAACATATCCCCTCGACCGATTAAGCGGTTCGCACCGGGGGCATCCAAGATGGTACGGGAGTCAATCATCGATGCTACTTTGAATGCGATTCGACTGGGGAAGTTTCCTTTAATTGTTCCGGTAATGACTTTTGTGTCGGGGCGTTGTGTCGCTAAAATCATGTGAATACCCACAGCGCGTGCCTTTGCTGCGATGCGCGAGATAGGCAATTCGATTTCGCGTCCGGATGTGGCTATCAAATCGGCGAACTCATCGACGATGGCGACGATATAAGGCAAGAAACAATGTCCTTTCTCCGGATTTAACTGCCGATTGATAAATTTGTTATTATACTCTTTGATATTCCGGACATTGGCCAATACCAACAGTTTATACCGGTTTTCCATTTCAATAACCAGCGAATTCAGTGTCGCAACCGCATCGGCAGGTTCCGTCACGATAGGATTGTCGGCATTCGGCAGCTTTGCCAAGTAATGCCGTTCGATTTTCGAATAAATACTGAACTCTACCATTTTCGGGTCAACCATGACAAACTTCAGCTCTGCCGGATGCTTTTTATATAATAAGGAGGTGATGATGGCATTCAAGCCGACGGATTTTCCTTGTCCGGTGGCTCCTGCTACCAGCAAGTGCGGCGTTTTGCAGAGGTCGAACATGTACACTTCGTTTGTAATGGTTTTTCCCATCGCCACGGGCAGTTCGTATTTGCATTCTTGGAAACGTTTCGACGCGATGACCGATTGCATGGATACGGTTTGCGGATTCTTGTTCGGGACCTCGATACCGATGGTTCCTTTTCCCGGAATAGGAGCGATGATACGAATCTGCAGCGCGGCGAGATTCAGGGCGATGTCATCTTCCAGCGTCTTGATTTTCGCGATACGAATCCCGGCTTCCGGAATAATTTCGTACAGCGTGACCGTTGGACCCACTGTCGCTTTAATCGATGCGATTTTGATGCCGAAATCTTCCAATGCCTGCTTGATGAGCTGCTGGTTCGCCTTCAGGTCGTCCATACTTACTTCGATATTCCCTTGGTCATGCGGGTCGAGCAGGTCCAGTGTCGGGAAGACATAATGCGACAAGTCCAAGCGCGGGTCATATTCGCCCAATGCCGAACCGTTATAATCCTCCTCTTCTTTCTTTGCCACTTCGACATCGAAAGCGGGTTCTTCCTCTTCCGGAATGATGACTTCCAGCTTTTCCTCTTCAGCGGCGGCCGATACCGGAGCCTTTGCTTCGGGTTGCACGGTCTCTTCTACAACCGGCTGGACGATTTCTACCTCCGGTTCGTTATTTTGCTCAACTTCCTCCCTCTTTTCTTGCGGGGCAGGGCTGTTTTCTTTTTCCGTTTCCTTTATCTCTTCCTCTTCGTTGACCGGTACTTCTTCCGTTGGGGTCTCCTCTTTTTGTTTCCGTTTTAATTTGGGGAACCATCCGAACGCAAAGATGCGTTGCAGGAAGGGGATAGTCCGTTTGCTGGAGAAAATCGCGATAATCAGGAAGAACCCTAACAGCAACAGGAACGTTCCCGGTATGCCGATATTGTTTTTCAGGATTTCCGTTACGTAATATCCATGCTGCCCGCCGAGGTAAATGAATGTATCTTCGTAGCCGCTAATGAAAAAGAAGGCGAAAAACCATGAACCCCAAATCAGCGTCGCCAAACAAAAGATAAACCGGTTCAGCAAATTGATTCGCCGGATATTCATCAGTTTCGCGCCCATCGAACCTAAGAAGAACAGGAGCATGAACGAGGAGATTCCAAACCAGCGGTTCATCAGCAGGTCGGCAAGGTAGGCGCCCCGCACGCCGGTCCAGTTTTCGACCGAACCATTATTGATTAACAAATCCTCCGCAGAGAGATTCTCGACTTTGCTCTGGTCGGCCGCGCCGGTAAAGAAGAAGGATATCAGCGCCAATCCGATATAAATAGTGAGAATGGAAAGAATCAGTCCGGTAACAAACCGTGTCCTTTCGCTGGTGAAGCAAGCCTTTATCAATGCCCATTTGCTTGGCTTCGTATTTTGTCCTTGTTTATTGGTTCCTTTTTTAGCCATAACCTGTTTTTTCGTTTTTCGACCTGCAAACATACGCAAAATCTACGGAATAATTGCCGAATTTCGGCAGATTAATGCAATCGGGATGGCGGATTCATCGATAAGGCGGGATTATGAAAGCAGGACAAAAAGCCCCGCGCGTACCCCTTGGAATTCATCTCTACGCTGTCGATATGAAATTTTACCCCTTGGAATTCATCTCTACGCTGTCGATATGAAATTTTACCCCTTGGATTTCATCTCTGAGTCTCAGGCATGAAATTTTACCCCTTGGATTTCATCTCTGAGTCTCAGATGTGAAATTTTACCCCTTGGATTTCATCTCTGAGCATCAGGCATGAAATTTTACCCATTTGATTTCATCTCTGAGTCTCAGATATGAAATTTTGCCCCTTGGATTTCATCTCTGAGTCTCAAATATGAAATTTTACCCCTTAGATTTCATCTCTGAGCCTCAGGCGTGAATTCGCAGGGCTATTTGTTCATATTTGAGACTGGAATATGAACAAACAGCCCGTTTTTCATAGGGAAACTGAAAAACGGGCTGAAAAATTAAACTAATGGGTTTATCGGATATATCGGCAATAGCTGTCGAAGAATCGGCGGAATCCCCGTATATGGAGCAACCCTTTTTCGAAAAGGAGGATGCCCAATATCGCGCAGAGAATCCCTAATAATACGTCGATAATATAATGATGGGCTGTATAGACTGCCGTAAACCATATCCCGACCAGAATGATGGCGAAAAGAAGCACCAGCCATGGGCTGCTTTTCCGAATCAGGGAGTAATATACCGGCATTATCATATACGCGGAATGCAAGGAGGGCACTGCGGCGAATACGTTCGCATTGCGGCTGTATATGGAGCCGAAGATATCAAGCCCGATGACGGCATCGAAACGTGCCAGTCCGGCAGTCTCTCCCGGCGTATTCAGTACCGGCTCGAAGCCATGCAGCATCACATACCAAGGCGGAGCGGCGGGATGGATATAGTAGCCGGCGAAGCCGATGAGATTGACCAACAGGAATACCATGGCAAAACGCAGATAAAGCGCACGTTCGCCCTTCAAGTAGAGCCAAACGCCGAACAGCATCGGGACCGGAACCCAGCACAGATAGAAGATTCCGGACAGGAAGTCCATCAGCTTGCAGTTATGAATCGCGAAATACTCGTTGGGCGTGAGGATTTGTCCGTCGGCGTGGATGCCGAACAGTGCTTTCTCTGCTTCGTATAATCCTTTTACGTCGATAGGGTTCACTTCATAATTCGGGAAGACGCGCATCCAGTCGTAAGAGATGGCGAAGACCATGAAGGGAATCAGGGCGATGGCCAACTTGCGGGTCAATCCGCTGGCGAAAAAGAGCGCCAAGAAGAGTCCCATCAGCGCCACATGGTCTGTTCGGATGCCGATAAAGATTCCTGTCAGAAGGAAAAACAGGATTGTTCCGCACGCGACAATGATAAATTCTCTTTTCGTGGGCAGACTCATGGCGCGTTAGTTGTTTTCCATATTCTTCATCACCTTATAGCAATGGCGGACCCGTGCGAATGCCGTGATATTCGCGAAGATTGCCACAAACAAAAGGGGAACGATTAATATCCAAATCGGGTCGAAAGCCGAGGCTGCCTGCGTCTCTCCGGAGAAATGGGCATAGATTCCGCAACACAATGCGCCTAAACTGGTCAGCACGACGCGTTCGGGGCGTTGCATCAGTCCGACTTTGCACTCGATGTCCAATCCCTCGGCACGGGCACGGACGTAGCTTACCATCAGCGAACCAATCAATGCGGCAAACGCGATGATGAAGCCGCCGATGTGATGGTGCATAATCAGATAGGAGCAGATTCCGAAGAAGGTAATCAGCTCGCTGTATCGGTCGAGCACCGAATCGTAAAGGGCTCCGAAGGTCGATTTCATGTTGCCGATACGGGCTACCTGTCCGTCCATCATGTCGAACAGGCCGGAGAGAAGGATAATTCCGCCCGCCCAGCCGACCAACGAGTAATCATCGTCGGCAGAATACAGTCCGGCATAGACTAACACACAAGCAGCTGCGATATTCCCGAGCAGGCCTGTCGTCGTAACGAAATTGGGAGTGATTCCCACCTTTATCATTCCATGAACGGCGGGATTGATAATCTTATAGATGGTTTGTTGCAACCAATCTCTTATAGTTTTGAAACTCATATTGTATTATTATTGTTATCTTGTTTCTACTTCTATTACCTTCCGTCGTATCGGCCGCCGTATCTTACAGTCTTTATATACGAAGACGCGGTGCAGATTATAGTTCCAGAACCAGCCGACCAACAGCGAAACCACCACTTTGCTTACGATGAAAATATCATCGAACAGGTGCGAAAGCGTTTCTTGTACCCACGGAACGCTCTGGATAGACTCTGTCAGCAGATAAACGCCCCATGTGTTGAGGCAAATGCTTCCTATCCAAACAAAGAAATACTTGATGACGACATATTTCTTCTTGCAGTCCTGCGCTTTGAAGGTCCAATAGTAATTAATGAAGCAATTCAACAGTCCGCCGGCTACCGAACCGAGGCTGGTTGCATAGACATAATAAATATGAAGCAGCTTCGCCGCGAAAATAGTTACGGCAAAGTCCAGCAAGCTGGAGACTTGCGAAGAGAACTGTGCCCGCATGAAGGTGAAAAAGCCGGCTTTCGTGAAGGGACGTTTCTTTATATATTTCATTATCCGGCAATGCATCTGGTTGCGATTAAGAGAATAAAACTGTAAATGCCGGCTAAAATATCATCCATCATGATGCCGACGCCGCCTTTGAAGCGTTCCATCTTCCGGATGCCCAAAGGTTTGAAGATATCGAACAGGCGGAAGAGTACAAATGCTGCAAGCGCATATAGATACATAAGGGAAGAATCGGGAACCGCCAGCAGCGGAATCCATACGCCGACCATCTCGTCGATGACCACGCGCGACGGGTCTTCGCCCCAAATCGTTTCTACGGCAGTAGCTGCCGGAATGCCGAGGGCGGTAAACAGGACAACGCACGTCAATGTCCCGATTTGCAGCACGTCGAAGGGCAAGAACAACGAAGCTATCCCCCATAAGAGAAGAGCTAACAACGCGCCTGCCGTACCGGGTGCGATAGGGGAATACCCCGAACCGAATCCTGTCGCAATAAGTATATGTATTTTTGAAACTTGCTTCATTATTAAGAAATTAAATTAGGCCTTTCATGGACTTCACGTCCAGAAAACGTCTGCTTTTTTTGCGCTTTTTACGGGAAGTGCCGAAAAAAGCGGTACAAAGATATACACTTCTCCTCAAAAATGGGAACATTCTTTTTGCAAAAATGAGATGGAAGCCAATTTTCATGCGATAAAGACGAGTAAATGTCCGGACGGAAATTTCAAAATGTCTGACATAAATGGAAAAAGGTCGGACATTTTAAAGTTTTTCTCGGACAATTTTATGGAAACGTTAGGAGATGCGATTTTAAATACCTACATTTGAGACCGAATCGATAAGAAAGGAGTGCGTTATGAACAGGTATTTGTTTCCGGTTATCAGTTTGCTTTGCTGCCTATTGACAGCATGTTCCCACCGCGTTGCCGAAGAGCTGTCTTATAATCCCTATATAGAAGCATTTACGTCGGGCGATGTTTCCCGTTTTACCTCGCCTACAGTAATACTTACCGAGCCTATCCCGGCAGATAAGGCACAGGATTGGGAAAAATACGTCCATTTGACTCCGGATCCGGAAGGCAGCTGGTCGTTCGATGGCGAGCGTACGTTTGTTTTTAAGCCGAAGCAGAGTTTGGAACGGGACACGCGCTACCGGCTGAGCGTTGATATTGCGGCTTGGCGGGAGGTGTCGGAACAGAAATATAGGAAGTTCGAGCATACGTTCCGGACTGTGCCGCTCCGGGTGCGGGCGGATTGGGTTTCGCTGGATATGAACCGGGAGCACGAAGGGAATTTCGACGTGACTTGTGCGGTCTATTCTTCGGACCGTGAGTTGCCCGAGACGATAGAATCGCTCGTCGGAGCCACTCTCATGACCGATTTGCGTTGGCAACACAGTGCCGACGGGCGCAAACACCTGCTGACACTCGAAAATATCCCGCCGCGTTCGCAAACCATCAAATTGCAGGTCTTGCCAAACAAATGGGATGTTCCGGAGGATGATTTGCTCCAGTTCGATATGCCTTTGGGCGAAGAGTTCACCGTATATCGGGTCGATTATATCCAAGAACCGGAGCGATATGTGGAGGTAACTTTCACGCAACCTTTGGATGAAGCGCAGACATTGCAAGGATTAGCTTACCTGCAAAGCGACAAACAGGGTATCGTTACCGTTTCGGGAAACAAACTCCGGTTATATCCCGACCAGAAAGAGCAACGTTCATTGGAGGTTATCCTGAAGGCGGAACTAAAGAGCCGGAGCGGACAGTTGTTGGGTAAGGAGATGAGTTATCCTATCGAGGAAAACGAGGGACTTCCGGCGGTGCGTTTCGTGGGCGATGGAGTGATACTTCCGCAATCTGCCCGGTTGAGCGTTCCTTTCCAGGCAATAGGACTGAAAGGAGTGGTTGTCCGCGTACTGAAAATCGGTGAACAGAATATCGGGCAGTTCCTTCAGACGAATCAGTTGGATGGAACAGGTGAACTGATGCGCGTCGGGCGGTTATTGACACGGCAGGTCATATTCTTGGACGAATATTCTTATGACTTGAAGCGTTGGAATACCTTTGCACTGGATTTGAACCGCCTGATTCAACCGGAACCGGGCGCAATCTACCGGATAATTCTGTCGTTTGACGAGACGCTCTCCGCTTTTGCTTGTCCGGAGCGGAAAGAGTGGACGAAAACGGAGATACTTGCCCGGAATGAGCTGGCTTTTAAAGAGGAGGCGAACCGTTTCGACGAAGGCGGTTGGTATTATCAAGAGGGCGGGGAACAGGATTGGTCGCTTTATCGTTACCAAGACCGGAACAATCCCTGTACGCCATCTTATTATTTCAATCGCTCGGAGGGGAAAAATATCCTTGCAACGAATATCGGGCTGATGGCAATGGCAGGAACGGACGGCAAGATGATTGTATTGGCGCATTACTTACAGCATACTGAGCCGATGGAAGGAGTATTGGTACAGGCATTCAATTATCAGCGGCAAGTGTTGGCGGAGGGTACGACCGACCGTAAGGGAGCTGTCACTTTCGACTTGCAGCGTGCCGGCGGAAAGCCTTTTTATCTTTTGGCATCGAAGGGAATGCAGCGTTCATATTTGCGGGTGGATGACGCATCTGCTTTGTCTTTAAGTACATTTGATGTGGGCGGAGAGGTGTTGCAACGTGGTGTAAAAGGATTTATATACGGAGAAAGAGGCGTATGGCGTCCGGGCGATACGCTGAATATCGGTTTTATGCTTTATGATAAGGCGAAGATGCTCCCGAAATCGCACCCGGTTCGGTTGAAACTCTACAATCCGTTGGGACAATTATACCAGCAAAAGGTGAGTACGGAGGGATTGTCTGGTCTATATACCTTCCGTATTCCGACAGAAACCGATGCATTGACCGGAGTTTGGCTGGCAAAGGTGGAGGTCGGTGGCGTATCCTTCGAGAAAAGGCTCCGTATAGAGAGCATAAAACCGAATCGGTTGAAAATACAGTTGCAAGTACCGGAACGTTTGGTGCGGGATGAGACATTGAATATCCCGCTTCATGTGGAATGGCTGCAAGGAGCGAAAGCAAAGCAGTTGAAGTATGACTTAAAAGGAACCTTCATTTCGACCGAAACGACCTTCAAAGGTTTCGAAAATTATTGCTTTACTAATCCTGCACAGGCCTTTCATACGGAAGAAAGCCAGTTAATCACCGGCAGAACAGATACGGAAGGGAATGCAACGGTCCAAGCCCGACTTCAAGTGGGTGCGACTGCTCCGGGGATGCTTTTGGGAAGTTTTGTAACCAAGGTTTATGAGGAATCGGGAGATTTTAGTATTGATGCCGTGCGGATGCTTTATTCTCCGTATAAAAGATATGTGGGGATTGATTCGCCGCAACAGGAGGATAAACCATTATATACCGGGAGGGAATATACTTACCGGCTGGTTTCAGTGGATTATGAAGGGAATCCTGTGGGCAATACTGAACTTTCGGTGGATATATATAAGGTAAATTGGTATTGGTGGTGGAGTGCGGACCAGAGTACGCTGGCAAATTACGTTTCTTCTTCTTATAATAAGCCGATTAAGCACATGGAACTTCGGACCGATACACAAGGAAACGCCTCTTTCCCGTTAAAGTTCGAACGTGAAGACTGGGGAACTTATCTTATCTTAGTAAAGGACAAACAGGGTGGACATACGACTGGATTGACCAGCTATTATGATTGGCCGGATATGATGAGCCGCCGGGATATGAGCGGAGCGGACAATGCGTCGGTTCTGACATTCAAGACGGATAAAGAGATTTATCGGCCGGGCGAGACAATTCACGTATCGATTCCTTCGACTGAAGGGAGCCTGGCTATAGTTAGCGTACAAACCGGTTCGAAAGTCCTGTCTGTGGAGGAATATGCTTGCAGTGAAGGAAAGACGGCCATTCAGATTCCGGTGACGAGGGAGATGGAACCGAATGCTTATTTGTTCATTACTTTATTACAACCGCACGGATTGACGGATAATGACTTGCCGATTCGAATGTATGGCGTTGTTCCGTTCGAAGTAACGTCAGAAGAAAGTAGGCTATTTCCAAAAATAGAGACTGTTGACGAATGGAAGCCCGAAACAATTTGCCAAGTGACGGTATCTGAAGAGAAAGGCAGAGAAATGGCCTATACTTTGGCGATTGTTGATGAGGGTTTGTTGGATTTGACCCATTTCCCGACACCCGACCCGTGGACTGCTTTCCACGCTCGTGAAGCATTAGGAGTGCATACATGGGATTTATATAATTATGTATTGGGTGCTTATGGCGGACGCATCGAACAGTTGTTCAGTATTGGCGGAGATGATGCATTGAATAAAGGACCGAAAGCCGTAGTCAATCGGTTTACTCCGGTAGTTCGCTTTTTAGGTCCCTTCTCTTTGCGGAAAGGAGAGCGTAAAACTCATACGTTATCCATGCCGAACTATAATGGCCGGGTACGTATCATGGTTGTTGCTACAAACGGAACGGCTTATGGAGATACAGAAAAGAGTGTATTGGTCAGAAAGCCGGTTATGTTGTTAGGAACATTGCCGCGCGTCATCGGAACTGAGGAGGAAATGGTTATTCCGGCTACGGTCTTTGCGACAGAAGAACAGGTAGGAGATGTACAGGTGACGATTCAAACGTCGGATGAGATGGATATTGTCGGGGAAAAGGCCAAGCAACTTCATTTTGAGTCGAAAGAGGATCGCACGGTTACCTTCCGAGTGAAAGTAAAGGGTGAACCGGGTACGGGACATATTCGATTGACTGCCACATGGAAGGGAGAAAAGTCTGTATATGAAGCTGATTTGAGGATACGTTCGGTATCGACGAAACAGGTTGAGGTTATCCAAGCGACCATAGATGCCGGAAAAACGTGGAAACAGGAGTTATCCCTGAACGGGCAGCAAGGAAGTAATCAAGTGGAAGTAGAGATAGCTCGTATCCGACCCGTGAATTTAACAGCGCGTTTGTCGGAGTTGGTTGATTATCCGCATAGTTGCTTGGAGCAGTTGGTTTCAAAAGCATTTCCGCATCTTTATTTGTCGGAATTCATGGTGCTGACTGCACAGCAATCGGCAGAAAGTGAAAAAATGGTACAGCAAGTTATCAGCCGGTTGCGGTCGTACCAGACTGCCTCCGGGTCGTTTGCTTATTGGCCCGGACAAACCAGCACGAATGCTTGGGGAAACATCTATGCACTGCATTTTTTGTTGGCAGCTGAGGCGCAAGGCTATGCAATTCCCGCGTCGATGAAACAACAAGCGTTGAATGATTTGCGACGGATTGCTTCGAATTGGAAAACTCCGTCGGTTCCACTGGTTAGGGAATCGGAGATGCAGATCCAAGCATACCGTTTATATGTCATTGCACTTGCCGGACAAGCTGATATAGGTGCAATGAATCGGATGAAAGCGCTCCGGCTTCAACAGATGGATAAAGAATGGTTGGCGTTAGCTTATGCAGAAATTGGCAGACAGGACGTGGCAAAGGAGTTATTGAACCAAATGGAAGAAGTGGGTAGTGCTGTATTGACCGGAATAGATGGGACATTCGGTTCGGAATTACGGAACGATGCCATCCGATTGTTGTTGCGTTGCGCATTGGATAGGCAATCCGAACAGCTTCCGTTAGTAAATCGTTTGTCAGAACGCCTTTCTTCTGACGAATGGCTGAATACGCAGGAGACATCGTTTGCTATTTTGGCTTTGGCGGACTATTATCGGAAATATCAGCCCGCTGCTGGCGAGATGGAATTCGTATATCGCTATTCGGATATAGAAGAGACTGTTCGGACGCCAGAAGTGATTTGGGCAAATCAACCTATGAAGGATGGAGATAAAGGACATTTCCCGCTGCAGATACAGAATACAGGGGAATCGACCCTGCATCTTCTGGCGAAAGTCTCCGGAGAACATCCACAGGAAAAGATAGCTGCTTCGCAGAATGGGATACGTTTGATGGTCGATTATAAGACAATGGAGGAACTGCCTCTATCTGTTTCTGATTTGGAGCAGGGAACAAACTTTGAAGCGAGGATAACTGTGCAGAATCCTACGGTGCAACCTTTGTCGCATTTGGCATTGACGACGATTATTCCTTCCGGTTGGGAAATATTGAATACCCGTTTCCTTCCGGTTAGCGCGACCAAGGATACAAAAGTCAGTTATCAAGACATCCGGGACGACCGGGTGCTGAGTTATATCGATTATCTGCCCGCAGGGAGCCAGGTAACGGTGAAGATTAACCTTTGCGCGGTTTATGCCGGTCGATTTTATTTGCCTCCTGTTACCTGTGAAGCCATGTATAATCAGATGATTCGGGCGAATACGTCAAGTAGTTGGGTAGAGGTCCGGGAATCGGATTGAGAAAAGATGGGATATTTTGACGAATAGAAGGAATAAAACGCAAGAGATATTTGAAAACTTTGTGTTTTGTCCCTTATCCTCGACTTTTTCTGCTATCTTTGTCGCTCCTTGAGCAATTGTAAGTTGAGCAGACTGGTCAGCACATATTTTCGATGGATATTACCCGTTATCTTTATACTTTATTATGGCGGGATTATCTCGTTTACGCACGTCCACGTGGTGAACGGGGTGACGATTGTCCATTCCCATCCGTATAAAGGGCAGGATGCGGCGGGCGGGCATCAGCATTCGCTCCACGAGTTGCAGCTGTACCATCAGCTGTCGGTCGTTTCGCAGGAAGACGATGCGATCCAACCGCTCGGAATACCTCCCTTCTATCCGCTCTTCGTATGCTTGCTGGACGTGGAAGTACAAGCCGATGCGACGCAGGCGGACGTATTTCCCTTTTACCTTCGCGCCCCTCCTTCTCCTGTTCATGCTTGACAAACCGAGAAAACAGTACTGTGCTTTCTGTAAAGCATAGGCATAACCTATTTCATTTACAATTATAAAAACAAACATGAACAAGATACTTTTATTATGGATTAGCCTGAGCTGTATCCTGCTGGGAGCTAAGGCTGAGGACGTGCGTCCTGTGATGAACCCGTCGGACGCCAACGTGTTCGGGCACGTAATCGACAAACAATCGGGCGAGCATTTGCCCTACATTAATATATTCCTGCAAGGGACGACCATCGGCACGGTAACGGATGCTACCGGGCATTATTCGATGACGAACCTCCCCGAAGGAACCTTTACCATCGTCATGAAGTCCATCGGCTATCAGACGATAGAGAAGCAAATCGAATTGAAGAAGGGCAAGACCATTGAGGTGAACTTCGAGGCGGAAGAGGACGCGGTGTCGCTGGATGGCGTCGTGGTGTCGGCCAACCGGAACGAGACGACCCGCCGCATGGCGCCTTCGTTGGTGAATGTTTTGGACGCGAAAGTATTCGAGACTTCTAATGCAACCTCGTTGGCGGATGGATTGAATTTCCAGCCCGGCGTGCGTGTCGAGAATAATTGCCAGAACTGCGGCTTCCAGCAGGTGCGCATCAACGGATTGGAGGGGCCTTATACGCAGATATTGGTCGATAGCCGTCCTATCTTTAGTGCGCTGACGGGCGTGTATGGCTTGGAACAGATTCCGGCGAATATGATTGAACGCGTGGAAGTGATGCGCGGCGGAGGTTCAGCCCTCTTCGGTGCGTCGGCCATTGCTGGGACGATTAATATCATTACCAAAGAACCTTTGCGTAATTCGGCTCAGATTGCCCATTCGTTGACGATGATTGGCGGAAGCCGCTCGGATAATAACACGACCTTGAACGCTTCGCTGGTGACGGACGACCACAAGGCGGGCATCTATCTCTTCGGGCAATCGCGCCACCGCTCGTCGTATGACCATGATGGCGATGGCTTCTCGGAGTTGGGACAAATCGATGCGCGTACGGTCGGTTTCCGTTCTTATCTGAAGACGAGCAATTATTCCAAGTTGACGTTCGAGTTCCACAATATCAGCGAATACCGCCGCGGGGGAGACCAGATAGACCGTCCGCCGCACGAAGCACTCGTGGCAGAGCAGACCGACCATATCATCAACGGCGGTGGCCTGAAGTATGACCTCTTCTCGAAGAACATGAAGCATCGTCTGAATGCCTACGCCTCTGCCCAGCATACGAAGCGGCAAAGTTATTACGGCACGAACCAGAACCCCGACGCCTACGGGCATACGACGGACATGACTTTCGTGGGCGGCGCGCAGTATTCCTACGAGTGGGAGAAGTGCCTCTTCCTGCCGGCCACGTTCACGGGTGGCATGGAGTATAATTACGATGGCTTGAAGGATGAGATGTTAGGGTATCATCGTGTGGTGGACCAGAAGGTGCATATCGCCAGCCTCTTCTTCCAGAACGAATGGAAGAACGAGAAGTGGAGCTTCCTCGTGGGCGGCCGCTTCGACAAGCATAACCTCATCGACCATGTGATATTCAGTCCGCGGGCTAATGTCCGTTTCAACCCGACGGAGGACATCAACCTGCGCCTCTCTTACTCCAGCGGCTTCCGTGCTCCGCAAGCATTCGACGAGGACTTGCACGTGGCGGCCGTAGGTGGTGAGGTTTCGATTATCCAATTGGCCGAAGACCTAAGCGAAGAGAAGTCCCAAAGCCTTAGTGCCTCCATCGATTTCTACCGCCGCTTGGGTGCAGTCCAGCTGAATCTGTTGGCGGAAGGATTCTATACCGACCTGCGCGACGTCTTCTATCTGCAAGAACAAGGGACGGACGAGCAGGGCAACCAAATCATGGAGCGCCGTAACGGTTCGGGAGCCCGCGTCATGGGCGTGAACCTCGAAGGGAAGATGGCGTATGCGTGGATGCAGCTTCAGGCGGGCGTGACTATCCAGCGTAGCCGTTACAAGGAGGCGACGGCGTGGAGCGAAGACCCCAGCATCGCCCCGCAGAAGAGAATGTTCCGCACCCCCGACCTGTACGGTTATTTCACCTCGACCTTCACGCCATGGAAACCCTTGAGCATATCGCTTACGGGCACTTACACTGGCAGTATGCTCGTGCAGCACATGGCGGGCTACATCGCCCAAGACAGGGAAGAGACGACGCCCGACTTCTTCGACATGAACCTGAAAGTGGCCTACGACATCCCGCTCTATAAGACTGTGACGCTCCAGGTGAATGCCGGCGTGCAGAACCTCTTCAATGCCTATCAGGACGACTTCGACCAAGGCAAGGACCGCGACTCGAAGTATATCTACGGCCCCGGCTTGCCGCGCAGTTATTTCGTAGGCTGTAAGATTTCCTATTGATATGGTGGGGAAGGCGACCTTGCATAAGCACCAAGGCATCCCCTTCCCGTCACATAGGTATAGAATCAGTGCCACTGATTCTCGCTCTACCTGACTGCAAAGGATAGACTTTATAACCGAAAGGGGAGGTGGAGGTGCGTAATGAGGGGTGGCGATTTGCTTCACAATCGGTTTTTAGTAGGGGGGGAAGAGGACATGGATTGACAGAGAATACAAAATATTTGTTACTTTTGCATTGAGCAGAAATGCGTAGTCCACCATGGGTGTGGAAGATTTCCTCTTGATGGATATGCGGAAATTGTTTTGAGAAGGCTCGATTTCAAGTCAATGGATTAGGAATAATAAAAAGGAATAACTAATGGATACATTAAGTCTCACAAAAGTAAAGTCATTGTTCATCATAACTTTAATACAAAGAGACGATGGACAAAAGAAACAAACTTTGGAGACGCCAACAGATGGTGCGTGTGTTTAAAGCTCGTGCATCATTCGGGAATCAATGGAGTAAAAAGGAAAGCCATTCTTTGTGTGTTTCAGGACAAGGAATGGCTTCCTTCGTATATCGTTTTGGAGTGTTCTATTGGCGCGAACGGGACGATGAAGTGGATTTCGTTCTGCGCAAGAAAGGTTCGGTGGTCGCCATTGAGGTGAAAAGCAAGGCGGAGAAGCGAATGGATGGATTGGATAAGTTCCGTAAGCTGTTCAATCCGCAAGCAGCTTTTATCGTAGGTGATAGTGGCATCAGTGCGGAGGATTTTCTTTCGATGGATTTGAGAAAGTTGTTTTGAAGTATGTTTATTAAGATTGTAAAGAGTCATGTATAGTAATTTGTTCCATCAATTCAGTAACTTGGTTGCATTAGTGATGCAGAATCAAGCAGAAAAAGTTATTGATTTGTTAGAGTCAGATGTTATAGACACAAGGATTCTAAATGATATTGGTTGCTGTAGTTCTCCTTTGCCTCTGTATAAACTATCTTTATGTAATGCCATTCTGTTGGATAATGATAATTGGTCAAAAAGTTTTCTTCCTGTGGTTGAGCGGAACAGGCAAGGGTGTAAAACTCTTTTGGACTATTGGGGCAAGCGATGGAATTATCCTGTCAATTGTCCAATGGATTTTTCTGATTATCAAGAAATGTGTGCTCATTTTAAGGATTGGGATATGGATGGATTACTGGATGGTAATCTGGATGATCTGATCGCTTTAGGATATAATAAAGATGAAGTGGAATTATGCTATGCAATTCTTACGTATGAACTTGGTTTAATCAGGAAGCATATTGCACTGCGGACAAATCCGAATGTTTATATATCTGGAGACATTCCTCCCGGTACTGGATACGCCTCAGATGGAGAAAGTTATAATGCTTTAGTCTTTTGTAATACGGTTTATTGCGATGCGTTTGATTGTTACGGTTTAGCTGCTTTTTGGGAAAATGAGCAAATACAGCCGATTGAAAAGAGTAATGTATATTTACTTATCGAAGCGGCTGCATATAGAGATTTGGAAATAAAATTGAAATCTCTACTTCCAAAGTAATTTTCTGTTATGATATAGCTTGGGCGGATGAAGTCGTTCTTGGTCTCTATTTGTTTTGGAACATCGGCCATGCTGCATGCAACTGGATGTTAGCTTCTTTATTATAAATGATTCTTTCATGAGGCATCAAAGGGTTATAAGGAGCCCATTTCCATTCGAAATGACCTTTAATAAAGTCTGTCAGTTGCTTCCCGTATGCATTAAATACAGCTGAAAGCCCATTCTTGACGACGACAAATTCCGGTCCGTTTAACGGACAAAGCACATCATTAATCGGTGTTTTGAAGAGAGGTGTCAGTGTCTGTTCATTTAGAAGGAAAGGATGTCCGTTTTTTTCGCATCTTACAAAGTTCTTTCCGATTCGATATATACCTTAGTCTGTATCCGGCAATCTGAGATTGTATGTGATTGAAGTGAACCTTACATTCTTTGAATGAATCGTGATAGATAGGTTCGTAGTCAGGAATATGTACGTCCCCTTGGGCTATAATGGAAGATGGGTCATTAGGAATAGATTTGTCAAAAGCCACTGTGTAGGGCGAATTCTACGTCATAGACTAGAAGCTCGAATCTTATTTTGCTACAATCTTCGTCATACTGCAATTCAAAACAGTCAATAGGACTTTGGATAAGCAGGCTTTCTTCAGGTGTTCAATGGTTTTCTTAGCAAATTCGATGGACAATTGAATGTTGTCTGTTTGTCTGGAATTATGCTTAATGATATGTGTAATGTCAACTCCCATAATTTTGTACTTTATTTGTTTGATATGAGTTTTTCCACGAGCGGCACATAATACTCCCGCACCTCCTCCGCCGTAGGTGTATGCGCGCCGGGGAAGTGATAAGCATGGGTATAGTGTTGCAGGAACAACGGTTCAAAGTGGGCCAAATGGTCATTCTCTCCGAATAGTCCCCAGATGCGGTCGGTCATTTCCAATTGATAATCATCCCATTGATGCGCTTGTATGTCGGCAAGTTCATCTATCAACGATTGGTCTATTACGAAATATTGTCGTCTGTTCGCTCGTGGTGATTTGTACTCATGTGCTCTGATGCGCTCGGAAAGGAAACGGGTCATTTTAAAATAGGGATTACCCAATAGGGCAGGTATTCCTAAACGTGACCACTATCTGCGCCAAGAAAGAGCTATTGCTATTGCCCACCAATATATCGGGATGCTCACACTCACAAAGTCTTGTAATAAAAGCCAATGCTTTGCGAGGGTGAAGCGGAAGATCGGGTGTGAGGACTTCCGCCTTACTTTCGAATGCTTGCTTCAATGCTTGGGCAGGTATGCAACTGCCCGAAGCAAAGAAACCGTGGAGGAAAAGGATTTTTGTCGTCATCATTGCTCGTTTTGGAGATGTTTTCAGTATCATTTACAGTATCACTTTCGCTTTTTACAGTATCATTTTGTGCTTTGCTGATACTGTAAAATTCTATCTTTTAATTCTTGTCTTATTTCCCTTTCAATTTCTTCTGTTCTTTCTCAAAACTTTCCAAGAAATGGATTTCTACGGGTGAAAGCTCGTATTGTGTCCGTTCCTTGAATTTATCGTACTCTTGATTCGCTTTCTGCTTGGCAAGCTCGGCAGAAATAGTTCCGGCATGAGTCAGAAGTTCTTTGCCGGAGAGTTTCAAAAAATCATCCAGTTTCTGAATCCAATCCTTCATATACATCGGCTTGTGCGACTGCGCTTGAAGTTCGGCAAAATCAAGGTACAGACTGACAATGCGGTTCAGCGTGTCCAGTTCTTCGGGAGACAGATAATTCTTGGCTATTTCCGCATCTGTGCGTTTAGGTAATCCTCCCGTCCATGAGGTCAAGCCCATAAAGTTCTTATTGGCATCTGCTCTTTGGTAGAAAACTTCTGCCGCCGTATGTCCGTGATCCGAGAAGTGCATCTTGTTTTGTACGGTCTTGAAGACCTCTGCGTAGCTTCCGCCCGTGGGTCATAGTCGATGCTGAGCGCATAAATCTCCAGTACCTTGCGATAAAACACCTTTTCGGACGAGCGAATATCACGGATTCGGCTTAGAAGCTCATCAAAATAATTACCGCCTCCAGCACGTTTCAGCAAGTCATCGTTCATCGCAAATCCTTTGATGAGGTATTCCCGCAGCACCTGCGTTGCCCAGATACGGAACTGGATCCCCCGATGGGAATTGACACGATAACCTACGCTGATAATCATGTCGAGATTGTAGAAAGCTGTGGTGTGGGTTTGGGTCTTACCTTTAATTGCACCATGTTGTGTGGTAGTTGCAAAAAATGCAACTACCATATCCGGCTTC
>CASEMX010000025.1 GCA_949289155.1 uncultured Parabacteroides sp.
TCTGACAGCGGCAAGTCTGTTATTGGGCTTGTCTGCGGCAATGGCTCAGAACACGAAAGTTACCGGCCATGTCGTTGATGAAAACGGCGACCCGGTAATTGGTGCTACGGTCCTCGTGAAAGGAACGACAATCGGTACGGTTACCGATTTTGACGGTAACTTTACGCTCGATGTTCCCGATGAACACAAGCATTTGCAGATTTCCTACGTAGGTATGGAAACCCGCGAAGTACGCGTTGCTTCCAATATTAATGTCACATTGGAATCGGATTCTCAGGCGTTGGACGAAGTCATGGTTGTCGCTTACGGTACGGCGAAGAAATCTTCGTTTACCGGTTCGGCTTCAAACATCAGCAATGAAAAATTGGAACTCCGTCCTATCACAAACGTTTCAAAAGGTTTGGAAGGCCAGACTACCGGTTTGTTAACCACTTCCGGTTCAGGACAGCCGGGTGAATCTTCGAAGATTGTCATCCGTGGTTACGGTTCAATCAATGCTTCTCAGGACCCGTTGTATGTAGTAGATGGTATTCCTTACGATGGTGATTTGTCATCCATCAACCCTTCGGATATCGAATCGATGACCGTCTTGAAAGATGCTTCTGCCGGAGCATTGTATGGTGCGCGTGGTGCGAACGGTGTCGTAATGATTACGACCAAGCAGGGTAAAGAGGGTAAGACTTCCGTCACTTGGCGTTCGACAGTAGGTTGGTCTTCAAGAGCATTGCCGGAATATGACATGGTGGACCAGAAGGATTTCGTTCAGTTGACGTACGAATCGTTGCGTAACGGTTACATATATAATAATGGATACAGTTGGGCGGATGCCGAAGCCATGGCACGTGCCAACTTAGGCTCTACATTGGGCGGCGAGTTATACAATCCGTTCAAGAATTATACTTGGGATAACATGATTGACCCGGCTACCGGCATGGTTCGTCCGGACGCTCAGTCAGCTTGGGACGAAAGATGGATGGACCAGCTGCTGAAGAACAACGCATTCCGTCATGAACATCAGTTGAGCGTGAACGGTGGTAACGAAAAGACCAAGTATATGTTCTCTTTGGGTTATTTGAACGAAGACGGTATCTTGGTGACGACAGGATTCCAGCGTTACAATGCCCGCGCTAACGTAAACTCGAAGATTACCGATTGGTTTACGGCTTTTGCAAACACTTCTCTTTCTCACTCGGTACAGAACTACAGCGATTATGAAGGAGCTTCTACCTCCAACGTATGGTATTCTTCTCAGTTCGCATCTCCGTTGCTCCCAATGTACATCAAGGATGAGAACGGAAACAACGTATTGGATGAAAATGGCAATCCGCAATTAGACTATGGCGAGAACGGACGTCCGGGTAGTTATGTTGACTACAACCCATTGGGCGGTTTGTTGGATGATAAATCCGATATCAAGAACGACGTTGCCGGCGTACGTACAGGCATCACTTTAGGTTCGGACAATGAGAACTTCGGCGTATTCCAAGGCATCAAGCTGAATGTGAACTTCGGTGTAGATTATCGCAGCCAGAACAAGATGTCTTACATGAATATGTATCACGGTAACCAAGCTGCTGCCGGCGGTATGTTGACAAAGAGCAACTCACGTATGCAGAGTTATACATTCAACCAGTTGTTGACTTGGAACCGTTCGTTTGGTCTGCATAATTTCGACGTGATGGTCGGTCATGAGTTCTATGCGTACAAATATGAATACTTGGAAGCAGGTAAAACAAACTTGGTGGACGGTATCTTGGAATTGCGTCCGGGTACAACCATGTTCACTGCCGATTCTTATACCGACAACTACCGCATCGAATCGTGGATGGGTCGTTTGAACTATAACTTCGATGAGAAATACTACTTCTCGGCTTCTTTGCGTTCAGATGGTTCTTCCCGTTTCTACAAAGACAACCGTTGGGGTACATTCTGGTCTGTCGGCGGTAACTGGCGTGTATCGAAGGAAGCCTTCATGCAGGATATCGACTGGATTGACAACTTATCGGTTAAGTTGAGCTACGGTCAGCAGGGTAACGATAACATCTTGAACTCTGACGGTACAAGCAATTACTACTTATGGCAGAGCCTGTATGATTTGGGCTGGCCGAACCAGAACCAAATCGGTGGTATGGTAAGTTCGTTGGAAAACCGCGAAGTAACATGGGAAAAGAACGGTAACATGAACGTCGGTATCGAAGCTACTTTGCTGGACAGCCGCATCAGCTTGAACGCTGAATACTATAACAAGAAGACGGTGGATATGTTGCTTTCTTACCCGATGGCTACTTCAACCGGTTTCAACGGTTACAATGCCAATGTAGGTAATATGCGCAACAGCGGTTTCGAATTCGAATTGCGTGTGACCCCGATTAAGACCGACGACTTCCAGTGGAATGTGACTTGGATGGGATCTACGGTAAACAACAAGGTATTGAAGCTGACCGGCGAATCGGATGAAATCATCAGCGGTATCTTCAGTATCAAGGAAGGCATGCCGTTGAATACGTTCTATATGTCTAAGACGGCTGGCGTTGACCCGGCAACCGGTGCACAGTTGTATTGGGTTTACGATACGGACGAGAACGGCAACATGATCAACGAACGTATCAGCAGCGATTACACGAAGGCGGCCAACAGCAAGTATTACATGGGAAGCCGTATTCCGGACCTGTATGGTAGCTTGAGCACAGACCTCTCTTGGAAAGGCTTCGACTTGGCTATCTTGACAACCTACTCTATCGGCGGTAAGATTTACGATGGTCTGTATCAAGCCTCCATGGAGAATATGTATTACAACAATGCTTGGAACTCGCACGCATTGCGTCGTTGGCAGAAGCCGGGTGATATCACGGACGTTCCGCGTATCGAGGTAGCCAGCTCAAATGCTACGACAGACCGTTTCTTGATTAATGCTTCTTACTTTACCATCAAGAATATTACATTAGGCTACACCTTGCCGAAGTCTTGGATGACAAAAGCCGGCATGAACTCTGTACGCGTATTCGGTTCTGTGGACAACTTGGCTATCTTCAGCCACCTGAAAGGTATGGACCCGCAGTACAACTTCGCAGGACAGACGGATTACAGCTATTCGCCGAACAGAACATTCTCATTCGGTGTAGAAGTTAATTTCTAATTCAATAAAAACAATAGACAGAAAAGATATGAAAAAGATATTCAAATATGCATGTTTCGGATTGATTGGATGCATGACTTTGACCTCTTGCTTGGAAAGCGCGTTGGAGACCTCTCCGACCGACTCTATGTCCGGAACGGGATTGTTGGCAAACGCCAATGCCGCATTGGTTCCGTTGAATGGCGTTTACCGTTCGATGTATGCTACTTGGTCTCCGCAGGCGAACGAACACCAGAGCTTCGGTATCAGTTCGTATGTGATGATGGCGGATGTAATGGGCGAAGACTTCATTCAGGCTGCTCAGGGTAGCGGTTGGTTCTGGTACGACTGCCTGTATATGGTAAAAGACAGATATACTTCTACTGCATGGCGTTCTTACGATTTGTGGAATGCATACTATACTTGGGTTTCTAATGCCAACTATATTTTGGATGCAGAAGAGACCATGGAAGGCGAAGAGGCTGACGTGAATTATGTAATGGGTCAGGCTTACGCTATCCGCGCTTATTCTTACTTCATGCTGGCACAATCGTTCGCCCGTACCTACAAAGGTCACGAGTCTGAACCTTGCTGCCCGATTTATACGGAACCGACAGTAGCCGGTACACAAGGTAAGCCGCGCGCTACGGTACAGGAGGTATATGACCAGATATTGGCCGACATCAACAAAGCGGTAGAATTGCTGAACGGTACGACCCGCCAGCACATCAGCCATATCGACTACGCCGTAGCACAAGGTATCCGTGCGCGTATCGGCTTGGTAATGGAAGATTGGAACATGGCAAAAACAGCTGCTAAGGAAGCTATCGCTGCCAGCGGTTGCCAAGTATTGCCGGTTGAGGATTTCATGGGCTTGAACAGTACAACAGCTGCCAACGTCATGTGGGGTGCAGCCATCAACACTGACCAGTCCGGTATGTATGCCAGCTTCTTCTCGCACATGGACCAAGATGGAACCGGTTATGCAAATGGTGGCGCATACAAGGAAATCAACAAAGTCCTGTACGACGGAATGGCGCAGAACGATACGCGCCGTGCTTGGTGGGACCCGACAGACCCGCGTAACGAGGACTTGGGTTATATGCAGACTAAATTCCGTTTTGCCGATACGCAGACTTGGACAGGCGATTATATCTGGATGCGTGTAGAGGAAATGTACCTGACGGCTGCTGAAGCTGAATGCCGTTTGGGTGAAGAGGCTGCCGCTAAGGAGGATTTGGCTGCCGTAATGAGCCAGCGCGTTGAGGGCTACACTTGTACGAAGACCGGTACGGCTCTGGGCAAACTGACCAGCGATGTGACGGGTTCGTTATTGGAAGAAATCATCACGCAGCGTCGTATCGAACTCTGGGGCGAATTCGGACGTATCTATGATATCCGCCGTTTGAAACAGGGCTTCGTTCGTACTTCTGAAATGGGCTGGCCTTTGGATGCGCAGTTGACGAACCGTCCGTCTGACGACCCGGAAAGCTACATGTGGGTATTGACGATTCCGCAGACTGAGTTCGACGGAAATGCAAGTCTGAATTTGGCAACCGACCAGAATCCGGTTGGAGATACAAAATAATCTAATAAAAATAGTAAGCGATGAAAGTAAAAGGATATATATTCGGATTAGGTATCGCAATGATGACACTGTTTGCATCGTGCGAAACCGAAAATGAAAAGGTAATGTTTGAGGAAGCTAACATGGGCGTAGCTTTTGAATTCGCCGCTCAGGATGTTACTTTCCCGGCAAACGGTTATGAAGGATTCGATGTGGAAATCGTCCGTGCACAGACTGCAGAGGCTGCAACGGTTCCGTTGGTGGCAACGATGGCAGACGGCTCTGCAGTTCCGGCTGAAATCCAAGTTCCGTCTGAAGTCTCTTTCGAGGCTGGCGAAGGCCGCAAGACGTTCCACATTACGGTTGGCGACATCGAGTCGGGCAAGGATTATGATTTGAACATCACCGTCGATGAAGCATACGCTTCTTCTTTTGAAGATGCCGTTACGACGAAGACCATCACGATTTACCGCGACTATACTTACAGTCCTATCGGTACGGGTCATGTAGTTTCTGCATTTGCTGGCGGTGAAGGTGATTGCGAATTCGAGAAAGCCGATAACATCACTTGGTATAAGGCTATCGCTCCGTACGAAGAGGGCTACGATTTGGTATTCCAAGTTCAGGCAGACGGCAAGACGGTAGTCGTTACCAGCCAAGCTGTAATCAGCGAATATGGCGATTACGGCGAAGTATCGGTTGCCGGACAGGGCGAATTGGTTGACGGTGTCATCACAGTCAGCTTAGAGTTCACCGTAAGCGCAGGTAGCTTCGGCGCATTCGAAGAGGTATTTACATTGCCGGCGGAATAAGCTAAGGGGAAAGATTCCCATATAGCAATAAGGTGCGTAAAACGCAGGAAGGGCATTATTCCTGCTTTACGCACCTTTCTTTTTACTGCGCGACGCAGAAGCTGTGCCTGCCCGAAAGGAGTGTTTTTGCGTGACGCAGAAGCGATGCTGCCGAAAAATGACTCTTTCTGCGCGGCGCGGAACGAGTCATTTTGAAAAATCAGCCTCTCCGCGTCGCACGGAACCTTAATTTTTGCCCAATTTTGCCCTTCTGCGTGACGCAGAAGCTCTGTCGCGCCAAAAGAAGTGCTACTGCGTGACGCAAAACCTATGATTTTGGAAAAGGAACGCTACTGCGTCGCGCAGAAGGCCGAATTTTGCCCATTTTTGGGCTTCCGCGTGACGCAGAAGGACTGTTTTTTGAAAATGACCTCTTCTGCGTGACGCAGTAAGGCGGTTTTTGTCCGACTTTGAGCTTCTGCGTCGCGCAGAAGGGCAATTTTTGCCAAAATCAGGGCTTCTGCGTGACGCGGAAGGAGAGTTTTTCCAAAGTCAGAGGTTTTGCGTCACGCAGTAGCATTTCTTTTTGCGCAACAGAGGTTCCGCGTCGCGCAGAAGAATTGCCCATAAAAAAGAGGGCGTACCGGAATAGTCTCCTATTCTGATACGCCCCCTTCTGAAAAATAACCGGCTTCGTCAATGAGCGGATTCGCGCTCCATCGCTTTCGCCTCGTTCCAAATCTCATCCATCTCTGCCAAAGTCATATCTTTGAGGGAACGCCCCTGCTGGATGGTTTTCGACTCCAAATAATTGAACCGGCGGATAAACTTCTGGTTGGTACGCTCCAACGCATTGTCCGGGTTAATCTTGTAGAGACGGGCAGCATTGATAAGACTGAAGAAGAGGTCGCCGAACTCCGCCTCCATCTTGTCGGCATCCATCCGGCCGATTTCCATTTTCAGCTCATTGAACTCCTCGTTCACCTTATCCCAGACCTGTTCGCGCTCTTCCCAGTCGAAACCGACGTTGCGCACCTTGTCTTGGATACGATACGCCTTGACCAGCGACGGAAGCGAAGCAGGAACACCTGCCAGCACCGTCTTGTTTCCTCCCTTTTCCTTGAGTTTGAGCTGTTCCCAGTTCTGTTCCACCTTACCGGCAGTATCGGCCTCCACATTGCCGAACACATGCGGATGGCGATAAATCAGCTTCTCGCAAAGCGCATCACAGACATCCTTGATATCGAACGCTCCTTTCTCATCGCCAATCTTCGCATAAAAGACGATATGCAGCAACAGGTCGCCCAATTCCTTTTTGATGTCCGTATCATCCTCGCGCATCAACGCCTCACTCAGTTCATAAGTCTCTTCAATCGTATTCGTGCGGAGCGACTCGTTGGTCTGCTTCCGGTCCCACGGGCATTTCACCCGCAGTTCATCCAAAATATCCAATAACCGGCCGAAAGCCTCAGTTTGTTCTTTTCGAGTATGAATCATGTGTAAACGAATTTCGAATTTCGAATTATGAATTACGAATTACAAGAAAATATAAACTCGTAATTCGTAATTCATAATTCGTAATTATTTAAACTCCTTCAATCCTCTTTCCAAGAATTGAATATACTTATCTACATCCTCATCAAACGCATAGGAGGGAGCGAGCGGCTTGCCTTCGTTATCCAGCAGGATATAGAAAGGCTGGGCATTGGCTCCGAACTTGCTTCGCTGCAGGTAACTCCATTTATCGCCGATAGTGCGGAGCGTACGGGTCTTCCCGTTCTCCTGAATCTGGATAGGTTCGGGGAGTTTGGTCTTGTCATCGACCATCAGCGTAATCAGGACATAATCATTTTCCAAGATATCTTTCACGCGGGAATCTGTCCAGACGGAAGCTTCCATCTTTCGGCAGTTCACGCATCCGTATCCGGAGAAATCAATCATCACCGGTTTGTTATGCTGCTTGGCATACGCCATTCCGGCTTCATAGTCGTCGAATGCCGCATGTACCTCATCGTCATACAGGCTGAAGTCCTGCGTATATAACGGCGGAGCAAATGCGCTAATCGATTTGAGCGGTGCGCCCCAAAGTCCCGGAACCATATAAACAGCAAAGGCAAACGAGATAATCGCCATAAACAGACGCGGCACGGAAACGTACTTCAGGTCGCTATCATGGCTGAACTTGAGTTTGCCCAACAGATAGAATCCCAAAAGGGCGAAGATGACAATCCACAATACGAGGAAGGTCTCACGGTCCAACAAACGCCAGCCGTAAGCCAAATCAGCTACGGAAAGGAACTTCAACGCCAATGCCAATTCCAAGAAGCCCAGTACCACCTTCACCGAGTTCAACCAACCGCCCGATTTCGGCATACTTTGCAACAGGTTCGGGAAGATGGCAAAAAGACTGAACGGAATGGATAATGCCAATGCGAAACCGAACATTCCGACCGCCGGACCGATAGCCGCACCCATCGTAGCTGCCTGAACCAACAATGTCCCGATAATCGGACCGGTGCAAGAGAAGGATACCAGCACCAGCGTGAACGACATAAAGAAGATACTGATGATTCCCGTGGTCGAATCCGCCTTGCTATCCAACTTGTTGGTCCATGATGCCGGCAATACCAATTCGAATGCGCCGAAGAAGGAGACGGCAAACAGCACCAATAACAGGAAGAAGATGATATTGAAGATGGCATTCGTCGAGAGGTCGTTCAAGGCACTCGCTCCGAAGATGCCGGTAATCAGCAATCCCAATACCAAATAGATGACAATAATCGAAATACCATACATGATGGCATCACGAATCGCCTTCTTCCGGTCTTTGGTCCGTTTGAGGAAGAAGCTGACCGTCATCGGAATCATCGGCCAGACGCAAGGTGTCAAGAGAGCAATGAGCCCTCCGGCAAATCCGGCGAAGAAGATAAACAACCAGCTGGTATCCGTAGCGGAGATAGTCTCATCCCCGAAGGCTTTCAACTCATCGATGACCGGCATCCATAGGTCTTCCGACTGATAGACTTGCGGTTCCTCTTCCGGGACATATTCCGGCGTAGCAGATGTCGAAGCCTCTACTTCGGCAGGTTCTTCCGGCGTTACGGTATCCTGCGGCTCGGCTTTTGGCTCCTCCCCTTTTGAAGAGAGTGCCGCCAAGGTCTTCTCTACATCGATATCCTTCTTGCTGAACGAAAACTCCTCTTGGTCGGGAGGAAGGCAGTTCTCGTCATTGCAAGCCATGTATTCCACATAACCCTCCGCTTGGAACTTTTGCGGGTCGGTCACCTCTATCTTCTGTCGGAACGTCACTTCGCCGGCAAACCAGCGCAATTCCATCTGGAACTGCTCATCGAATACCTTGGTCGCCTCTTTGGATGCCACCGGAGTACCGACCGCCTTGGCTCCTGTCAGATTCTCGAACGAGAAAGAGGTGGATATAGGTCCGCCCTCCGGCAGGTTCATATCATATAAGTGCCAGCCGGCATCGAGCGTCGCAGAGAATACCAACGTCTTCTCGGCCGTACCCGAATCTTCCAACTGGATTTTCCATTTCACCGGCGTCAATATCTGCGCCTGTACAGCCAATGCCATGAATGTGAGCATCAGCAGGGATACGAATCTCTTCATCTGTCTTTCTTTATTTACCAATTTTTACTTGTCAACGATTTGAACGCATCCGGAATGCGCGTATCGAACCGCATCTCCTCGCCTGTCTCCGGATGGATAAAGTAAAGCCGCTGGGCATGGAGCATCAATCGGCCGGTCGGGTCGGTCTCCGCGCCATACTTGTAGTCTCCGGCAATCGGATGCCCGATATATTCCATCTGCGCACGGATTTGGTTCTTCCGCCCCGTCTCCAAATTGAGCTCCAAGAGCGAGTATTTCTCATTCGTACGGAGCAGATGGTAACGGGTGATGGCATCTTTCCCTCCATCCGCCACGACATAGACGCGCGCCTCGGCGTTTTCCTTCAGCTGGGTGGTTATCAAATCCGAATCCCTCTCCGGACGACCCTCTACGACCGCCACGTAGGTACGTTCGGTAATCATCTCGTTCCAATTGCTTTGCATCTTCTCCTGAACGGCACGGGTCTTGGCAAACATCATCAGTCCCGACGTGTCGCGGTCCAGCCGATGCAGGACAAATAGCTTGTTGCGCGGGTCGCTCTTCTTCAGGTAATCGCTCAAGATATGGAATGCCGTACGCTCGCGCACCTTTGCGGTCGAGACCGAAAGCAGGCCTTCGCGCTTATTGACCACAATGATGAAGTCATCCTCGTAGATAATATTCAGCAACGGATTATTAAATACCACCTTCCGCCGGTTATAACTGATAGTCACCACGTCCCCTTCGTGCAAAGGCGTGTCGAATTGGGTCGTCACCTCGTTGTTCACCAGAATCTGTCCATGTCCCAGCAGCGCCTTCACCGACGATTTGCTCTGTCCTTGCAATTTCTCGAATAAAAAGGGAAGCAGCGTCGCCTCCTGCTCCACCGTAATGTTCCGTCCGCGCGGTGCATCCTCCCGGCGGTATCGCTTTTTCATGCTAAAGCCTTTCTTCATTCTTTCTTATCTTAAATAAATCCCCACAAAGATACGGGCTTTTTTTGGGATTCGGGGAATTATTTGTTTCTTTGTCGTAGGGAAATATCCGGAAGATAGGACATTTCAGCGACAAGGACAGGAGACAATAATCGGACAACAGCTGTTGTCCGTATGTTACACAGACGTTGTCCGTATGTACCTCAACTGTTGTCCGATTGTTGCACAACTGTTGTCCGATTCCGATGTCCCTACCTAAAGGATAAAAGGTTGGCATGTAAACTCCCGGAGGTCGGCTCCGGACAAATAAGAGGAGGAAGGGTTATGAGAAAGATGAGATTATTGAAAGGCATTCTCCTGCTGTTGGGATTGGCGGTCCTGACCTGCGGGAAAGCAGCCGAGAAGCGGCATCTGAATATCGTGTTTATCGGGAATAGCATCACGCAGGGCGTCGGATTGACCAAGCCTTCGCACGAAGCTCCGCCGGTGCAGGCGGCCCTTTACTTGGGCAAGCAGACAGGCATCGGCGAGGTGAAGTTCAGCAATCAGGGCGTGAGCGGCTGTACAACGGTCGATTACCTCCCGACGACGCATACGCTCTTCGAACGGGCAAAGCAGGCGGCAGACCAATTTGCGGACGAGGACTGGGCGACGCTTATCTTCTCCATTATGTTGGGAACGAACGATAGCGCCATCCACGGGACGAATGGTGCGCCGGTATCGCCTGAGCAATATACCCGGAATATGACACAGATTATCGACACCCTGCTGGCACGTTATCCGAAAGCGTTGGTCGTGGTGCACCGTCCGATTTGGTATAGTCCGAATACTTACAATGGCTCGAAGTACATGCAGGAGGGATTGGACCGCCTCATCTCCTATTATCCGGAGATTCAGAAGCTGGTCAAGGCATACGAAAAGAAAGCGCCCGGACGGGTCTTCTTAGGTGATACGGAGGGCTTCGATTTCTTTAAAGGGAATGAAGCCAAGTTCCAGCACGAGCAAGGCAATGCAGGCATTTTCTTCTTGCATCCCAATGCGGAAGGGGCAAAAGACTTGGGCGAATTATGGGGAAAAGCAATCTATAAAACCGTAAGCTTATGAGAACGAACAGACTCCGCCTCTTTTGGCTCGAACTAAAGCAGAGTGTGAAGCAAAACCCGGTAGAATCCTTCTTGGCATTATGCTTCTTTGCCATTCGAATCGGGATGCTGGGCTCAGAAAATACCTCATGGTGGAACATTATCCGGTATGCACCGGTCGTTTTCCTGCTTACCTGCATCTTCCATGCCCATAGCGAACGGAAAGGAGTGCGCTGGCTTTATTATCTCTCGCCTTTGTTGCTGATACCCTTCGGATTCATAGGTGAGACCCGCCTATCGCTGTGCTATTTCTTCACATTGCTCATCATCCAAGTCCTTTATATCTTGGCGACCAGCCGGGGAATGAACCGCTCGTTCGCCTTTGCCGCATTGAATTATGTAAAATCGGCAGGGACAGCACTTGTCCTTTCGCTGATTATCTGGGTAACCTTATGGGCCATCGTAGCCTCTATCAGCTACATATTCGATATATGGAAAGAGAACACGACCGATTTAATCCTGATAACCCAAGCACTTGCCTTTGCCCTCTATCTCCCGCTCCTGTTCGTCCTGTTCAAGGGCAGGAATACCGGAGAGAGCGGACAAGCCTCTGCCCCGCTCCGCTTCTTGCTCAATTATGTACTGACACCTGCACTGATGATTTATACGGTTATCCTTTACCTTTATATGCTGAAGATACTCGTTACCTTCGAACTCCCGAAAGGACAGATAGCCTATATGGTTACTGCCTTCGTGAGTGCCTTCTTTATCCTGAAGGGAAGCCAGTTCTTCATCAAACGACGGATGTATAACTGGTTTTATAAGCAAGCCAGCTGGATAACCTTGCCTACATTGGCGCTTTGCTGGGTCGGGGTGATTTACCGAATCAATGAATATGGATTTACCGAACCGCGTGTTTACCTGGTGGCCGTTGTTTCGGTACTTACAATAACCGCATTGCTTTTTATGTTCCGACGCATTCCGCACTATACGATTGCTGCTTGGACCACCGTGGTGCTCTTCTCGCTCATATCCTACATTCCGGGCATTACGGCAAAGGATATCGAGGAATGGTCGCAAGCCGGACGGCCCGAACCAGTCCAGAAAGCCCAAGCAGAAAGGATGCTTACCATCCGCTCAAGGGAAGCGGTGGATATCTCCGGATATAAACAACTCTATCTCTTGGACTCATACCCAGAAGAGGGCAACTACTACCAGACCTATCGGGATAGTTTATGCCTTTATATGGAGGATAGCCTGATATATCATAACGATTTTTCCCGTATCTTTGCCGGCCAGTTGCAACGGGCAGGACTTTCCCCGACGGATTCCATACCCGAAGAGAAGTACGCCGAGCTCTTGCGCTTGGAGCTGGATTCGGCCACAATCCTCTTCGAGAACTATAACGTAATACGGACGGATTCAGGGTATCATGTCCAGTATATGCAACCCAAATGTTATTTAACGCATTAAAGATAGAAACATGAAACGATATTGTCAGACGATGGTTCTGAAAGAGGATCCGGAATTAATAAAGGAATACTGTTATTGGCATTCCGCCGAACATATCTGGCCGGAGATTCCACAAGGCATCCGTGCGGTCGGGATTCGGAATATGGAGATTTACCGCTTGGGTACACGCCTTTTCATGATAGTCGAGACCGATGATGATTTCGATTGGGACGCATCGTTCGCCCGCTTGGCCACGTTGGACAGACAAGCCGAATGGGAAGATTTCGTGGCACGCTTTCAAAAGACCGAACCGGGGAGCACGTCCGCCGAGAAATGGCAATTGATGGAACCAATCTTTAAACTCCCCGAATGATGCCGACCCAACAGAAAAAGCCCTCTTTGTTCCGGACCGCAGATGGCAAGTCCTTTCTGCTTCCATTCATCTTTATCACCAGCCTCTTCCTTTTATGGGGATTTGCGCATGGTTTGCTGGATGTATTGAACAAGCATTTCCAAGGAGCCTTTACCATGTCGAAGGCGGAGAGCGGACTGGTGCAATTCGTGACCTATATCGCTTACTTCCTGATGGCGCTCCCGGCGGGGCACTTTATGAAGCGGTTCGGGTATAAGAAAGGAATCCTTTGCGGACTGGCACTGTTCGGACTCGGTTCGTTCGCGTTCATTCCGGCGGTGATGTTCCATTCCGCCACGCCTTTCCTCGTAGCCCTTTTCATTATCGCTTGCGGATTGTGCTTCCTGGAGACCGCCGCCAATCCCTACTCTACGATATTAGGACCGCCCGAATCCGGCGCCCAGCGCTTGAACCTCTCCCAATCTTTCAACGGACTGGGCTGGATATTGGGACCTCTGATTGGCGGGATGCTGATATTCAATGCGGGGGAAGAGGACTCGTTTGCCCTTGCCCGTCCTTATATATTAATAGGTATAGTCGTGGCTTTGGTAATGCTGCTCTTCTGCTTTATCCGTTTGCCGGAAATCAAGACCGAAGTGATACGGGAGGCTTTTCCCGGCGATGCCAATTCGGATAGCGGAACTCCGGTTATTCCGCTTTACAAACGTCCTTCGTTCGTGCGAGCCGTTATTGCCCAATGTTGCTATTGTGCGGCACAAACTGGTATCTTCAGTTTCTTTATCAATTATGTCACAGAGATGGACCCGAAAATCAGCAACGTACAGGCTTCGCAATTCCTTGCTTTCGGAGGAATGGCGCTCTTTATGTTGGGCCGATTGAGCGGAAGCTTCACAATGCGCTGGACCCGGCCGCACAACCTGTTGCTTTTCTACTCGCTGGCAAGTATGTTCTGCATGATATTGGTCATATTTTCCATCGGGAAGGTTTCGCTATACGCTCTTTATATAACCTTCTTCTTCATGTCGATTATGTTCCCAACCATCTTCGCGTTGGGCTTGGAAGGCATGGGCGGACAAACCAAGAAAGCTTCTTCTTATCTCGTGATGAGCGTGGCGGGTGGTGCATTCAGTCCGATGCTGATGGGATATATCGGCGAGGATGATATGGCAATTGGCTTCATTATCCCGTTATTGGCATTTGCTTATATCTTATATTTTGCATTTACGTGTAGGACAACAAAGGAAAAATAGTAGAAACAAGGCAGGTATAAATTTAGGGAAACGTTAGCATTTCTTTTCGGCAAAAGCTTCCGGATTAAATAGACTTTCGGCCAAGAGGATGGTATTTTTCAGGTAAGAAAACTCCTTTTCGAAGTATTCTGAGAAGATCCCGTGCCCTAAATCGGCTTCAATCTGACGGACAGACCATAACTTGCCTCCTTTATATTGCAATGAATTCAAGGTATTCTCGTCATTGACCCGGATAACAAACAACGAAACCTGATGCTTTACCTTCTCGTTCTCGAATGTATAACGGACCAATAGATTAGGTTTAACGACATGTGCCTTCACTTTCAACTTATCAATCGCCTGCCTTACCGCATCTTCTATACTTTGGCGGAACAAAACATACCGATAAAAAGGATAATCCAATAGAGATGCCGAAACACAAGAATAGGAATTCCGCTTTGATAAATAAAGCATCCCTTTATAGACCAATGCAATGCGTACTATCGGATGATAATACTTTTTCGGGAGCAAACGACTGACCGAATAAGCAATACTACCTATTACATTTCCTTTTTCATTCAATACCGGAAGCCACATCTCCTTGCGAAGACGCCCTTGCAACATCATCAGACGGATTTGCTCGTAGATAATCACCAAAACACCGATTATCAAACCCAAATCCCAGTATAAGAAACGTGTCCACAACGCTGTTTTCATCTGTTCCGGGACAATACTATAAAGAATCACGACAAACAAATGCAACGTATATAGGTTTTGCGTGATTTGAGATACGAAAAAGAATTCATTCAAGGTAGTTAACGCATAAGTTCGCTCATACATCGGACTATCCGAATTGCGAACTTGCCTCATCAAATGCTTTTTCGAAAATTTTATCAGAATCAATACAAAGACAAACAGGACTTCTACAATCAGTGGCGTATAAATCGTTAGGACGCTCTCGACTTTTAGGAAAATAAGAAAGAAAGAATAAAGCACAAAGGTCAACGAAGCGGGCAAAAGCATGAAGGCATAAATCCTATCTCTCCGTAATGTCTGGAAAATAAGCATACAAACCATGCAGAACAACACAGACACAACAAAAGATTGTAGATAAGAGAAGTAATTATCTAAGAATAAAAACAGAAGCAACGGAACTAACCCGAGAGCCTGATTTTCCCAACCTTTTTTGATCCGATTCATGTTCCTTTTTGTCGTTTATTTTTGACTATAAAACAAATTCAGACCAAAAAAGGTTGAGAGTTTTCTTAAATATGTTTCTCTGCGTGATAAGAAGATCGGACTAACGGAGCACTTTCCACATGTTTGAAACCTTTTTCTAAGGCAACGAGACGATATTTCTCGAATTGGTCCGGATGCACGTACTCTGTTACCGGAATATTCTTGCGAGAAGGCTGGAGATATTGACCGATTGTAAGCACGGATACACCAACGGATAACACATCATCCATCAATTCCAATACTTCCGGCTCCGTTTCGCCCAATCCAACCATAATTCCCGTCTTAGCCACAATGCCTCGCTCGGCAATCCGCCAAAGTACGGACAAACTCGTTTCATATTTTGCTGCGCTCCGCACGTCCGGCGTAATCCGTCGAATCGTTTCCATATTATGAGAGATGATTTCCGGCTCCGCATCAATTACTAAATCCACCAAATCCAATCTCCCTTGAAAATCTGGGATGAGCACTTCAATCGTTGTGTTCGGATTCACCCGCTTAATGGTCCGGATGGTCTCAGCCCAATGGTGCGCGCCCAAATCGGGCAAATCATCCCGATCGACAGAGGTAACCACCGCATGTTTCAATCCCATCAAACGAATACTCTCAGCCACATTCTCCGGTTCTTTCGAATCGAGCGGGAGCGGCTTGCCGGTCAAGGTATTGCAAAACCGGCACGAGCGCGTACAGATATCCCCACCAATCATAAAAGTAGCTGTCCCCCTGCTCCAACACTCGCCCATATTCGGACAACGCCCACTTGTACAAATCGTATGCAGGCAATGTGTCTCCACTATCCTCTTTGTTTGTGTGAAATGCTCATTACCACGAAGCCGGATCTTTAACCAATCCGGCTTCTTTATATGTTCTGCCATATTTTAGCTTTTGAGTTTATCAATTTTATAAGGAGTCATTAAAAGAGTAAGAGGAGTTAAAAGAGTTAGAACTAATATTTTAGAAAATATTATCAACAAAATAGACAAAGAGTATCAGCTTTAACTCCTTCCAACTTCTCTTACTCCCAAACAATCCTACAAATTATCAAATAAATAATTAGACATCTTGGTATAAAGGTGGAAACGTGTATTTCCTCCATAAATTCCATGGTCACGGTCCTTATAGATGTGCATATCGAATTGCTTATTCGCCTGCACTAATGCCTCAGCATATTGGATACTTTGCAAAAAATGTACATTATCATCCGCAGAACCATGGATTAATAATAATTTCCCTTGCAACTCATTCGCCCGACGCATAGGAGAAGTTTCATTATATCCCTTTTCATTCTCTTGAGGAGTCCTCATGAAACGTTCGGTATAAACGGTATCGTAATAACGCCAATCCGTAGGAGGAGCTACGGCAATGCCTATTTTGAAGGTTCCTTTGCCAACGGTCAAAGCCATCAACGTATTATATCCACCGAAACTCCAACCCCAAATCGCCATACGGTCCTTATCTACATAAGGCAACTTACCCAAAGCTTGAGCCGCTTCCACTTGGTCTTGCGATTCATACAAGCCCATTTTCATATAAGTACATTTGCGAAAAGCTTCTCCGCGCGCACCGGTTCCTCGTCCGTCCACACAAACTACAATAATGCCCTTCGATGCCAAATATTGTTCCCAATCCAAACCAAACACATCCAATACTTGTTGGGAATTCGGACCGCTATATTGCGTCATCATAACCGGATATTTCTTGTTTTCATCGAAATCCACCGGCTTTACCATCCATGCATTCAGTTCATATCCCGAAGCTGTAGTAATTGTAAAGAACTCTTTCGGCGAATAGGCTAGTTGAGCCAGTTTTTTGGTCAATTCGGCATTATCTTGCAACGTACGGAGCACACGGTTCTTCTTGGTCTCGTTTACCGTAATCTGCATCGGCGTATTTACATTCGAGAAACGATTCAAATAATAGGCATAATTCGCACTGAATACAGCACTATTCGTTCCCTCTTTCAACGACAATTTTGTCTTTTTCCCTTTGGCATCAATCATATATACCGAGCGTCGCAAAGGACTCTCTTCTGCAGATTCATAATAGGTCACCTTTGTTTTCTCGTCATAACCAATCAGGCGGGTTACATCCCAATTTCCTTTCGTCACCTGACGCTGCATTACACCAGTTGGAGAATAGAAATAGATATGCGCATAACCATCCTGTTCGCTCACATAGGTAAATCCGCTCTTATAAAAAGCAATTGAAGATAACCATTCGGAATCGACATAACATTCGTTCTCATCTTTCAATATCAACTTCGCCACGCCGCTTTTCGGATTAACATAATACATCTGGAAACGATTCTGCTGGCGATTCAAAGTCATCACTGCCAGTTGGGACGGGTCAGTCGTAAAAGCAATACGCGGGATATAACCATCCGCATCCAATGGAACGTTCAGTTTCTTTGTGTCCTTCGAAGAAACATTATACGCCATCACGCTAACCGACGAATTCTTTTCACCTGCATTCGGATACTTGTAATTATAATAGGTAGGATATGTGCCATTCCCATACTTCTGCATAGAGAATTGAGGCACTTCCGATTCATCCGAACGCACAAAAGCCAAGATTTCACTATC
The DNA here is from genome assembly GCA_949289155.1 of uncultured Parabacteroides sp. Taxonomy (GTDB): domain Bacteria; phylum Bacteroidota; class Bacteroidia; order Bacteroidales; family Tannerellaceae; genus Parabacteroides. Next base: position 17,969 of record CASEMX010000025.1, read on the forward strand.
CGGAGACCACGCCATGAGATTCGTTACCGCAAATTCCTCCTCATAGACCCAATCCGTTACGCCATTCAATACCTTATTCAGCTCACCATCTTTGGTAATTTGTATCTCCGTATCATAATCGAATTTACGAATCCAGATATTATTATCCCGCACGTAAGCACACATACGCCCATCTGGAGAGAAAGTTGGTATCATCTGCTTTACCGGAGAATCACTAAGCGGCTTCACGTAATTGCGGCGCACATCATAATCATATACCATAGCTTTCGATGAGCGGCGGTAAATAGGCTCCACATCACAATAGAGCAATATATGATGTCCTGTGCTGCTAATCGTATAATTGCTAAAAGAATCGAACGTACACTCGCGTGCCGTAGCAGCATTAAACAATGTATCGACCGGTTCGCCCGTACGATAAGCATATTTGATAATCATCGTCCGCGACGGATTCATCGCCGTATAATGTTCTCCGTCCGGCAATGAACGCATCTCCCCGACATTTGTAATCTGGCGATATTTACCATCCGTAATATCTTTCAATTCTATAGGATGGCTTCCGTTTTGCGCCCAACTTCCAATCACACAAGCTGAAAGCAGCAATCCAATTCCAATCTGTTTCATTTCTTTTTATAGGTAAGTTTTAAAATACCATTCTAAATTCCGACTTCCAAATTCTACTTAACCAAAAACCGTTGCGTCAATCCCTCGAACGCATCAATGCGCCGGTCCCTGAAGAAAGGCCACCAGCGGCGTACCTGCTCGCTCCGTTGCTTGTCTATCTCAACAACACGGACTTCCTCTCTATCGTTAGTGAACTCCGTAAGCAATTCGCCTTGCGGACCTGCCACAAAACTATTACCCCAAAATTGGATTCCGTTCGTTTGTCCTGACGGGTCCGTTTCGTGTCCGGTACGGTTAACCGTAACGACCGGTATCCCATTCGCTACAGCATGTCCACGCTGGACTGTTATCCAAGCATTCAATTGACGCATTTTTTCCTCTTCGGTATCTGTACTCTCCCAACCTATGGCCGTAGGATAAATCAACATTTCTGCACCCCGCATTGCCATAAGCCGGGCTGCTTCGGGATACCACTGGTCCCAACAAACCAATACGCCCAAGCGTCCTACCGACGTATCGATGGGTTCGAAGCCCAAATCACCCGGAGTGAAATAAAATTTCTCATAATAAGCGGGGTCATCAGGAATATGCATCTTTCGGTATTTCCCGGCAATCGTACCATCTTTTTCCATTACCACGGCAGTATTATGGTATAATCCGGGTGCACGCCGTTCGAACAGGGAGAGGACAATGACAATGCCCAACTCTTTTGCCAGTTTACCGAATGATTCGGTCGAGGGACCCGGTATTGGTTCCGCTTGGTCGAATAGTTCGGTATTCTCCGTTTGACAAAAATAAAGTCCGTTGTGCAATTCCTGCAATACGACCAGTTCTGCACCTTGCCCGGCGGCTATCCGGATATTGGCTTGCAATTTGTGGATATTTGCAGTCCGGTCCTCTGTATTTTTTTGTTGAATCAAACCTACTTTCATATACTTTCTTTTTACACAATATATTCCTCTGGATACTGCATCGTAACACAATGCAATGAACCATGTTGCTTGATTAAAGGAAGACAGTTGATGCCTACTACCTCCCTATCCGGGAATAATTCTTGCAATATCTTACGGGCTGCCTCATCTTTCGGTGAATCATAAAAAGGCAAAAGCACTGCCCCGTTAATAATCAGGAAATTCGCATACGTGGCAGGAAGACGCTCCCCTTTCCATTCCACCTTATCCGCCATCGGGAGCGGAACCAATCGGAAAGGCTCGCCATTCTTTTGCCGAAATGTTTCGAGTTCTTTTTCCATCAGACGGAGTTCCTCATAATGCGCATCCTCTTTATCCGTACATTGTACATAAGCTATCGTATCCTCAGCGCAGAATCGTGCTAACGTGTCGATATGCCCATCAGTATCATCCCCTATCAGGTCTCCATGATGCAACCAAAGGATATGCTCTGCTCCGAAAACGGAACAGATATATTCCTTCTGTGCCTCCTCTGACAAATGCCCGTTCCGATTCGGAGCCAACATACATTTGCCCGATAGCATCAACGTACCTTTTCCGTTCGACTCAATATTCCCTCCTTCCAATACGAAGGGAGACATATCCACCCACTCTATTTCCGGAGAAAAAACACCGGCTTCGAAAAGCCGGCGGGTTATCTGGTTATCTTTATCGGCAGAGAACTTCATTCCCCATCCGTTGAACACAAAGTCATACATCACATTGGGAGACCCCGGCAAAGAGAGCCCGCCATGGTCGCGCGCCCACGTATCATTTGTAGGCATCTCGACCAAGCGCAAGCGTGATTCATCGACCTCACCCAATTGCCTCCGGACTTCAGCGGCATCTTTGCAAACAATCAGTACGATTTCATGCTTTATTATCTCCCGTGCTATCGATACAAAACAAGGAATGACCTCATCCAATATAGAAGCCCAGTCAGTTTTCTCGTGTGGCCATGTCAATTGTACACCACTCTGGAGATGCCACTCCGCAGGAAAATCATTCCTCCTCATAGCGCACAATCGTCTGCTCACGATCCGGACCTACTGATACAATTTTGATAGGTACTCCCAATTCTTCTTCCAAGAAGGTTAGGTAAGCATTGAACTCTTCCGGAAATTCATCCTCACTTTTCATCGTTGTCATATCCGTTTGCCAGCCAGGAAGCTCTACATAGATAGGCTCTACCTCGCCATCAATCGAATAAGGGAACTCCGTTACCTCTTCTCCATTTATCTTATATGCCACGCAAGCTTTGATTGTCTCGAACGTATCCAACACATCGCTCTTCATCATAATCAATTGGGTGACTCCGTTAATCATTACGGCATATTTCAGAGCTACCAAGTCAATCCATCCGCAACGGCGTTTACGACCCGTAACCGCACCGAACTCATGTCCCAACTGACCAATCTTATCCCCTACCTCATCGAACAATTCCGTTGGGAAAGGCCCGCTACCAACTCGCGTACAATAGGCTTTGAAAATACCATATACCTCACCTATATTCCGCGGAGCTACACCCAGTCCGGTACAACATCCGGCGCAAATCGTATTCGATGAAGTAACGAATGGATATGACCCGAAATCTACATCCAGCATCGTGCCCTGTGCGCCCTCTGCCAATACATTCTTTCCCTCCTTCAAGAGATGGTTGATGAAATGCTCGCTATCTATCAACTTGAATCGTTTCAAATAGTTCAATGCATCCATCCATTTAGCCTCTAATTCGGTAATATCATAGTCATAATTCAACGATTTCAGAATTGCTTCGTGACGAGCTTTTGCCGCGCCGTAAATTGCATCGAAATCGCGCAACAAATCGCCTACGCGCACCCCATTGCGGCTCACTTTATCCGTATAGGTCGGACCGATGCCCTTACCCGTCGTACCAATCTTTCCGGCTCCCTTCGCTGCTTCGTAAGCCGCATCCAGAATACGATGGGTCGGCAATATGAGATGTGCCTTCTTCGAGATATACAGCTGTTTCGTAATATCATGTCCGCTGGCAGCTAACGCCTCGGCTTCCTCTTTAAATAAGACCGGGTCTAGCACTACGCCATTGCCAATCACATTTACCTTCCCGCCTTGGAATATTCCCGAAGGAATAGAACGCAATACATATTTTTCACCTTTGAATTCTAAGGTATGCCCGGCGTTCGGTCCGCCCTGAAACCGGGCTACTACATCATATTTCGGAGTCAAAACATCGACAACTTTCCCTTTGCCTTCATCGCCCCATTGTAACCCTAATAAAACATCGACTTTCATGTTTTTTATCTAATAAATCTTATTAATTTAATCATCAAAAAGGAGCCTTGTGCCCCACCGGACAAAGGTAGTAATTAATTTTGAATTACAGAGACAATAGAAATCCTTCCTCCAAACTTTTCGGAGGGAAAAGGAACCAGTCGCTTCTTGGAGAAGCTTTTACCGTACCTATATTATTATCTCATTCAAGACAAAATGAGGAGAACGAGTTATTCGCTGAATTGCAACTTGATTTATATATGAAAAACTATGGGGCGATTTACTTTTTATTCCGAATATAAATCCAAAATCGAGGGATATTTTTAAGTTTATCCGGGATAGATTCATCTTTTTGTTTAAATGTTTTATTTGGCTTTGTCATAGCCGGCAGTTTATTCTATCATTTTATCAGATTTATTATTTGCTTGTTCACAAATAATATTTACTTTTGCTCCAAATTTTGCAAAGTCGAGTTTACAACCATGAGCGAATGTATCCAACATCCCGGAGTCGTCGAACGGACAGAAGGCAATAAGGTGTTCGTGCGGATTACCCAATATTCTGCATGTGCGGGTTGCCATGCGAAATCGGCCTGTACATTATCCGACCGGAAGGAGAAGCTGATTGAAGTCGAGGATATCTTGGCAACAAATTACCATCCGGGTGAACCGGTTGTTATCATAGGGCAGAATTCGATGGGAATGGAAGCCGTTTTACTTGCATTCGCTTTGCCGGTTATCATCCTGTTGCTGGCGATTGTCGCCGGAGTTTCAGCCGGATGGACGGAGACAATGAGCGGGGCATTGGGATTGTTGATCCTGATACCCTATTATTTTGCATTATATGTGTTACGTAATAAGTTAAAAAAGCGTTTTGTTTTCAGATTGAAAAAACTAAAAGATTAAATATATGATTTTAATTGCCGTTATTTCGTTAGGGGTGATCGGTATAATCGGCGCCCTTTTACTGTATGTGGCTTCCAAAAAATTCGAAGTACATGAAGATCCGCGTATAGGTCAAGTACAAGAAGTTTTGCCTGGAGCTAATTGTGGTGGATGCGGATTCGCCGGTTGTGCCGGATTCGCCGGAGCATGTGTAAAAGCTGATTCATTGGACGGGATGCTTTGTCCGGTAGGTGGTACGACAGTCATGGCAAAGATTGCGGCCATCTTAGGGAAAGAAGCCGGCTCGGCTGAACCGAAAATCGCAGTAGTCCGTTGTAATGGAACTTGTGCCGCTCGTCCGAAAACGAACCATTATGATGGAGTGAAGAGTTGTGCGGTGGCATCTTCGCTATATGGCGGAGAGACCAATTGCACCTTTGGCTGTTTGGGTTATGGTGATTGTGTGAAGGCGTGCAATTTTGATGCGATTCACATCAATCCAGAAACAGGATTGGCCGAGGTGGACGAAGAAAAATGTACTGCTTGTGGCGCTTGTGCGAAGGCTTGTCCGAAAGGAGTCATCGAATTGCGCAAGAAGGGACCGAAATCCCGCCGTATTTTTGTGAGTTGCATAAATAAAGACAAGGGTGCTGTTGCCCGCAAGGCTTGTGCCAACGCTTGTATCGGATGCGGTAAATGCGCGAAAGAGTGTCCGTTTGGTGCAATTACGGTAGAAAATAATGTAGCTTACATTGATTATACGAAATGCCGTATGTGCCGTAAGTGCGTAGCGGTTTGTCCGACCGGTGCTATCCATGAATTGAACTTCCCGCCACGTAAGGAAGCAGAACCGAAAGCAGCCGTAGAGAAACCGGCCGCTCCGGTAGAGGCTAAATCGGCTGAGAACACAACAACAAAAGTAAAGGAAGAAGAAATTAAAAAATAAAAAAATCTAATCGTATGCTAAGGACATTTCGAATCGGAGGCATTCACCCGCCCGAGAATAAACTGTCTGCCGGTAAAAAGATTACCGCACTGGCTGCACCCAAACAGGTTATTATCCCTTTGAGCCAGCATATTGGTGCTCCGGCACAACCGTGGTGAAAAAAGGAGACATGGTTAAAGTAGGTACATTGTTGGCTAAAGCCGGCGGTTTTGTTTCTGCAAATATCCATTCGTCTGTTTCTGGAAAAGTAAATAAAATAGATAATGCGCTTGACACAAGTGGTTATAAACGTCCGGCGGTTTATATAGACGTAGAAGGAGACGAATGGGAAGAATCCATCGACCGGAGCGATACGCTGGTGAAAGATTGCAATTTGTCATCGAAAGAGATTATCGATAAGATTGCCGAAGCCGGCGTCGTAGGTATGGGAGGCGCAACCTTCCCAACCCAAGTAAAATTGCTTCCTCCTCCGGGAAACAAAGCAGAAATTGTCATAGTCAATGCTGTTGAATGCGAACCGTATTTAACTGCCGACCACGAGTTGATGTTGGAAAAAGGCGAACAGATATTGGTGGGCGTTACTCTCCTGATGAAAGCAGCAAATGTGAATAAAGCGGTCATTGGAATCGAGAATAATAAACCGGACGCTATTGCCCACATGACAAAGTTAGCAGCAGCTTATCCGGGCATCGAAGTAATGCCGCTGAAAGTAAAATATCCGCAAGGAGGCGAAAAGCAATTGATTGACGCAGTCACTTCCCGCCAAGTGAAGAGCGGAGCATTGCCTATCTCAGTCGGCGCTATTGTCCAAAATGTTGGAACAGTTTATGCCGTTTACGAAGCTGTTCAGAAGAATAAACCGTTATTTGAACGCGTAGTTACTGTAACCGGTAAAGCGGTAAAGACTCCTTCTAATTTCTTAGTTCGTATAGGTACTCCCATCAGCAATTTGATAGAAGCAGCCGGAGGCATACCAGAAAATACGGGAAAGATTATTGGCGGTGGTCCTATGATGGGAAAAGCCTTGATTAGTCCTGAAGTCCCAGTAGGGAAAGGCTGTTCCGGAGTGCTATTAATGGCACAGGAAGAATCCGTACGTAAGCCGATGCATGATTGTATCCGTTGCGCAAAATGCGTCAGTGTTTGTCCGATGGGCTTGAATCCTGCGTTTTTGATGCGTTCGACGGTCTATCAGAAATGGGACCTTGCCGAAGAAGACCATATCCAAGATTGCATCGAGTGCGGTTCATGCAGTTATACGTGCCCGGCCAATCGTCCGTTATTAGACCATATTCGTGTAGGTAAAGCGAAAGTAATGGGAATCATTCGATCCAGAAAGTCATAAATAATTAGAGCAATAATGGAAAATAGTTTATATGTATCGCCTTCTCCGCATATTCATAGCGGGGATAGTATCAGTAAAAATATGTATGGAGTACTGATTGCCCTGATTCCGGCTTTCTTGGTATCTCTGTACTATTTCGGATTAGGAGCATTGATGGTTACACTGATTTCAGTGGTATCTTGCGTGCTGTTCGAATATTTGATTCAAAAGTTTATCATGAAGAAAGAGCCGACCATTTGGGATGGCTCGGCTATCCTGACCGGTGTTTTATTGGCATTCAACGTTCCGTCAAACTTACCGGCTTGGATTATCATATTGGGCGCTCTGTTTGCCATCGGCGTAGCCAAGATGTCTTTTGGAGGATTGGGAAATAATATCTTTAACCCGGCATTGGCAGGACGTGCATTCCTGTTGATTTCGTTCCCGGCCCAGATGACGACTTGGCCTTTAGTGGATGCTACCAGCGCATTTCCGCTTACTTATACGGATGCAGAGACCGGAGCGACGGTTCTTTCCTTATTAAATGAGGGCGTAAAGGAACTTCCCGCTTATACTTCGTTATTAATAGGAAATCATGGAGGTAGTTTAGGTGAAGTGAGCGCGATTGCGTTATTACTCGGCTTTGCTTATATGTTATGGAAGAAGATTATCACTTGGCATATTCCGGTGACGATTATCGTTACGGTATTCGCATTCACAGGTATCATGCATTTGGTCAATCCGGAAGCATATGCAAATCCGTTTATCCATATTCTTTCCGGAGGTCTGATGTTAGGGGCTATCTTTATGGCGACTGATTATGTAACCTCTCCGATGACGAAAAAAGGAATGGTTATTTATGCCATAGGTATCGGTTTGCTTACCGCAATTATCCGTTTGTTCGGTTCATATCCGGAAGGTATGTCTTTCGCCATTCTGATTATGAACTCATTGACTCCGCTAATCAATGCTTATGTTAAACCTAAACATTTTGGAGAGAAGTAAAGATGAAAAAGTTGAAATCCACATTGCCCAATATGCTCCTTTCGTTGACCAGTATCTGTGTCGTATCGGGAGCCATTTTAGCGGCGGTCAATAATATTACGGCTGGACCTATTGCCGCATCAAAGACAGCAGCACTGGAAACAGCGATTAAAGCAGTTACGCCGGAGTTCAACAATAAACCAACCGAAGAGGCTTATATGGCGCCTACCGGAAATGGGGATTCATTGAAGATTTATCCAGCAAAAATGGATGGCCAATTGGTCGGTGCAGCCGTAGAAAGCTTTACCAATAAAGGTTTCAGCGGAGAAATCCGAGTGATTGTAGGTTTTGATACCGAAGGGAAAATTAAGGACTATTCTGTTCTGCAACATTCCGAAACGCCGGGCTTGGGCTCTAAGATGCAGGAATGGTTCAGAACGGACAGAAATAAGCAAAATGTCATCGGACGTGAGGTCGGCAGCGGACTGAAAGTATCAAAAGATGGTGGGGATGTGGATGCGATTACCGCAGCTACCATCTCAAGCCGTGCTTTCTTGGATGCCATTAACCGAGCTTATGCCGCATTCTCGCAAACGGACGCGACAGGTGGCGCTACGTCTAACTCAACAACGGAAGGAGGAAAGTAAACCATGAGCAATCTAAAAGTTTTTCTGAACGGGTTGATTACTGAAAACCCGACATTCGTATTATTATTGGGTATGTGTCCTACTTTGGGTACGACCTCTTCGGCACTGAATGGCATGAGCATGGGATTGGCAACCATGTTCGTGTTGATTTGCTCGAACATAGTCATTGCGGCTGTCAAGAACTTGGTTCCGGATATGGTACGAATTCCTGCTTATATCGTGATTATCGCGGCGTTCGTTACCGTAGTTCAGTTTTGTATGGAGGCCTATACGCCAGCTTTGTATGCCAGTTTAGGATTATATATCCCGTTGATTGTAGTAAACTGTATCGTATTGGGACGTGCCGAATCATTTGCCGCAAAGAACGGAGTCATTGCTTCCGGCTTTGACGGGTTAGGTATCGGTTTAGGATTCACCGTGGCTTTGACATTATTGGGCGCTTGCCGTGAGTTGTTAGGAACCGGAAAGTTATTCGGTCTGACTTTGGCTCCGGAAGAGTATGGTTCGTTGATATTCATCTTAGCTCCGGGCGGATTCTTGGTATTGGGTTATTTGATTGCAATAGTAAATAAATTGCGTAAAGCATAAATAGGAGAAGCATATGGAATATATCATGATATTTATTGTTGCGGTATTCGTCAACAATGTCGTACTTTCGCAATTCTTAGGTATTTGTCCGTTCCTAGGAGTCTCTAAGAAGGTAGAAACATCCGTCGGTATGGGAGCAGCCGTTACGTTCGTGCTGGCTTTATCGACGATTGTGACCTATTTGGTTCAAAAGTTTGTGCTCGACCCTTTCGGATTGGGATACATGCAAACCATTAGTTTCATCTTGGTTATCGCAGCACTGGTACAAATGGTGGAGATTATCCTGAAAAAGGTATCGCCTGCGCTGTATCAGGCGTTAGGAATCTTCCTGCCATTGATTACGACCAACTGCTGTGTGTTGGGTGTGGCCATCTTGGTTATCCAAAAGGATTATAATCTGTTGGAATCCGTCGTATATGCTATCTCTACGGCGCTGGGATTCGCATTGGCTTTGGTTATCTTCGCCGGAATACGTGAACAATTGGCGATGACAAATATTCCGAAGGGGTTGCAAGGAACACCTATCGCGCTGATTACTGCCGGTCTCTTGGCTATGGCATTTATGGGATTCTCCGGCATAGGAAGCTGATTTTTAATTACGAATTACGAATTATGAATTACGAATCAAATAACTCATGGATTCATAACTCGTAATTCGTAACTCGTAATTCATCATTCGTAACTTATAAACTCAAAATAGCATGAAAAAGAAAATATTAGTAGCCGGAGGTACGGGATATATCGGTTCCCATACTACGGTTGAATTGCAACAAGCAGGTTATGACGTGCTGATTATAGACGACCTGTCTAATTCCAATATCGAAGTATTGGATGGCATCGAACGCATTACGGGCATTCGTCCGGACTTCGTTCAATTGGATTTGAAAGATAAAGAGGGCACACGCAAAGCACTGGAGGCACATCCGGGAATCGAAGGCGTTATTCTCTTTGCAGCCAGCAAAGCGGTAGGCGAATCCGTGCAGCAGCCCTTAAAATACTACCGTAATAATATCACGACGCTGATTAATATCTTGGAACTGATGCCCGAATTTAATATGAAAGGCATTGTGTTCTCCTCTTCTTGTACAGTCTATGGGCAGCCTGACCCGGAGAATCTTCCGGTAACAGAGGATGCTCCTATCAAACCGGCAATGTCTCCGTACGGAAATACGAAGCAAATCAACGAAGAGATTATCCAAGATACGCTTCATGCCGGCGCTCCGTTCAAAAGCATCATCTTGCGCTATTTCAATCCGATAGGAGCGCATCCATCGGCTGAGATTGGCGAATTGCCCAATGGCGTTCCGCAGAACCTGATTCCCTATCTTACACAGACCGCTATCGGTATCCGCAAGGAGTTGAGCGTATTCGGGGATGATTATGATACGCCGGACGGCTCTTGTATCCGCGATTATATCAATGTGGTCGATTTGGCAAAGGCACATGTCATTGCAATGGACCGTATGTTACAGGACAAATCGCCGGAGAAGGTGGAAATCTTCAACCTCGGAACGGGCAAGGGCGTTTCTGTATTGGAACTGATTCATACTTTCGAAGAGGCTACCGGCGTAAAGGTTCCGCATAAGATTGTAGGACGTCGCGAGGGAGATATCGAAAAGGTTTGGGCAAATCCGAAGAAGGCGAATGAGGTCTTAGGTTGGAAGGCTCAGGAAACGCTTGCCGACACGTTAAAATCGGCATGGAACTGGCAGGTTAAACTCCGCGAGCGGGGAATCCAATAAAATCTATCGTTATAATCCGATAGATTTATCAAGATAAATCCAAAAAAATACCGGGTATTTCCAACGAAATATCCGGCATTTTTTTGTGATAAGTCTGAGTTATTTTACTGAGAACTTATAGATACATTCGCTCTTGTAAGTCTGTCCCGGTTCCAATACGACGCTTGGGAAATCCTTCTGGTTCGGTGAGTCGGGATAGTGTTGCGATTCCAAGCAGATTGCACCACGGCGCGGATAAACTGTGCCATGCTTTCCGGTTTCCTTCTCTGCCATCATATTGCCGCAATAGATTTGCAAGCCCGGTTCGCAGGTATAAACCTCCATCTGTACACCACTGGTCGGAGCATAAACCGTAGCAGCTACCTGCTTGATGTCGCCCTTCGTATTCAAAACCCAGTTATGGTCATAGCCGCCTGCCTTTACCAATTGTTCGAAATCGCCATCGATTTTATCGCCAATGGTAATCGGTTGACGCAAATCCATCGGAGTGCCCTCTACCGGAGCTATGCCTGTCGGGATGAACAGCGAATCTACCGGCGTATATTGGTCTGCATTAATAGAAAGCTGATGGTCCATGATGGTCGAACCCGGCACGCCGGACAGATTGAAGTAGCTATGATGCGTCAGGTTGACTACGGTCTTCTTGTCGGTCGTAGCCTCATACTTGATGTCCATTGCGTTGTCATCGGTCAAGGTATAAGTCACCTTTACATTCAGGTTGCCCGGGAAACCAGCCTCGCCATCTTTCGAGAGATAGGTCAGCTCAACCGAATTGTCGCTTACCTGCTTTGCATCCCATACCTGACGGTCGAATCCGTTCGGTCCGCCATGCAAGCAATTGGTCTTATCGTTCTGCGGAAGCGTATATTCCGTACCATCCAACGTAAACTTACCGTTCGCGATACGATTGCCATAGCGCCCGATTACCGCACCGAAGTTGCCCGAACTGGCAATGTAATCCTGCAATTTGTCATAGCCCAGCACCACGTCAATCATCTTGCCGTTCTTGTCCGGGACCATCATCGACACCCAGCGGCCTCCCCAGTTCGTAATGCACGCCTCAGCGCCATTCGCATTGGTCAACACGTAAAGGGCAGTCGGTTTTCCATTTACTTCAGATACGAAATCTGCTTTGTTCAGGCCCGAAAGGGTCGTAGTTGCCTCCTGTTGCTGTTGTTTCGGAGCGCAAGACAGCAATAAGCCCATAGCCAATGCTGCCATACCTAATTTCTTTATCATACGATTAATACAAATTTGAAAATAACGATTAATTGAGCGCAAATATACATTATTCTGGAGAAAAGTGTAAAAGCTTGTTTAAGAAAATGTGTTATTTCCTGTCAGAGCCGCGTTGATATAATCATTCCCTCCAAAAATGGTTGTCTTTTCATCGGAATGGTCCGACTTGAGGGCAGCCGACGGAGTTTTTCAACCCTTTCAACACTTCTGACGAGGTTTTCCAGGGGTGGAAAAGCTCTCCAAACATTTCTGGAGATGTGCCGATGGGGGTCGGGAGGTCATTTAAAACTTCTGGAGACGTGCCGATGGGGGTCGGCAATACTTTCAACCGTTCCGAACGCGGTTTCCGGGGGGTCGGCGGCATTTCTGAAACTTCTGGAGACGTGCCGACGGGGGTCGGCAGCACTTTCAACCGTTCCAGACGCGGTTTCCGGGGGGTCGGTAACATTTCTGAAACTTCTGGAGACATTTTCCGGGGGTTCGGCAGCATTCCAGAAACTTCTGACGAGGTTTCCAGGGGTGGAAAACCCTTGACAAAATGAAGAAGAATGAAGAATAAAGAATCAACTACTAACTACCAACTCCCAACTACTATAAAAAACACAAATCGCCACCCTGAGCGGACTCAGGGTGGCGAAATGTCGCACGTCTTAACGGTCTGTTTTTAACTTACAGTCTTACCTTAAACCGCTCGTCACCTACACATACGACATAGATGCCCCGGTTCAGTCCGGTATATTGTCTCAATCCGATTTGCGTTTCGTTCTTCACGATTGCGCCGGTCATTGAGATAATCAATACCTTTTCCTGCTGCGGAGTCTGCACGAAGAGGCTACCGTCTTTCGCATAAACCTTCGCACCGTCAATCGATTCGATACCCGTAGGCACAGCGCCCTCGATGCGGACATAAATATCGGTATAGATATTCTTGATGATATATTCGCCCGGATTCTCGGTCGGCGTCAGACTCAAATCCTCCCAATAACCGAACAGAGCGCGTTTGAATTTCAACGCAAGTTTCGTTGTATCAAATCCTTCCTCAACCTTAACGGTTACAAGGACAGATTGTCCTTCGCGAACGACATCACGGCTGAACTCAACCGTCACGCCCTCGCAGATTTCATCTTCGTAGATGTTGCAGTAGTCGATGCGGTCAATATAACCGTCACCGTCATTGTCCTCACCGTTCGGGTCAACCTCGATGTCGATTACGATATCATCGCCATCACCAAGACCGCCTTCGCCTTCGTTGCCGCCTTCACCTTCGGTTATCTCACCATCTCCATTATCCTCCGAACCATTGCCGTTCGTATCGACATGGATGGTATAATCCGACAAGTAGAAATTGCCAGCTTCGTTAGTAGAAATCTTGAACGTTTCCCGCTTGATAGTTACGCGATAAGTACCGTTGCCCAAATCTACCGGTTCCTCGATTTTTCCACTGAAGATAGGAGATTCATAAGTAACCAATCCGCGATTGTTATTCATCTTCTCAGGAACAACCAACTTGTTGATGTCCTTCAAATCCTCAACCGAAGATACCGTCTCAACAAATGAAACGAACATCGGACGTTTGTTGATGGTGATGTTAGTGAATGTATGTTCAGTCGTACCATCATTCCATTCGTAGTCGCCCGTTAAAGTAACCGTAGCTGAATAAGTAGCTGCATGTTTCGGCAGACTGCTTTCACCAACGTTCGGGTAAGTAGAAGAAGTATAACCGCTAACGATATAATCATCACCTACATTCAATATTGTATTGCCGAATTTCAATACGGTCAGCGCATGTTCGTTACCATCATAGACAGACGCAGAAGTCTCTCCATCCGGTGAAAGGAGAATGAAGTCATCACTACTTGGGAATTCGCCGTCATCTCCTTCTTCACCACCAGTTACGTCACCACCGTCTGGGTCGAGTTCGGTTTTGTCGCCCTCATCACCGCCATCACCGCCTTCGCCGGTTACGTTTAAGGTAATGTTGTAAGTGATTTCGTAGTTGCTTGCTTTGAAACCTTCGCCAGATGCAGTTATTGTTCCTTCAAAAGCATCTGCTTGTGAACTTGTAACTCCTGATTTCAACGTGAATGTACCCGAGAACGAATCGATATCTTCATTATTTACGCCTGTACTATAAGGAGTAGATATTACGCCTGACGTAGAAGCATCAAATGAAGAAGCACTACTGATATCATCGCAAGTATAAGTACCGGTTATTGTCAACGGAGCTTTCTCAATTGTAATCTCTGCTTTATAACCACCTTCTGGAAGTTCAAAGAGGGTGTTTTGAGTTGTAGTAATCGTAATCGTTACATCATACGTAGCTGCATCTACTGCGCCATCGTTTGTTGTTTTATCATTATCTTCAGTCTCTTGCGATGTATATGTAACGCTTAATGTACCTTCTACTTTTACCCAGTCGTCGCCATTCTTTACATAAAGATAATCGATGCCATGAGCCTGTCCATCATAAGTTACCTTTGTATTTTGGTCTCCTAATCCAAAGAGGACTTCGCCTTCATCCCAATTACCATCTTCATCATTGAGATCATCATCATTGTTCTTATCTTCGCCGCCAACTACTTCATCATCGTCGCTGCCTAATACGCGGATTACAGTCAATGTGCCGGCTGTCAACTTCAATTCGTAGTTCTTTGCTTTGAAGTTATTACCTTCTGTTCCATCAGCTAATGCCAATGTAGCGTTAGTAATAGCCTCTTCATATACACCAGCCACCTTGTTTGTAACTGCAGTGGAAGCTGCCTCTGTTAAACTTAAAGTAGCGTCTTCTGCAAATACCACAGTCTCGCCCGTTACGACATCACCATCAGCGATTGTGATTGTATTTGTATTGTTGCTTTGATCAAACACGATATCCCAAGTTATAGTAGGATCTTGTTCAACATTACCCACCTTTACTGTCTGATCTGCAACTGTTACATTCAGATCGCGCGGTGTGATGTGAATGATATATTCCAAATTAGAAGCATTCGGATATAAGGTAGAATTCAATGATACTTTAGCTTTATACCAACCGGCATCTTTTACTTCTTGTCCATCTGTAAGAGCTGTATAAGTACCATTTTCTTCTTCAGCATAAGAATAAGAGACATTGCTTTCTTCAAGCGTAATCTCTTGTTGGCCGACTGTTAGTTTAGAGAGCGTGTACGATTGTCCGTCATACGGGAATGTGAAGGTCTTGCTTGTTGCATCGTAAATATCTTCGCCTTCACCACCTTCTTCTCCTTCTTCTGTTGGGTCAGGAGTGAGTTCCGGTGTTACATCATCTCCGCTTAGGTCTAAGTAGACGATTAAATTTCCGTCTGTAATTGATGCAACCGTGTAGTTATTTGCAATATCACCGTCAACATTATCTGTCATTGTAGCAATAGTTACATTTGTTGCTGTTGCAGTGATTTTAGCTGAATTGCTAACTTGGCTCATATCATGAGTTGTAGATAATGAACCACTAAACGTGATTTCAGATATGCCATCTGTTTGGTCTTGTGTTACTACACCATTATAAGAAACTGTAGGATTATCTCCTGTTGCTGTAATAGTAGATGTAATAGAACCATTAACCGGCACACTTTGCTGTAAGATACTTAAAGTCAGTTTTGCCCTATTGATTGTAATGATAATATCCTGACCATCTATTTTCAGTTCTTCTTCTGTTAATGAGCCTTCAGCTTGGCCATCTTTAGCTGTAATCGCTGTTACTTTATATTTACCTGCGTTCTTGATTTTAGTTACACCTGTAGTAGCAGCGTTATCTTCAAATGTCGTAGCATCAGGGTTAGATATATAGCTATAAGTTACAGTATAATGTACACCATCTGTTAAAGCCAAATCAGGACGATTACCTGCCTTAATCTCAACTAAATTATTGAGTTTAAACTCTTGACCATTATAAGTTGCTGTACCATTACCTCCGGTTACCCAACTTATCGTTGTCCCTGTCTCATCAAGGTCTGGCGTATTATCATCTACGTCAAACGTAATTGTGGCACTGAATGTTTCGCTTTCACGACCCATTACAGTGATTGGAACTGTTACCTGATACGTTCCATCTCCAGACAAATTATCTATATCCGGTGTTCCACTGAATGTCCCCGTTTCTTTATTAAAAGTAATACCATTAGGCATACCATTTGCATCACCATAAGAAATAACACCTTCAGGACTTGCTAATAAAGTTGTGGCGTCCATTGCTACATGATTAGTAACACCTATAGTACGTGTATAGGCTCCCCATGCAGCCTGTAATGTAACTGGTACGCCTTCCGTACCTGTTACAGTGTTCGGATCGATATCTTCTGTTGGCGTACTACTGGTTTTCTTAGGAGTCGCATCTTCTTGTAAAACTGTTAAGTTATCATCTGACATATTTACCCAACCGAAGAATTGATGTTGACCGTTTGCCGGAGAGTTTCCGTTACAAGTCAAATTACCCTCTAATATATCAAACGTAGTTTCCGGACCATACAACCAATAATCTGTAGGAGCTTCTCCAGTTATTGTACAACCATTCGTGACATTCGCATCATATACTACCTTATAAGCAACTAATTTGCCACTACCCGGTACGATGGTAAATTGGTTTTCGCCCATATTTATTTTTTGTCCTTTGCCAATTGTCAGTGTATGGCTATTTAAGTTTAAATTGATTTTGTCATCATCCATAGTTCCGTCGTTATCAATATCTCCGGTTAACGGCGAATTGAGCGTTATATCATCGTATGTAGTTCCATACCAAGTATTAGGCTCATCTCCCGTACGATCGAATAATATACCACCAACTGAAATTTGCTGATTGCCTTTGATCTTTCCATCTACGAATGCAACGCCATCATGCATTTCAATGCTTCCATGATTACCATTATGCCCCATGTTGCCTAAGACATAAACGGTTCCTCCTTCTACAAAGAAAGGACCCATTAAACTTGCATTATTTTTATCTCCTCCGACAGCTAAAGTTCCATCATTTGAACTACGATTTCCATCAACACGTAAAATGCCTGTACTTTCATTTGAAATCGTCAAAGTAGCTCCTTTTTCAGGAATTTGAATTCCTAAGTCACCAGAAGAGTTGAACGAGCATTCCCCTTTTATTACGAGAGTTACATCACCGGTGAGTTTAACAGCTATATCACTTGTGTTTATATGGAAATCTTCCATATAGTATGTACCTGCACTAAGTGTCAATGTTTCACTTCTATTACCAGTGTAAGGACTATCAGCAGAGGTTCCGCTTCCGCTTTGCCCCCACACCACTCCTGACATAGTTGCCAAGAAGGCGATTAAAAATGTAAATATTCGTTTCATAATACTTCTTGTTTTATTGTTGGTCTTATTTCTTTTATTATCTCTTCTAAAGTCACGTAGTCTAATGCTTTACCTTCATCATGTAAGCATACGCATACCGTACTCATAAGCCATAGCTCTTCTAATTGCGTGTAAATAGCCTCCCTAATTTCTTCTTTTAAGAAAGTTTTCGTTGGGAGCTTTTGCTTTTCTAATTGCTCTTTAATGCCCTTGATAAGAGCCTTCCTAATTTCCTCTTTTAAGAAAGCACGGTCTGCACCAATTAGAAGGAAAATGTATCTTTGAAAATTTAAACCTTGTAAATCCATTTTCTTGATTTTCTGCAAATCATCCAATAGCTTAGGATTCGTTTTAAGCTTCATCTCACATAGGAAATATTGAGTCTTGACAAACATTCCCTGTGGATCGTGCAATACCAAATCCGGAGAACATTGATCCATATCATAGATTTTGTCTCCTTTATGTATTTCACCGCTGAGTACAACATTTTCATTAGAATATTCAGTTGACGGATCTTCCATAATCTTCCTGAATTGATGATATAGCTCATAAGCAAAGATTCGTTCATAACGCACATCTTCAATCTTTGTATTTCCATATACATCCATTACATCATATTTGACATAACGAGAATTTGCCTGAGCCACTTTCAATGCTGCACGCAAGAAGTCTTGAAAGTATTCCCCGTATTCTATACCCAAATTTTCTTGCTTAATTCTTTCTAAAGTCACATTCTTTTCCATCTTCCACAAACTTTAGGATTAATAAATTCTTATAGCTATCCCTCCCCCAAAAGGCAGCGAAGCTGTCTAACTATGCTTAACCGTCTGCGCGAGGCGGAGCTGAGCCTGCGGTTTATAGATTGGACTTCTTCGAAGCCCTCGCTTGTGCGGTCGTGTGCTGCAGGTTCGCTTTGCTCACCCGCAGTTAAGCATAGTGGCTGCCTCTTCGAGGCGCTTAGCTTTCCCATCTCCCAAACTACTGCGGAGAGTTCGGGAGGCGTGCATTCAATTTATTTATTAACTAACTATTTACAGTATTATATGCTACGGTTGCCTTCGTAGCCGCAGGGTTGCACGCCTCCGTTCCTCTCGTTAGGCTTTTGGATTGAATATCTTTACCTCTTGATTATTCTTCCGGAGATACTTCGGTTACAACCAACTTAGCCATATCCAAGTGGATGGCGTAATAGCTGTGCTTTTCTACAGTAATTGTTGTTTCTGTAGTATGGATGTCGAATTGTCCCGGTGTTGATGCTCCTGTAGGTACATCATCATAGCCTTGAATCTTAATATTGCCATTAGGATTAAGTGCATATTTACCATCATTCTCCGGAACTTCTGTTGCAATGTTAAACGAGATTTGCACCTTGCCATCTTCTGTTGGCTTTAATGTAACTGTACCTGCATAGTGAGGATTCGTAGTATCACTTATTGTCAATGGGTCATTTTTGTCGTTCCCTGCGCATAATACAACTGTTGTCTCTTCATCATTATAAGCTATATAATATGCCCAGTTAGTGCCAAAATGAGTTCCATTGGCATCCTTTGCCCAAGCGGTTTCGCTACCTTCATAGCTATATTCATACTGAGTCTCTTCTTCCGGCGTTTCTTCAGGGAAGGTTATGCAATAGTTATCGATGTACATCGACCAGTTGCCGCCACCATTGCTATTGCCATTGCCTTTGCCATTCTTCTTTTCGTCCTTATTGACAAAGTTGGTTCCATTGCCCCAAGCGGTTTCGCTTTGTCCGTCCTTCGATACCTCTGCATGAAGGGCAATTACCGGACATACTGTGCCTGAAGTAGCGGTTGCTTTGTCATATTCCAAGCCGAAGCCTGCATACAGTTCTTCTAAAGAAAACTCATACGTCTTCGGTCCGTTTGTTTCCGTAATTGCCGGATTTAAATCTTCATTGATAGGGAACTGTCCGTTCTTAGGTGAGCCGTTCTTGTTTACATAGCCGTTGTCTGGGTCTAACAATACATCTTTCGGACCGACGAACATGTGTATGTGCGACATTTCCCAGCCGTTCTGCATCTGGACTTGTACATACACGTTCTCATAATCGTTCCAAATCATTACATCTCCCGCATCGTTGTGCTGCCCGGCGAGGAGGTCAACGGTAGTCAATCCGTATTGTTCACCAGCGGCAATCGTTCTGGTTGCCAAAGCACCGGATTGGATATCAACAGTGCTTTCCATCTCGTCGCTACATGAGGTGAGCGACAATCCCATAGCAGCTATCGCTGCCATAGAATAAGTAAAAATTCTCTTTGTCATAATATGATACAATTTAGTTAGTATTAAAATTTCTGCCTATTCAGCATTTACGACCAACTAAACCAAACGATTATACAAAAAGAAAGTGCGGGTTGGTTGTTTATTATCAAAAGAAAGGCATCGCCAAACGCCCACATGACCGATAATGAAACAACAGCCCGCACTCTATGCTGTAGGATATACCTTTCCCTTTCCGGTAAGTGTACAGCATGAGTGCAAGCATCTATGTTTATTATTCCGATCATGTAAAAAAATTTGGCGATTTTTTCTTTTGGAATAATATCGTAAATGCTATAACTCAATATGTCCTTCCTGAGGAATCCGCTGATTCCCACGTGGAATTGCGACAAAGGTATGTATCTTGAAGGAATTATCAAAAGAAAAATAAAAAATATTTCGGGATATTTATCGAAAAGGGATAATGCTATATATATAATATGGTATAACTTTCTCCGCGTTGCTTTTTCCTTTCCCTATCGTAGCGTCCGAAAACTACTTACTAAGTAGTCGCTTGTCTACTTACTAAGCTGTCGCTCGTCTACTTACTAAGTTGAGGGGGGTACTACTTAGTAAGTAGTTTTTTGCCTGCTTACTAAGCTTTCAACGACCTGTTCCCTATCATGATATACACCTCGGCCATATGCATTATTGTGGCCTATATATATTATGGTATAAAAAGGAAAGGACAAATTGCCGTAGGCTTCAGCCTACGGACAGGGGGAAGATGAGGGGGAGCAGGTGGGGATATTGATAAAATGCAAGTAGAATGAAGGTTGAGATTTATATTTGAAAGAAAATAGAATATTTTTCTTTTAAATTCTTTGCAGATTAGAATTATTATCCTACATTTGCAACGTCGAAACAAAAATTAAAAGAAAAAGATGTTGAACAACGCATTGCATATTATTCTTGTCGTGAGCTTGCTAATTATTAGCCGGTAAGGAGAAAGGTATGCAAGATGCGATATATCTTAGGAAATATTTCTTACAGCCTTTCTCCTGACGAGAAAGGCTTTTTTCTTTCAAAAGGGATATTTCCGGATGAATAAAATAGGGAGATAAAAAGGAACATGAAGAATCCGTTAAGAAGCTCGTACAGTACCGAAGGTCGGAGGATGGCGGGGGCACGCGCCCTGTGGTGTGCCAATGGAATGAAAAAGGAGCAATTCGGCAAGCCGATTATTGCCATCGTCAATTCGTTTACCCAGTTTGTGCCGGGGCATGTGCACCTGCATGAGGTGGGGCAATTGGTCAAGGCGGAGATAGAAAAGCTGGGATGCTTTGCCGCCGAGTTCAATACGATAGCCATCGACGACGGGATTGCGATGGGGCACGACGGAATGCTTTATTCCTTGCCTTCGCGCGACATTATTGCGGATAGCGTGGAATATATGGTGAATGCGCACAAGGCGGACGCGATGGTGTGCATCAGCAATTGCGATAAGATTACGCCGGGGATGCTGATGGCGGCAATGCGCCTGAATATCCCGACGGTATTCGTGTCGGGCGGACCGATGGAGGCGGGCGAATGGAACGGCAGGCATCTGGACTTAATCGACGCCATGATAGAGGCGGCAGATACCTCGGTGAGCGACGAACAGATAGCGGAAGTAGAACGCCATGCCTGCCCGGGATGCGGGTGTTGTTCGGGTATGTTTACCGCCAACTCGATGAATTGCCTCAACGAAGCCATCGGCTTGGCATTGCCGGGAAACGGTACGGTTGTAGCGACCCACAAGAATCGCCTGCAATTGTTCAAGGATGCAGCGAAACTCATCGTAGAGAATGCCTATAAATATTACCGGGATGGGGATGATTCGGTACTCCCCCGAAGCATAGCCACGCGGCAAGCTTTCCTGAATGCGATGTCATTGGATATCGCCATGGGCGGCTCGACCAATACGGTGCTTCACCTGTTGGCGATAGCACACGAAGCGGAAGCGGACTTCACGATGGACGATATCGATAAGCTCTCGCGCAAGATTCCGTGCCTTTGCAAAGTTGCCCCGAATACGCAAACTTATCATGTACAAGATGTGAACCGTGCGGGAGGTATCCTTTCCATCATGAATGAATTGCTCAAAGCCGGGCTGGTAGAGGGCGCGGCTAAGCGTGTCGATGGAAAGACGCTGGCGGAAGCGGCAAAGCAATATGCGATTACCTCTCCGGAGATTAGCGAAGAGGCATTGAAGATATACAAGAGTGCTCCGGGAAACCAGTTCTGCATCACGATGGGTGCGCAAGAGAACTATTATAAGGAATTGGATACCGACCGTACCTCCGGGTGCATCCGCGACGTAGCCCATGCCTATTCGAAGGATGGCGGCTTGGCGGTATTGAAAGGGAATATCGCACAGGACGGGTGCGTGGTCAAGACCGCCGGCGTAGATGAAAGCATCTGGAAGTTCACGGGTCCGGCAAAGGTATTCGACTCGCAAGAGGCGGCATGCGAAGGTATCTTGGGCGGAAAGGTACAATCGGGCGACGTGGTGGTCATCAATTACGAAGGACCGAAGGGCGGACCCGGAATGCAGGAGATGCTCTATCCGACCTCTTACATCAAGAGCCGCCATTTAGGGAAAGAGTGTGCATTGATTACCGATGGGCGTTTCAGCGGAGGGACATCGGGCTTGTCTATCGGGCATATCTCTCCGGAGGCAGCTGCAGGTGGAAACATCGGATTGGTCAAGGATGGAGACATCATCGAGATAGATATCCCGAACCGAAGCATCAATGTGCAGCTTACGGAAGAGGAATTGGGCGAACGCCGGAAAGCAGAAGAGGCACGTGGCGAGCTCGCCTTTACTCCCCCATTCCGCCAACGCGAAGTATCAAAGGCATTGAAAGCATATAGTAAAATGGTATCATCCGCCGATAAAGGAGGAGTAAGGATTGTATAAGATTATGGAAATGAATAAAGATAGAATTACAGGTTCAGAGGCATTGATGCGCTCATTGGAGCATGAGGGCGTCCAGACGATATTCGGATATCCGGGCGGAGCCATCATGCCGGTGTTCGATGCACTCTATGACCACCGGGACCGGTTGAACCATATCTTGGTGCGTCACGAACAAGGGGCTGCCCACGCGGCACAAGGATTTGCCCGCGTATCGGGAAAGGTAGGCGTATGTTTGGTGACCAGCGGACCGGGTGCGACGAACACCATCACGGGAATAGCCGATGCCATGATTGATAGTACGCCGATAGTGGTTATCGCCGGCCAGGTAGGTGCGGGATTCTTAGGAACGGATGCTTTTCAGGAGGTGGACTTGGTGGGTGTTACCCAGCCTATCACCAAATGGAGTTATCAAATCCGCCGGGCGGAAGATGTGGCATGGGCGGTATCGCGTGCGTTCTATATCGCCCGGAGCGGACGACCGGGACCTGTCGTACTGGACTTCACCAAGAACGCCCAGACGGAAGAGACCGATTATGAACCGGTAACGGTCGATTTTATCCGGAGCTATGACCCTGACCCGGAAATAGACCGGAAGGCGATAGGCGAAGCGGTAGCCTTGATTAACGAATCGAAGAAGCCCTTTGTCCTTGTGGGGCAAGGCGTGGAATTGGGCAATGCGCAAGCCGAGTTGAGAGCGTTTGTGGAGAAAGCGGATATCCCTTGCGGATGTACCCTGTTGGGACTCTCGGCATTACCCTCCGCACACCGGCTGAACAAAGGGATGCTGGGCATGCACGGGAACTTAGGTCCGAACGTGAAGACCAACGAGTGCGATGTATTGATAGCCGTGGGCATGCGTTTCGATGACCGGGTCACGGGGAAACTGGAAACCTACGCCAAGCAAGCGAAGATTATCCATTTGGATATCGACCCTTCGGAGATAGGGAAGAACGTGCCGGTCGATGTGCCGGTATTGGGGGATTGCAAGAAGACATTGGCTTTGCTCACCGAATTGGTCCAGAAGAATACGCATACGGAATGGATTGATAGCTTCCATTCGTATGAAGAGACGGAATACAATCAGGTCATCCAGCGGGAGGTATCCCCGGGAGAGGGTCCGTTGAACATGGGCGAGGTGGTCCATGCCGTGAGCGAAGCGGTCAAGAATGATGCAATATTAGTGACGGATGTAGGCCAGAACCAGATGATGGCATGCCGTTATTTCAAGTTCACGCAACAACGGAGCATCGTTACCTCCGGAGGAATGGGGACGATGGGATTCGGGCTCCCGGCGGCTATCGGAGCCACCTTCGGGCGTCCGGACCGCACGGTATGCGTCTTCATGGGCGATGGCGGATTGCAAATGACCATGCAGGAGTTAGGGACCGTCATGGAACAGAAAGCCCCGGTAAAGATTATCCTCTTGAACAATAACTATCTGGGCAATGTACGCCAATGGCAAGCCATGTTCTTCAACCGGCGCTATTCGTTTACGCCCATGATGAATCCGGATTATATGCAGATAGCGAAAGCTTACGGTATCCCTTCGCGCCGGATGATGGAGCGTGCCGAACTGGATGAAGCCATCCGGGAGATGCTGGATACCGACGGCCCGTTCTTATTAGAGGCTTGTGTGATAGAAGAGGGCAATGTCCTCCCGATGACGCCCCCGGGCTATTCGGTCAATCAGATGTTGTTGGAATGTTGAAATAAATAGGAGTTAATGGAGTTATAGGAGTTATCATTCCGCTGCGCTCCATTAGGAGTTAAAGCCAATAGTTTTAGATGGTATCATCAAAATATAAACAAAGGGTATCGGCTCTAACTCCTGTGCGAAGCACTAACTCCCTTTAACTTCTCTAACTGCTTCAAATATAGAAATATGGACAAAACATTATATACGATTATCGTTCATTCGGAGAATATCGCCGGAATCTTGAACCAGATTACCGCGGTATTCACACGCCGCCAGATTAATATCGAGAGCCTGAATGTATCTGCCTCTTCGATTAAAGGCGTGCATAAATATACGATTACCTGCTGGACGACTCCGGATATCATAGAAAAAGTCGTGAAGCAAATCGAAAAGAAAATGGATGTTATCCAAGCGCATTACTTTACGGATAAGGAAATCTTCCAACGCGAAGTGGCGTTGTATAAGGTTTCGACTCCCGAATTCCAGAACAACCCGGAAGCGTCGAAGATTATCCGCCGGTATAGTGCGCACATCGTAGAGGTGAACCCGATATTCTCTATCGTCGAGATGGTCGGCATGAGCGATGAAATCACCTCTTTGTATCAGGACTTGAAATCCGTGAATTGCGTCCTCCAGTTCGTACGTTCGGGACGGGTGGCGGTATCAACCAGTTGCTTCGAACGGGTAAACGAGTACTTGGCGCATCGGGAAGAAAGGTATCAGAAAGAAAAGGTAGTTAGAAGTTAGGAGTTGGTAGTTAGGAGGGACAGGGTCTGCCCTGATTAGGAGTAAAAAAGGAGTTAAAGATGTTATCATTCCGCTTTGCTTCATTAGGAGTTAATGCCAATAGCTTTAGATGGTATCATCAAAATATAAACAAAGAGTATCGGCTCTAACTCCTTTAACTCCTGTGTGAAACACTAACTCCCTTTAACTCCTTAACAAGGAAGCCAACTACTAACTACTAACTACTAACTACCATCAAATATAACATGTAATGGAAAAAGAAAACAAAATAGGGACCTATTCGTTTGTGGCGGAACCATTCCATGTGGATTTCTCCGGCAAGCTGACGATGAGCGTGTTAGGCAACCATCTGTTGAATTGCGCAGGGTTCCATGCGGCGGAGCGCAATTTCGGCATGGCGACACTCAACGAGAACCATTATACATGGGTGCTCTCCCGTTTGGCTATCGAATTGGACGAAATGCCCCGGCAATACGAAAAGTTCAGCATACAGACATGGGTCGAGAACGTGTATCGGTTATTCACCGACCGTAACTTCGCTATATTGAATCAAGAGGGGAAACCGATAGGCTACGCCCGCTCGGTATGGGCGATGATTAGCATGGAGACGCGCAAGCCCGCCGACCTGCTTACCCTGCACGGAGGGAGCATCACGGATTATGTCTGCGACAAGGAATGCCCCATCGAAAAACCGGGAAGGATTAAGCTATCAACCGATTGCCCTATCGCTGAATATCAAACGAAATATAGCGATATCGACATCAACGGGCATGTGAACAGCATCAAGTATATCGAGCATATCCTCGATTTGTTCCCCTTGGACACCTTCCGCCAGCACTCGGTACATCGCTTCGAGATGGCATACGTGGCAGAGAGCTATTATGGCGACCGCCTGAGTTTCTACCGGGAACAGAAAAGCGGGAATGAATATGATATAGAAGTAAGGAAGAACGGCACGGAAGTGGCGGTCAGGAGCAAAGTTGTTTTCAAGGATTAGAAATTAAAGAAGTTAGAGAAGTTATCATTCCGCTGCGCTCCATTAGGAGTTAAAGCCAATAGCTTTGATAGCATTATCCGGGACATTTGGCTTTTAACTCCTGTAACTCCTGCGCAAAGCGCTAACTCCTTTAACTCCTAAGAAATAAATAAACACTTAATAAAAACAAGAAAGAAAATGGCAGTAATGAATTTTGGCGGGGTAGAAGAAAACGTAGTGACCCGCGAAGAGTTTCCTTTGGAAAAGGCAAGAGAAGTATTGAAAGACGAGGTAATCGCCGTATTGGGTTATGGCGTGCAAGGTCCGGGCCAGAGCTTGAACCTGCGCGATAACGGGTTCAATGTCATCGTAGGGCAACGTCCGGGCAAAACGTATGACAAGGCGGTTGCCGACGGATGGGTTCCGGACGAAACGCTCTTCAGCATCGAAGAGGCTTGCGAGAAAGCGACTATTATCCAAGTATTGCTCTCGGATGCAGCACAAATCGCTTGCTGGCCTATCATCAAGAAACACCTCACGGCAGGAAAGGCGCTGTATTTCTCACACGGTTTTGCCATCACTTATAGCGACCGGACGCACATCGTTCCGCCAGCTGACGTTGATGTAATCATGATTGCTCCGAAAGGCTCAGGCACATCGTTGCGCCGCATGTTCCTCCAGGGACGCGGATTGAACTCCAGCTATGCCATCTATCAGGATGCGACAGGCCGCGCTTGGGAACGTGTCATCGCCCTCGGTATCGGCGTAGGTTCGGGCTATCTGTTTGAAACAACCTTCAAGAAAGAGGTTTATTCCGATTTGACCGGTGAGCGTGGTACATTGATGGGCGCCATCCAAGGGTTGTTGCTGGCGCAATACGAGACACTCCGCGAGCACGGGCATGAACCTTCGGAGGCGTTCAACGAAACCGTAGAAGAGCTGACCCAATCCTTGATGCCGCTCTTCGGAGAGAACGGAATGGACTGGATGTATGCCAACTGCTCTACCACCGCACAACGTGGCGCATTGGATTGGATGGGCCCGTTCCACGATGCCGTTAAGCCGGTATTCGAAAAGCTGTATAACGAAGTGGCTTGCGGTAATGAAGCACAACGCTCTATCGACTCGAACTCCCAGCCGGATTACCGCGAGAAGCTGAATGCTGAGCTGAAAGCTTTACACGATAGCGAAATGTGGCGTGCCGGCGCAGTAGTCCGCAAGTTGCGCCCGGAGAATAATTAATCCAGTTGGCGAGGCTTCAAGAATTGCGAACTATGAATTACGGATTGCAGATTAGGGATAATCTTATAATTCGCAATTCGTAATTCCTGATGCCTCGTTTTCTTATTTTTACCAATCTATTTCCGTCAATCCCCGGCTTCGGAAGAAAGCATTGGCTCGACTGAAGTGCCGGCATCCGAAGAATCCATGTTCAGCCGAGCGAGGTGACGGGTGGGCAGCCGTAAGGACCAAGTGCTTATGGGCATCTATCAGCGGAAGTTTCTCTTTCGCATAAGCACCCCATAGCATAAACACCAAGTTTTCCCGCTCATCACTCAACTTCTTAATCACTGCATCGGTAAAAGTTTCCCAGCCTTGCCCGCGATGAGAACCGGTCTGATTGGCACGGACCGTGAGGACGGAGTTCATCGGAAAAACGCCTTGTGCGACCCAGCGCTCCAAGTTCCCCGATGTAGGGATAGGCTTGCCCAAATCCTGATGAATCTCCCGAAAAATATTGACCAACGAAGGAGGAACTGGTACACCGTCGGGCACTGAAAAGCAAATGCCATAATAAAGACCGGGAGTCGGATAAGGGTCTTGCCCAAGTATCACCACCTTGACTTGCTCGAAGGGGCATCGATTGAACACTTCAAACAGAAACCGTCCCGGAGGAAGGACATGCGCCTGACGGTACTCTTGCTTGACAAACTCCGTCAAACGGGAAAAGTAAGGCTTGTCAAACTCCTCTTGCAATTGCCTTCGCCAACTATCTTCAATCTTAACAACCATCGCACGTAGGGATTTTCAGATTAAACCATTGCAAATGTAGCCAATTCTCAAAATTTCTTATAAGAATATCCATTATTTTTCGGGGAGATACAGGCCAATTTTCTGCAAATAACCAATTGTATTTCCTATCTTTATGACTCCCTTCCTATTGCGCCAACGAGAAGCGGAGGCTGATGCCGTAATTCGAGTTGGAAGTCGGATAAGAGGCGCTGGATACGAGCGGCTCGTTGATTTGCAAGTCGTAGAACGCCCGGATGGTCAATGCACGGCTCAGCCCATAGTCTGCCGAGAACTGGATGGTCTTGGCGATATTCCCGCTGGTCGCCTGCGTGAACTGCTCCTCAATCTTCCGGATGAGCGATTGCGTTTTCCGGAACGAGAAGTCGAGGTTGACCGTCAGGTCGTTGCTGAAGTTCTGCGTTTTCTTCATCTTCAACACTTTGTTGAATTCGACGAATTTGTAGCCCAAGCCGATGACGAACTCGTTCGTATTCGATTCCACCAACTGGTAGGAAGAGATATTCAGGTTCAAGTTGCGCGTCGTACGGTATTCTATCTTCCCGGTGATGTTGTTCAGCGCGGTGGCATCCACGCCGAGCAACGGGCTGAAGCCCTCGGTGATGCTCACAGACGATATCTCGTAGGGCGAGGACGGGACCGGATTGCCGGTCGCCACGTTGCGCGTAAAGCCCATATCGCCCTCTCCGGCATCGACCCAGTTCAGGAACGAAGAGTAAGAGCCCACGCTATACGACGCCCGATACTGGTGGCTCAGGGTAATGTCCTTGAAGTACTTCTGCAGGAACGGGATTTTGGTCAGCCCGTTATAGGTGACACGCCAATTCGGGAGCATGCTCAAGATGGACGGGAAAGGCGAAAGCCCTACGCCCGAAGCATCCTTTCCGGTATAAGCCGCAAGGAACGCCGGTATCAGGACATCAGCCGAGTTCCGGCTCACGCCCCCGTAGTTCGGGTTATAATCGTGCCCAGCCAAGGCGCTCCCGGCAATGAACCCGCGGTTCGGATAGCGCGTACGGGCATAAGCCTGTTCGAGGCGCGAAGCGATGATGTCCCGGTTCTCCAAGAACTTCTGGAACTGCTTCGAAGCGTAATTGTTCCCTGCATTGCCTCCTCCGCCCAGCGAGCCGCCCAGTGCGATGGTGGTCATCGTAAAGCTCCCTCCGTAGGTCTCCGGCATGCCGTCGAACATGAACTGTATCTCGGTATCCCTCGAATCGACGCGCGAGGCATTCAGGTCGATTTTCAGGCCGGGGATAGGTTCCAAGTTCGCCCGCACGTTCAGGGTCTTCGAGCTGTTAATCATGGCGGGCGTGATGTTGGTCTCCGCATTCTTGACCAGCCATCCGTTCGCATCCGCCTCGTCGATATAATCGCGGTCCACCCGTCCGAAGGCGAACCCCAATCCGGGCGCATAGCCGAACGCCGAGCGCGATTGCCCGAAGATATCCCCTACTTCCGGACCGAATCCGGGCAGCATCATTCCGTCGCTTTGCGTATATTGCACGCTGAAGCGGCGCAGCATCATCGCGAAGCGGGTCGCATACTCGACGGACTTCGTCATGAACTCTTCGCTCTTGCTTGCTCCCGGACGGATGGTCAGTTTCAGATGGGCGGTATCGCGGTTCAATATCTTCACCTGCGCGTAATTGATAGGCTTGTACTTGACGGCATAGCGTTTCCCGTCCGCACCGACCGCCGTAATCCGCACCTTCTTCGTGAACATGCCGTGTTGTACGATTACGTCGCTATCCGGGCTCAGGACGATATCCTTTTCCAGCTTGACCTCTTTCTTCTTTTGCTGGGTCCTCCGGTTATTGCTCCGGGCGGTGGTGTTGAACTTCTGGTTGATTTTCTTCAGATAGGCATTCTTGTTGTAGAGCGATTGGAAATTGAAGTTCCCTTGCCAATCTATCTGGCGCTGGTTCTTGATGACGTTCCCTATCGGGTCGTCGTTCTCAATCTCCGCACTACGTTCCCAATTATAAGTCGCATTATAGGATGCCGAGCTATTCACCCAATCCAATACCGGGATATATTGCAAAGGCAAGTTCCACGTGACGGAGAATTGCTGGTCATACTTCAAGGGCGTACCCAAATCCTTTATGCTCTGCTTGACGGAGTCCTTCCATACTTGGTACTGGTCCGGGTTCAGCTCCTTGTTCACCTGCACGTAAGGTTCCTCGATACGGGCATTCGTCCCGGAGGTGAAATTGACCGAGAGGTTATTGGTAAAGTCCCAACGCAAGCTGAACGCCCTGTCCCAATAGAACTCCTGGCTGAACGATACCGGAATGCTGTTCTGCCCGCCATATTCCAAACTATTCAGGTCACGCAATTGCAATTCATAGTAATTACGCATCATGGTCGTCTGGAAGCTGATGTTCGACGGGAGGTAATTCAACGAGAATTGCTTCAGGTATTTCGTATAACCGTTGTTCTTTTTCAGCTTCTCGAACGGGCGGAAAGGTTTGGCATACGGGGTGTAGGTATAAGCCAGGCTCCCGTTCCAATTCTTCGTGCGTTCGTATTCCGTCTCCGGGTCCTGCATGCTGTTCTCGCTATACGAATAGCTGAGCGAGAAGTTAGCCGGGTCGTAGGGCATCGGGTTCTTGCTCCGTATGTCCACATGCACATTGTTGAACGCGATGCTCTTTATCGTGGTCTGCTCAATCGAGTAATTCTTAATCGAGTCTTTTTCCGCCTTCGTCTCCACGTTATCCAGCGCGTCGCTCATCTTGATATCCTTGTTCAACGGGTCGTATTGGGGCGTTATCCGCTCGCGCGAATAGGCGTAATAGAACGGGATGCTGACCTTCGCCTTTTCGGGGAAGAACTTGCCCAGCTCCAATGAGGTGGAGACGCTATATTGGGTATAATCATCCATCCGGCGCTCGGTCACGGACTGGTCCAACGCACCGAATCCGGCGGTCTCGATACGCCCGGAGGCATTGACAGTCCCCAAGTCCGAAAGCGCAAGGCTGGCGTTGACATTAGCCGCCCATCCGCCCTCTTCGTTGAAATCGGTCAGGCGCAATTCGTTCACCCACACCTCACCGCTCTTCACGCCGGACAATGAGGTGTTGCGCACGCCAATCATGATGACCTTCACCTCCGCCAAGCTCGGGTTTCCGATAATCCGGACCGTATTGCGCGTATTGTTCGGGTCATATTCCGAATAAACCGTCTGGTAGGTGACGCCCCTCTGCCCTTCGCGTTTCGCCCTGTTCCGGTTCAATTTCAAATCGGTCAACGTCTCAAAAGCGAAGTCCAGCATATTGGTTTCGGGCCATACTACCGTAGAACCATCGCTATAACGCCCGGCAGGCGTAACCGTAAGCGGCACTTCATACTCATAATAATTGTTGGTATAATCCGAACCCAAACGGATGAATACGGACAAATCCCCATTCGACAAGCCCGTGGCATCATCTATCAACGCCTCGGCATGGGTGAACAATTGCATCCGTTTGTATTGGCGCAGGTCATAGCTCGTGTTTTTATAGATGGCCACGGCATCTTGTTGTGCCAAGTTGGCTACCTTCATCGACAAGGATTGTTCGTTCTCTTGGCGGAGCTGGGGCTGGCTCGGGTCTTGCATACGGGTGACCCCGGGAGGCAATACGTAATTCACCGGCGTACGCGAGCTGTTCTCTTCTACGTTTACCGTAGATACCTCCAAGGTAGCATCGGCCGAGGGAGCCGACGCGGTATTCGACAAGTCCCGGTCATACACACGCCAATCGCCACGCACCAGCTCGAACGTCCCGAAACGGAGGATGGTCGTTTCGCGGAACCCGGTCATGTACATACGCATGAAACGGATGGTCTTGAAGTCCTCAATCGCCCCTATCTTGCGCTGGTACTGCTTGATAGGAATCTTGAATTGATACCATTTCACGCTGCTCTGCTCTCCGTTCGCCAATTCAACATACGCCTCTTGCTCGTCCACGATATAATTCGAACCGACCTGCATGTCTTGCGGGCGGAGGGATATCTTATATTCAAAATATTTCTCGTTCTCGTTCAACGTATTGTCCTGATTGAGGTCTTCTACATCCGGAGTCGTACGGGAAGCCGTGCTATAACTCTCGGTCGATTCTTCGGAGTTCCCTTCCGTACCGTTATACCGTTTATAACGTTCCAATACGCCCAGCTCTTGCGCGTCATAATCCGAACCCCTGAAATAATGGAACTTGTCCCCCGAAGGGTTGTTCAGGACCGATAAGGGGTCGTTTTGCCATTCCGCCAAGGTCTCGGCGGATATCTTCGGGGTCAATTGCGCCAAGAATTCCTGATAGGTCGGGAATTGCAGCTCCTCTTCCGAGGACAAACCATTCAACCCGACATCCTGCAGGGCACGTGCTCCGGAACTATTGTCGAACGCATAGACCGTGCTCTGCTGGCGGGGCACTTTACCCCAAACCGTGGTATCCACATCTGCCAAATTCCCGCTTACCGGGAGCCCGTTCTCGAAGAACTTCTTTTCGTCCTTCAAGATATCTTCTGACACGTCGCCCAAATTGAAATAGAGGTCGCCCCCCATCGCGGCATTATTATAGACGAACGGGTCCATCATCCAGAACTCGATATATTCAATATTGGCGGTTTCGAAATCCACCTGGTCTATCTTACGCATGATGCCGCCCCAACGCTTTTCGGGGTTTTGCAACGTACCGTCCGAATTGACATTGTCCGCATCCAAGTTATACGGTCCGCGTTCATTCGGATAATAAGCCACGTTCAATACCGAAAGCAGGGTGTTATCGTTCACACCGACATCCCTTCCCGGGAAGAGTTCAGTGACTTGCACGGCACGGACAAAGTGGTTCGACAAGTCATCGTCCGTAAGGTGGTTCGGGCGCGAACGGGAATTCTCGCGCGTGAAGATGCCATCGACATAATACCATGCCATTAGCGCGCGGTTCTTCCCATATTCCGTATTGTTCACCAATGACGCCTCCGGGAAAAGGGCCGTAGCCGCATCATCATAGGGCGTACTTGCCAGATTCCAAGGATAAGGGTTCAACAAATCGACCGAACTCTGCGTCGATTCGAAATCATCCAAATAGGAATAAGCCCCCGTGTTCTCATCCTCATAGTGCCCTGCTATCAAATGGGCGAACTCCGCATTCAATGACACTTGGCTGGGCTTCGTCAGGGTCAAGAGCGGCAATTTATCGAGCATATTCGTCAGCCATTGGCTTTCCGCCTTATAGGAAGCGTTCAATCCCCACAAAGTGTTCTTGACCGACTCGTCACCCATAACGGTTTTCGTGGTCAAAGGCATCTCGGACATGTGCATGACCGTAGCCCCGAAATTGATATCCTTCGTCAATTGGTAATTCAGGTCAAGCCCCATCATGGTCTTGCGTTGCATGTTATAGGCCGACTGGTTTTCCAACGAAACGCTGACCGCGGTCCCGCTCGAAAGGACATTCTCGTTCAAGATAGTCACGATACCTGAAGCATAATCTACGGTATAATCCACGTTCTCGGTCAATACCGCACCACCAGCCGTGACCTTTACCGAACCTCGTGCCACATTGGTCGCATCCAATATGATTTCGCCCGTAGTAGAGGCCTTATATTCCCCTCGCAAGATGAATTTGTTCTTCTCCGCGATTTGTTGGGCGTAGGTTTTCGTCGTATCATAAAGCTCTTGGTAAACATACTTATCGGCTATCGCATCGTTCCCTATCTTCTCACGCAAGTGCGAGCCAAAGGGTTCGACCACCGGGAAGATGATTTTACCCTTGTCTGCCAGAATCGTATAGCCATCTACAAAATCGAAGAACCCATCCGAATGCGCTTCGTTCTGGGAATTCAACCTATCAAGGTTCATCACCTTCAACAATATCTCGTTCTTAATCGCCCCTTCCGATATATAATTGACATAAGTGCCCGTCGTATCGCTCTGGTACAAGATGTTCATCTGGAACTTGTCTTTCTGCACCGAATAGGCTTCAAGGGAATAGACATTCTTCATCATCAAATCCCAGAAAGGCATGCTCGGGGACATGTTCGTGCCTTTCACCAACTTCACATAAAGGCAATTCGAGGTATTCTCCGTATTATCGCTCGCGAACTCTCCCACTTGGTAGGCCTGCCCCATGTAGGTATATTCGAATGCGACCGCCAATACATCGTCCGCTTGGAGCTGGGAGGTCAACGAGACATAACCCAATTGCTCATTAATCGTATATTCGGAAGCATCCAGCAGGCGGGCGCTCTCTATCTTCTCGAAATCACGGCCGCTCTCCAAGAATCCGCCCAATACTTGTGTGACCCGGCTTACCTCGCGGGCGTCCGGGTAATTGGTCGTAATGGTTTGGTACAGGTTATTCGCCTCGTTGGTAGGCCGGTCGGACGAGCCTTGTGCCACGAATTGCGGATTGCTGATATGGTCATGCTCGCCCAAATCGGAAAAGGCCACGATATTGCGCGACTGGTCATAATTCCCTTGCTTGTTGGTTACCCAAATCTCGACACGGTTAATCGTCACGGCCGAGTTCACCCTTGGCAATTTGGTCAACGCCTCATCATAATGGTCCCGGAAGTATTGGGACAAGAAGAAGTGGCGGTTCTCATCATAATCATCTATTGAGATTTCAAAGTCTTTCGTCTGCACCCCGCCCTTCGCATTTACCGTCTTCGAACTGGACTCCTGTTGGGCGAAGAGCGCGTTTACACGTAACTTCCCGAATTGCAAATCGGCTTTCATACCGAACAATGCCGCCCCTCCGTTTATCAAGGAGTTGCTGGTCGTCATGCTCACATTGCCCGCCTCTATCGATTTGATAATCTCGTCTTCTTCTCCCGTATAAGCCAACTTCAATTGTTTCGAATCGAAATCGAAAGAGGTCTCGGTATTATAGTTCATATTAAAGTTCACTTTGCTTCCCACCGAGGCCTGCATATTGAGCTGTACGCTCTCATCAAAATTGAAATAAGTACGATTACGGGCGCGGGTCGGAAGCGATGGGTTATCCGTCTTGTTATTCTTCAACCCTACCGTAAGTTCCGCCGAGCCTTGCGTCTTGACGCGTACGCCTCCCGGTCCGAAAATCCGTTCCGCAGGACCGAGGTCGAATTGCATATCGGTGATGTTGAACTTCTTGTTCGCCTCCTTCTCGAATTCCTCGGCATTCTTCGCACGGAAATAGGAGCGCATCGACTCTTGCATGCTATAGTCTTGGTACTCTTCCGGAGTCAAACTCATCGGAGTGCCCAACTCCATGTCCCCCAACTTCGTTTTGACGATATACGTACCCGTATTTATATCATATTCGATAGTGGTCTGCACATTCTCCGGGTCTTGCAAGTCGGCAGGCGAGTGCTTCAATAGGTCCTCATATTCTTCAGTTGTCGTTTTCGAGACCGGGAAACGGGTCGGAGGGACCGAGTCGCGCACTTGCGGAACGGGTTCCGAAAGTTCAAACTCAGGCAATACCTTGGATGCCTCCAGATAATCGGCATTCAACGCCCAAAGCCCGCTTAACAAGAGAAACGAACCCAACAGGATAATATATTTGAGCCTTCCCTTCATCAAAGCATTTTAAGAGCAGATTTGATAACTTGTTCCACCGGCATATCGGGGCTTCCTTTCAAGAGCGAAAGGACCACCTTTTGCGATGCCGCCTTTTGGAAACCCAACATGACCAGTGCCGCGATAGCCTCCTCGCATACCTCCGAATTCGAAACTTGTAGAGTCTTTTGCGCCGGGGCTCCAGCCAACGCCTCCATTGACTTCACCTTATTCTTCAAATCGACCAATATACGCTGGGCTGTCTTTAATCCAATGCCTTTGACACTCGTCAATGCCACCTCATCCTTGGAAGCAATCGCTTGAATCAGTTCGGCGGGCTGTAAAGAGGAGAGAATCATGCGCGCCGTGTTCGGTCCCACGCCCGAAACCGACGTCAACAATAGGAAAAGTTCCCGTTCCAAGGGTTCGGAAAAGCCAAACAACAGGTGCGCATCTTCACGAATCACCTCATAGATATAGATTTTCCCCGCATCTTTTCCTTGGAATGCGGTAAATGTCGTCAACGAAATCTGTATTTCATAGCCAATTCCCCCACACTCCATCACCATCCGTGCGGGCGTAAGTTCCTCAATCTCACCTTTTATATAGTCTATCATCTTTATTTCCTATCTATCGAAACAATTATATAACGCAGAATTTCGCCAAAACGTATATCCCCCGGAAGATTTATTTATAGGATAAATAACCCCTCTCCCATCCTTTGCCCAAAATACTTGCCATTCTCTCCCAAATACCGGTTAAGATGGGACAAAGATAAGTTATTTTCCCATAGGTGAAAAATATAACGGAAAACAGACCAATTTATCATTATATCGCACGAAAAGTACGCCGATAAATGCGCCCTAAGCTCACCGGAAACTGCTCGATAAGCAGCCCAAAAACTACTTACTAAGTAGTCCCCTCATCAACTTACCGACGCGACGTTCATCAACTTACCGACGCGACGAGCGACTACTTAGTAAGTAGTTTTTTGGGTTGTCCCGAAGCACTTTTCCGAGTCCAAATTAATCTCTTTTTTCCTTGCCTTTCAATATTGAAAATCATATCTTTGCAGTAATATAATAAGGTATAAAGAAGATTTTAATAGAAAAGATAATGAAAGCGTTTTTTATTGATTTTGGATTAGGAGATAAAAACGAAGGTTATAAAGAGCCAAAGAAGCGCCAAGCAATTAAATATGACCTTTTTGGGGACGAACAATGTGCTTTACCGGAAGAAAAGACGAGTGATTGGTTTGCTACTCAAAGGGAGATTTATGAACAAGAGGAGAAAAGTGTGCCTAATGCGGAACGTGAAGAACTGATTCAACGTCTAAAAGCGATGGCCGAAGAAGAAGTCTTGCCTCCGAGACAAAGGCCTATGGGAGCCATGTGTTATAGGCCTGCTGCTCCTGATACAATTTATACATTTACTTGCCCGCGATGTGGTAGAATAATAGAAGAATTAGATTATAAGTCTCGCGGTGAATTGAATAAAATTGCTTCAATGGTAGAAGAAATGAAACAATTGGGATATGATGTAAAGACGGAGCGGGTATGTTCTGTTTGTAGCGGGAGAAGTGGACGGCATCCGCTCGATGTGGATACACTTTTCTATTTCCGTTACAAGGGAATGGAGGCTTATCATGTTGCAGTAGCAAATCGTTCATGGATTTATAAGGTCGTCTTATCCTTTTTGCGTTCGGAGAATGCCTATTATGGAGACAGAGATAATTTGAAATATGTGTCTGAACAGAGGGATGTAATAGAAGAAATGCTGGGGATAAAGCTATGAGAGATTATTTCGTATTATTACCTCAATCTGCTGTATTGGAACTAACCTATCAATGCAATCATCATTGTTTGTTTTGCTCGTGCCCTTGGTATGCTCCTCACTCAGCTTATCCCAAACAAAGGGAATTGGATTTGCAAGAATGGAAAGCAGTAGTAGACCGATTATATGCGGAAGGCGTAAGAAGTTTCTCTATTTCAGGCGGGGAAGCTTTGTTGAAAGAGGGTATGCCTGAGCTGGTCGAATATATTCGGAAAGAGGGCTTGAAAAGAGGAATAGACAACGAAATCGTTCTTATATCCAATGCCCGTGTAATGAATGAACGTTATCTGAATCTGTTCAAGCGTTGTCGTGTACATTTAAGCATGAGTCTTCCCGGATATGAGACCTTTCAAGAGCATACAGGCGTAGATAATGCCGATGGTGTTTTATATTGGTTCCGGAAAGCCAAAGAAATGGGTTTGAAAACAACGGTGAACATAACCGTTACGAAGAAGAACTATTATGAATTATTCCGAACAATTGCTTTTGGCCTATTAAATGGAGCTTCGGATGTCTTATTAAATCGTTTCTTGCCCGGAGGAAGAGGATTACAATACCAAGACGCTTTATCCTTGAATAGAGAGCAACTAAATGGTATGCTTGATATCGCGGAAGAGGTATTGGAATATGGGAAACGCTATGGCCATGTAGGTACAGAGTTC
>CASEMX010000026.1 GCA_949289155.1 uncultured Parabacteroides sp.
CCTCGGCTGGTGAGCGTTAAGCGAGCGACCGGAATGGAGCGCCCGAGAGCGTTGCCTGTTTGAGCGAAGCGAGTTTGCAACGCGAACAGCGGAATGAAGAAAGTGAGTAGCGAAGCAGGCGCAGCCTTGAACTTTTGGTTCTTTTCTTTCAAGAGAAAAGAACAATACAATCTGG
Source organism: uncultured Parabacteroides sp. (assembly GCA_949289155.1). Classification (GTDB taxonomy): domain Bacteria; phylum Bacteroidota; class Bacteroidia; order Bacteroidales; family Tannerellaceae; genus Parabacteroides. Next base: position 176 of record CASEMX010000026.1, read on the forward strand.
GTCAAGCCAGAAAGTAGGGAGCAACTTGATTTTTTGGTTCTTTTGCATCAAGGCAAAAGAACAATACAATCTGGGGAAAAAGGAGAAATTAAGGCATTTCCGATAGGAGGTTCGGGCTTTTTCCCGTACATTTGCAAGCAAAACAAAAAAGAACAGATGACATTTCCTATCCATAAATTCGTTATAGGGACCATCGTAGCCGCCCTGTCCATCGGCACACTCACGCTACATGCCGTCGCCCCGAAGAAGAACAAGAAAGCGGAAGCTGCGCCGATTGCCAAGGCAGACTATCCGCAAACCGACATCCTCCTGCCGCCCACCTCGCTGCTGGACTACCCGACCGCCGGCGAACTGAACAGGCTCGAGTCGCCCATGAAGCGCATAACGACCGACTTCTCCCCGCGCGAAATAAGCCACGTAGGAGTAAAGGATGCCGAACGATTCAAGGAGGGCCCGACCGAAATTATCGACCTCTCCCAGATACAAGAAGGCGACTATGCCTTCCCGCTCCCCGGTGCAAAGGTCATCTCCCCCTACGGAGGACGCCGCAAATACCACTCCGGCTATGACCTGAAAACCAAACCGAACGATACGATAGTCGCAGCATTCGACGGCGTAGTCCGTATGGCAAAGCCCTACGCAGCCTACGGGAATGTGGTCGTCATCCGCCATTATAACGGACTGGAAACCGTCTATAGCCACAACTCGAAGAACTTAGTCCGCCCCGGAGACCTCGTCAAGGCAGGAGACCCCATCGCCCTGACCGGACGCACCGGCCGCGCCACGACCGCCCACCTCCACTTTGAGGTACGCATCAACGGCACGCACTTCAATCCGAACTACGTCTTCAATTTTACGCGACGGACGCTCAAGAAGGAATGCCTCATCTGCCGGAACAAGGGCAACCATGTAACCGTAAAGCCGGTCCGCGCTCTACCACGTTATCTGCTGAATGAAAAGAACAGGGAAGGAAATGCTAAGTAGATGGTAACTCTATAAAAAAGAAAAGGTTGTCATCACGACAACCAATCTTCATTGCTAACCTTAAATCTAATACCATGAAAAACACAGTGCAAAAGTAGGGGATTTTATGTTATACAGCATAATTTTCGAGCACATTTCTTTCATTGCTTAACTTTATTTGAGAGATAAGCCCCCTACGAAAGTTTTGTTTACAAACATCCCCCTTCCAATTAACGTGCTTTCAGATTATCACTCAGTAACTCAAATACCGACAAGGGCTGCTTATCCTTCTTTCGGACGACCTTCAAGTCCCGGATAACGGTCATATCCATGATGGCACTGTATATCTCCGTCGTCCGGACGCTCTTATGCCCAAGCAACCGCTGGACAGTCGTTATCTGTGCGCCCTTATATAATAATAAGGTAGCGAAGGTGTGCCTTGCCGAATGGAAGGTGGCCGGCTTATCTATCCGCGCCTTTCGAAGCAGTTTCTTCAACAGCTTATTGATATCGGAGTTGGAATTTTGCGACAGGTCGAACAGTCCTCCCTCTTTATTGTGCCAATACTTGCGGAATATGGCGATGGATTTTCCTTTGGAAAGTAAAGAAAGCGGCAGGCATATCAGCCGATTGGTCTTTTGAGTGGAGAAGACAAGCCACCACCTCCGGTCGATATAGTGGAAGTTCCAGCGTGTCAGCTGGATAATGTCCGAGAAACGCAAACCGGTATAACAACTGAACAGAAAGATATCCCGACAACGGCTCAACCCATGGTATCCATGCAAAGGCAAGCGCTCGATACGCTCCAACTCGTCGGGCGTCAAATAACTTTTCGACGGCTCTTCCGTCTGAATCCGATACTTGTGGAACGGATGGCAGGCACTGTCTATCAAACCTTCCTCGATTGCCAGATTGACATACGTCTTCAAGTGCTTCATGTGCTTGGCGATGGTATTCTTATGTTGAGACAGCGAAGCCAAGTACTGCTCGAAGTCAAGGATAAACTGATGGGTTACAGCCTCGCACGCCAAGCCGGGAGAGAAGTCTGTCAGATGTTTAAGAGTAGAGAACAGACTTCTCCTCGTCGAAGCTCTCAGATTCGTGTTAGTTACTACCATCTCCCTAAAAAAATCAAGGAAAGACTGTCCCTCTGCTAAGGAGGGTTCTTTTACATTCTGCCAACTGCAGGTCTGTTGGAATTCATAATTTACATTTGCTACAGAGTATGACACACAACCCATATATTCTCTTGTTTTAATGAAGGAGAGACATTTCTCCTTCATTAAAGATATACGGAAAATTATGGTTTATTCGTCATAACTTATGCAATAGAAATTGTTTATTAACACAGTTAGGCAGTTCATTCGGGTAGTGCGTTACATAAATTAAGGTTTTCCCCGCACGGGAGCAGAAGTTTTCGATAATTGCCGCCGCCCGTTTCTTGTTGCTGATATCCAATCCGTGCAAAGGCTCGTCCAAGATAATCAAATCCGGGTCCTTGACAAAAGCGCGGGCCAGCAAAGCCAACCGCTGCTCCCCTGAAGAAAGAGTCAAGAAAGAACGGTCTTTCAAGTGGGCTATCCCAAACAGCTTCATCCATTGCAAGGCTCCTGCATTCTGCTCCTCATTGCATTTGCGGAATAAGCCGATTGAATCAAAATATCCAGAGCCCACAATACTCAATGTCGGGACATTCTCCATATAATACAGGTGCATCTCCGGAGAAACATAGCCGATGCGCTTCTTTATCTCCCATATGCTCTCCCCTGAGCCCCTTTTCTTATCAAAAAGATACAGCGTATTGGCATACGATTGCGGATTATCGGCATAAACCAAACTCAATAAGGTAGATTTGCCGGCTCCGTTCGGACCAAACAAAGCCCACTTCTCCCCATTACGTACCTCCCAATCCAAATCTTTCAGGATAGTACGTTGCCCATATCGGATGCAAACATGCTCCATACGGAAGGTTACTTCGTGCGTAGAGGGCTGTTTATCCGAAAGGACAGGCAATTGCAGCTCCGAAGCGTCAGGCTCCGGAAAAAGATGCCGTATCAATGCGCTATCTTCCAAGAACTCATTCCGTTTCATCGGCGGAAAACAACGGCGCTGGGCTATTGGCAACACATCTGTAATCATTTCCGGAATGTCAGCCGGATTCGAGAGCAACAAAACAACCTGAACACCATGCAGATGGGTTAATTGCCCCAACATCTCGACCAATAAATCCCGGGAGGGCGCATCCAATCCGATAAAAGGATTATCCAATACCAGTATCTTCGGACGACTCAAAAGCGTTCGGGCGATTAAATATTTACGCAACTCACCGCTGGAAAGAAATATCAACTTCTTCGGCAATAAATCTTCGATACCGAAAATATGCAATATCTCTTTCAGGTTATCCGAACCTAAGTAATCGGATAACGTCTCTGCTACTGTCGGCACTTCATCAGTTTCTGTCGAATGCCAACGCTGCTGATAATAACTATTCCGGCAATCTGCCAGAGAATAAATATCTTTAAAAGCAATACTCTTGATGATATCGCTGACTTTCCCCTCTACTCCATAACTTACTTCGCCCTCTTTCAGTGCAAATTTCCGCTGCATCACATCAGCCAACAATGTTTTTCCTGCACCATTCGGACCAATCAGCGCCCATTGTTCGCCCTCACGGATTGTCCATTCCAATGGCGAATGAAAACGAAGCTCCGGCAAACGAGTTACCGCCTGCCGAATATGAACAATTTCCCTTCCCATACCGCTAATATACGCAAGTTCCTGTATTTTTATGGATTTCGGAAGCTTTAGTAATGATAACCTGTTTCACTCCCGCGTCAATTGCCTGATAGGCATTCTCCAATTTGGGAATCATGCCGCCCTGTATAATCCCTTTATCGACATATTCCCGGAAAGCCTGCCGGTCAATTTTAGGAATAACGCTCTCCTCATCCTTTTCATCTAGCAAAACCCCCTTTTTCTCAAAGCAAAACATCAAGGTAACCTCAAAATACTTTGCTAAAGCCTTAGCCGCTTCTCCGGCGATGGTATCCGCATTCGTATTCAACAGGTTCCCTTTTTTATCATGAGTAAGCGGAGCCAACACTGGAACGATTCCCTGACGAATCAATTCCGACAGTAAATCCGCATTAACTTCTTTAACATCCCCGACAAACCCATAATCCACCTCTTTTACCGGACGCTTGTCCGAACGCATAATATTCATATCCGCTCCAGTCAGTCCCAATGCATTAACTCCCAAAGCTTGCAATCCGGCAACTATATTTTTATTGACTAATCCGCCGTAAACCATCGTCACGACCTTCAACATTTCGGCATCCGTTATGCGTCGCCCATCCACCATCCGGCTTTCAATACCCAATTCAGTCGCTATTTTCGTAGCCGAACGGCCACCGCCATGTACCAAAACCTTATATCCCTCGATAGAAGCGAAATCCTGAAGCAATTGTCTCAGCGTTTCAGCCTCTTCTACTATCTTCCCACCAACCTTTATCAAAGTCAATTTTTCCATGTGCAAAATATTTTTGTAATAATATTGCGCCAAAGTTAAGAAAAAAAGAAAGAATGTGCTATATTTGCAGCGTCAAACGCGGCAGTAGCTCAGTTGGTAGAGCATTAGCTTCCCAAGCTAAGGGTCGCGGGTTCGAGTCCCGTTTGCCGCTCTTCCTAATAATCAAGCAGTTGTCATTAAATGGCAGCTGCTTTTCTTTTACTTATGATTAAATATATACCTTTTCCCGCCTTTTTAAATTCTATTCAATAACATATTTGACGCAAATCCAACACAAATGGGAAAAACAAAAATCATAGTTAAGTCTATGTAAAAAAACAACGGATATTTTTTCCGGAATATACGATACTTTTTCGGGAACATAGGCTTGTTTTTTCCTTATGTCCGCATTTTCGATTTTTCCATCCTTTGCATGACCCCGAAAAATAAGCGTTCAATGCTATTCATCCTTCATTTATGAAATAATATTTATCCTCTCTGCCAGAAAAAATAAAGCTTGAATGATTTGAATTTGAAAATTAATTAATACATTTGTCTGCCTGAAAAATATCAGGAGCACTTTAATCAAATAACTATGCAAAACACTTAAACTTATGGCTAAGTTTTCAAAAATGCAAGTGTTGCAGTCTATGCAACAGACCGGAATGGTCCCGGTATTCTATCATAAAGATGTGCATACCGCACAATCGGTAATAAAAGCTTGTTATGACGGAGGCGTAAGAGCCTTTGAATTTACCAATCGCGGGGATTCTGCCATCGAAGTATTCAAGGAATTAATCAGTTATACCCGAAGGGAATGTCCATATATGCGACTTGGCGCCGGAACAATCATCGATGCGCCGACAGCTGTCCTATATATGCAGTATGGTGCAGATTTTATTGTCGGACCTTACCTGAATCCGGATGTTGCAAAGATATGCAACCGGCGATTAATCCCATATATTCCGGGATGCGGCTCGGTTACTGAAATCGGAACTGCGCATGAATTAGGATGCGACATGGTTAAAATCTTTCCCGCTGGAAGTGTAGGCGGTCCGGCATTCGTCAAAAACATCAAAGCACCGCTTCCTTGGACACTAATCATGGCAACCGGAGCCGTCGAGCCTACCGAAGATAATTTAATCTCGTGGTTTAAAGCAGGAACTACCTGTGTAGGAATGGGCTCGAAACTATTATCAAAAAAGCAAATTGAAGAAGAAAATTGGGAAGCTATCACGGATTTGTGCGATAAATGTCTAGAAATTATCTGTAATGCAAGAGAATCGTAATCATGGATAGGATGACACATTACCGTTGGACGATTTGTTTCATGATGTTCCTTGCTCTGACAATCAATTATCTGGACAGGCAAGTATTATCTTTGACATGGGACGAATTTATTAAGCCGGAATTTCATTGGAATGAGGCACATTACGGATTAATCACGGCGACATTCTCGATTGTTTACGCCATCGGTATGCTCTTTGCCGGGAATATTATCGACCGCTTAGGGACAAAAAAGGGCTATCTCTGGTCTATTGGCATCTGGTCGTTCGGTGCTTGCCTTCATGCATTCTGCGGAATTGCGACAGAAGCGGGTGTCGGATTGGATAATAAGGCAGAACTGATTGCCGCGACGGGAGATTTGGCGGTCCTTATCTCAACCATCAGCATGTATTTCTTTTTGGTTGCCCGATGCATCCTTGCAATTGGCGAAGCGGGCTATTTCCCGGTTGCAGTAAAGGTAACGGCTGAATATTTCCCCAAAAGAGACCGGGCTTTCGCCACATCTATTTTCAATGCCGGTGCATCTATCGGCGCACTTATCTCACCGCTTACGATTCCTATCCTTGCCAAATACTGCGGATGGGAGTTAGCTTTTATCATTATTGGTGCTTTAGGTTTCATTTGGATGGGATTTTGGGTATTTATGTACGCTCCGCCGGCACAAAGTCGGTTTGTTAATTCGAAAGAATTGAAATATATCGAACAAGATAAGCAATTAGAAGCAGAATTAACGCAAGGGAAACAACAAACCGAAAAACAAATGCCTATCCTCCAATGCTTCCGTTATCGGCAAACATGGGCTTTTCTCTTAGGAAAGTTCTGTACAGATGGCGTATGGTGGTTTTTCCTTTTCTGGACGCCCTCTTATCTCAATACACAATTTGGCATCAAAACTTCCGAAGGGTTGGGAATTGCACTTATTTTTACGCTTTATGCGATAACTATGCTCTCGCTTATCGGAGGGAAACTACCAACGGTATTTATCAATCGAACTGGGGAGAATCCTTATTCGGCACGAATGCGAGCCATGTTAATATTTGCCTTCATACCGCTCGTTGTTTTATTAGCTCAACCGTTAGGTACGATTTCTCCTTGGTTCCCTGTCATATTGATTGGTATAGGATGCGCAGCCCATCAGTCTTGGTCTGCCAACATATTCACTACTGTGAGTGATATGTTTCCGAAAAAAGCAATAGCAACCGTAACTGGCATCGGAGGAATGGCAGGAGGCGTCAGTTCAATGCTTATGCAAACCTGTGCTGGGAATCTTTTTGTCTATGCAGGCGAAACTCAGTTAGAATTTATGGGCTTTGTAGGCAAACCAGCGGGCTATTTCATTATTTTCTGCATTTGCTCAGTTGCTTATCTTGTCGGCTGGACAATAATGAAGGGGTTAGTTCCAAAATACAAAATTATCGTAGATTAAAGATATGAAAAATTTATTCGATGTAACAAATCGGGTGATGGTTATTACCGGCGCGACAGGAATTTTAGGGCGCACGATGGTACGCCACTTCGCTGAACAGGGAGCGTCCGTCGTTATTTTAGGAAGAAATACAGCGATAGGGAACCAACTTGCCGAAGATGTGAAGGAAAATGGCGGAGAAGCGATATTTTATCCGACAGATGTCTTGAAAAAAAATTTATTAGAAGACAACTATCAACAGATTATGGCACGATACGGACGTATCGATGTCTTGATAAACGGAGCTGGAGGCAATCAAGCAGGAGCCACAATTCCTCCGGATAAGACATTATTCGACCTCGACCTCAATGCAATGCGCCAAGTAGTCGATCTTAATTTGTTCGGGACCATTCTTCCGACAATGATATTTGGCCGCGCCATGGCGGAACGGAAGCAAGGCTCGATAATAAACATTGCTTCCGAAGCCGCATTACGACCACTAACCCGAGTGGCAGGATATGGTGCGGCAAAAGCGGCAGTCGTCAATTTCACGCAATACCTTTGCGGGGAAATGGCAACAAAATTTGGTGCGAAAATACGGGTTAATGCCATCGCTCCCGGCTTTTTCTTAACGGAACAAAACCGTACTTTGCTCACAAATCCGGACGGAAGCCTGACTCCGCGATCGGAAGCTATTCTCTCCCATACGCCATTTGGGCGTTTTGGTGAGCCTGAAGAATTATTAGGTACGTTACAATGGCTCGCTAGTGACGCTTCTCGCTTCGTTTCCGGGACATTGACCGTTATTGATGGAGGATTTAATGCATTTTCTATATAATTCATAACATATTAACCGATTATGTATTTATGTAAACAATCTTGGCGCTGGTACGGGCCGGATGATCCGGTCAGTTTATGGGATATCCGGCAGGCAGGAGCCACCGATATCGTACATGCACTCCACCATATTCCAAACGGGGAGGTATGGACGCTCGAAGAAATCCGGAAAAGACAGGAAATCATTGCCGAAACCGGACTGACTTGGAGCGTTGTTGAAAGTGTCCCTGTGCATGAACATATAAAAACACAAACCGGAAATTTCCAACGATACATTTATAATTACCAGCAAACACTTCGCAATTTAGCCACGTGCGGCATTTATTGCGTTACATACAATTTTATGCCAGTATTAGACTGGACTCGCACCGATTTGTCCTATTCCTTGGCCGACGGCTCAAAAGCTTTGCGTTTCGAAAGGGGTGCTTTTATGGCATTCGACCTTTATATTCTGAAACGTCCCGGAGCAGAGACAGAATATAATGAGGAGGAAAAACAATGTGCCTACAAACGCTACAAGCAGATGGACGAAACGGAGAAAGAAAAACTGACGCGCAATATCCTTGCCGGGCTTCCCGGCTCGGAAGAAAGCTTTACTTTGGCTCAATTCCAAGAGGCTTTAGACCGTTATAAAGATATTAATGCGGAAAAATTACGGGATAATTTGGTTTATTTCCTTTCCGAAATTACTCCGGTGGCTGATGAAGTAGGCATTCAATTGGTGATTCATCCGGATGACCCGCCCTATCCTATTTTAGGATTGCCGCGTATCCTTTCGACAGCCGATGATTTCCGCCAATTAGTTGAACGTGTGCCAAACCGGTCAAACGGATTGTGCCTTTGCACGGGCTCTTTGGGTGTACGAGCCGATAATGATTTGATTTCAATGATGCAAGAGTTTGGGGAGCGAATTAATTTCGTCCACCTACGGAGCACAAAGCGTGATGCGGAGGGAAATTTCTACGAAGCGAACCATTTGGAAGGAGATGTTGATATGTACGGCATGATGAAAGTCCTATTAGAAATAGAACAACGCCGGCAAGTTTCTATTCCCGTTCGTCCGGACCACGGACACCAAATGGTTGATGACCTTAGAAAACGAACTAATCCGGGGTATTCCTGCATTGGTAGGTTACGTGGATTGGCTGAATTACGCGGATTAGAAATGGGAATTGCCCAATCATTCTATAAAAAATAGATTCCTCAGCCATTCGCAAAAAGAATATCCTATATTTGACCAAAAAACAACGGTTATTTCCGGTCAAATATAGGATATTTTTGTCATTATATCCGTTATTCCAATCGGTCTATCTCATTCAACCAAAGTGTAGATAGGGCATCGCTCGGCATTCGCCAATCTCCACGAGGCGAAAGACTGATGCTTCCCACCTTCGGTCCGTCGGGCAAACAGCTGCGCTTGAATTGTTGCTGGAAGAAACGGTAAAAAAAAGTACGCAACCACTTCCGAATCACCGCTTTGTCATATTCTCCAGCAAAAGCAGCCTGCGCCAAGTAGTAAATCTTGGCAGGCGTAGCACCGAAACGTAAGAAATGATAGAGGAAGAAATCATGCAATTCGTACGGACCAACCAAGTCTTCCGTTTTTTGTTTGATATTCCCCTGCTCATCTGCGGGAATCAACTCGGGGCTGATGGGCGTATCGATAATATCCAGCAATGTTGTCCGCGAATCTTCATCTACTTTATTCAACGCGACCCATTCAACCAAATATCTCACCAATGTTTTCGGGATACTGGCGTTTACTCCATACATCGACATATGGTCGCCATTATAAGTCGCCCAACCTAATGCCAATTCCGACAAATCGCCGGTCCCGATGACCAAACCATTTTCTTTATTTGCCACATCCATTAATAATTGTGTCCGTTCGCGTGCCTGACTGTTCTCATAAGTTACGTCATGCACGTCGGCATCTTGATGAATATCTTTAAAATGTTGCAGACATGCTTCCTTAATGGATATCTCCCGGAAGGAAACTCCTAACGAATGAATTAGATTTACAGAATTCCGATAGGTCCGTCCGGTCGTACCAAAGCCGGGCATTGTGATTCCTATGATTCGGCTGCGCGGAATACGCAATAGGTCGAATGTCATCACCGTAACCAACAATGCCAGTGTCGAATCTAATCCGCCGGAAATTCCCACAACCGCAGTCTGGGCATGGGCATGTGAAATCCGCTTCGCCAATCCAGAAATTTGCATCTGGAATATTTCTTCGCAACGTTCCCGTAAAGCTTTCCCGCTCGGCGTAAAAGGATGCGGATTGACCGGACGTGTCAACTGGTTCGCCTCATCCCGGAGATATTCCTTCAACAGGAAATCCAGCTGGAATCCACGGTCTGTATTCAATTGCCGACATCCTTCGGTAAAACAGGTCGAGACTAAACGATCATGCCTCAAATATTCAACATCTATCTCGGATATAACCAGCTGCTCATCCAACGAAAAGCGTTTTGATTCGGCAAGGATTACCCCATTCTCAGCAATCAACGCACTGCCGGAAAAGACCAAATCGGTTGTTGACTCACCAAATCCGCACGAAGCATAGACATATCCGCATAAACAACGGGCAGACTGTTGGGTTATCAACTGTTTCCGATAAGCATGTTTGCCTATCGTCTCATTGCTTGCTGACAGATTCACTATAATATCTGCCCCTAACATGGCTAACTCCGAACTGGGGGGAACAGGCATCCATAAATCCTCGCAAATCTCCACACCGACCGACACACCTGCCGAAACAAATAGCATCTGTTGTTGCAACGGATAGGGATTCCCTCCTATAACAATGAAATCATCCTGCAAATCACGCGCTGAAGTAAACCAGCGTTTCTCTTGAAACTCTCTATAATTTGGCAAATAAGTCTTCGGAACTACGCCGATAATCTTCCCCTCCTGAATAGCGACCGCCGCATTTATCAATTTATTATCGATACGCAGCGGAACGCCGACAAATGCCAGCAACGGAAGGTCCACCGTATTTTCCGCTAACTGTAATAAAGCCTCTTCCGCATTCCGCAAAAGAATTTCTTGGGCAAACAAATCCATGCACGTATAGGCTGTTATCGACAATTCAGGGAATGTCACAATCTGCACCCCTTGGTCCGCTGCCCGGCGCATCAACCGTTCTATCTGAACAATATTATAATAGCAATCGGCTACCTGAATATGCGGAACAGCAGCCGCCACTTTTACAAATCCGTATTTCATACTTATTTTCATTTATCCAACAGAAGTGGGCAAATGTACAAAAAAACATCGATTTTTAAGCGGACCGAAGAAGGAAGATAATGGAGAAAAAGCCATCTATAAGAAGTGACACCGACACCTATAAGAAGTGTTCCTGATACTTGTGCTAAGTGTCGCCGACACCTGTGCTAAGTGTTACTGACACTTGTGCTAAGTGTCAGCACCCATACAAGTTGATATAAATGAGATATTTAACTCCTATTCATAAAGCAAGCCCATATAACTCGGAAAAAGATAATTGCGAACCAATGTTTTTTATGTAAATTTGCAACGCTAATGATTATTCAATAATTAAAAAAATTAAATATCATGGATAATAATGAAGCAATAAAATATCCCAAAGAACGGATTCGCATGGCCGTTCTCTCCTTCTTTTTGGCACAAGGTTTTTGCTTTTCCAGCTGGGCAAGCCGTATTCCGGATGTAAAAGTATTATTTGACATATATGACGTATTCTATTGGGGACTGGTTCTATTTCTTATTCCGGTCGGCAAGTTTGTTGCCATTCCTTTAGCCGGATACTTAGTATCCCGTTTGGGAAGCCGCATCATGGTACAAGTCAGTGTATTGGGATATGGATTATCTTTATTCTCCATCGGAGCCGTTTCTTCTATTTACCTGTTAGGCGTCAGCTTGTTCTGCTTCGGTGTATTCTGGAACCTATGCGACATATCGCTTAATACGCAAGGCATTATCATAGAACGACTATATGGGCGCACCATTATGGCCTCGTTCCACGGAGGATGGAGTTTAGCCGCATGTTTAGGAGCTCTTTTAGGTTTCATCATGATTGTATGCAATATTCCCCCGTTTATGCATTTCACCATCTCCGCATTGATTATCCTTTGCATCATCCTTTCAGGACGAAAATACCTGCAAGAAGATAAAGTACGACAATTTGAAGAAGTCGAAACGAAAACCGAGCAGAAAGAGACCCCCGCATTGCTGAGTTTCATCCGTAAACCGGAATTTTTGCTGATTCAATTCGGAATAGCCGGGCTATTCGGGCTAATTGTAGAAAGTGCCATGTTCGATTGGAGCGGATTATATTTCGAATCGGTCCTACAAGTTCCTAAATCATTACAAATCGGTTTTCTGGTATTTATGGTAATGATGACCACGGGACGCTTTCTGGCAAACTGGGCGTATGGGAAATTAGGCAAACAAAGGGTATTACAATGGGCTGGTGCGTTTATCTTCTTAGGATTCTTTACTGCAGCCTTATTAGGCGGAATGTTTGAGAACATGACATGGAGGGTCATCGTCAATTCCCTTGGCTTTATGTTGGTCGGATTAGGTATTTCTTGCGTTGTCCCGACTATTTACAGCTTAGTGGGCGCAAAATCACATACGCCGGTCGGCATTGCTTTAACAATTCTCTCCAGCATTAGCTTTATCGGGTCCCTGATTGCACCTATTTTGATAGGGGCTATTTCTCAAGCATTCGATATGAAACATGCTTATCTGGTAGTCGGAGTATTAGGATTGTGCATATTATTGATGACTTCCTTCTGTAAAGCTTTTCAAGAGAAGGATAAATAATTTACTCTATATCTATGAACCGGCTTTTTATCTGCGGAGTTGTTGCTTTCTTATTGGTTTTTACAGCCAACGCCCAATATGTACACGATATATTAGGCGATAATTACCAAAAGCGAACAATTGAAATGGGAGAAGATTACGAAGGACGTATCATTTGTACCCTGATTCGTAAACTTTCGGAAGTACCTACCCAACAGGCAGTACTTTATATTCACGGATATAACGACTATTTCTTCCAATCGGAGCTGGGAGACAGTATATTATTGCATGGGTATCAGTTCTATGCGCTGGACTTACGCAAGTATGGGCGTTCGCTACTTCCTCATCAAGACGCATTCTATTGTAAAAGCCTACAAGAATACTTCGCAGATATTGACACGGCATTAACTATTATCCGACAAGAAGGGAACAAAAAGATTATCTTAATGGGACATTCCACCGGAGGATTAATTTCCACCTATTATCTAAAACACCACCCAAACGCTCCAATTGATGGATTAGTTCTTAACAGCCCTTTCTTAGATTGGAATTTCGGTTGGCTCATGGAAGATATTGTATTGCCCACTGTTTCTTTCTTAGGGAACTATTTCCCAGAATGGATAGTGCAGAGCGGAGGCAATCCATCCTACGCATATAGCCTGTTAAAAGATTTCTATGGAGAATGGACATTTAATACTAACTGGAAAATGCCATTTGGGCATCCAAAACGGGCAGGATGGATTCACGCAATCCATACCGCGCAACAAGATCTCCAAGAAAACTGTACGATTCATTGCCCTATTTTATTACTCTCTTCATTGCAATCTTACCCCGAATCCAAGATATGGCACGAAGAATATATGCATTCAGACATTGTCCTTTCTGTGGATGATATTCAAAAGTTTGGCACACGATTAGGTCCAAATGTTACGGCAAAATGTATTAATGGTGGTATCCACGACCTTTTCCTTTCCCAAAAGCCCGCACGAGACAGAGCTTATTCCCTATTATTCTCTTGGTTGCAACGGTTATATCCCTAAAGAATATCCGTTTTTTATCCCCAACCACCCATATTTTTTCTTTATTTCTTGCATATTCACTTTTTTCTTGATAATTTTCCCCCAGTTTTATACTTATATTAAATATAAACACTTTTATATTAGGTAGAATATAACGCTTCTTGGAGCTAAATTCTACCACATATATAAGCTATATATACCATAAAAAGATTTGATAATGCCTAAAAATCAGCTACATGAACACAAAAATATTTTTATCAGCAAAAGAATGGGGTGAATATTTTTCTCAAACAGTTCTAACTTATCCAGAACAAATTCGTGTTTTAAAACGATGCGGAATGATTATTCATGATTGGGAAGAAGTAGAATCACGATTAAAACATATCGGAAAAACGACATTACTGCCTTATTTGCTTTATTTTTGGACTCCTGATAAAAAGGGAAAGTATTTCAAATACGTATGTTGGGAGGATATCTATTATTTATACACTTTTGATAATGAGTTGCAGGAATTACTAATTCAAGCAATTAGGAAAATAGAAATTTCTGTCCGAGAACATATCGCTTATCATATGGAAATAAATCACGGACCTCAATGGTATTGTGACAAAAAACTGTTCCAAATTTCAATTAAACGGATTTCAAATCACGGAAAAATCATTTTTAAAACGGCACAGTCCGAATTATTCCAATTCATAAAGAAATATTATAAACAAAATAAAGTACCAACTTTTCGAGAAATCATGACCAACATAAGTTTTGGTATATTATATCGTATTTATTCCGGATTAAAGCCAAGCAAAGCAAAGGAGGCTATTGCCAAAGATTTAGGAGTACCTGCAGTTTGTGTCTTTAATTCACATTTATATATAATAGAACAATTACGAAATACTTGTGTGCATCCACAAAAACCGGTTTGGAATAAACGATTTAATAATGTAGCATACACGTTCATTTACGCAAAAAATCATATTTGGTTGAACAATCCTTACGTGGACAATAAAAAAATATATTATTGGCTCTGCTACTTGAATTATTTAATGCAAAGTATTGATCCGTATTTTGCTTTTGCAGATAAAATGCGCCAATTAATACACAAATATCAAGGTTCCATTTCTCTAAAGGAGATGGGATTTCCAGAAGACTGGGAACAAGAACCGATGTGGTGTCTATGACTCTGCAGAAATAACGGCGTGTCGTATCAATCGAACACACCGAGTTCTTGAAACCAGTCTTCTGCTCGGTCAGGCCATTCGTTAACCATACAACCCGTATCACGCAAACCGTAGCCATGACCGCCGTTGCTGTAAAGATGCATCCAAGCCGGAACGCCGGCTTGTTTCAACGCATAGTAATAAAAAAGGCTGCTATCAATATAAGATTTGTCATCTTCTGCCTGGATAATCATTGTTGGCGGAACATCTTTCGTTACTTTTATTTCCGGAGCTAATTGGAAGTTCTTACCACTCAGATAAGCTGGATAAACCAATAGACAATAATCCGGACGGCAACTGACTTTGTCCACCTCATCAATAGGCAAATACGAACGTTTATCGTAGGCCGTCGACGCCATTACCGAAAGATGTGCCCCTGCCGAAAAGCCCATTACGCCGATTCGTTCCGGATCTATGCCAAGTTCATCCGCATGGGCACGAACATAGCTGATTGCCCGCTGGACATCTTGAAGAGGAGCTTCATGCATAGGGCGATTCGGGCGGCGAGGAACACGATATTTCAAAAGAATAGCCGTAATGCCTGCAGCATTCAACCAATCACAAACCTCCGTTCCTTCCAAATCGTACGCCAAAAGATAATAACCGCCTCCGGGACAAACTACCATAGCTGCTCCGGAAGCTACGTCCGGATTCGCAGGATATATGGTAATTGCTGGACTACCAACATTCGAAACGCGCAAAACACTCAGTTCTCCAACCTTATCGCCGGTATCATCTCGCGTTTCTGTCATAGTCCTTTTTTCTCCGGGAGCTACATCTGGAAACAAAAGAACCGATTTTTGCGCCATACTCATGTGAGATAGTAATAAACCAACGAGGAATAAAACAAATCGTCCCATATCCATTCCTTCATTCTTTGCGAATTTGAATTTTACAATCGTCCAAACTATCGATAATTGCCAAACTTTCCACATGGATACCTTGCTCGCGCAACATTTTTCCACCATCCTGAAAAGCTTTTTCTATAATGAATCCCATTCCGGCAATATGAGTCCCAGACTGTTTTGCCAATTCTATGATTCCCATTGCCGCATTACCAAAGGCAAGAAAATCGTCAATAAAGAGGATATGGTCCTCCGGTGTCAGGAAATTACGGCTGATACACACCGTATAATCACGATCTTTCGTAAAAGAATGCACTGTTGTGCTCAACATATTCTCCATTGTTTTGGGTTTCTTCTTTTTGACGAACACAACTGGGAGTTGCATGATATAACCAACCATTATAGCGGGCGCTATACCGCTTGCTTCTATCGTAACAATCTTATTTATCTTTTCTTCTTTGAATCGTTGAATGAATTCCTCCGCAATTTTGTACATTAGCATTGGATCCATTTGATGATTGATAAAGCTATCTACTTTCAAAATCCCGCCCGGATAGCAACGGCCATCCTGCATAATTCGTTGTTTAAGTAATTCCATTTTATTGTACTTTCTTTTCTTCTTTTACGCGAATCAATATATTGGCTAAAATAGCCGTCAAACCTCCCGTAGTAATCCCGGATGCAAAAATTCCTTTCACGGCATCGGGAGCTGCATTCAATATTTCAGGCATAAGCTCAACACCTAAACCCAACGAAAGGCTTACTGCAAGAACTAAAGTCGCTTTTCGGTTGATTTCTTGCGCTGCAATAATCCGAATACCTGCTGCAGCAACAGTTCCGAACATCAATAATGTCGCTCCGCCCAATACTGCATCAGGCATTAAGGAGAAAACCACACCGACCACAGGGAACAACCCCATAAGTATCAGCATTCCGGAGATATAATAACCGACATACCGGCTGGCTACTCCTGTCAATTGGATAATTCCGTTATTTTGTGCAAAGATAGAGTTCGGGAACGAACTGAATATTCCCGACAAAAGCGAGTTAAATCCATCGGCCAACACGCCACCAGATACTCTCTGAAGATATTCTTTTCCGACAATCGGTTTACCGGATATCATCGAATTGGCAGTAATATCGCCTGTTGCTTCTATCGCCGTAATCAAATAGACCAATCCGATGGCTATAATGGAAGAAATATTGAACTCAATACCATATTTAAAGGGTTGCGGGATATTCAGATTGGTAAAACTCTGCGAGGAAGCGGCATCCAAGTCCACCATTCCCAGCGCAAAAGAAAACGCATATCCGATACATAAACCTAAAACGATGGAACTCATGCGTAAATACTTGTTCTGGCAACGATTAAAGAAAAGAACACTCAATAGCACCGCTGCTGCTACGCCAATATGTCGGATATTTCCGAACGTACCGTCGTCCATTGCTTCATATCCCCCACCGCAAGAGACAACCCCTACCTTAATCAGACTCAAACCTATCAATAAAACAACAATTCCGGAGACTAACGGCGTGATAATATTCCGCATATATCTAAATGTACGGCTGATTATCATCTCGACAGGGGCTCCGCCAATACATGCGCCGAATATCATCGGCAAACCGCCCATTAATCCGGCAGAAATAATCGGTCCGATAAACGAAAAACTCGTTCCTTGGATGCAAAGTAATCCGGAACCGAGCGGACCGAAACGTCGGCATTGGATAAATGTCGAGATGCCGGAGGCAAACAACGCCATCGAAACCAAGAATCCCGTCGTTTCCAAATCCAACTTTAGGGTATTGGCAATAATCAATGGCGGTGTAATAATCGCCACAAAGATTGCCAGCAAATGTTGAAGGGCAGCAAAGAGCGCTTCTTTCAAAGGCGGACGGTCATCAATTCCATAAATCAAGTCAGCCAATGCCATAGTTTGTTGACCTCCTGCTGGCTTTTGTTCATTTCCGTTCATTCGTCTATTTTTGTATTACCTGCTATTGTTTATTTTTCCTTCTTAACCTGCACGACGACCGGACGATGGTCTGATTCTATGGAAGCTTCCGGGACATAGGTAAAGAATTCGGATAACTGCGGAGTATCTTTCCGTATAGCTATATAATCAAGTGTTTCAACCGGCTCGTCCGATGGAAAAGTATAAAAGTCCGGGTTGCTTAAAAGCTTGAAATCTTTCTGTATGGCTTGGATAAAAGGAGAATCCGGTGTGGCATTCCAATCTCCCGCTATGAACAAAGGCTTGTCAAATCCGGACGTTGCCTCCCGGATAATCGGCAATGACGCCATACGGTCCTCTTCCGTCAGGGAAAGATGCATACAGCAATACACATAGTCCTTAAATTCTGCGACCAATAACATACGTGCCTCCTCTCTTCCGGGCAACGGATAGCGAGATACGCGGATAGGCTCCTCCTTCGACAGGATACCGATACCATATTTCCCGCCATCATAGTTGATAGCCGGCGCATAAGTGGCATGCATTCCCGTTAATTTTGCCAATTCGCCCAGCACATAAAGGTTTTTACTGCGGCCGGTGGCACTATCCAACTCCTGAATCGCGACAACTTTCGGATTCACCTCATCGATTACTCCAGCCACCCGGGTATAATTGGTAGCCCCGTCCATGCCGATGCAGTTCTTTACATTATAGCTCATAAAGCTTTTTTCCGTCAATCCCTGCCGGCAACCGAAAAGACCGAACAGAAGTAGGGACAGGACAGCTAAGTTCAAATACTTCCTCATTACAAGCACTATTAAAGGGTTCTTACTTCATGATTTCCCGGAGGAAAGCCTCCAAGTCGTCGATATCCTCTTCGGTCGTATCCCAAGAGGTAACAAAACGGGCCTCGTTAATCGCCTCATTCCACATATAAAAGAAGTATTTCTCCTGCAATTTCTTCAACGGTTCGGTCGGAATCGTGAAGAACAACTGGTTCGATTCGACCTTTTGTGTGATATGTACGTCAGGGAACTCAGCCAACACATCCGCCAACCGTTTTGCACAAGCATTGGCATGCTTTGCATTCTCCAGCCACAGGTCATTTTCCAGATAAGGCAGGAACTGGGCAGACATATAACGCAACTTCGAGGCCAGCTGTGCCGATTGTTTTCGGATATAAGGCATGAACTCAGCCAACTCCGGTCGGAAAGCGATAACCGCCTCGCCCATCATCATCCCGTTCTTGGTCCCTCCGAAGCTCAAGATATCGACACCGGCGTCAACGGTCAGTTCCTTCATCGAACAATTCAGATAAGCGCAGGCATTCGCCAAACGCGCGCCATCCATGTGCAAATACATATCATATTGGTGCAATAATTCGGCGATGGCTTTCACCTCTTCTATCGTATAAACCGTACCCAACTCGCTCACCTGCGAGATATAAACCGCCTTCGGCTGGGAATGATGGCAAAAACCGAAGTTCCGCAGATGCGGACGTATCAGTTCCGGAGTCAATTTTCCGTCCGGCGTAGCAATCGGAACCACTGCACAGCCGCTCATACGCGCCGGAGCACCGCATTCGTCCACATTGATATGCGCTGTCTCAGCACAAAGAATACTATTGAACGGACGGGTTACGGCTTGCAATGCCACCGAATTAGCGCCAGTCCCATTAAATACGAAATAGGGAGAAGCCTGTTCCCCGAATACCTCTTTGATTTTGGCTGCGGCTTGGGCAGTCCACGGATCGTCTCCGTAACCTACGGCATGATTGTCGTTCGCTTTTATGATTGCGTCCAATATCCGCGGATGAACGCCGGAATTGTTGTCGCTCGCAAAACTTCTCATTGTTGTATCTACTTCAAAATTTTGTGCAAAAGTACGAAAGAAACCCTAATCCTATTCGCTCTTCTCGAAATATTTCCAGAAAAACAGGAGCTGATAATTGATAGAGTTGCGCCAATACGCATTGTTATGCTCGCCGGGCCGCACCAAAAAGTCATGGTCAATGCCTCGTTTCAGCAAAGCTTCGTGAAACTGCTTGTTCACTTCGAAGAAGAAATCGCCATATCCGCAATCAATAATCAATGCCAATCTACCATTCTCCAACTTCGGAACCAGATTAATCACCGTATGTGCGTCCCATACGTCGGGATATTGGTCGCGTTCGCCCAATTGCTTGTACATTTCCCAGCTTTTCGGGAAAGGACGGATATCCACTCCGCCGCTCGTACTTCCCGCTGCACCAAACACGTCCGAATGACGGATGGCATTCCACATCGCCCCGTGTCCGCCCATGCTCAATCCGGCAATCGCCCTACCCTTCCGGTCTTTTACCGTATTATAATGGGCATCCACAAAGCGCACCAGCTCCGAAGAGATAAAGGTCTCGTACCGCACAGCCGGATTGCGGGGACTATCCCAGTACCAACTCCCTTCGCCATCCGGACAGACAAAGATAAAACCCAGCCGGTCCGCTATCTGAGGCAGGTCCGGCTTTATCTGGAGCCACGTCTTGTAATTTCCGCCAAAGCCATGCAACAGATAGACCGTCGGGCAAGCCCGCTCCTTCGCCACGTCTGGCACAACCAGCACTGTCTTGATATCTTTCTGCATCCCCTCGCTTTTTATCCGCAACGTATCCACCGTTGCCCCAAAAACGACGGACATCACAAAGCAAAACAGCCCACCTAAAATCAGTTTCCTCATATCCTAAAACATTTTTACTGCCGACCTAATAATCGGACAACAGCTGTTGTCCGTATGTAACTCAACTGTTGTCCGAATGTTTCACAACTGTTGTCCGATTGTAACACTGCCATTGTCCGATTCTCAGGTTCCGTCCTCATCCCCTTTATCATCCGAGCTAATTCAAAACATGTAGGGTGTGGCAGGCCGTAAGTGCCGCCGTTTCAGTCCGAAGCCGGCTTTTCCCCAACGAAATCGCCTCAAATCCGTTCGCTTTGGCCAGTTCAATCTCCTCCGGACTGAAGTCGCCCTCCGGACCAATCAGCACCAACGCATTTTCTCCGGCATGGTAAATCTCCTTTATCAAGGGCTTCTCCCCCTCCTCGCAATGCGCGATAAATTTCCGTCCGTCGAAAGGCTGCTTTACAAAGCTCTTGAAGTCGGTCATGCCGTTCAGTTTGGGCAAAAGCGCCTTCTGTGATTGCTTCATCGCGCTTACCAGAATCTTTTCCAAGCGTGCCGGCTTCACCTCCCGTCGTTCCGAGAAGCGGCAATTCAGGCAAGTAATCTCATCAATGCCTATTTCGGTAGCTTTCTCGGCAAACCACTCCATCCTATCCATATTTTTGGTCGGAGCCACGGCAATATGCACATAAAAGGGCCAAGGCTTTTCGGCTTGCCACGAATCGGCAATCTCAACCGTACAATGTTTCGGATGCGCCCGCGTAATAATTGCCTTATAAAAATAGCCCTTGCCATCGGTCAATAGGATTTCCGCACCCTCTGTCAAGCGAAGCACGCGCACGCAATGCCCCGCCTCCTCCTCAGGAAGCTCCAAATTGACGGAAATATCCGGTGTATAAAAGATTTGCATGATGGGTAATTATTATTTCTTCATTTATCCCAAAATCATTCCGATGATTGTAGCAGAAAGGACGGATACCAACGCGCCGCCAATCATTGCCTTTACGCCGGTACGGGAAATCAAATCTTTCTTTCCCGGAGCCAATACGCCCAGTCCGCCCAAAAGGATTCCGATAGAGGAGATATTGGCAAAACCGCACAACAGATAGGTGGACATAATCACCGACTTCTGCGTAAGGAACAGCCCGGCATCGCGCCACTGCTGCAATTGGAAGTAAGCCACGAATTCATTCAGGATAGTTTTCTGCCCTAACAACGAACCGACCAACATAATATCGCCGGAGGGCACGCCAATCAGCCACATAAACGGCGACATTATCATTCCCAACATGAACTGGAAGGTCAATCCTTCCGCTTTCCCGTCCGTCACCCGGACAATCCAATCGTTCAATCCGGTATAATGCCCGATAAGGTCATTCGTAATGTAATTGACCATCGCCACCAAAGAGATAAACACCAACAGCATCGCGGCGATATTGGTCATCAGCTTCACGCCGGTCACCGTTCCCGACGAAATAGCCCCCAAGACGTTGCTATGTCCCTCGTCGCCCCATTCCGCAGTAGATTCTTTCTCGATAGGCTCGGTTTGCGGGCACAACATCTTGGCGATTACAATCGAACCCGGCACAGCCATCACGGAAGCCGACAGGAGATGCGTCGCAAACATCTGCTGGGCTGCCGGGTCTGTCCCGCCCAACATACCGACATAGCTGCCCATTACCGAACCGGCTATGGTTCCCATTCCGGAAACCATCACCAAAAACAACTCCGAACGGTTCATAGTCGGCAGATAATTCTTAATCAGTACCGGCGATTCCGTCATGCCCAAGAAAATATTCCCGCAAGCCACCAGACCTTCCGTTCCTGAAATATTCATCACCTTGCGCAACAGCCAAGAAAGCGCCCCGACCACGCGCTGGATGATTCCCCAATAATAAAAGATGGATACCAACGCCGAGAAGAAAACCACAATGGGCAACGAATGGAGCAAGAAGCTGAAACCTGCCGCTTTCGAAGCATACGGACCTAACAAAAACTCCAAGCCGGCGTTCGTAAAGTCCATAATCTTCACGAAGATAATCCCCAGCGACTCAAAAATATCTCCGACAACTGGAATATAAAGGATAGACAGCGCAAGAACAATCTGAATCAATAAACCTCCGCCTACCAACTTCCAATCGATTCGTTTCCGGTCATAACTTAACAGATAACATATCAGCAATACGGCCAAAATGCCCAAGATGCCTCTCCCAAGAGACATGATTCCAAATCCTGTTGACTCAATCATAAGTAATTAATCTTCTCCTCTTCGTTTTAATTCGTCTTTATAAATCTTCGCATGTTCGTAATCTTCCGTCTCAATAGCCTGTTGCATCCGCTTTCTCAGGTAAGGGACCGATAAGGTCTCCAGCCATTCCCTCAACCGTTTCTCTGACTTGAACGAACTTGGGGAGATTCTGTCGTCAAAATACTCCTCGTCATCCTCATCCTCTTCGTCCTCATCATCCTCATCGTCCTCGAATTCATCCTCGTCCTCATCATAATAAAAGCCATTCAACAAATCATCGTCATCCTCGTCTGCCGAATCCCCGTTTTTATCCGCCTCTTCCAAAAACAACCCGCATTCCGTAAGGATTTCATCCGTTGTATAAATATCGGCACGCAAACGCAGGGCAATCGCTATGGCATCCGACGTCCTTGAATCGAGACGGACCTGCCGCTCTCCGTCGAACAACACCATCTCCGCATAAAAGATGCCGTCATTGAATCTATAAATAAATACTTCTTGCAAAAGGATGCCGAACGAGTGGGTAAAGGTCACAAACAAATCGTGCGTCAACGGACGCGGCGGGGTAATATGCTCTAAAGAAATAGCGATGGCTTGGGCTTCAGCGGTCCCTACGATAATCGGAATCCGGCACGTCCCGTTTTCTTCGGCGAGAATCAAGGCGTATGCGCCCGCATGTATCTGGCTGGCAGTCAATCCCAGCACCTTCAGTTTTACTTTCTTTGCCATATCGGTTAATTGAACGTACAACAAAGGTAAAACATTTGAAAAGAATGGCAATACATTGAATCTATTATTTTACTCATCTACTGCCCATGCTTTCATTTCGTACATATCCTGATATTCCTCCCATTCGGGGTCAAGCTCGGTATAAATCGTTATCGGAAGCAAATCGAATGTGCTCAGCGCCTCGTTCAGGCGTTCGCCGAAAACACGGACCGTCCGCGTATAGAACACCCATACTTTCTCGCCTCCGCCGGTATAGACCGCCGTCATAATGGCCAGTTTGTCCTTTTCCATTACCTTCCGGAGCGCATTCTCGACCGTTTCCATCAATTCCGCCTCCTCTTCCGAAGGCAAATCCTGCACCGCCGGACGGTATTTCCAAGTTATCTCGACCCGCTCTTTCAATTTCCCGCATTGAATAAATTCGGCCAACTCGTCCCGGCCCTTAATCGTAACCATATCGCCATTGTCATTCGATGAAAAGGCGACGAACCATTTATCGCTTAGTTTCATGTTCTTAAAAGATTATTTAATTTGGTTGTCAGTAGGAGTTAAAGGAGTTAGAGCAGTTAGCACTCCGCTTCGCTTCGTTAGAAGTTAAAGCCAATACTTTTAGATTATACAAATAGACAATACGAACAAAAGCATTTGGCTCTAACTCCTTTAACTCCTCTAACTCCTTTAACTCCTACCAATTTGCTCACAAAGGTAACGATTTTATTTGAATCTGCTCTTTACAGCTTTATACAACCTCTTTTCAGGCTCGTTTGAGGGCTTGGCGGAGCCTTCCGAGAGCCCGGAAACGTTGCTGCAAAATTGCACGAGCTTTTCCCGAAACGGGAAACGTTGCTGCAAAATTGCACGGAGCCTTCCCGAAACGGGAAATGTTGCTGCAAAATTGCAGGAAGCTTTCCCGAAACGGGAAACGTTGCTGCAAAATTGCACGGAGCCTTCCGAGGGCGCGGAAACCTTGCCGCAAAATTGCACGAAGCCTTCCCAAGACGCGGAAACCCTGTCGCAAAATTGCAGGAAGCCTTCCGAAGACGCGGAAATGCTGTCGCAAAATTGCATGGAGCCTTCCGGAGGGCTGAAAACGGGGCTGATTTCGGCATTCGGAAAAATTCCCGTAAATTTGAAGCCAAAAAGAATATGGTGTTGAGCGAAAAAGAGAAAGAGTTCCTGCGGGCGCACCGCTCGGACGATGTGGCACGGCTTTCGTTGCAGGCGCATAAATATCCGGACCTGAATATCCGTTTCCTGATTGAACAGATTGCGGCGCGGCAAATTATCGAGCACAAATTGCCGGAATGGTATGCGAACGAGGAGGTTTTTTATCCTTCGAGGGTGTCGCTCGAACAGTGCTCTTCGGAAGTGACCGCGCGTTACAAGCAGGCACTTATTTCCGAAGGCGACCGGCTGTGCGACCTGACCGGCGGCTTGGGCATCGATTCTTACTATTTCTCGAAAAAGGCGGGCGAGGTAATCTACGTGGAGACCGTGCCGGCGCATTTCGAGATGGCACGGCAGAACTTCGCGGCTTTGCAATGCGCCAACGTCCGGACGATTCACGCCGACTGCCGGGATTATCTGGAACAGACGGACGAGCAGGTGGATGTCTTTTACATCGACCCTTCCCGGCGGAACAACATAAAAGGGCGCGTCTATGCGCTGTCCGACTGCGAACCGAACTTGGTGGAGATGCTGCCACGCCTGTTCGAACGCGCCCCGAAGGTGATTGCCAAGCTCTCGCCGATGCTCGATATTTCCCACACGTTGCAGCTTCTGCCCCACACGACGGCGATTCATGTGCTTTCGGTACGGAACGAATGCAAAGAGCTGCTTTTCGAGATAGAGAGAGATGCGCTTGAAGAGGAACCGAAGGTCTATTGCCTCAATTTCACCTCCAACGGAAGGGAAATGCGGTTTGCTTTCCGGCTGTCGGACGAGCGGGATGCCGCCACGGTCTTGGCTGAGCAGCCGGAGAATTACCTCTACGAGCCGAATGCCTCGATTCTGAAGGCAGGGGCGTTCAAATCGGTTGCCCGACATTATGGCATCGGGAAATTGCATCCCAGCAGCCATCTCTACACCTCTGAACGGCTGATAAATGATTTCGCCGGGCGGATTTTCAAGGTGGAGGAGGTCATTCCCTTCTCATCGAAACAGACGAAGCGGCTCCGCGAATCGATTCCGCAAGCCAACATCACCGTCCGGAACTTTCCGCTGAGCGCGGAGCAACTGCGCGCACGGTTGAAGATAAAAGAGGGCGGGACGACCTATCTGTTCGCCACCACCGCACGGGACGGCGAAAAGCTCCTTATCCGCGCCGCGAAAGTGGAGGCGTAATCGTTCGCCGCTATTGGAAAAAGAGGATAACGAACTGTGCGGTAATCACGCGCACGAACATCGACAGCGGATAGACCGTCGCATAAGCCACCGACGGCTCGTCGCCCTCGACGGTTGTGTTCGCATAGTTCAGCGCCATCGGATTCGCCATGCTGCCGCAAAGCATTCCGACGTTTTTCGCATAGTCGATATGTAAGAAATGGGAAGAGATGAAGCCGACAATCAGCACCGGAATCAGCGTCATGGCAAATCCCAAGCCTATCCACAGCAATCCCTCCGCCCGAAAGACGGTCTCGAAGAAATGTGCGCCGGAATCCAGACCCAGCCCTGCCAAGTAGATGACAATCCCCAGCTGGCGGACCATCAGGTTCGCGCTCTGCGTCGTGTAGGTCGTCAGATGGATGCGCGGGCCGAACGCCCCCATCAGGATACCGACGATAATCGGTCCGCCGGCAATGCCCAGTTTAATCGGCGTACTCATTCCGGGTATCGGAATAGGAATCGAACCGAGCAGCACGCCCACCGTCAAGCCGACGAATATCGCCAGCAGGTTCGGTTCGCGGAGCCGCTTGATTTGGTCGCCCAGAATCTTCTCTACGTTCTTGATGGCATTCTCTTCGCCCACGACCGTCAGTCGGTCGCCGATTTGCAGGTGCAAATCCGGAGAGGCCAGCAAATCGATGCCGGCGCGGTTCACGCGGGTGATATTAATCCCATACAGGTTGCGCAGGCGCAGCGAACCGAGCTTCACGCCGTTCACCCGATTGCGCGTCACGATGATGCGGCGCGAAATCAACTGGCTGTCGATGGCGTTCCAGTCGATGTCTTTCTTGTTCCAATCCACATTCTCCTGCTCGCCGAACAGGACTTTGATGCTCTCGACATCCGCCTTGACCGAGATAATCAGCAGATGGTCGCCCTCCTCCAAGGTCGTGTCGGAGGTCGGGATGGTGACCTTTCCGTTCCTCCAGACGCGGGAAATCACGAAATGCTTCTCGGTGAGCGACATCGTTTCCTTGATGCTTTTATGATAGATGGCCGGATTGCAGACTTGAAATTCGGCGACGTAGGTCTGGGTCTTGTCCGCCTGCTGCCCGCCGTCGGCGACTTTTCCTTTATAAAACAGGGAACGGAGCAGAATAATGGCAAGAATTACGCCGACAACACCCAGCGGATAGGTCACGGCACACGCCAACGCCATGTCCGTCACGCCCTTTTCATTCAGCGGGTCGATTTGCAGCAACGCCTGTTGCGCCGCTCCGAGCGCAGGCGTATTCGTCGCCGCCCCGCAAAGCAATCCCATCGCATCCGAGAGCGTGACGCCCGTCGTCCAATGGGCCACCAATGCCATGAGCAGCCCCAAAAAGACAATCGCCAGCCCCGCCGAGTTCAGCAGCACGCCCCCCTTCTTCAGCGAAGAGAAGAAGCCGGGACCTACCTGCAGCCCCAATGTATAAACGAAAATGATTAATCCGAAATTCTGGGCAAACGCCAGCATATCCTTATTCACTTCAATCCCGAAATGCCCAGCGATAATCCCGGCAAAGAAAACGAACGTAACGCCCAATGAAACCCCGAAGAACTTCAGCTTGCCTAAATAAACGCCCACCGCCGAGACGATGCATATCACGGCAACTGCCTGTATCATCGTAGGTTGAAGGAATGTCTCTTGTAACCAATGCATATACTTGATGAATTGTGGGTGCAAACTTACATAAACCTTGCGGATTTCTGCGTATGCGGAGCCGGAAAATTATCAACCTGAGACGAAGCACCGCTGACGGCAGCGACCTTTTGTA
The DNA here is from genome assembly GCA_949289155.1 of uncultured Parabacteroides sp. Lineage (GTDB taxonomy): Bacteria > Bacteroidota > Bacteroidia > Bacteroidales > Tannerellaceae > Parabacteroides. The sequence continues at coordinate 27,771 of CASEMX010000026.1, forward strand.
AGCCTTCAAAACGTTCCTCCCGACGAGAGCGGCTTTTTGTAAGCCTTCAAAACGTTCCTCCCGACGAGAGCGGCTTTTTGTAAGCCTTCAAAATGTTCCTCCCGACGAGAGCAGCCTTTTGTAAGCCTTCAAAATGTTCCTCCCGACGAGAGCAGCCTTTTGTAAGCCTTCAAAATGTTCCTCCCGACGAGAGCGACCTTTTGTAAGCCTTCAAAACGTTCCTCCCGACGAGAGCAGCCTTTTGTAAGCCTTCAAAATGTTCCTCCCGACGAGAGCGATTAATTTTCGGGCATCAAATGGCTCAACTGAACGATTCGTCCGGAAATACCGTTTCGAACTCGAACTTCAGTTCGTCGTAGAACTCGCGCAACTCGTCCGAGGGCGATTCCGCCGAGACCTCGTCCAATACCGCACGGGCATTCTCTGGCGAAAGGCGGCCGAAGAAACGCAATGCCTGCACAGTTGCCCGCTTTTCGGTCCACGAGGCTTCGGGCTGCTCTTCCGGCTGCAACGTGCAGTGGCTTTCCGCAAAGAAAATCTCGACGGCAGTCCGGCTTACCGGCAAGTTGCGCTTGAACAACTGCGCGAAAACCAGAAATGCCACGGTGCGGGCAAAGGGCGACTGCGTGTCCGACAAAAGCGAAACCGCAAAGCCATCCGCCTGCGCCATCAACGGGAAAAGGTTGTTGCTGCACTGCTCGGCAATCTCCGGATAGGGAATCGCGGCAACCCACCGGCGTGCCTCGTCGTGCGTCATCTCCTGCGGCGGGAAAACGAGGGTCGCGAGAATCTTCATCTCGCGCACATCCTCTTCCCACAGGGCACGCGCCAAATCGGCATCGTGTCCGATTTCCTTCGCTATCTGCAGGATTTCGGGCAACGGGACGCCGAATATCAACTTATAATTCATTCCTTTCTGGCGCATGCTGTTCGCGATGACGCCATTCATTGCCAAGCGTAACCGCCGACGGATATCTGTTAGTTTTTCTTTCATGATGATTATAAAAATGAATACTCCCTGCTATAACGCAACATCTGCTCGGCGTAACCTTCGGTATAATCCAATGTCACGTCGGTCACTTCGCCCCGGTCGTTCTTTACCTCGCGCATCACCGGATTGACGAATCCCTTGTAGGGCGAAAGATGCAACCGGGCATAACGGTCGGCGACCTCCTTGTGCAAATCCAAATCGATTTTCACGCCGTAACGCTCCACCAAATCGCGACCCGCTTCGTAATCGCCTTCGCTCTTGATGCGCTGCACCTCCGCCAAAAGCCGACCGAACAGCGTGCGCAGTTTTTCGTAATCGTTGATAACTACATAGCGTTTGCCGTCGCGCCGGCGGAGTTCGACAACCTGCTCTGCCTTTCCCTGCTCGAATGCCCAGCGAGCGATAAGCTGGCGATTGCGCATGTGCGCCTCCTCTACATCCTTGCCCAATTCGATGCGCACCAACTGCGTCATCAGTCCATTCATCATATAGCGATAATATTCCGCCTTGTATGCCTCTCCGTCCGGAACCAAGCCCAACTCCTGCATCTTCGGGTCCGCTAAATAATACAACCCGAAGAGGTCGGCCCGCGCCTCTTCCAACGTCGAAGCATACGCCTTCAACGCATCCGGGTCTGTTCCGGGAAGCAACTGTCCGGAGCCATGTCCCAAGCACTCGTGCAAATCGGTATGCAAAATGTCAGTCAGGAAACCATACCGGCGCAACAGCGTCCGCTCCGTTTCGCTCCAGACAAACTCCTCGCTGAAGCCATTCCCTTGCGAAGCCTTATCGTATGCCTCCATAATATTCTCAATCGTAACCGACTTCGAGCCATAATCGCGCCGAATCCAATCCGCGTTCGGAAGATTGATGCCAATCGGCGTCGAGGGATAGCAATCGCCGCCCAACATCGCGACCGTAATCACTTTCGCGCTCACGCCCTTCACCTTCGCCTTCTTGAAACACTTATCCACCGGCGAATGGTCCTCGAACCACTGCGCATTTCCGCTAATCGTCTGCGTGCGGCGCGTCGCCTCTTCGTTGCGGAAATTCACCGTCGCCTCCCAGCTCGCCTTCAATCCCAGCGCATCGCCATACGTCTCGATGAATCCGTTCACGAAATCTACTTGCGAGGCGGTATCCTCCACCCAGAGAATCGAATAGGCATCGAAGGTCTTCAAATCGCCCGAACGATAATAACGAATCAGCGTCTCGATAATCTCCGCCTGCTTCTCATTTTCGGCAAATGCGACAGCCTTCTCCAGCTCCGAGACAATCCGTTCGATGGCAGGAGAATAGAGCCCGCCCACTTTCCAGACATTCTCTTTCAGTTCGCCATTTACCTTTTCCAGCCGGCTGTTCAATCCGAACGATACCGGCGTCGCGCTGGCATCTTCCGCCTTCATCTTCCCGTAGAACGCCTCGACTTCTGCTTTCGTGACGCCTTCACCATAATAATTATTGGCAGACTCCAGAATCCAATCGCGCTCCCCGCTCTGCACCGTACGCTTCGGCAAGACATCCGAGTCGAAAATCACCGGCTTCAGCCGGGCAATAAACGTATCCACTGTTTCACCTTCGGACAACAGAAGCGCGCCCGACGGCAACGCCCGTACCTCTCGCTCGAAGAACTCTTCCGAAAATCCGGGGACGAACTTATCCTCCGCATAATGATGATGAATGCCGTTCGCAAACCACACTCGTTTCAAATAGACTTCGAAAGCCTTGAAATCCACAGCCCCTTTATCGCCCGAATAATTCCGATAAATCGCCTCCAATGTCTTTCGGATAATTAAATTATACCGGCAATTCTGGTCATATAATATATCGCGCCCCATCAGAGCGGCTTCCGACAAATGATAAAGCAATTGTTTCTGCCGCAACGACAAGGCATCGAAACCCGGCACTTGATATCGCAGCACTTGAATGTCTGCAAATTGATCAACAATGTAATTGAAATTCATCTCCTAAATATTAAAACGTGAAGCAAATATAGGACATATCCGCGAAACAATCTGCAGTTTCCGTAAATTTCCCCGTAAGAGCACCGAAGTTTCTCCGCCTAAAAACCGTTCCTTCATCCCTTTTCTATTAAAAAACAGCTCCAAAACCATTTTTTGAAGCCGGCGGCAGAAGCGAAAACGCCATGCAGGGCTGCAGGAAGGTGGCGCTAACAGCGGAAACGTTTTGCAGGGCTGCACGAAGGTGGCACTAACAGCGAAAACGCTTTGCAGAGCTGCACGAAGGTGGCGCTAACAGCGAAATCGTTTTGCAGAGCTGCACGAAGGTGGCGCTAACAGCGAAATCGTTTTGCAGAGCTGCACGAACGAAGGTGGCGCTAACAGCGGAATCGTTTTGCAGAGCTGCATGGGGATTTCGCTGACAATGGAGACGATTTTCAGGCCTCCATCGTTGGAGAATTTTCAGAAAACATGCCAATCTGTCCCGATTCTGACGGTTTTAAAGAGGCTTTAACTAAAAAATGAATGAAAATATCAAGACGTTTATCTATTTTTGCAAATGCACTTTAATATATAATACCTATGGACAGAAGAATCAAAGTCGGCATTATCGGCTTCGGACGCATGGGAGGGTTTTACTTAACCGAAATGTTGAAGAACCGAAAATGGGATGTCGCATATATTTGTGACGTTGACCCGGAAGCAAGGGCTTACGCCCGAAAATTCTCGCCGCAATCGCGCGTCGTTGCGGACGAAGATATTGTGTTTAATGACCCGCAAGTCGAAGCCGTCGGGCTTTTCACGCTTGCGAACAATCGCTTGGAGCAAATCCAGAAAGCCATCGCTGCCGGAAAGCACATCATCTCAGAAAAACCGGTAGCTGACACGCCGGAACATGAATGGGAAGCGGTACACGCCATCGAGGCATCCAAGCAATTGGCTACTGTAAATCTCTACCTGCGCAACTCATGGTATCACAACACGATTAAACGTTTCATCGAAAGCGGAGAAATCGGAGAATTGGCCATCATCCGCATTTGCCACATGACGCCGGGACTGGCTCCGGGCGAAGGACACGAATACGAAGGTCCGGCTTTTCATGATTGCGGGATGCATTATGTGGATATTACCCGCTGGTATGCCGGATGCGAATTCAAAACCTGGCACGCCCAAGCTATCCGGATGTGGGACTACAAAGACCCGTGGTGGCTGCAATGCCATGGAACTTTCGAGAATGGCGTCGTATTCGATATCACCCAAGGGTTTGTCTATGGACAATTGTCGAAAGACCAAACGCATAATTCGTATGTGGATATCATCGGCACGAAAGGTATTGCCCGAATGACACATGACTTCAAAACAGCAGTCGTCGATTTGCGCGGCGTAACGCAGACCGAACGGATAGAGAAACCGTACGGTGGGAAAAATATCGATGTGCTGTGCGATTTGTTTGCCGATTCTATCGTAGCAAACCGGTTGCATCCGCAATTAGCCATCGCCCGCGATTCAGCTATTGCATCCGATTATGCGTGGAAATTTCTCGAAGATGCCCGCAAACATGACTTGCCCTCGATAGGCAACTTGGAAACCTTAGAAGAAATCCGTGAAAGACGAAGAAACATGACCAATGGATATGGCCTTTTGCATAAAAGATAGAAAAGCAGTCAAAGATGAATTGAATAGAAAATAAAGAGAGGAAAACCATAAAGGGACTGCTTGTTTTGTTTAGTGCTAAATGAGAGTCCCTTTTTTAATTAAAAACTGAAAATTGAAAATCACAAATTATGAATTACAAACTCATGCGTACATTCATTCGTAATTCATAATTCGCAATTATTATTTACCGTCTTTTTGCTTTACGCTGTTCATGCAACTGCTGGCGTTGTTCTTGCTGACGCTTCAACTGCTCCTGTTGCATCCGTTGAGCCTCTTCCAAACGCTTCATGAATCCAGACTTCTTCATCGGACGTTTCTTATTCTCTTCCAATTTGGCAAGCAACTTCTCCTCATTAATGGTATAACGGAAGAACAATGTTTGCGCAATCGTAATCACCGTCGAGATGAAATAATAGTAAGTCAAACCTGAAGCATAGCTATTGAAGATAAACATAAACATAATCGGCATCAGATACATCATCATTTTCATTCCCGGCATCTGCTGCTGTCCCGTATTGGTCAACTCCATATTATATTTGGTATAGACTATCTGCGTAATCGTCATCAACAAACAGAACAAACTGATGTGATTACCAAAATAAGTAGAGATTAACGGAATCTGCGCATTCCAACTTACAATCGCATCATAAGTGGATAAATCCTCTGCCCAAAGGAAACTTTCGTGGCGAAGCTCGATTGCCGAAGGGAAGAACATGAACAGGGCCACCAAAATAGGCAACTGAAGCAACATAGGCAAGCATCCGCTCATCGGACTGGCCCCTGCCCGGTTGTACAGCTCCATAATTTTGCTCTGGCGCTCCATGGCTTGGTCCTGATTCGGATATTGCGCATTGATTTCTTCCACTTGAGGACGCAATACACGCATCTTTGCCGACGACATGTAGGATTTATAGGTGAGCGGGAACAGAATCAACTTCACGATGACCGTCATGATAAAAATCAGCCAACCGTAATTGTCGATAAATCCGCCCAAGAAGTCGAACAACGGAATAACGAAGAACTGGTTAACCCAGCGGAAAATACCCCATCCTAACGGAACCAATTTCTCCAAATGCAACTCTTTCCCATCTGCCACATGGTCATTATAATCTTTCAACAAAGCATATTTGTTGGGAATAAAGAAATAATGAAAATCGGTCGATTTTGTTCCAACCAAATCAAATGGAACAGAAGCCTGTGCATGGAATGTCTTTAAATATTCGCCGTTATCATGAGACTGAGAATCCAATTGTGCCTTCTTAAAGCCTTCGTCTGCTACCAAAACTGTCGAGAAATACATATCTTTGAAGCCTATCCAATACAAATCTTTGTCCATAGACCGGCTGGTATTTCCACTTGCACTCAGATAATCGACATCATCGCCCATCACTTTATAATGCAATTCGACATATCGGTTCTCAAATGTTCTTCCTTTCTCTTGTTGACGGATATCTTGTATCCACGAAAGATTCAAGGCATCCATATTCGGAGAAAGAATACCATTCATTCCGGTAGCTTTCACTGAAAAGTCCATTTTATAATCATCGGGATTCAGCGTATAAACGAAGTCTAAATAACTGCCTTCGCTAACATCCAATCTCATAATTACCTGATGAGAATCGGCCCCTTTCACCGGCGTAAAATAAAGGTCCTTTGTATGTATCAACTGATTTGCCGATGTGATTAATGACAAATCGAATGCCGATTCATTATCCGCGAACAATGTCAACGGTTCCCCTTTGTAATTATCATATTCTTTAAGGACAGCAGAAAGCACGCGTCCACCTTTCGAACTCAGTTTAACCGAAACCTTTTCGTTCTCCAACGTAACTATCTCTTCAGAGCCTGTCATCTTCGAAGCGAATGAGCCGAAATTGTTCTGTAAACGCGCCTGAAGTACAGAATCTGGCAAACTTGCCATACTTTCCACAGGATTAGCTTTCTCTTTTTCCAATTCAGCCTGTTTCGCAAGTTCTATCCGTGCAATAGAATCCTGATAACGTTGCTGAGCCTCGAGTTGTTCCGGCGTCGGACGGTTCCACCAACTGAAACCAAACAGGACAATACCGATGAGTATAAATCCAATAATTGTATTTTTATCCATTTATGCTCTTATTGTTTTTTATTATCAATAGCTGCTTTTACAAAGCTAAGGAACAAAGGATTCGGATTGACCACTGTACTGTTATATTCTGGGTGATATTGTACTCCGATAAACCACTTCAAAGTAGGAATCTCAACGACTTCTACCAAATTGGTTTCCGGATTCTCACCCGTACATTTCATGCCTGCAGCCTCAAAATTTGCTTTGTATTCATTATTAAATTCAAAACGATGGCGATGGCGCTCTTGAATATGTTCAGTTCCGTACGCAGCATATACCTTAGAACCTTTCTTTAAAACACAGTCGTATGCTCCTAAACGCATTGAACCACCCAAGTTCGTTACATTTTTCTGTTCTTCCATCAAATCAATCACCTTATGCGTCGTATTCGGTTCCATTTCCGTCGAATTGGCATCCTTGTATCCTAATACATTACGCGCAAATTCGATGACCATGCATTGCATACCTAAACATATGCCTAAACAAGGAACATCATTCTCACGAGCATATTTAATCGCTGCGAACTTTCCTTCAATGCCACGCTGACCGAATCCCGGAGCAATCAGAATTCCATCCATATCTTTAAGCAATTCTGCTGCATTCTCATTATTCACTTTTTCTGAATGGAACAGATGCAAATCCAACTTATGATGATTATAAATGGCAGCTTGGAGCAATGATTCATCAATTGATTTATAAGCATCCTGCAACTCTACATATTTTCCTACTAACCCGATTTTCACAACTTCGGTTGCCGTAGCTTTTTTATTTAGGAATTCACGCCAAGGCTTCAACTCCGGCGTCGGACCGACTTCCAAACCGACTTTACGCAAAACGATTTCATCCATCTTCTGACGTTGCAATACTAATGGAACTTCGTAAATTGTCGGCACATCAATCGACTGAATAACAGCATCCTCCGACACATTACAGAATAAAGCCACCTTACGCAAAAGATTCGACGCCAATTCATGTTCTGTACGCAGAACCAAAATATCCGGCTGGATACCTAATGATTGCAACTCCTTGACAGAATGTTGCGTAGGCTTTGTTTTATATTCTTTTGCGGCCGCAATATAAGGAACATATGTCAAATGTACGCACAAACAATTCTTTCCTAATTCCCATTTTAATTGGCGCATACTTTCAATAAACGGAAGAGATTCTATATCCCCTACCGTTCCTCCGATTTCAGTAATTACAAAATCGAACTTATATTTATTCCCCAGTAATTTAACATTGCGTTTGATTTCGTCAGTGATATGAGGGACTACCTGAACTGTCTTTCCTAAATAATCGCCCTTCCGTTCTTTATTGATAACACTCTGATAGATACGCCCAGTAGTCACATTATTGGCACGAGTAGTCGGAATATTCAGAAAACGTTCATAGTGTCCCAAATCCAAATCAGCCTCATGCCCATCCACAGTAACGTAACATTCTCCATGTTCGTACGGATTTAATGTCCCCGGATCAATATTAATATACGGATCAAACTTTTGGATAGTTACCTTATAGCCACGTGCTTGGAGCAACTTCCCTAAAGAGGCAGAAATGATTCCTTTTCCTAAAGAAGAAACCACGCCACCTGTAACAAAAATGTACTTTGTATCAGCCACGATAAAAATATTTTTAGTTGTCTGTCAATATTATGCTCTAATAAAATGGCAAAATTACGCATTTTATCCTACTCCACAAAAGAAAATCCAAAGCTTTCTTTTTCTAATCTTTATCAAGGCAGAATAAATAGCCATCAAAACCGAAAAGCACTTCTCTGCACTTCCCCGGAGCAGTCCGCCGCCGGAAATCCCCCATCCCTCCACCCAGAAAAACACACTGAAAACCTTGCCCGGCGCAAGTGGAGACTTTGACGGCGTCAAGTGGAGACTTTGACCGCCCCAAGTGGAGACTTTGCCCCGGGCAAGGTTTCCACCTCCTTCCCGAAGGCCATAAAAAAAGGGAACCGGTCGTCTTCC
>CASEMX010000027.1 GCA_949289155.1 uncultured Parabacteroides sp.
ATATCGGCGTGGGCTTTCTTCGTTGCTTATCCTTGTACATAGGCAATGCGAAGGCCTGAACCGATGGATAAGCGACAGGTACAGTTCCCACGCTTTTTTATTTTATTGTTAATCTTTTTCCGGAGGGGATGCGGAAAAAGAAAAAAATAACATTATCATATAATGCTAATCTGTTAAATCATATAAAATATGGCAAAGTTTAATGTAGGAACAAAAGTTATCAAAGTTAATAACCATTCAAAGGGCAGCATCATTAGGGTTTATCCACTACATAAAGGGAAACAGATATATCGAGTATTATTTAACCAAAATGAAGAAAATGTACTTGAAAAAGATCTCAGAGAAGACATCAATTTAGAAGATCCTTTTGAGAAGATTGAAAAAGGGATTTATGGTTCATATAGGGATTTTTTGCAAATCAATACAGCTTTCAAAATTCATAACACCAATAATAGTAATATTGCAACACTTAAGGCCTCGAAAACAATCTTCAAACCTTATCAATATAAACCTTTGCTCAAAATATTAAATTCGAGTAATCATCGACTATTAGTAGCCGACGAAGTTGGTCTCGGAAAAACAATTGAAGCTGGACATATTATGCTGGAATTAAGAGCACGGCGAAATATGCAAACTGCTTTAATTGTATGTCCTAAATCTTTACAAAGTAAATGGCAGAATGAATTACAAGAGAAATTCGGGTTATCATTCAAAATATATGATAGCATAACTGTTGTATCAGAAGATCTTAAGGCTGGACGAATTTTCGGCATTGTCAATTATGAGAAAATTCGCAAGTCGGATGAAAAAGAAAATGAATTTCATAAATTGATTGGAAAAACAAACCAAAAAATTGATTTATTAGTATGTGATGAAGCCCATAGAGTCCGAAATTCAAGCACTGACATTCATAAAGGAATTAAACATATTATGAGTATCACAAATGCAGCTTTATTTTTAACGGCAACCCCTATAATGATAAGCCGAGAAAATTTATTTAATTTGTTGAAGTTGTTAGATGAGTCAGAATATGGAGATTATCAAATCTTTGAAAATGCTATGCGAGTAAATGAACCTTTTGTTAAAGCATTAAATCGCTTAAATAGAGGAGATAAACTTGTTGATATAGCGAATGAATTAAGAAATACGGTGGTGAGAACAGAAACATTTATTGGAGAAGATGGAGTTTTGTGCGAGGAAACTATAGAAGAAAGGTTCAAAGAAATACCACTTTATACAGTCATAATAGACTCGTTAATGAACAAACTTGACACAAATGAAACACGTGTCCAACTACAATTTGATATTTCATCTTTAAGCAAGCTCAACAATATTTTTTCACGAACTCGGAAACGAGAAGTAACTCAAGATTGGAGTCAAGCCGTGAGAAAACCTAAATCTATAATTGTGAAATTAAACCCTGAAGAACGAAAATATTTTGAAAAAATAATTGATACTTATATAAATGATAATAGCTATATTGATGAATGGGGATGCGATACCATCTCGCAAGGTAAAGCATTAGGTCTTGTTCAAAATAAAAGAATGGTAGCAAGTAGTGTTTATGCCTCTTTAAATAAAATAGAAGATTTACAACAAGGTATAGACAAATACGCCAATTATCCAGATGCAAAATTTAATAAATTATTAGACATAATAAACGAAGTAGTAAATAAGCACAATAAAAAACTTATTATATTCGCCTTATTTAGAGCGACTCTTCTATATTTGGAAATACGATTAAGAAAAGCAGGTATTGAATCTGTTATAATACATGGAGGAATAAATAATCGCTCTGAAGTATTGCAAGAATTTAGAAATAATCCTAATAAAAAAATACTTCTCTCTTCTGAAGTAGGAAGTGAAGGTTTGGATATGCAATTCTGTGATGCTTTAGTTAATTATGACTTACCTTGGAATCCTATGGTTGTGGAACAACGTATAGGGCGTATAGACCGTTTTGGCCAAAAATCAAATGTAGTAAATATTTATAATTTAATAGTAGAAGATTCTATTCAAGAAGAAATTTATAGCCGATTATTAGATCGTATCGGAATATTTAAAACGTCTATAGGTGATTTAGAAGCTATATTAGATAGGTCATTAGAAAATTCAGATATTCAGAACATAGGTCCTAAGAACTTGAGAGAATATTTATCTTCTTTAGAAAATAAGCTATATACTACAGAATTAACCAAACAGGAGAGGGAACAAAAAATTGAAAATATAGCTCAAGCTATTCTGTGGGAAAAGAAAAACGCTGAAGAATTAAATGATAAATTGACGAATACATTAACTAATGATATCCGGTTCCGTACGGAAGTTGAAAATATTCTTAGTCGAAAGCAATATATTACAGAAAAAGAATTGATTTCATTTGTACAGAAATTGATAGAATTAGCTCTCCCGACTTGTCAATTAATAGAAGTAGATAAGGAACTGTGCATTTACAAATTCATAATACCAAAAGGGACTCCCAATTTACTCACAAATTTCCTTTGTCAACATGAATCATCCAATGGAATAAGCTCATTCATTGATGATTATATGCTAGAGAACTGTTTATTTAGAAATAAAATTCGAGGTAAGATTGAACTATCTTTAACTTTTAGGCAGGAAACAGCATATATGGATAATTCGTTGATTTATATAAATGCATATCATCCGATTATTATTTCCGCATTACATTTCTTTGAAAAGAGAAAATCTACCAACAAAGAAAATACATTCAAATATAGTCTTAAATCAAAATTATTACCTCCAGGCAATTATTGCCTTGCTTTATATGAAATCCGGCAAGAATTTATAAAATATGGAACTCAACAGATTATAAAGATTCTAATGCCTATTCTCTATGATTATTCGAAAGAAGAAGTCATTAGAGACAAAGAAAAGGTAAAAAATCTTTTTGGGGAAGCACAAGATAACGTTTTAATTTCTGAAATAAATTATTTCCCTACGGAAGAAGAATTATTAGATGTGCGGACAAGTTTTACAGAAACCATAGGGGAAATTACTGATGAAATCAGAAAAGATCAAAAAATGAGAATAGATTCTTTGAAGAATTTGGATATTCAGCGTACAGAAGAATCATACAATGCAAAAATTGATAATAAAAAAAATATAATAAGAAATATTGAATGGAACATAGAGTATGGTAATGATGAAAAGATACGAAAAGACAACGAAAAAATATTACCCGCACAACGAGCTCAATTATCACAACTTGAAGAAGAAAAAGAACTAGAGATAAATCGTATCAAAAATACCGATATACAAAGTATTGATTCTACATTATTATCATTAAGTCAAATAACTATAATTTAAAAAGTAAGTATATGAGTTGCACAATTGGCTTTGATTTTGGCACGCATCAAACAAAAATTTGCATCGAAAATTCAAGTAATCCTTTTGAAAAAATATATGAGTTTGTTGAATTTGAAAAAACAGATGGTACAACCACTGTTGTGTTTCCTTCTATTGTTCAAATAAACAATGACGATACATTAAGTTATGGATTTGTGGACAAAGAAAAGTGTAAAATATTCAGGGATATGGATAAGAAACCTATATTGAATTTGTTGGATTATCCACTAGGGATACTTGATAAATGGAGAAAGAAATGTTCTGAATTAGAGAAAGAGACAAATGCCAATTGGGGAGAAGAATGCATTGAACTAATCCAAGATTATCTCATTAAAGTAAAACAGATAGAAAAAGAGAATGAGAAAAGAATATCTATTTATAAAACCGAAATGAAAAATTGGGAAAAAGGAACAAAGCTCATATTTCAGTATTTCAAGCTAAAAGCTTTTATTGGAGAAGATTCTTGGGACTTTCCTAATTTTTCTGCAGAAGAAATAACTGTTTGGTATATTACTTATATTCTTTTAATATTGAAAGAAAAATATAATAACGATTTTTCGATTCAATTTGGAGTGCCAGTTGGAGGAAATGAGCAAAGAAATAAGGCTATCATCAATAATGCTTACTCTTTGTATATTGCAGCATGGGATTTATCAGAAAAATTCTCTTCACTTGAAGAATATAAGTCTTCTACTTATTTGTATTTAAGAAAACAAACTAATATCAGAAAAGAGCTTACAACTGAAGATATAAACCAATACATTTTTGATGACATACCAGAAGCTTTTGCGGGTTTAATTGCGGTAACGCAACAACGTAAATTAGGAATCGGTTTTCATGTCCTTGCGGATATTGGTGGTGGTACAACAGATATGGCGCTGTTTTATGTAAAAGCAGAATCTTCTGAGCCAGATATTATTTATACACGTTCTTTTGCTCAAGGTCTTAATTTTATTTTTGAGAAAACAAAAGAAAAATTTGAATTCTATTCAATAGAAGAATTACAAAATAAATTCTTTTATGATTCTAAGTCCGATTTGTTTGAAAATGCTGTACGAAAATATGGCTCAATTTTCAAGAATGCCGTAAGATTTATGATTAATGTTCTACACAAGTCTTTTGCAAGCTCTAGGGACAAACATAAATTATCATGTTATCAACTTGAAGAGGCTATTGATCATCAGCCAATTATATATTGCGGTGGAGGTTCTTTATATTCTAATTTACATTTTATCGTAGAATCCTTTACGGATAAAAGATATATTGATAAAGAAACTTTGAATATAAGGAATCTCAAAAATGAAAAACAGATTGACAGTAAAATATATCCCATATTAGCCACTTCTTATGGATTGGCTTCGTATGGAAAAATAGGTGATATTGTTTTTACTCCAATAGATAGGGTATTCGATCATTTGAAAAAAGATATTTCTTCGATTGATACAAAAGATTATGGGATAGATGAGACGTAATAAAAATAAAAAAGTAGGAAACTTTATTTTGAATACAATGAAGAAAATATTTCGAGATATAATTCTTGTTTTCAGCTGGTTTACTATATCTCCATTGTTCTACTATCTATCTAAACGCTGGGGGACAGGAAGCAAGTCAGTGAGGGTCATTTTGTTATTGTTTTCTCCTTTATTTGGTTGTTTATATTTGTGCCTATTTATTATAGCGTTATATGCTTGGGGAGAAATAGACCGATATTTTATGTATTCAGATAGTAAGGACATTACCCGTATTACAGAGATGAATTTCCCGGAATTTTCTACAAAGCATTATTATCCGGAGAACCCAAGTTTTACGGGAGATTTTTCAAATTATCGAGTAATAAAGTTCGATGATATTCCGTCTGATGCGTTTTATCATGGGTTGGATAGTTTATGTCATCTGCCGGATTCTTATTGGAGTAAAAAAGGAAAGACTTATCAATATGATAGGATATGGGGAAACGGCTATCCCGCTCCATCTGGAGAAAATGAAAATGACGATAGATTCCTTTCCATAGAATTAAAAAAGGGAGAGCGAATAGCCACAATAAGGTATGGGGCTTGGTAAATGGATGGATTTATATGAAACATATAAATTTTTCAAGTAAACTTATTCCTGACCTGTTTCCTGTTTGAAAAAGTTTTTTCCTATTCCCGAAAACCTCTCTACAAAGATAAACGATATACGACATAATTCCCTATCCGAGGCATATCTTTTCCTGAAAATATGTCTATATTTGCTCAAAATATCAATATGGAGGTATATATGGAAAATGATTTTTTAAAACTTATCGAAACGCGACGCAGTTGCCGCAAATATAAACCGGAACAAATCAAAGATGAAGAATTAGCTGCTGTATTGCGCGCTGGGACTTTCGCACCCACCGGAATGGGACAACAATCCCCTTTTATTGTAGCCGTGCAGAATCCGGAAATGAAAGCCAAGTTAGAGCAAATGAACGCCGACATACGCGGAATGAAAGGGAATCCTTATTATGACGCGCCCACTTATGTGTTGGTATTTGCTCCGCTCGATTGCCCATTCAAGCTACAAGATGGAACTTGCGTTTTGGAAAACATGATGCTGGCTGCCCATGCTTTAGGATTGGGAAGTTGTTGGATTAATCGGGAAATTGAAATGTTTGCTACCGACGAAGGGGAACAATTGATGAAAGAAATGGGACTTCCCGAAGGTTTAGGTGGTGTTGGCGCTATTGCATTGGGCTATCCGGCCACAGAGCCGGCGGCTCCGAAACCTCGGAAAGAGGGTTATGCCCGAGTCATCAAATAAACGAATAAAGAAGGCTGTCAGTTTGACAGCCTTCTTTCGTTAGATGGATATTTTTATGACAAATCCGAAAAAATGTCAGTCGAAAGCTTCTCAAAATAGGTTTGGCACATTATTGGTAGAGACTATTGCGTGAATCGAAAGATTCGGAGATTAAATAATAAAATTATAAACTTTAAATTACATAAATCATGAACATTAAACCTTTAGCAGATCGCGTATTAATTAAACCGGCTGCTGCAGAAGAGAAAACGGTAAGTGGAATCATCATTCCGGATACAGCAAAGGAAAAACCCCTGAAAGGTGAAGTTGTTGCTGTAGGTAACGGAACAAAAGACGAAGAAATGGTAGTCAAAGTTGGCGATGAAGTATTATATGGCAAATATGCCGGTACAGAAGTCGAATTAGACAACGAAAAGTACTTAATCATGCGCCAATCTGATATCTTGGCAATCATTTAAAAACAATCAGTATTCATAAACTCATAAATAAACAAACAGAATTATGGCTAAAGAAATTAAATACGATATGGATGCCCGCGACCTTTTGAAGAAAGGTGTGGACGAATTGGCAAATGCGGTTAAAGTAACATTAGGCCCAAAAGGTCGTAACGTGATTATCGAAAAGAAATTCGGTGCTCCGCACATCACTAAAGATGGTGTAACCGTAGCAAAGGAAATCGAATTGGCTAATCCGTTCGAGAACATGGGCGCTCAGTTGGTAAAGGAAGTGGCTTCGAAGACGAATGATAACGCAGGTGATGGTACAACTACCGCTACGGTATTGGCACAATCAATCATCGGCGTAGGTTTGAAGAACGTAACTGCCGGTGCAAATCCGATGGACTTGAAGCGTGGTATCGACAAAGCAGTGGCTAAAGTCGTAGCGAATATCGCTGAGCAGGCAGAAGAGGTTGGTGACAAGTTCGAAAAAGTTGAGCATGTGGCTAAAATCTCTGCAAATGGTGATGAAGCTATCGGTAAGCTGATTGCTGAAGCTATGCAAAAGGTAAAGAAAGAGGGTGTCATCACCGTAGAAGAGGCTAAAGGTACAGAAACTACCGTAGATGTAGTAGAAGGTATGCAGTTCGACCGCGGTTATATCTCTCCGTACTTCGTTACCGATACTGAGAAGATGGAATGCCAGATGGAAAATCCGTACGTATTAATCTATGACAAGAAGATTTCTGTCTTGAAAGACTTGCTTCCTATCTTGGAACCGACTGTACAGAGCGGCCGTCCGTTGTTGATTATTGCTGAAGATATTGACAGCGAAGCGTTGGCTACATTGGTTGTAAACCGTCTGCGTGGCTCGTTGAAGGTTTGCGCAGTGAAGGCTCCGGGCTTCGGCGACCGTCGTAAAGCGATGTTGGAAGATATCGCAGTCCTGACAGGTGGTATCGTGATTTCTGAAGAAAAGGGTATGAAGTTGGATGGCGCAACAATGGATATGCTGGGTACAGCTGAAAAGATTGTTGTCAACAAAGACAATACGACTATCGTAAACGGCGCTGGCGACAAGGAAGCTATCCAAGCTCGTATCGGTCAAATCAAGAGCCAAATCGAGAACACGACTTCGGATTATGACAAAGAGAAATTGCAGGAACGTCTGGCTAAATTGGCTGGTGGCGTAGCTGTCCTCTATGTCGGTGCTCCTTCTGAAGTTGAAATGAAGGAAAAGAAAGACCGCGTAGATGATGCTTTGCATGCAACCCGCGCAGCTATCGAAGAAGGTACAGTTCCGGGTGGTGGCGTAGCTTACATCCGTGCCATCGCTGCTCTGGAAGGCATGAAGGGTGAGAACGAAGACGAGACTACAGGTATCGAAATCGTTAAGCGTGCTATCGAAGAGCCGTTGCGTCAAATCGTAGCGAACGCAGGTAAGGAAGGCGCAGTTATCGTTCAGCGTGTGAAGGAAGGTACTGGCGACTATGGTTATAACGCTCGTACGGATAAGTTCGAGAACTTGTGCGCTGCAGGCGTTATCGACCCGGCTAAGGTTACCCGCGTAGCTTTGGAAAATGCAGCTTCTATCGCTGGAATGTTCCTGACTACGGAATGCGTTATCGCCGACAAGAAGGAAGAAACTCCGGCTGCTCCGGCTATGAATCCGGGCATGGGCGGCATGGGTGGTATGATGTAATATCTTCCCCATCTAATCATAATATGTAAAGAGACGGCTGCTCTCCTGAACGGGAGGCAGCCGTTTTTTTGTATTCCCGTCCGCCACCACACGCCGCCCGGCTTTCCGCAGGAATTACGTGAGATTTCTTTCCTACCTAAAGCAAAAGTTGTATATTTGCCCGATAAACACAAATAACAAATCAATCGATATCATGGCGAAAACGAAAGAAGAATTGCTGGCGATACTGGACAAGTTCGAGTTGAAGGAACCCGCAGTATCTGCCGAACCATTTGGTAACGGACACATTAACGACACTTTGAAGGTGACTACGCCATCCGGCGAAATCAAGTACGTATTACAGCGAATCAACCATCACATCTTTACGGATGTCGATATGCTGCAGCACAACATCCATACGGTGACCTCGCATATCCGCCAAAAGCTGGAAGCACGGGGCGAGAGCGACATCGACCGCAAGGTGCTGACCTTCCTCCCCGCAAAAGACGGAAAACTTTACCATTACGACGGCGAAAGCTACTGGCGCGTATCCCTTTTCATTCCGCGCAGCAAGAGCTACGAAGAGGTAACGCCTGAGCTCTCCTACGAGGCGGGAAAAGCTTTCGGGGATTTCCAGACGATGCTGGCGGACATCCCTGAAGGGACATTGGGCGAAACGATTCCGAATTTCCACAATATGGAGTTCCGCCTGCAGCAATTCCGCGAGGCGGTCGCTGCCAATCCCGCAGGCCGGCTGGATGAAGTAAAGGATTTGGTAGCAGAAATCGAACGGCGCGCCGATGCGATGTGCATTCAGGAGCGGCTCTACCGCGAAGGGAAATTGCAGAAACGGACCAACCACTGCGACACGAAGGTGAATAATATGCTGTTCGATGCCGACACCGACGAAGTGCTCTGCGTCATCGACCTCGATACGGTGATGCCGGGATTTGTCCTCTCCGATATCGGCGATTTTATCCGCACCGCAGGAAATACCGGCGCCGAAGATGACGAGGACCTCAGCCGCGTGGGTGTGAACATGCCCATCTTCCAAGCCTATACGCGGGGCTATATGGAAAAGGCGAAAGCCTTCCTGACGCCGACCGAGATTCGCCTCCTCCCCTATGGCGGACGGCTGCTGACCTACATGCAGACGGTACGCTTCCTCACCGACTACCTGAACGGAGATACTTACTATAAAATCCATAGTCCGAAGCATAACTTGGTTCGTACGAAAGCGCAGTTCAAATTGCTCCAGAGCTTGGAAGAGCACGCCGCTGAAATGGATGAGTTTATGAACCAATGGTTATAATGACGCGCTATGAACAACGCAATCAAACACAGAATCTCGCCCGTTGCATGGGTCCCGACCGTTTACTTCGCAATGGGTATGCCGTTTGTCGTACTGAATATGGTGACGGCGCTTATGTTCAAGGGCTTGGGAATCTCCGATGCGCAGATTGCCTTCTGGACGTCGGTCATCATGTTTCCTTGGACCATCAAACCCCTCTGGAGTCCTTTCCTCGAAATGTTCAAGACGAAGAAGTTCTTCGTGGTGCTGACGCAGTTCTGCTCCGGAATCTTCTTCGGACTGGTGGCATTGTCGCTGCAACTGCCCGACTTCTTTGCCATCTCGATTGCCCTTCTTGCCGTGATTGCCTTCAGCGGGGCGACGCACGACGTGGCGACCGACGGCGTTTATATGGCGGTGCTGAGCAAGGACGACCAAGCGAAATACATCGGCTGGCAAGGCGCGTTCTATAATGTAGCCAAATTGGCGGCGACCGGCGGGCTGGTCTATCTCGCGGGCTATCTCATCGAGCATATCGGCGTAGTCCATGCGTGGATGACCATTATGGGATGCTGCGGTGCCATCATGCTGCTGCTTGCCCTTTACCACTGGCGGATGCTGCCGAGCGACAAGGTCGAGGGCGGAGAAAAGCGCGTGACGTCGATGCACGACACGTGGGTGGCGCTGAAAGAGGTCATCCTCACCTTCTTCCAAAAGAAATACATCTGGCTGTATATTATCTTCATCATCCTCTACCGCTTTGCCGAAGGATTGGTGATGAAAATCGTCCCGCTCTTCCTCAAGGCGTCGACCGAAACCGGCGGGCTCGGACTGACGGAGCAGGAAATCGGATTGTACTACGGCAGCTTCGGCGCGGCGGCGTTCGTGCTCGGTTCGTTCCTCGCCGGCTATTACATCTCGCACAACGGACTGAAAAAAACCCTGTTCACGCTCTGCTGCGTGTTCAACTTCCCGTTCGCGGTCTATCCGCTGCTGGCGATTTACCAGCCGGACAGCGCGCTCCTCATCGGTGGCGCCATCACCGTCGAGTACTTCGGATATGGCTTCGGCTTCGTCGGACTGACGCTGTTCATGATGCAACAGGTCGCGCCGGGCAAGCACCAGATGGCGCACTATGCGTTCGCTTCGGGAATCATGAACCTCGGCGTGATGATACCGGGAATGATGAGCGGATTCCTCAGCGACTGGCTGGGCTACGATATCTTCTTCGTGGCGGTGCTCTTTGCGGCCATCCCGGTCCTGATTTTGGTTAGGTTCCTGCCCTTTACCTATCCGGACGAGAAATAATTTATCCTGACAAGGCACGGCGAGCCGGAGCGATGGAATCCTCAGAAATTCCACGCTCCGGCTCTTCTTTTTTTTCTTTTCCCGAAAAATTTTCGGATGCTGGCGTTCGTCAGCATCCATTCCCGATTCATTTTTGGATGCTCACGTACGCCAGCATCCATTCCTGATTCATTTTTGGATGCCCACGTACGCCAGCATCCATTCCCGATTCATTTTTGGATGCCCACGTACGCCAGCATCTATTCCCGATTTATTCTTGGATGCTCACGTACGCCAGCATCCATTCCTGATTCATTTTTGGATGCCCACGTACGCCAGCATCCATTTCTGATTCATTTTTGGATGCTCACGTACGCCAGCATCCATTTTTTTTGGATATGTCCATGATTTTCTGTAATTTTAGCGCAGAATATAAAAAACAAAGGAGGAAACCTATGGAAGCAAAGAAGATTACCCCGAAACAGATTTACGTGACACGTATCCGAAAGAAAAAAAGAGAAATCGAGCCGGACCATTGGATTACGGAGACGTTTTCGAATGTTCCTGCGCCAACCGGCGACCCGGAGATGGACCGCGTGGCGCAACTCCTTGCCGAGAGAGACAATGTGACGCTCCAAGAGCTGGCCTACCTCCATCCGGAAGATGTCCTCTTTTGGCGGATGTATTTCCAACGCCAGACAGGGATGACGTTCTGGAATTTTCTGAAAGAGTACAAACAGATGATTTTTTATGAATTACTGATTAGTACCGACTTGGGGCCGAAGGAAATAGAAGAGCGCATCGGCTTTACATACCGGAATCTGAGCGAAAACTTCCGCAAAAAATATGGGTTGTCGCCCATGAGGTATCGCAAGAAGCACCGGCCGGAAAATTACCGGTTCATCTATCCGGAATGACGGGAGAAAAGAAACGGAGGCTTCCGCGGCGGGAGTGAATGTAGCGGATGTGCGGTAATATTGAGATGGGTCCCCGCCGGGAAGCTCCGTAGCACTTGTTCTCATGGTTTATTTGTGCAGCGTGAAGAGGAAATGGATGCCCTTGCCGGGCATACTCTTCGCTGATATTTGTCCTTTATGGAACAGGACGGCGTTCTTCACGATGGAGAGTCCCAGTCCCGTTCCGCCGAGTTTCCGGCTGCGGCCGGTATCGACGCGGTAGAAACGCTCGAAAATCCGGTTGATATGCTCCTCTTCCACTCCTACGCCGTTGTCGGAGAAGTTGAAGTAATAGAATTTCTCGTCTTGCCGGTAGCAATTCACCGTGATGGTAATGTTCTCGCCGGCATACGCGATGGAATTGTCGAACAGGTTGCGGAAAATCGAGTAGAGCAGCGAATAATTGCCGTGGATAAGCGCGCTGTCGGGCAGCTTCAGCCGGCAGGCGATGTGCTTCTCGTTCATGCGCTGTTCCGACTCGCGCTTGATGTCGGTGATGAGTTTCGTGAGGTCGATTTCCGTCATGTCGAACAAATCGCCCGCCTCATCCATTCGGTTCAGCACCGAAATATCCTGCAGCAAGCCGGTAAGCCGCGTGCTCTGCGCATAACAGCGTTCGAGGAAGAACTGCTTCTTCTCGTCGGGCAACGTCGGATTGGCGATAATCGTCTCGAGATAACCCTGGATGCTGCTGACCGGCGTCTTCAATTCATGCGCCACGTTCTGCGTCAGCTGGCGTTTCATGCGGCTCTCCTCCTCCTGTCGGGAGATATCGCTGATGGTGATTTCGTAGCTGCCATTGAGGAACATCATGCACTCGACGAGGAATATCTTCCCGCCTTTATCGACGGTGATGGTCTCGCGTAGCACCCGTTTCCGTTCCTTTCCGCGCTGCTCTTCCAAGAACTGGCGGATGCGCTTCAGTTCCGGGAGGTCGATGACCTCATCCGCCGCGTGAATCTCTTCGTCGGCAATCAAATTGGCGAACTGGATATAGAGGATATTCGAGAGAATCTCCTGCCCGTCGTCGGTGAACATGGCAAATCCCTCCTTCGAATACTGGAAATGTTTGACCAGCTTCTCGCGTTCCGTCGCCAAGTCGTTCTTCGCCTTCTGCTGTTTATGGTACAAGGTGACAATCTGTTTCGAGATATCGCCCAGCTCATCGTTCGGGAAACTGTACTCCTCGTCGTCTTGGTTCACGTCGCGGATATTCCGGGCGAAGTCCCGCAGTTTCGAGACCGTCTGCCCGATGCGCAGCGAATACCTCGACAGGACGAACAGGAAAATAATCACCATCAGCGTCATGAAATAGACGAAGTCGTTGTTGATGGCGAGAATCCCTTTCGTGTAGGGGTCGTAAGGCAGCGCCGTACGGTAAATGTAGTTATTGATGCTCGAGGCGGAATAAAAATAGCGGACGCCCGTAGTCGCCGAGACCCGGACCGAGAAACTCTTCTCCAAGCGCCGCGCCTTCTGAATCTCCTCGCGGTCGTTGTGGTTGTCCATCTCGCCATTCGCGCTATTGTCGTAAATGACCACGCCCTGCGGGTCGATAATCGTCACGCGGATGTCCTTGTTCGGGATTTCAGCAAGAAACGTACTGACGACCGAATCGACCGGCAGCGTCGGCGAATGCGTCACCCGGTAATGCAGCTGGTAATTATAATTCTTGAGGACCGTGTCCAGCTTCTCCTGAGCAAACTCGGTCTCGCGCTGGTACTGGAAAATAAAGAGGCAACCGGTAAAACCTAAGAAAATAAAGAATACAGACCAAAAAAGCCGTTGGCTAAAGGGAATGTTCCTTCTCATAGACCTTTCTACTATTAACCTTCGAAGCAGTAACCGAAACCTAAACGGGTAACAATATTCTTTCCATACTCGCCAATCTTTTTCCGGAGGCGGGTAATATTCACGTCAATCGTCCGGTCCAAGACATACACCTCATCTTTCCACACGCGCGACAATATCTCCTCGCGCGAAAAAACATGGTTGATATTCTCCAACAGCAGCCGCAGAATCTCGAATTCTTTCTTGGTCAACGCGACGACCTCCCCGTCAATGCTGGCTTTAATCCGTTCCGTATCGAGGACCAGCGTTTTATATTGCAGGATATTGTTTTCTTTCCCCTTTGCCTTTTGCTTATCCAGACTTCTGCGCAACACCGCCTTCACACGTGCCTGCACCTGCCGGATAGAAAAAGGCTTGGAAATATAATCGTCGGCGCCCAGATTAAATCCGGTCAGCATATCATTTTCCGTATCCTTTGCTGTCAGGAATATAATCGGCAAGTGGGCGGTCTTCTCCTCCTTCTTCAACATGCTTGCCAATTTAAATCCGGAAATTTCTCCCATCATTACATCCAACAAAAGCAAATCGTACCGGGACAAATCAAGCGTAAGCGCTTCTTCCGCACTGAAGGCGGTATCCACCTGATAACCTTCTGTTTCCAAATTGAATTTCAGAATCTCGCATAAATCTTCTTCGTCATCGACTACTAAAATATGAGGCGTGTGTTGTGCCATTTTATTGCGTTTTTAAAATTACACCATTTTGATATTGCAAAGGAAAAGCTCTTATGTTTCGCTTATATGAAACAGGTGTTACATTTCTGTTACAAAACAACCGGCTGACCGCTCCGGGCACTCCGGATGGCCGCTTCCAATATCCGGACCACCATCAGATTATTTTCCAATGCCGACAAATCATAAGGAGCCACTTCGATTTCACCTCTTACCGCCGCCTTCAAATAATAGAACGAATCATTATACGGCGGTTGCAATGCCGGCACGTCTGTTTTCACATCTTTTCCTTTAATATTTACGCGCATATCTGTCGCGTTATCCTGATAAATATAACCATCTTTTCCATAGATATGCATATCTTTTCGGTTCAAAGGCCAATTCCACGACGCCATAATCTGGACTACCGTATGAGGATATTCCACGATAATAGTCGCATCGTCATCCACTTTCGGATATTTGTCCGGCTTGCACTGCTGCAATACGCCGTAAACCCGCACCGGTTTTTCTCCTTTTAACAGCCACGTAGCCAAATTCGCCCCATAACAACCGAAATCAATCACGGCTCCGCCTCCATTCAATACCGGGTCAGTAAGCCAATCGGTGAAATCCCTTCCGCAACCGATTTCAAACGGACCCTGATGTCCGTCAAAGACATTAATCCGATGAACCGGACCAAGCGCTTTCTCATCATTCACCAATTTATAGGCCTCATGGTTGGTCGGATACCAAGTCGTTTCATAATTGGTTAGCAACAAGATATCGTTCTCTCGCGCCAAATCAGCCATTTGGTTGGCGTGTTCCATATTAACAGCCAAGGGCTTCTCCACCATCACATGAATATGACGGGGCGCACAAGCCTTCACGACCTCCAAATGGTCATAAATAGAACCGTAAGCGACAACCGCTTCTGGCTTCGTCTTCTCCAACATCTCATGAATGTCCGCAAAGAAAAGGCTATCCGCCACCTTTCCGCGCAAACCGTTTTCCTTTAAAATGCGAGGGTCTTTCTCCGAGACACCGACAATTTGGAAATCGCCGCGTTCCAACCGAATAATGACTTCATGCAAATGCGCATGAGATACGCCGGCTACACCCACACGCAAAGGAGATTTATCCTGTGCTTTCGCCGAAACAGAAAATAAAAAGCAGCACACACAGACTGCACAAATACGGAGATCCAAATAGATTCTATTCATAAGTTCATCAGTTTATTGCCCGCAAATATAACTATTAAATGAATGCCTACAAAGAAGCAATCGGTCCAAAGCCCGGCGAAAGCAATAAAAAAATCGAAAGCTTGCTTTGCCGTCTAAAAGAAAGGGCGTACATTTGGACACGTAAAAACACAAAAAGAAAAGAACTATGGGAGTTGTAATAGGAATAGATGTAGGCGGAAGCACAACAAAGGTTGTCGGCATCACGAATAAGGAAATATGCAATCCACTATTTGTCCGGGCTACCGACCCGGTGGCTTCATTGTTCGGTGCATTGGGCAAATACCTTTATGATAACAATATTCCCCTGTCAAGCGTGGAAAAGATTATCCTGACAGGAGTTGGAAGTGCATACATAACCCAACCGCTTTACGGATTGCCCACCGCTCGAGTCGATGAATTCTTAGCCAATGGATTAGGAGCGCAATATATGACACGGCTGGACAAACTGATTGTTGTCAGCATGGGAACAGGAACCTCCTTCGTCCGAGTAGATGAACAGGGCGTACGGCATATCGGCGGAATAGGCATCGGAGGAGGAACCATCTTAGGGTTATCCCGCCTATTGCTCAAGACACAAGACTTCAAACAAATCATCGAATTGGCGATGAAAGGAACATTAGATACAATCGACCTCCGAATCAAAGATATCTGCAACCGTCCGCTTCCCGGACTACCGCTAAATGCCACTGCATCTATCTTTGGAAAAGCGGCAGCTAATGCGCGGCAGGAAGATATCGCAGCAGGTATCGTCCACATGGTTCTGCAAAGTATCGGCCAAGCTGCCATTTTATCTTCACTCAATTCAGATATCAACGATTTTGTCCTGATAGGGAATCTGACCCGTATGCCTCAGTGCGACGAAACATTCCCGACCTTAGAGAAAATGTTTCAGAAACGCTTCCTGATTCCGGAATTTGCAGAATATCGTACAGCTATCGGAGCAGCACTATCCTTTATTCAAGACAAGGAATGTGAGGAGATTTTACCATGAACAGGAAATGGAAAAAAGCGATTCGTATAACATTCATCTCAATCGCCAGCCTACTTGTTCTTATCCTATCGGCGATTGCATTTGTTATCAACTTCGTCTTTACTCCTGAGAAGTTGACACCGGTCGTACTACGGACTGCCAATCAAACGCTGGATGCAAAGCTGGACATGAAGAGCGTCGAACTGACCTTCTTCTCTACTTTTCCGCGTTTCGGCTTAAAATTGACTGATGGTTCGTTAGTATCAAAAGCCATAAACGACACATTATGGCAAAAGACCGATTCGCTATTGGCGTTCAAGAAGTGCGTATTAGTAGTAAACCCCATCGACTATTTAGAAAAACAGAAAATCAGTTTGAATTATCTGCTGCTTGACAGTGTCTCTGTCTATGCCCATATAACAAAAGAGGGAGTAGCGAATTGGGATATTGCTAAAACGGACTCCGTAACCACCGAACCGGCAGATACGACCACAGCGTCCCTCCCTTTAGCAGGAGGCATTGACATCCGACGGGTAGAATTTCGGAATACAAACCTGACTTTCGATGACCGAAATACTCGTGTTTACGCGGATTTGCAGGACGCCAATCTGTTGCTCAAAGCAGCATTGCGAAAAGAGGGATTATTGCTCTCGCTGGACTTCAATAATAAAAACATTATCTTCTGGCAAGATGGCAAACTCCTGCTGCGACGAATGGCAACAAAGGTGAATACGAAATTAGGACTGAATCGGCGGGCTCATAAACTGATTTTAAAAGAAACGCGGTTCACTGTAAATGGTATCGAACTGGATGTCACCGGCACATTACGCCGGGATACCGTCCAACGAGCTTTAGATTTGGATATTTCGTATGGTCTGCACGCACCTTCATTGACGACCGTGCTCCGGATGATTCCGGAATCTATTCTCAAGAAAGAAGATGTTTCGGCTAAAGGCGAGGTTATTCTGAATGGAACTCTTCGCGGATTATATGGAAAGGAACTGATGCCGAAAGCAACACTGAAAGTCCAGATAAATGAAGCTTCAGCCAAATATGACCGCCTTCCTTATGGAATTGATAACTTTACCGCCGACTTCTACGGCGAACTTGATTTGATGCGCAAACAACCCTCTTTTGCAGACCTTAAGATATTTCATTTTCAGGGCGCGCATACCGACATCTTAGCCGATGCAAAAGTAGAAGACTTATTAGGCGACCCGCAAATTACACTGAATACAAAATCCACTATCGACGTAACTGCTTTGGCACAGACCTTCCCTTTACAAGAGGGAGTCAATATCGAAGGGAAATTGAACGCCGACTTACGGCTGAAATGTAAACTTTCATCTATCAAGAACCGAGACTTAGGTCGTGTGAAACTGGCAGGTAAACTGAATATGGAGGATTTGGCGCTACGCGATTCCATTCATGATTTTCAATTCTCGGGAGATGCTTCGTTAGGTTTCTTCGGTAATGATGTTTTAGGAGCAAAAGGAGAAATCCGGCAAATGAATTTGCATTATGGCGAAATCAACGCAGCGTTGGACAAGTTCACTGCCACCGTAAAGAGTACCAATCCACAAGATACCACACGAATTGTCGATTTGGAATGCAAAATGAGCATGGACAGACTGATGGCTTCAATGACAGATACCTTAAAAGTATTCTGTAAAAAAACATCGACCACCATACATTTGCAACCTGCCGAGCGCAATCCGATGCGTCCGATGGTGAACCTTTCATTAGAAGCAGATACACTATTCTGCAAAATGGGCGAAATGACTGCCGGAATGAACCGTGCCGGATTCGCAGTGAAAGGCGAACAGATACGTGATTCTTTATGGAACCCGAAAGGTATTATCGGCTTTAATCGGCTGCAGTTGAAGAGTCCGAGTCTTGCCCTGCCAATAATTATGGCAAAAACTGCCGTTACCGTAGGCAACCGAAAGATTGAATTGAAAAATGCAACGCTTCGTCTCGGACGTTCTGACATTACTGCCAGCGGCGCCGTACATAATCTTTATGCAGCCATGAAGAATCATACACGGCTAAAGGCAAATCTCTCTATTTCGTCCCGCAATTTGGACTGTAACCAGTTGATTCGTGCATTTGCATCGCCAACTGATACGCTCGAAATCGAAGCAGACACAACATCAACAGACCTGAGCCTGTTTGTAATCCCTAAAACTTGGGACTTCGAGTTGCAAACCAACCTGCAGCGCGTTCGGTACGGAAAGATGCTTTTCGAAGATGTGCGCGGAGCAGTTGATGTCCGCAATCAAGCGGTTCATCTGAAGAACCTAAGCATGAAAGGAATGGACGCGCAAATGCACTCAACATTAGTATATCATGCTGCTGAGAAGGAGAAAGGATATGCCGGGTTCGACCTGAAGTTGGAGGATATCAATATTGGAAAGTTGGTGGACTTTATTCCTTCTTTGGATTCGATGGTCCCAATGTTGCGCTCCTTTAAAGGGTATGTCAACTTTGATGTCGCGGCAGAATCAGTTTTGGATTCAGCATTGAACCTGCAAATTCCGACATTGCGTTCAGCCATCCATCTGGAGGGAGACAGCCTCGTATTGATGGATGGGGAGACCTTTGCCGAAATCTCAAAGATGTTGTTGTTTAAGAATAAAGAAAAGAATGTATTCGACCATATCGCCGTAAATATCACTGTGGACGACGGAAACGTAACGGTCTATCCTTTCTTGGTAGAAATAGACCGTTACCGTGCGGCAGTGGGTGGAACGCAAGACTTGGATATGAACTTCGAATACCACATCTCCATCCTTAAATCGCCTATTCCGTTCAAGCTGGGACTGAATATTACAGGTAATCTGGATGATATGAAGTTCAGGCTCGGAAAAGCGAAGTACAAAGATGCTGTCACTCCGGTAGAAATCCGTAAAGTGGACAGTACCCGACTCAACTTAGGCACGCAAATCGTACAGGATTTCCGAAGGATTATGGAACGTGGCCGGCAATAGCTCTGAATATCCGAAGGCATCTCAACGGATATCTTTCAAACGAAGGATATTATAAGAGATGCCTTCGTCATATACATCGCTCCCCTCCACCCGTTTGATATAACCGACAATCCATACGGTCAGCGGAAGAACAATCACTTCGTATGTTGACTTCAGCAGGGCTTGCATTACAATCATCATCCCTAATTCCTGCATAGGAATCAGTCCGCCGAAGGCTATCGGGAAGAAGATAAGAGAGTCTGCACTCTCTCCTGCCAAAGTAGAGAGCACGGCGCGCAACGAGAAGTGTCGTCCTTTCGAGGCAAGCTTCATTTTGCTCATCACGTAAGCATTCAAGAACGAACCGCACAAGAAAGCCAATAAACTCGCCACTGCTATGCGCGGAGCCAATCCGAATACAAAATTAAACGCCGCTTCACCCTCCCAATAGGGTGCGGCTGGAAGGGCTGTCGCCAACTGGGCAAAAGCAATCACAAGGAAATTCGATGCGAATCCACTCCAGATAATCAGGCGTGCTTTCTTGAATCCCCATACTTCTGCGATGCAATCGTTGATAATATAGGATACCGGGAATACAATTAGGCCTGCCGTCGCCGTAATACCGGCTATCTGCACGACCTTTGTCTCTAATAAATTGGCGGCAATCAGGCATACGTTGAACAGGATGCCCAATAGCATGAAGGGGATACTTACTGTTGTCTTCTGCATAGATATTCTTGTTTTTAACGAGGTTATTCAAGCACTCGGAGCTGCAAAGGTAAGGCTTTTCGACGAGGTGCGCAACCGCTACTCCCGGGCTCTCCTCCGCAAAGGTCCGAGAGAATGGGAGATTCCTACCGGGAAAATGCTTCGAATATCGGATATTTTCGAATTTTATTGCCGATATATTTCCCGGTACATAGGCAAAGACAAAATTTATACTTACCTTTGAACTTTAAACATATTTCACTAATAACTAAATCTATTAATGCTCATGAACAAGTTCAGTAAGTTAGCACTAATCTTCACCGTATGTGCGGGCATGACGGCCTGCTCGGGAGGAACAGTTGTCGAAGCGGACTACCAAGTCATCCCTTTACCCAAAGAAATTACACCGACTGAAGGACAGCCTTTCGCATTGACTTCCTCCGTGAAGATATCCTATCCCTCAGGGAATGAGAAGATGAAACAAAACGCCGAATTCCTCTCCTCCTACATCGAGGAGCTAACCGGGTATGCTCCGGCTCCTGTGGAAGGGGATGGGAACGGTGGCATCCAGCTCCTATTGGATGAGAAGATTGCCCAACCGGAAGGGTATCGGTTGAGTGTCGACAGCAAAGGGGTCGAGATTGCCGGTGCAACCGAGGCGGGGGTATTCTATGGTATCCAGACGCTGCGCAAATCAATTCCTGCCGATGCGGAAGGGAGCCGTGTAATGCTCCCGGCGGTTACGATTGAGGATTATCCGCGATTCGCTTATCGGGGAATGATGCTCGACGTCGGACGCCATTTCTTCTCGCTTGACTCTATCAAGATTTATCTGGATATGCTGGCACTGCATAATATCAATCGCTTCCACTGGCACTTGAGTGACGACCAAGGATGGAGAATCGAGATAAAGAAGTATCCGAAACTGACCGAGGTCGGCTCGAAACGCTCGGAGACGGTCATCGGGCATAACAGTGGAAAGTACGACGGGACTCCTTATGGCGGGTTCTATACTCAGGAGGAAATCCGGGAGGTCATCGACTATGCTGCCAAGCGGCATATTACTATCGTACCGGAGATTGACCAGCCGGGCCACCAGCAGGCAGCATTGGCTTCTTACCCGGAACTGGGCTGTACCGGAGGTCCGTATGAGGTATGGCGGCAATGGGGTATCTCTGACGATGTCATCTGCGCAGGGAACGAGCAAGCGATGCAGTTCCTCGAAGATGTATTGGCAGAGGTCATCGAACTGTTCCCCTCGGAGTATATCCATGTAGGAGGCGACGAATGTCCTAAGGTACGCTGGGAGAAATGCCCGAAGTGCCAGGCGCGTATTAAGGCAGAAGGCATCAAGGGAGATAAGCATCATACCGCCGAGCAATATCTGCAAAGCTACGTCATCAAGCGTATGGCGAAGTTCGTGGAGAGTAAAGGGAGGAAGATTATCGGATGGAACGAAATACTCGAAGGCGGGCTCCCTGAGAACGCCACAGTCATGAGCTGGTTGGGTACGGAGGGGGGTATCGAAGCAGCACGCCAGCAGCACGATGTCATCATGACTCCCAACACCTATGTCTATTTCGATTATTACCAGTCGACTGACACGGAGCATGAACCGATTGCCATCGGCGGATACATCCCGCTGGAGAAGGTCTATTCGTTCGAGCCGACCGACGGTATCCCTGCCGAAGGACATAAGTATGTCATCGGAGCGCAGGCGAATCTCTGGACCGAGTATATCCCGAACTTCCGTCAGGTTCAGTACATGGTGCTCCCGCGTATGGATGCGCTGGCTGAAGTGCAGTGGTGCAAGCCGGAGCAAAAGGATTACCAGCAGTTCCTTCCGCGGTTGATGCGCATGACGAAGCTCTATGGCAAATTAGGGTACAACTATGCAAAGCATATTTATGACCCCAATGTCGCTTTGATTCCGAATACGGAGAAGGGCTGCCTGACAGTGGATATCACAAAACTGGGCGAAGGGCAGGTTCATTATACCACCGACGGTTCCGAACCGACCTCGGCATCGCCGGCCTACACCGCTCCTTTGGAGATAAAGGAGGACGCCGACATCCGTGCTGTCATCATCCGTCCGGACGGAAGCAAGAGCCGGGAATTTACCGAAACCATCTCCTTCAACAAAGCGACCATGAAGCCTATCTCCCTCAAGGAGGAGCCGAGCCGCGGATATGTATTCAATGGCGCACCGGTCCTCGCCGACGGGTTGAAGGGCAATACGAACTACAAGACCGGCAGATGGTTAGGTTTCCAAGGGAAAGATATCAATGCAACTATCGACCTGAAAGCGCCGACCGAGTTCAGCACGGTAGCGTTCAACACGAATGTGGTCAAGGGCGACTGGATTATGGGCGCTACGGGCGTCATCGTCAAGGTATCGGATGATGGCAAGACGTTCCGCGAGGTGGCGAACCAGCCTATACCGGAGTTGAAGGCGGACGACAAGGACGGTATCTATCCGCAGTCCGTTACGTTCGACCCGCAAACGGCACGCTATGTGGAGGTTATCATCAAAGGCGGCAAGCTCCCCGCTTGGCACGGAGGAGCCGGAAACCCTGCCTATATCTTTGTGGACGAAATCAGTATAAAGTAGTCTAAAACTCCACTACTGTGACGACATGGTCGCCACAGTAGTGAAGGTTTCGGGTACATAGTAGTGAGGCTTTTTCCGACATAGCTATGTACCCCGAACCGAGATAGCTATCTACCCACGGTCAAGATAGCTATCTACCTTTTACCTATATAATATATCACGAGAATGAGACCTATTTATCTACTCCCCACCCTCCTGCTCCCCACGCTGGCAGCCGCAGCGCAGCCACAGCCGGAGCGTCCCAATATCATCCTCTTCCTTGTCGATGATATGGGATGGCAGGATACATCCGTGCCTTTCTGGACGGAAAAGACCTATTACAACGAACGATACGAAACGCCCAACATGGAACGCTTGGCGCAGAAAGGGATGCTTTTCAGTCAGGCTTATGCCTGCAGTGTCAGCTCGCCCTCCCGCTGCAGTCTGATGACGGGTTGCAACGCTGCCCGCCATAGGGTGACCAACTGGACACTGCGGCGGAACCAAACGACTGACGGCACTGACGAGCGGCTGCTCCTCCCGGAGTGGAACGTCAACGGAATAGCCCAAGTGCCCGGCACTGAGAACACTTTCGTCGGGACCTCCTTCGTCGAACTGCTGCGCCGCGCAGGGTATCATACCATCCATTGCGGCAAGGCTCATTGGGGCGCCATCGATACGCCGGGCGAGGACCCGCATCACTTCGGATTCGAGGTGAACATCGCAGGCCATGCAGCGGGCGGACCGGCTACCTACCTGAGCGAACGCAACTATGGATATGATGCCGAGGGCAATGCTACCTCGCCGTTCGCCATACCGGGACTGCGCGACTATTGGCAGAGCGGGACCTTCCTGACCGAAGCACTGACGCAGGAGGCACTGAAGGCATTGGACAAAGCGAAAGCCTACCGTCAGCCCTTCTACCTCTATATGTCGCACTACGCCATCCATATACCGATAGACAAGGACATGCGCTACTTTGAGAAGTACAAGCAGAAAGGGCTCTCGGACAAGGAGGCTGCCTATGCGTCGCTCATCGAGGGCATGGACAAAAGCTTGGGGGACATACTGGACTGGCTGGAGGATAACGGCGAAGCGGACAATACCATCATCCTTTTCATGGGTGACAACGGGGGCTATGCCAGCGGAGCAGGATGGCGGGATGAACCGCTCTTCACCCAGAACTTCCCTCTTTCAGCAGGAAAGGGCTCTGCCTACGAGGGAGGTATCCGTGAGCCGATGCTGGTCTACTGGCCGGATGTCACCCATCCATCAAGCCGTTGTGACAGCTATGTCATGATTGAAGATTTCTTCCCTACCATATTGGAGATGGCAGGGATAAAGGATTACGACACGCCCCAGACTATCGACGGCATCAGCTTCGTTCCTCTTTTGAAAGGGACTGGAGACCCCTCCGAAGGACGCTGCCTGTATTGGAACTTCCCGAACATCTGGGAGGGTGAGCAGGGCCCCGGCATCGCAGCCACCTGTACCATACGGCAGGGAGATTGGAAACTGATTTACTTCTATGCCGACAGGCACAAGGAACTGTATAACCTGAAGGAGGACATCAGCGAGAAACATAACCTCGCCGCAGAGCATCCTGACTTGGTACGGCATCTCTCGAAGGAGTTAGGCACATACCTCCGCTCGGTCGATGCCCAGCGCCCTTCGTTCAAAGCCACCGGCGAACCGGTCCCTTGGCCCGATGAGTAAGCCGTTTATCTCCGTCGGAAGAGCTTATCCGCCAAGTCCTGTCGTCCTAACCGCTTCAGGGCTTTGGCGATTTGCTGCCGGAACTCAGGTTTGTACCAGAAGAAGAACTGCCGCTGGGCGAGTTTCTGCTCTTTGGTACGCGCGGTATAGACCCGCTCCAAGGTATAGGGATGATAGCCGGTATAATACATCTCGGTAGCCAGTGTCATCGGCGTCGGCGTAAAATCCTGCACCTGCTCCAGATGGAAATGGAGGTCTTTGGTCTTCACGGCAAGCTCCGCCATGTCCGCCTCGGTGCATCCCGGGTGACTGGAGATGAAGTAGGGAATCAGCTGCTGGTTCAATCCGTGCTGTCGATTGACGCGGTCGAACAGCCGCTTGAACTGTTCGAAGAGCTTGAAGGAGGGCTTCCGCATCTGGCGCAGCACCTCGTCTTCGGTATGCTCCGGAGCCACTTTCAACCGGCCGGAGACATGGCGGGCGATGAGTTCCTCAGTATATTCGCGGGCTGCCCGGTTCAAGGGTTCCTCTTCGTAATGGTGCAGCAGCAAATCGTACCGCACGCCGCTCCCGATAAAGGACTTCTTCACCTCCGGCAGACGGTCCACCTCCCTATACAACTCCAGCAGCGGGGCGTGGTCGGCATTCAGGTTCTTGCATATCACCGGCGAGATGCACGACGGTTTCTTGCACCGGGCGCAAATCTCAGGATTCTTCCCCTTCATCCGGTACATATTGGCAGAGGGCCCGCCCAAGTCGCTCAGGTAGCCTTTGAAGTCGGGCAGCTCCGTTATCGCCCGTACCTCCCGCAGTATCGAAGCCTTGCTCCGGGAGGCGATGAATTTTCCCTGATGCGCCGAAATCGTACAGAAGGCACAGCCGCCGAAGCAGCCGCGGTGGATATTCACCGAGTGCTTAATCATCTCGTAGGCGGGTATCACCTTCCCTTTATATTTCGGATGGGGAAGGCGCGTATAGGGCAAGTCGAACGAGGCATCTATCTCCGCCTCCGTCATCGGCGGATAGGGAGGATTCACGACGATGGTCCGTTCGCCGCAGCGCTGGAGGATACGTTGCGCATGCAGCTTGTTCGACTCCTCTTCGATGTGCCGGAAGTTTTTCGCCTGCTTCAGTTTGTCCCTGAGGCACTCCTCGTGCGAGAAGAGCAGGATATCGTCGGCAGCCGGCTCGATTTTCCCGGTCAGGTAGGCGGTCTGCGGAATGTCCCGAATCGAACGGAAGGACTCGCCCGACTGCAATCGGCGCACCAGCTCCGTTATCGGCTTCTCGCCCATGCCATAAATCAGCAGGTCCGCCGGACTATCCACCAAAATCCCCGGACGCAACCGGTCCTGCCAGTAATCGTAATGCGTCAGCCGCCGCAGGGAGGCCTCGATTCCGCCCAACACCACCGGCACTTCCGGATACAGCTCCTTCAAGATTTTCGTATAGACAATGCTGGGATAGTCCGGACGCATTCCCGGCCTGCGGTCCGGCGTATAGGCATCGTCGCTCCGCAACCGTTTGTTGGCCGTGTAATGGTTAATCATCGAATCCATCGCGCCGGGCGAGACGCCAAAGAACAGACGCGGCGCACCCAGTTTCTTGAAATCCCGGTAGTCGCCCCGCCAGTCGGGTTGCGGCACAATCGCTACGCGCAAGCCCTCCGCCTCGAGCACCCGGCCAATGACCGCCGCGCCGAACGACGGATGGTCCACGTACGCGTCGCCGCTAAAAATGATTACATCCAGATAATCCCAACCTCGCGCCTCGACCTCCTTCTTCGTCGTCGGCAGCCAATCCTGTAACTTATACGTTTTCATGGCGGCAAATTTACGATAAATAGCGGAACAAACGGTTCCTTTCAGCCGGAATTGGTGGCGATGGCGGAAAGTAATCTGCCCATTTGCCGACAGTTGCCGGCACACCGTCTATCACATTTCTTCTTCCAAAAGCATCAAATCGGACGAAATTTGCCTTTAAAAACGGATGCTGGCGTTCGTCAGCATCCATTTTCGATTCATTTTTGGATGCTCACGTACGCCAGCATCTATTCCCGATTTATTCTTGGATGCCCACGTACGCCAGCATCCATTTTCGATTCATTTTTGGATGCCCACGTACGCCAGCATCCGTTCCCGATTCATTTTTGGATGCCCACGTACGCCAGCATCCATTCCTGATTCGTTTTTGGATGCCCACGTACGCCAGCATCCGTTCCCGAAACCGGAATAGATGCCGACAGACAAAAAAGAGAGGGACCTTGTATCCCTACAAAGCCCCTCCCACATGGCATATAAAACACCAACTCAAAAATTGTATCCTACGCGCAAGCCTAACCAGGCTTGGTCGAAATCTTTCACCAACGTATATTTTACTTCAAGCCCAAGTGTCAATTCGTCCGTCGCGTAAATCTCCGCGCCCAAACCTAAGTTGACGCCCAAGCGCGTCTCGTTATGGTCGTCTCGGCCTTTTTTGAAATCATTCTCGTGCCAACCGACATTGTGGAATTTCCAAAATGCCAAATCGACGCCCGCCAGCGGATAAAACCCGAACACGTCGCTCAACTTCACCACGTAATGGGCGTTCACATCGATAGCGACTGCGCTCAAATCGTCCGCCTTCACGAAGTAGGTCAACGAAGGCGCCAAACGGACCTCGTCGGTGAGGTTATACCGATAGTCGATTCCCAACGTGGCGTTCTCCGATTCGAAGCCATATCCTAAATTAAACCCCAGCGACGAATCGCCCCGGCGCGTCTGAGCAAACAGCTGCGTGCACATCAGCGCCATACTGAACAACAAAAAAACTAACCGTTTCATATTCATTTCACTTTAAAATTATCTCACCTTCAGCCGCTCGCCTGCCTCTTTGACAATCGCGCGGTAATACTCCTCGCTGTAACCCGGAGAATCCGGAGATGCACCCAAGCCATAGCCATTATCGAGGAATTTGCCATCCTTTTCCTTGCGGATGACACCGTCCGAATACTTCACAATCAGGAATTCGCCCAGCTTCTTCCAGCGCTCCACCGATTCGTCGGCCGTGGTCGTGCTATACCACGTGAGGAACTTCGCCGCCTCTGCCGGGTCCTTGGCATACAACTCGGCAGCCGCCTTGTCGATAGCCGGTTGCATTTCGATGTAACGGTCTTCCAATTCAGACTGTACCTTGCGTACATCGTCAATCATCTGGTTGTAGCGATAATAAACCATGTTGGCTACCCAGTTGCGCACCCAAAACGCCGAAGTCCACGAGAATTGCATCATACTGCCGTTGCCTTGGCGGTAGCATTCCGGCGTCGCCACCGACGAGCAATAAATCGGCGTGAAAACAGTCGTGTTCGCGTCATCGACAGCAAACCAGAGTACGCCGCCAATCGCATCAGGCAACCAGCTCCGCAATTGAGGCACGATAACGAATCCGCTCTGCTGTGTAGAGATAGGACGCTCGTTCGTGTACTCTACGCCGTCCACTTCATAGCTCAACGGACGGAAACGATAAGGCGCTTTGAAGGGACCGGCTCCGGGGTCTTGCGTCATGTCCAGCTCCGTCCCGTCGTAATGGTCGCGCATCATGTCGCGCACATCCTCCACCGAAAGCTTGCGGTCCGGCTTGATATAAAGCGGCATCGGCTCGGCATTGACATCGCCTTTCACCAAATCCAAGTATTTGCCCATGTCTTTATTATACTTGTTGAAGAAGGCCCACACACGCGCCTCGCACGCTCTCAGCCCGCCAAACGTATAGGGATTATAGGCCTTTGCGAAACTGAAATCCTTGTCCTCTCCCTTGAAGTAACCCTTCTCGCGGGCAAAGGATACGACATCCGGCGAATAGAGGCAATTCTCTTTATCGTCGAATGGGATTTGCTGGATACGCGCCTGATTCGCATGTGCCGAGATGCAATCGTCCGGAATCCGGATGGCCACCCAGACCGCGCCCTTGTTTCCGGCGCCCTTTCCAATCATCTCCATAATCCATGCCTCGTTCTTGTCCGCTATCGAGAAGGATTCACCGCTGCTGTAATAACCATGCTTTGCGACAAGGTCCGTCATCACTTGAATCGCCTCGCGCGCCGTCTTCGAACGCTGAAGAGCCACATAAATCAGGCTTCCATAGTCCATCACGCCCGTCGTATCGACCAGTTCCGGACGCCCGCCCCACGTGCTCTCCGTAATTGCCACTTGGTGTTCGTTCATATTCCCGATTACAGAATAGGTCTGGCGCACTTGCGGAATCTGCCCCAGCGGCTTTCCCGTATCCCACTCTTTTATTTCTAACATTGCCCCTTCCTCGTAGGTAGCGGCGGGCCAATGATACAATTCTCCGTACAAAGTATAAGAATCAGCGGCATAACTAATCATCACCGAACCGTCTGTCGATGCCTTTTTGCCCACCAACAGACCCGTACATGCCGCCGCATCATTCATCGTAGCCATGCCTAAACATAACGCTACGCTCATCCAAAACTTCTTCATGCGTTCTATTTTATTACTTTATTAATTCTTTTTCTCCAACGAGTAAAGCAACTCGATTTCCTCTTTCCACAGCGTCTCATCCGGCGTCTCCAAAATCAGCGGGATATTATCGAAGCGGGAATCGTTCATCAGCAGCCTGAACAACGTCATCCCCATCACACCTTTCCCCACGCTATCATGCCGGTCCACACGCGTCGAGAGCTCCTTCTTCGAATCGTTAATATGCATTCCCTTCAAATAAGAAAAGCCTATCACTTCGTCAAAGTGCTTAAAGGTCGCCGCAAAGCCCTCCTCCGTCCGGATTTCATAACCGGCAGCCAGCGTATGAGCCGTATCGATACAAACGCCCACTCTCGACTTATCCTCTACCTGAGCGATAATCTCGGCAATCTGTTCGAACGTATATCCCAAGTTCGTTCCCTGCCCGGCGGTGTTCTCAATCACGGCCGTCACGCCCGACGTTTGCGCCAATGTCCAGTTAATCGACTCCGCGATTCGCGACAGGCACTCCTTCTCGCTCATTTTATTCAGATGGCTTCCCGGATGAAAGTTCAGCCGGTCGAGTCCCAATTGCTCGCACCGCCGCATCTCATCCAAGAACGCTGCCCGCGACTTTTCCAGCCCTTCCATTTCGGGATTCCCCAAATTAATCAGGTAACTGTCATGGGGCAAAATATCCCCCGCCGCATAACCATACTCCGCGCACCGCTCCTTGAAAAGCTCAATGCTTTTCTGAGAAAGAGGAGCCGATTTCCATTGCCTTTGGTTCCGCGTGAACAACGCAAACGCCTTTGCTCCAATCGCATAGGCATTCACCGGAGCATTCTCTACCCCACCCGTCGCCGACACGTGCGCACCTATTCTCTTATTGCTCATTATATCCATATAATCCAATGCTACAATTTTCCCACAAATGTACCTTATTATTTATTCTTATGCAACCCCTCCCGCCCCCCGGTTTTCACAATAAAAAACCTTGCCCGGCTCAAGTGGAGACTTTGACGGCGTCAAGTGGAGACTTTGCCACGGGCAAGGTTTCCACTTGATTAGGAAGCCCTCGCGGAAACGGCAGAAGCAAGGGAACAAATGGTCAGGACATGCCATTCCCTGAACGGCTCATTTTATCGCCGCCATAAACTCAATCGTTTCCTCTGCCCACCGCTGCGTATCGACAAAATAGGGAGAAAGCGTCCCGCCATGCCCGGCATTTTCATACACAGAAAGCCTCTTGTCTATATCCTTGGGAAGCGCATCATAAATCTTCCGGGACATCCATAACGGCGTCCGGTCATCTTTATCTCCGACAATAATAAAAATGGGCTTTCTGAATTTCGGGGCAATCATAGCCGGCATCTGCTCACGCGGGAAATCATCAGGGACAATCAAATTCGCTTCACTCTTGCCCTTAGGATGAACCTTTGCCAAAAGAGGGATAACATCATCAAACGAAGAGGGCGTCCCACTCAAAATACACCCCGCCACATTCTCATTGTTATAAGCCGTTATCATACTCAAATACGCCCCAGTGGACCATCCCATCAGGAAAATATGCGCCTTATCTACCTCCCCCTGCATCTTCACAGAGCTGATTACAGCCTCATAATCCTTCAGCATCTCCGTATAGCAAAGGTAATCTTCATTCATCAAGAACTCCGAACTTTCTCCGAAGCCTCTCCAGTCAAATGTCACCACATTAAACCCATTCGCTGCATAAATAGAAGCCAACATAATCTGCTGGTAAGACATATTCCTCCCCCATCCCTCCACTCAGAAAAACACACTGAAAACCTTGCCGGAGACAAGTGGAGACTTTGCCGGCGTCAAGTGGAGACTTTGACCGCCCCAAGTGGAGACTTTGCCCCGGGCAAGGTTTCCACGTCCT
>CASEMX010000028.1 GCA_949289155.1 uncultured Parabacteroides sp.
GCGCAGGTTGCAAATCCCGCCATGGCGTTCGGCAATCCCGAAGTCCAGGCAAATCGCTTTGGCATGACCGATATGCAAGTATCCGTTCGGTTCGGGCGGGAAACGGGTTTGCACACGTCCGCCATTCTTACCTTCCGCCAAGTCCTTCTCGACCATGGCCTCAATGAAATTCAAATTCTTCTTGCCTTCGGCTTCATTTGTAATGATTTCGCTCATAATGTTTACCTATTTTTCAGATGCAAAGGTAAGAAATAATGCCCACCCCATCCCCTTTTCGCGAAATCGAATGTCCGAAAAAGTGTTAAATCGCCCCTATCCCATGCCGGAACACCCGGACAACGGAGGCTTCGGCGGCTTTGACTATACAACGAAGCCTGCGGGACTGGCTCCGGCCGCTATCGTTCCGGATGCCCTGTCCGCAGGCTCGCAAATATGCACAACAACTTATTATTATTCACCATGCATCGCTGCATGTACGCCGGGTCATGGATTAGGGATGCCCGGTCCAGAGGGATTATCATCTGGTTCTTCCGTATCGGAGTCCTCGCCATCGCCCGTGTCCGGGGTTTCCGGTTCTTCCGTCTGGCTGCCGTCATCCGGATTCTCAGTGTCGTCGCCCGTTGTCGGGTCGTCCGTATCGTCCGGTGTTTCCGTAGGCTCTTCGCCCTCCGTTTTATTTTCGTCTTTCGTAGCAGAGCTGCTGCCGGCAAGGTTCTCCACAGCAGCTATCAAGCCATTCATTTTCGTGATGAACTCATTGATTTCATCCGACGGTTCAACAATCGCATAAGCATTAATGATTTGTGCGATTCCCTGATACAGTTCGTTTGCGTCATCAATCAGGTCTTCCGACTTCATGTTGCTTTCCACTTTGCGTGCACCTGCTTCGAGCGCGCGCTCATCGAAATAGGTTTCAAAATCGGCATTGGCAGTACGAAGGGCTTCCACCTCTTCCGTCAACCCTAACGTCTCGATTGCCGCCTGATTTTCCGGCAGGTCCAACAACCTTAAAAAGCCACGCACTTCCGCTGTCTGCTTGCTGTACTCATGCCTGCGGATATTCCGGTAAACACTTACTTGCGGGTCAAGCAATTCGGCAGCCTCCCTTTTTGCTTTAACCGGTGAATTCAAGTAAAGATGGATAACGCCTGTAACGACACCTCCGGCGTTATCGCGTACTGCATCCGAGCTTTTCAATTTCCCGGTCGAGGTATAGGCACGCTGGCGGTTTACGATAGATTCCAGCTGCCGCACCTTCTCCCTATATGCCTCAATCTTGTTTTCGATATGAAGAATCTGAGGCGTAGTAGCAGTGATATACTTCACCACCGTAGTATGAAAATTGGCACATGCGCCAACTGTCATATACTTTACGTTGAAATAAGAAATTTGGTTCGCCATAAATCTTTATTTTAAAGTTACGTTCCATTTAAAGTAAAGGGGAATCTCTTCTGACATTCTGAGTACTGCTGACCCCCCCGGCAAGTACCTCCAGAAATTTCTGAAATGCTCCTGACCCCCCGGAAAGTGCCTCCAGAAGTTTCTGAAATGCTCCTGACCCCCTGGAAAGTGCCTCCAGAAGTTTCTGGAATGCTCCTGACCCCCTGGAAAACCTTTCCCAAAACAGTTGAATGTGATGAATACCCCCTGGAAAGTCTCTCCAGAAGTTTCTGAAAAGGCTTACCGGGGGGTCAGCAGCTCTCCAGAAATTTCTGGCGAGGTTGCTCCCCCCTGGAAACCCTTCCCTAAAACCTCCGGGAGGTCTGCCGACAGGGGGCAGCTGCTATCCAAAAGCATTTGAGAAGGGGGAAGCATCGGTTCAGTGAGTCCCTGTCCGTAGGAAATGATTCGAATCCGCACCTTCCGGGACTTTCGCTCCTTTAGATGGGAATAGATACATTTGGTTTCAATCTTCGTAAGACAGCACGAACATATTCTGTTCAGCACTGTATAGAAAATCTGCACATTTGAATCGAATCAAAGAGCCTGTACCCACATATTGATTATTCACATACCAACGACGTTCAGGATTTGCCGGACTTTCAATCATGATTTCATCGTCCAATTGAATCTCGTATGTCGCATTCGGATCAACTCGTCTGTTATTTATAAAGAAATTAATCGTCTGACCTTCTTGTGCACGCAAATAATAGACATCCTCTTGTGCGTCCATCTGCTCCATGCAAACATTCACATTTGAATCTGCGGAAAATGCCGGGAAAGATGGAACCAGCAAACAGAATAAAACTAATCCTATAAAATTTTTTATTGTTATACGTATTCGCTGTTATTTAGAAGGCTTCTCCCGTTGTTTGCACAGGAGAAACCTTCGTTATTATACTAAACAATTACAACTCCCATCCCGGGTTCTGCGTCAGATTCGGGTTCAGACCAATCTGGTTGGTCGGGATAGAGAACAGATAGTTCTTCGGCTCGATAAAGTTCGGAACCGGATTAGACATACGTTTGGTATAAACATCCAAAGCAGGCTCCTGAGTTATTTCCGTATTGGCATAGCCCAAATTTTCTTCGAGGATA
The DNA here is from genome assembly GCA_949289155.1 of uncultured Parabacteroides sp. Lineage (GTDB taxonomy): Bacteria > Bacteroidota > Bacteroidia > Bacteroidales > Tannerellaceae > Parabacteroides. The sequence goes on from CASEMX010000028.1 coordinate 2,539, forward strand.
GCTCTGTCTTCAGCACTGAATGTAGCGTCATCTACAATAACACCCAATTTCGGTACATTCAGACGCAAACCGCAAGCCCAGCGCATCAAGTCAGAGTAACGATACCCTTCAGCCATCAATTCCACGCGACGTTCGCGGCGGATTTCACGAATCAAGTTGGCATTCGGGCCTTTGATAGTCGGATATTCGGCAACCAATTTCGGGTCTTCTCTCGGACTTGTCGTCAGATGATGCGTAAAGCCTACACGGTCGCGCAATGCATTCACAGTTTTATCCAATTCCGGGTCAAGGCCTAATTCAGCCCCTGCCTCAGCGCGAATCAGGAGGATTTCGGCATAGCGGAAGATAGGAGCATCCAATGTTCCTTGATTATGTTCTGCCGTAAAATTCTCTGCATCATAAAATTTAGCAATAGGATAACCCGTTGAAGAGGAATAACCGCTCAACAGTTTGCCAATACCCGGACGCTGACCATTCAATTGATAAGTATAATCGCCCGGTTCGGGTGTTGCAACGGTCTGCAATAAACGCGGGTCACGATTATTCAATTCGGCAGCCAGCGTCGTATGATGTGTATGTCCTTCGCAACCGCAAAGCGAGATAGGCAGTCCGGTCGTAGCGCAGAGATAATCCTCTATGGCGTCGCGGCTGAAGCCTACAGGTGTTTCACCTACGCCAATCATACGGGTAACGTTATTCCCCTTACCAACACCCGGATCATATTCGCGAGAAAGAATCACTTCCGGATTTGAGTTGTAATCTGCCTGGATAAACAATTCATGATAGGCTTTGGCCGGAGAAGAACCCGTAAACAAAGCGTATCCATATTCCGGTTTCATCAATTCACCGGCAGCCTCGTAAGCCATTTGGAGATATTCCGTATCACCTTCGATGTTATGGTAACGGCGATAAGTACCTTCAAACAGACAGAATCTCGCCTTTAATGCCAATGCAGCATCCTTGCTGATTCGATAAACTTTTCCTGTTTCGGCTTTTGTAGGCAACCATTCAATTGCTTGGTCGATATCCTTCACCATATTTTCCATCACCAAGATACGCGAATCGCGAGCTTTATATAAATCCTCATCGCCCGGATTTAATACATGGTCATACCATGGCACATCACCGAAGCGGCGTACTTTATTGTAGTAGTCCATAACGCGGAAGAACAGGATTTCCCCTGCATACTGATGCTTTAATTCTTCCGATTCCGGAGACTGTTCATAATATTCCAAAAAGGCATTGCAAGCGCGTAGATTTTCCCACTTCCAGTTATCGTCTGAAGTAGATATTGTGTGCTGGCTAAATGCAACCATATTGGCATCCCACGGTAAGATATTGTCGGATTGATAATCCCCTTCCAGCATACCAAAACCATAAGCACCCGGATCGCCATGACCGCTTAGCAATTTCGGATACAAATCATTACAATAAATTTCCAATGCTTGAGCACTGGCTGTTGAGAAATATTGCTCTGTACTGATAGTGTCTAACGGCTCTTTATCCAGCACATCACAACTCTGTGCCATAACGAACAATATTCCGCCGAATAATATTATTAACTTTTTCATATCAACTGTCTCGTTTTAGAATGTTACATTAATACCGAATGAATAAGAACGGGTAAATGGATAGATACGTCCATCACTGTTCGCCAAGGAACCGTCATCGTTTCTCGTTCCGACAGCATCAGGATCCGTGTATTTATATAAGCCGGTTGCTTCCCAAAGGTTCTGTCCGCTGACGTAAACCTTCAATGCCTGAACACCAAACTTGGATGTGAGCGATTTCGGAATCGTATAGCTGAGGGTAACATCTTTCAGACGGATATAAGCACCGTTCTGCAAATACCTGGTTTGTGTCTCACGGCTTCTGGAGCTATTATGAACCGGAACCGGATAATAAGCATCCGTATTTGTAGGACTCCAAGAATTATCCACATGATAATCATTGATACAAGCTTGCCATACATTGCCATATCCCCAGAAAGTCGGCTGGCTTCCCAACCATACATCACGCTTCATTGTACCTTGGAAGAACAAACGCAAATCGAAGCCTTTCCATGAACCGCCCAAGTTGAAATTGAAGTTATAACGCGGTGTATTGTTACCGATAATCTTACGGTCGCCGGAATCGCCTACACGGTTATTGCCTTGATTGATTTTGCCATCATTATTCAAGTCGGCGTAACGGATATCACCCGGAATCCATGTTGTGCTGATGAACGACTGCCGGTCTGCCATTTCTGTGGCTTCTGCCTCAGTCTGAATGAAACCTTCCGTCACATAACCCCAGATTTCACCGATTTTCTTGCCTTCATAATGTGTTTCATCCAAGCTCTTCGTAGGATTATCATATTTCGTAATCTCAGACGTATTATCAGAAATACCGATACCCACATTATAGCGCAATGGACTTCCAGCTACATCTTCAATCTGGTCGCTCCACGTTATAGATAATTCCATACCTTTGGTACGCATGTCGGCCAAGTTCTCTTTACCGCCCGTCGTACCCAATACTGACGGATAGGTCTTATTCACCACCATATCCTTTGTATCACGGATATAGTAATCGAATGAACCGCTCAACCGACCGTTCAGCATTGTCCAGTCTAAACCGACATTCGTGCTATACACCTTCTCCCATGTAATATTGGTACTTGCCAACGATGGAGCTGTCAAACCGCTGATGATTTGTCCATTCATAATATAATTCAATGTTTCGCTAGACAAGAAACTCAGGTATTGGAAATTACCGTCTGTTACCTGATTACCCAACGAACCGTAAGAGGCTCTTACTTTCAAGTTGTCGAATACCTTCTTAGCCGGTTCGAAGAAAGGCTCTTCCGAGATACGCCATCCGGCAGATACGGAGGGGAAGAAGCCCCAACGGTCACCACTCGCATATTTCGATGAACCATCATAACGCCCGTTCACCTCAATCAAGTAACGCTGCATATAGTCGTAGTTCAAACGGAAGAATGCGCCTTGTACTGCCCAAATCGTAGCACCTTCAGCAGGAGGGTTGAATGTACTTGCCATATCAACCACACCAAAGTTATTATCATACAAATTTGTTGCAGAAATGCTCAAATCCGTATTCTTTTTACTCTCCTGATTATAACCGACCATAATACTCGCATTATGTTTATCATTGAAGCTCCGCTTATATTCTGCCCACAAATTCAATGCCTGATAAGTATTAGCGATTGTTTTTCTGGTTACAGAACTATTATTGGAAGTTTTCAATTGAGACCCATCAGGCTCATTTTGATATAACACTTTGAAATGCTCTGTCTGGTCTTCATAATATTTATTACCGGTATAATCTCCCTTAATGCTTAAACCGGCTAACGGAGTTAACGTGAATGAAGCCGTGTACCAGAAATCATCAGAGTTATACTTATTTCTTCCGGCTTGTGCCATACGGCCTACCATATTATAATTGAAGTTAGAACCTTCGACTCCTGCCCAATCGCCATTTTCCAAAAACATCGGAATATAAGGGAATGAACGATAAATTTCATAATGTGGACTTGACCCCATATAAGCCTGCGTATTCGGCGTATCAGAAGTATTGCGGTTATACTTCGTACGGAAAGAAACCTCTAACCATTTAGTCAACTGAAGTGAATAGTTGAACACCATATTAATACGCTTATATTTATCCGTTCCATAACGGAATAATCCGTCCTGCCCTTTATAACCCAACGAACCGTAATAAGTGCTGTTCTCTGTACCGCCGCTGATGCTGGCATTGTGCTGCTGCATGAAAGAGGGCTGATACATCTCTTTAAACCAATCGGTATTGCCGGCGTATGCCCATTGACCAACAGCCGTATATTGTCCGGTTTCATCTACGAAAGAAGATGGACCTGTTCCTGCAATATAAGCATCAATAGCTGCCACCTGCGCATCACTAAAATAAGCTCCTTCGCCTCCATTTATATAGGATTGGTTCAAGGCACGAATCCATTTATCTGAAGAGATACCATCCGGCAAACGGGAAGCCTTCGACCATGAGAAGTTATTGTTATAATTGATTTGCATCTTCTGAGCTTTCTTACCCTTCTTTGTCGTAATCAATACGACACCGAAGGCCGCACGCGCACCATAGATAGAAGCCGAAGCTGCATCCTTCAATACAGATACACTCTCGATATCCTGCGGATTCAACAGCGAGAGGTCCTCCTGCTCTACGCCATCGACCAACAGCAATGCCGAACCACCGTTCAATGAGGTAGCACCACGAATATTAAACGTTGTGCTGGCATTCGGGTCACCACTGGAGAAATCGATATTCAAGTTCGGAACGACGCCCTGCAATCCCTGCGCGATGTTACCGATAGGGCGGTCTTCCAATACGTCGCCTTCAGCTACGCCGACCGCACCGGTCAGGTTCACCTTCTTCTGCGTACCGTAACCCACGACTACGACCTCCTCCAATTTCTTCGAGTCCTCTTCCAACTTCACCGAGATAGCGGCCTGCCCGGTGTAGGTAATCTCCTGCGTCGTATAACCGATATAGGAGACTTGGATAATATCTCCATTGTTCAGACCCTCCAGCGTAAACTTACCGTCAAAGTCGGTAATGTTGCCGTTGGTTGTACCTTTCACTACGACAGATGCACCGATAACCGGACCCATTTCGTCCGTTACCGTTCCTGTCACCTTCCCGTCCTGCTGGATGGCATCCGTAACGGGCTTGAAGGGAACTGTCTCTGCCCATGCGTACATAGGCAGGATAGCAGCTCCTGCAAGAATTAAACTGATAGGTTTGAATTTTTTCAACATAAACGATGTGTTTTATATGAATAAAAAATAATATTTCACTTTTCTCAACCGCACTTTCATCAACTTGCTATACATCCTCTCTTCCGAAGAGAGGAATTTCCAATCGCAAATCTACGTAAATTTTTATAAACAATAGCACATTATGTAGAAAAATTTTATTCGATTTCAAAGAAAAAATCGACATACTATAAAATTCTGTTTTAAAACTGGCGAAAGATTAAAAAATAAAACCTATTATGCTCAGTTCATTACAAAATAGAATACCTCTCTTCGGAAGAGATGTACTTTTTTCTTTTTCCACAATGCCATTTTTTTAAATTAACATTGGGCAACCTGTTCTCAATTTTCGGGCAATTCCAAAAAAACCTGCCCTATAAATAAGGAAGAATCCAAAAGAAATCCTTACCTTTGCGCGAAAAACTATCATCTATTTAATTTAATAGAAATCTTATGGCAGTTTACTTAAACGATGTATCAAGAACATTCGGCGAATACTTGCTTATCCCCGGATTAACGACAAAAGAATGCACGCCTCAAAACGTTTCACTCAAAACTCCTTTGGTTAAATTCAATGCAGGGCAGCCCTCGGCTATCCAATTGAATATTCCTTTTGTATCCGCAATCATGCAATCCGTCTCCGGACCGGAATTGGCCATCGAATTGGCCCGCAACGGAGGATTGTCATTCATATTCGGCTCTCAGACCATCGAGAACCAAGCGGAAATGGTACGCAAAGTAAAGAAATTCAAGGCGGGATTCGTTATCAGCGACTCCAACCTGACACCGGAGAATACGCTGCGCGATGTGGTAGCGTTAGTTAAACGGACCGGGCACTCTACCATCGGAATCACTGCGGACGGCACGCCGAACGGCAAATTGCTGGGAATACTGACCAGCCGCGATTACCGCGTGGAAAAGGATGACTTGGACGCACCGGTGAAAGAGTTTATGACTCCCTTCTCGAAGCTCATCGTCGGCGAAGCGGGAATCACGCTCTCTGAAGCCAACCAAATCATCTGGGAGCACAAGTTGAATACATTGCCGATTATCGATAAAGAACAAAATCTCCAATATTTCGTCTTCCGTAAGGATTACGACAGCCATCGCGAGAACCCTTACGAACTTTCAGGCAAGGATAAAACCCTGCTCGTAGGAGCCGGCATCAATACACGCGATTATAAAGAACGCGTTCCGGCATTGGTCGATGCAGGTGTCGATGTGGTTTGTATCGACTCGTCCGACGGTTATTCTGAATGGCAGTATGAAACGCTGCGCTGGATTAAGGATACTTATGGAGATAAACTGTTGGTCGGCGCAGGAAACGTAGTGGACCAAGAGGGATTCAACTATCTGGTGGAAGCCGGTGCGGACTTTGTCAAGGTCGGAATCGGCGGAGGCTCAATCTGTATTACCCGCGAGCAGAAAGGTATCGGACGCGGACAGGCAACAGCCCTGATTGACGTAGCAAAAGCCCGCGATGCCTATTTCGAAAAAACCGGCTGTTATGTGCCAATATGCAGCGACGGCGGATTAGTACACGATTATCACATGGTTTTGGCCTTGGCAATGGGCGCAGACTTCCTGATGATGGGCCGTTACTTCGCTCGCTTCGACGAATCGCCGACCAAGAAGCTGAAAATCGGAAACAGCTTCGTCAAAGAATACTGGGGCGAAGGCTCTAACCGTGCAAAGAACTGGCAACGATACGATATGGGCGGAAGCGAAGCGCTGAAGTTCGAAGAGGGCGTGGACAGCTACGTGCCTTATGCCGGAAAGATGAAAGATAACTTGGCTGTAACATTGGGCAAAATCAAAGCGACCATGTGCAGCTGCGGCGCTATCACTATCCAACAATTGCAGAAAACAGCAAAAATAACGTTGGTTTCTTCTACTTCTATCGTAGAAGGCGGTGCGCACGACGTTATCTTGAAAGAACAAAACTAATAGTCTTTTTCATAGTTAAGTGGTTCCGGAGGGACTGTACGGGAAAGTGCAGTTTCCTCCGGTTTTTTATAGGGGGGAATGCCTTAGACAGTGATGCCCATCTTCTTCATTAAAAAACAAGCATTCATATTTTGGGCGATTCCCTCCTGCAATTGATAGGAGAAATGGAGTTCATCATTCCGGATATCCGCTTCGAAGCGGTAATTCTTGATTTGCAGGGGAAATTCCTTTTCTAAAGTACCCAAAATCAAATCGTGCGTTGCGATGATTCCGCAAGCATTATAGGCAATCAGCTGTTTCATTAAGGCAATCGAGCCTTTTTGTTTATCGACGGAATTGGTCCCCTTCAAGATTTCATCCAAAATAATGAACAGTTTCTCGCCGCTTTGAAGCCGGTCGATAATCATCTTCAGCCGTTTTAATTCCGCAAAGAAATAGGATTCGTTGCCGGCAAGCGAATCGGAAGTACGCAAACTGGTCACCAAATGCGCCGGGCAAACCGACAAACGGTCCGCACAAACCGGCAAGCCGACACAAGCGAGCAGATAATTCACACCGACGGTCCGCAAATAGGTACTTTTGCCCGCCATATTCGCACCGGTGATAATCAAAAACCAAGAGCTTTGCGGAATATCCACCGGATTCTTTACGCATTGCGCACGCTTCAAGAGCGGATGCCCCAATCTTTCCCCCTGCATCCGGAAATACTGGCTGACAATCTCCGGATAAACGAAATCCGGATGGGTAAACGCATAATTTCCGAAAGAAGACAGAGCATCGAATTCGGCCAATGCCTCTATCCAATGGGTAATGTCATTCTTATGACGGACTTTCCATTGCTCTAACGCCATTGCTTGACGGATATCCCGCAGACAAAGCAGATTCAATATCACGCCCGCCAAACTAAAACGTTGGTTCAACGCACCGATGTGACGGGATAATTTTTTCAAAGCATCCGATGCTTTTCGATTTTTATCCAAGAAATTTTTCTGAATGTCGGAGAGCAACGCCGCATTAAACCTCCGCTCCTCAATATCCTTCATCAATTCGGCATAAGTCGCCAAAATATGTTCAATCTGGTCCACCGAATGATGCAAACGGTAGATATCTTTAGCACGCCAATAAGCGAGGATGAACGAAACGCCTAAATAAATCCCCAACCATTTCTCGGCAATGAATCCAAATAGATTCCCGATAATCAAAACTGCCCAAAGAATAGGGACAATCCATATCAGTGCCCTCCAAAGCGGCCGATTAATGAAAACATTCGCTTCGCTTTTCAACTGCTCCAAATTCCGGATGTCAGTCTTTTTCCCCTGCTTTCTTTTCCCAAGCAAAAGAAAATGCTGGAAAAGCTCAGGCTGGGCAGCCAACTCCCGCACGGCATCTTGGCGTCGTTCGATAGCCGGCTTATCCGTCAACGGATTTTTAAGCCATTCCGCCAACTGCTTTTTCCCGAAAACCGTAACGGTTCTATTCATCGATTGGAATAAAGAATGATTTCCGAACAAATCTAAATCCAAAGAAAAGGAATGCCCGGCGTCCTGCTCCTCTTCTGCCCCATCGAATGCGGAGAAATCGTTATCCAATGCTTTTTTCTCGGCTTCGTTATACTCTAAAAGCGTCTCACAATCCGCTTTCCGAGCAAACAGACGGTTATGATACACCATCAAACCTATGAAAGGGATAGCAAACAGGGCAAATACGCCGATTCGCTCCGTCCAAGTAGGAAACGAACCCCAATAAAAAGTAAGCAACGCCGCCAATACGATGAATAAACGGATTGTTCCAATGGTATGAATCTGCTTTTTCAGGCGTTTTATCTGAAATGTATATTGCTGGATTTGCTCGTTGAAGTAATTATATAGCTTTTCCATAGAAGACAAAAAAAGCGCATTTCAAAAAGGACTACTCCTCTACGGATTCCGACAGGGCGCGCCAAAGATTATCCTTCGGAACCGGAGCGATAATGCAAAGGGATTGTTTGGAAACAGGATGAATAAAGGCAGCACTCCGGGCATGAAGGCTGATTCCCCCGTCCGGATTAGAACGTTCCGCACCATATTTCAAATCGCCTTTGATTGGGCATCCCATTCGTGCCAACTGACAGCGTATTTGATGGTGGCGACCGGTTTTCAAATCGATTTCCAGAAGATAATATTTATCAGAATGGGCAATGAGCCGATAATGCAAAACCGCCTTTTTGGCATTCGGACGCTCTGAATCATAAGCAAAACTTTTATTCTGCTTTTCATTGCGGACCAGCCAATTTACCAGCTCCCCTTCTTCCTTAGGCGGACGATTCTTTACTATTGCCCAATAGGTTTTCTTCACACCGCCCGTCCGAAATAATTCATTCAAACGAGAAAGGGCTTTGCTTGTCTTGGCAAAGATAACCACACCACTGACGGGACGGTCCAAGCGATGCGTCACACCCACAAACACATTCCCCGGTTTATTGTATTTCTCCTTCAGCCAAGTCTTCAGCATCTCGGAAAGAGGCGTGTCGCCGGTCTTATCTCCTTGTACAATTTCCCGGCAGGTCTTATTAACTGCTATGATATGATTATCTTCGTAAAGAACTTCCACTTTTATAATTACGAATTATGAATTACGAATTACAGATTTTTCCTCATCCGTAATTCGTAATTCGAAATTATTTACATATTCATACCGCCATCTACCTGAATTACTTGACCTGATACATAAGAAGACATATCAGAAGCCAAGAACGTAGCGATGTTGGCAACATCTTCCGGCGTACCTCCACGGCGCAAAGGAATCTTCTTGCACCATTCTTCGCGTACATTGTCCGGAAGAGCAGCGGTCATATCAGTAATGATGAATCCCGGAGCAATCGCATTGGCACGAATACCGCGAGAACCCAATTCCTGAGCGATTGATTTCGCCAAACCAATCATACCCGCCTTTGATGCCGAGTAATTGCACTGTCCTGCATTTCCATGAACACCGACAACAGATGCCATATTGATGATACTTCCGGCACGTTGTTTCATCATAATCGGCGTACAAGCGTGAATGAAATTGAAAGCCGACTTCAAATTGACATTCAATACGGCATCCCACTGCGATTCGCTCATGCGCATCATCAAACCATCCTTAGTAATGCCGGCATTGTTGACCAAAATATCCACCCGACCGAAGTCTTTCACAATCTCAGCTACCACGTTATGCGTCTCTTCAAAATTTGCAGCATTAGAGGCGTATCCTTTGGCTTTTACGCCATAAGCCTCTAATTCTTTCTGGGTTTCCAACGCACTTTCGTTAATTACCAAATCCGTAAATGCGACATTCGCTCCTTCAGAAGCGAACTTCAACGCTACCGCCTTCCCGATACCACGAGCTGCACCCGTTACGATAGCTACTTTTCCTTCTAATAGTTTCATTGTTCTTTATTTTTATTTGTAGTTAGTAGTTAGCAGCAGGAGTTAAAGGAGTTAAAGGAGTTATAGAAGTTAACACTCCGCTTCGCTTCGTTAGAAGTTAAAGCCGATAGTTTTCTGATAATATTATCCGAAACATTTGACTTTAACTCCTTTAACTGCTATAACTCCTTTAACTACTAACTCAACATTTAATCAAACAAGCTCCGGTCGAATATCCTCCGCCGAAGACCGTCAGTGCGACCAAATCGCCTTTCTTGAAGAGCGATTCGTTCTGGGCATAGACCAATGCCGAGCTGACAGAACCTGTATTCCCTAATTCCTCGATATTATGGAGGAATTTCTCTTCCGGCAAGTCCAGTTGCTTAGCAATATTCGACATAATGCGCATATTCGCTTGGTGGCCGATGAAATAACTCAATTCATCCAGCGTATATCCATTCTTTTCCAATAGATATAATACATTCTTCGGCATATAAGTACATGCCTGCATGAATACATCCCGACCTTCCGGCATCATAATCCCTCCGTCACGCGGACAAAGATGGACCGCTACCGGAGCTTTAGGCAAATAACCTAAGCCTTGCGTATAGACTTCGATGACTTCCGCATCATTCTCTGTCATCCGCTCTTTCGAAAAGAAGAAAGCCGCAGCCGCATCGCCCCACAGGTGGCCATCTTTCGGATTGGTCTCGTTCGCATAAGCCGAGTTCTTATCCGCACCAAGAATCAACGCCTTCGTTGCTTTGCCCATTGCGAAATATCCCTCCACAACCTCCAACGCATTCAGGAAAGAGGAGCAGGCAGACGAAAGATACAGCGCCTTTGCATTCGTGATATTAAACTCATGTTGTGCTAAATGGGCCGCCGTAGCCACAGTATCGTAGGGTGAATAGGAAGCTGATATGATTAAATCCACCTCTGTTATATCATACGGCAATTTAGGTAACGCATTACGAATAGCCTCCAAACTCATTGTGTTGATATTCTCTTCGGGTTTTGCTTTCGAACGGGTGCGAATCCCCGTACGTTGCTCAATCCACTCGCTTGTCAAGCCATTCAGCGCTAAAAAGTGTTCGTTATCGACCCGCTCTTCGGGCACGTAATAACCTGTCGTATTTATATACATCTCCAATATTTGTTACTTAATCTTGATTCCGTTGAATATTAAGTTCATTACATTATCTCTGCGTTTGATACGCTGGTTGATGTTATCTCCCATGATTCCTCGTATATAAGGGACCTCCAGTCCTTTCAATGCGTAATGCAGCACCAGCGCCGTAATATCGGTATCGGGCATCGAAAAGATACCTTCCTTCACGCCATCGTCCAATATTCCCTTGATGATTTCTATCTCGCGCAAGTCGAAACTCTTCCTTACCTTTTCCACCCGCCATATATCGCGGAAGAATGTGGCACGCAGCGTCCCGTTACGGAACACCAATGCCTTTACTGCATCCAAGCGAGTATAAATCAAAGTCATCAGTTTTTCATCCGCCGGCAATTCCTTTTCTGCCACGTCACAAAGGACCTTATGCAACCGGTTCAGTTCCGATTCGACGACGGCAGCATAGATTTCGTTTTTGTTCTTGAAATAGGTGTAAAGCGTACGGCGGCCTTTGCCCGAAGCCTGTGCAATATCATTCATGGTGGTCTCGTCAACTCCCTTGCGGGCGAACAGTTGTCGGGCCACCTCTACCAGCATATCTCTTGTTTTTGAAACAGTCGTAGGCATATATATTTGCACATTCTTAAATTTCGCGTGCAAAAGTACGGAAAAAAGCCATACCAACCATCTTTACTAAAAAAAATATTACAATAAGACTACACTTAATGAAATATTATCGTATCTTTGCAGCCGAAAACGATACCGCGGAGTGGAGCAGTGGTAGCTCGTTGGGCTCATAACCCAAAGGTCGTCTGTTCGAATCAGGCCTCCGCAACGATTCAGAAAGAGTACATCCCGCAGATGTGCTCTTTTTTGTTATCCCTCCTCCCCGTTCTTCTTTCGCGCCGCGCGCCGCTGCCCAAGGCTCTGCCGGTAGGAGCGCAGGTTTTCGGTTATCGCCTGATTGATTTGCCGAATCAGCGCCTGTATGCGCAGCATGACCTCTGCATCTTCACACAACACTTGCGAAGCATAAATCCGCTCGCAAATGTCCCGATACACGCCATCGGTACGCGGGCGGAGCACTAACGTATTGTCCATCTTACCGGCAATCCGCTCATCCGCCCGGCGCGAGATTTCCGCCATGCACTCGGCATTCGACTGCTTCAATGCCGCAATGCCCTCTTCCAGCCGCAACAGCTGCACATAAGCGGCACGCTCCGATTGCTGCAACGCGTCAATCAGTCCCAGCACGGTACTGCTGCGTGCGAGGATGCCCCCTTTCCGGTAATCGCGATACTTCCGCACCAACGGCAGGAGCATCTGCGCTGCACCGGCCACCTCTTTGAGGGGCGAGTGCACTCCCGTCTCGATAAGCCTGAACAGATAACCGATGTACTGCTTGCGCTCTTCATCTTTCTGACGGATTTTCTCGTTGAAGGCCGTCAGCCGCACCCGCCCTAACGCGGCAATCTCCATGTCGATGCAAGAGCGGTAATCCACCATAAGGCTTTCCGGCACATGCACCTCCGCCAATGCACCGCACTCCTGCAATATGCCATAAACCGTATCATGAAAGTGCGCCCGCTGGTTGCTGCTGTATCGTTCGCAATAACTGCATTCTATTTGAACCCGTTCCTGTGTCATATCATTTTCTACTTTCTTTAAGCTTTACAGTTTACAAAGATAGCAATTATAATTTGATTATTACTTAGCAAAGTGCAAAATATTTCCATATAATTTTTCTATTACTTAGAAAAATACAAATATCATCAATAGATTATATTCATATCTTTGTAAATTACTAAGAAATAAATATCATCATTTGATTATATTTGTAAATTACAAATTATAAATATCCGGAATTTTGCCTTTGAAAAGAGGCATTTCAAGAGAGGGTATTTTCATAAGATTTACTACATTTGCCTTGCAAATCAAGAGAAAGAAATAACAGTTCCAACCCATTAAATCATCACTGAGATATGAAAAAGATGTTTTTAAGTACGATGCTTTTGCTGTCATTCGCGGCATTTGCCACCGCCTTTACTGCAGAAGAGAACGACGAGCGGTGCTGTTGCGGCGAGTGCCGTTGCGAGAAATGCGTATGCGACGAACGGTGCGACGAGTGCCGCGACTGCCATGGGTATTATTGCGAGGAATGCGACGAGCGGCATGAGTTCCGCCGCCACGAAGATTGCTGCCGCGATTACCGACGGCATGAATATCGGCGCGACCACCGTCACCGCCATCACGACGGATGCTGCCACGAGGAGCGCCGGCGCGGATGTTGCCATTAAGCTTTAACGAAACAAGGAGGCACGAACGGGGATTTCCCTTCTGTGCCTCCTTGTGCGTTTAGCGTGATATCGGAATTACTTCTTCAGTTTTTCCTGCAATAACCGCATATAATAGCCGCCTACTACGGAACGGGCTTGGAATCCGCGCTGGTCGCCGCTCGATGTGAAATGCCAGTCGCTCAACGGCACGCGCGAACTGGTCTCGTTCGCATACTTCCATACCGGAGCCAGCAACGCTTGGAAATCGGCATCGACACCGGTCAGGCAAGCGGTCCACAGGATCCAATCGGACTTGGTATAGTCCTCGCGGCAATCCAATGGCAAGCCATACTCGTTCTGGTGTGTCTTATAGAACGCCATCTCGGTAGTCGCTACCTCAGCAGGGAAAAGGTTATATCCCAAGAGGCGGTCCCATATCAGATTATATTTCTGGCTCCATGTGCCAGGCTGGTCGAATGTCAAGCGGTAATGGTCCATATCCTTCGCCATGCCGACCCACTTCGAAGCCATCTCCTTCGCATCCGCCATATACGCCTCAGCTACGTCCGCCTTGCCTAACATCTCTGCCAACTTCGCGTAACTTGCCACGCCCATAATCGCCTTAATCGAAAGATTCGTGTTATGCGCAAAATGCCCGGCAAAGTCGTCGGTACAAAGCTGGTTCGCGGGGTCCAGTCCCTCTTTCTTCAAGTAATCAGCCCAAGTCGTCAAGACCTCCCAGTGCTTTGCCGCATAATCGGCCGTCCCTTCCACTTCGGCAATCGCAGCACTCAAAATCAACATATTCCCGCTCTCCTCTACCGGCATGTCGCCGCCATAGGTCTGCCCGTTCGCCTGCGGATAGGTTCCCACATCATGCGCCGCAAAAGGCTTCGTCCATCTGCCGGACTCGCTATACTGGAATATCGGCGTCATCATCCCCTTCAACAACTCCGGATTGTAGCACAAAAACATCGGCGACGAAGGATAGGTAATATCTACCGTGCCAATCGAGCCGTTACTGAAGTTCTCTTTCGAGAAGAAAAGCAGATTGCCCTCTTTGTCCGTAACCAACTTATGCGCAGCCATCACCTGACGGTAAACCAACGCACACAGTTCGGCATACTGTTGTCCGCCGGCAGCAGCCGTCTCTTGCATCAACTGTCGGTCGAATGCCGCACAACGCTGCATCGCCTCGGCATACGTATCGAATCCCTTCTTCAGCGCCTGCTCCATTGTCACCTGCCCGTCATGCTTCCAATACGCCATGCGGTTATCGCCGAAATATTGGATAGCATACTGGTCGTCATAGCCCAACAACAGATGTCCCGACTTCAATCCCGTGCCGGAGACCTTGCCCAAGTCATCCGCATAAGCCAGCACCGTCATCTGCTTCTGCATATCCTGCGAAGTCGTACCGACCTGTCCGGACAACTTGCCTGACGCCATGAAGTTCGTTTTTGCCGACTTCTGCTCGTCGATAGTCACGGTAACGCTTGGCGACTGCTTTGCGGCAAGATAGAAGTAACCCCAGTCGATGCGCACGTCATCGCCCTTTTTCTGCAATACCGGTTGCTCGACTGTGCCGGTCTTCAAGAGGTGCATCCCCTCCTTCTGCTCCATAGAGAAGCTAACCGGCTGCTCAATCGTGTTCACTGCCAATAGCGGCGTAGCCTCCAGATAAACCTGTACCTCATGCTCCTTGCCATCAATAGATTTCGCCTGATAGGTCACATAATTATAGGGTACAGAGACCAAGTCCAAGTCCGTAGGCACAGCCGGGGAGGTAAATATCACATCCAGCGAAATCCCCCCGCACTCGAACGTATAGAAGGTCTGTGTCGGCATAACGACTGCCGCTACCTGCTCTGCCTTTTGGTCGAAGGTGTTCCCCTCTTTGATTTGCTTGCCGATACCGAAGTCAAGGTAAGCCCCTCCTCCATTATTATGGCAATGGGCAGCCAGCACGTTACCCGTCGGTTTAATCTGTGCGGCTACCTCTGCCGGTATCTCTTGAAGCAGGTCGTAATCCAAGCCATTGCCCGTGACCGCCACCTTCGTGCCGTTCAGATAAACTTCGACGTTGTCGTCATGGGAATATTGCACATAAAGGTCCTCCTTGGCTACATCCTGAGGCCAGTCGAAGGTGCGGCGCACCCAGATGTCCCCATCCTGCCAAGCCACCGTCGCATGAGGGTTCTCCGGCGTACCGAAAGCCGCCTTGCCTGACTTCCATCCTTTAGGTGAATAGTCGCCTTCCCACCATGTCCCTTCCGGCTGCGAGAAGGTATATTCCGCATCCCACAGACCCTGTGAGGCAGTGCCGACAATCGGGTTGACCTTCACTTGGTCGCGCCCCATGAATCGGTAGGTCACCCCATCAACACGCACGCCACCCACTATCGGAAAGTTCCGTCCCGTCCAGTGGCGTGTCGGCTCATCATACAATTTATTGGTAAACGACCAGACACTGGTATAAGGGTCTATCGTCACCAACGGATAAGCAGGCGCACGGAGCGTATTCTCAGCCACCGGCTCATACGCTACGTCCGCGCCCTTGTTATCCATTGTGCAGCCCCCTAACAAGGCAGCTGCACAAATCGAGAATAAGATTGTTTTGTCCATATTGTATATTATGTTGTTTAATGAATCGGTGTATAAGAGTAGGGCTTGTCTTCAGGAGCAATGCCGCGTGTCGTGTTCGGTTGGCTGCCCATTTGGTACTCGATTACGCCCCCTTGCATCAACTCGTCATACGAAAGCCACGTCCGCGAGAAGCTCTTCCCATTCAGTGTAGCCGACTGGATATAGCAGTTTTCTAAGCTGTTGCCCTTCGCACGGATTTCTAAGGTCTTGCCATTCTCCAGATGTACCTTCATCTTCGGGAATACGGGGCTGCCAATGACATACTGGTCTGTGCCCGGACATACTGAGTAAAGACCCATCGCACTGATAACGTACCACGAGGAGGTCTGCCCTTGGTCTTCATCGCCCGGATACCCATTCGGACCGGAACTATACAGGCGGCTCATCGCCTGACGTGCCCAGTACTGTGCCTTCCAAGGCGCAGCGGCATAATTATAAAGGTAAATCATGTGTTGGATAGGCTGGTTCCCGTGCGCATACTGACCCATGTTAATCATCGCCATCTCGGTCATTTCGTGGATAGCGAAACCGTATGTCCCCACCTTGAAGGTGTTGTCCTCTGAGAAGACCGAGTCCAGTGCAGCGACAAAGCGGGCATCGCCTCCCATCAGATTAATCAAGCCCTGCACATCATGGAACACCGACCAGCGATAGTGCCATGCCCCGCCCTCGGTATAGGGTCCGCCCCACTCCTTCGGGTCGAACTCCTTCGGCATCCATTCGCCTTTGCGGTTCTTTCCCCGGAAGAATCGGGTCGCCGGGTCGAATACATTCTTATAGTTCAATACTTGCTTGCGGAACTGGTCGGCATAATACGCGTTGCCCGATAGCTCGCCTACGCGCATGGCGCAAAAGTCATCGTAGCAGAACTCCAAGGTCTTGGCTACCGATTCGCGCGTCTCCGGATAAGGGATATACCCTATCGTATAGTAGTCCTGCCAGCAGTCGCGCCCGTTCGACGGGCCGTGCGGACCCTTGTGTGTCGCCTCGTGCAACATCGCCTTCAGCGCCTTCTCCGTATCGAAGGTAAAGCCCTTCACATAGGCATCTGCCAAGAGGGAGGCAGCATGGTTGCCTACCATTCCGCAGTTATGTCCGGGGAAGGACCACGAGGGCAGCCATCCGCTCTGGTCATAGGCGTCCAAGAGCGATTGGATATAGCGTTGGTGCATCTCCGGGTGCAGCAAGGCATTCAGCGGGAACTGTGCGCGGAAGGTATCCCAAAAGCCATTGTCGGTGTACATATATCCTGTATGCAGCCGCCCGTCATAGGGGCTGTAATAGATAGGGTCGCCATTCGCATCGAACTCGTAGAACTTGCGAGGGAACAGCATCGAACGGAAGAAGCAGGAGTAGAAGGTCGCTTTCTCCTCTTCGGTTCCGCCCTCGACTTCCACTTTGCCCAACTCCTTGTTCCATGCCTCGCCCGCCAGCTTGCGTGCCTCCTCCAGACTCTTGAGTCCCTCCAGCTCGCGCCGGTAGTTCATCTCCGCCTGCTCGATACTGATGAAGGAGGAGATGACCTTTGCCTCGACCATCGAGCCTGCTTCGAACTCGACATACGCACCGGCATGAGGGCTGACCACATCCCGGCTCGAAGGCGAGACTTCGCCTGCATCGCCCTTCCATGTCCCATAGCTCTTGAAAGGCCTGTTGAAACGGAGCACGAAGTAGTTGGCAAAGCCTTGAGGACAGGAGTGGTTGCCATTCTGGGTGAAACCTACAATCTTCCGCTCTTCGGGATAGATGCGTACCATGTTGCCTCCGCGATGCCCGTCGAGCACCAAGTAGGCTCCCTCTCCCTTCGGATAGGTGAAGCGGAAGTAGACGCCGCGTTCGGTGGGCGACATCTCTGTTACCTGCCCATTGTCGAACTCCACCTTATAGTAGTTCGGCTTGGCCGTCTCTCGCTCATGACTGAAGCGGGCGGCGCGTCCGTACTGGTCTACCCGGAGCTTGCCGACCACCGGCATCACTGAGAATGCACCGTAGTCGTTCGTCCAAGAACTGCACTGGTGCGTCTGGCGGAAACCGCGAATCGAGTCGCGGAAGTGCTGGTAAATCCAACCGCTGCCTACCTCTCCCGTCTGCGGTGTCCAGAAGTTCATTCCCCAAGGGTAAGCGGTCGTGGCATACGTGTTTCCACGGGTCAGCTCGAACTTGGAGTTCGTGCCCTGCAGGGTATTGACGTAGTTCACCCAATCCCCTCCTGCCTCAGCCGCAAGAAAAGCGCCCCCGAACAGGAGGACGCTTATCAGTCTTCGTATCTTATTCATATCTATATTCGATTATTCTGCTAATTATTCATACGTTATCCCTTACTGCAATGATGCTCTCGGAGACATTACTATCTACCTTTTGCCTTCACTACTGTAGACCCGAAACCTTCACTATAGTGAACCCAAGGCCGTCACTATAGTGAAGGTTTTTCTCTCATTGCAGTAGGGGAAAATCCTTACCAAGCATAAGCCACGTGGATGCCCTCCGGACTGTTCTCGAACTTCAAGAGGCAGGTGCGGCTGCCGGCATCCCATGTGCTGGAAGCATCAGACAGCTCTTTGCCCTTGGCGTCGGTAATCTTGACCGACTTCGGCTCATTGGGCAAGAGGACGCGCATCACATTGGTCGTCTCAATCGGGCTTTTAGCCACGAAACTGTAGGACGAAGCCTTTGCCTCTTCGTCATAGACACGAGCTGCGCCGCACAATACCTGCGGTTGATTCGGGTTCTCGACACGGTTGATATCCAGCAGGAATGCCTGTTCGTTCGGGCGTACCACCTTTTCGGAGAGGACAGGCAGTTCGGGGTCGAAGAGGTCGATTAACAAGCCCTTAACAGTGTACGGCTCATCGCTCACGCTCTCGTCCATAACCGATACCAAGTCGTATGCGCCGCGTTCCAAGTAGAAGTTGTTCTTGAACTGAAGCTCGCCAGCCCGTGCGTTCTGCTCGTAGAGGCGCTTTACGGTCGCCACATAGTCCTTATCGCCGTCCGCCTTCATGACAAAGTCCTTCGGGTCTTCGCGGAAGACATAAACCGTACCTTTGCCTGCAGCATATTCGCCCTCCTTCAAATCCGGGTCTAAGCCCAGCAGTTCGAACAGGTGCTCAGATGGAGCCTTATAGCTGTTGCCCTCTTGGTTCCACCACTCCTGCACACTCTGGAACGAATCCTTGTCGGTCGCGCTATATACCAATACGCCGCCATTCTTCACCCAGTCGGCAATGTACTGATGCGCCGTTTTATCCAGCGGCTTCATATTGGAGTAGCTCATCAGCAGAACCTTTGTCTTTTTCCAATTCTCCGGGTAAGAGACATTCTCGATATGCATGAGATGCACCGGCACTCCTCGCTTCAAGAAGGGCAGCGCCTGACCGTAGAAGTTGGAGAGTTGGGGGTCGTCATAGCCCGCCACCGGCTCCGGTGCACGCTGGAACATCAACGAGTTTGCCATCAAGACACTGATGCCTTCCGACCCGCTGACCCGATTATCAGAAAGGGGCATATTATTTAAGGTATTAATCATCACCTGCATCTGCGTAGAATAGAAGCGGGGGATACGGGTCTTCTCCTCACTATTGGCACTGGTGCGGTAGAGCCCTTCATAGATACGTTCCGGCCACGGCATTACCTCATAATTGTTATTATCCGGATAGAGCAACTTGGCGGTGAAAGTAGCTTGGTAGTTCTTCTTATAATCTGCCCAATCGCGCGGCCAGTCCTCAATCGGGTCGGTCAGGAAATAGACTTTGCGCCCGGTCGGAGCAGTCATCGACTCCATACATCCATACTCAAGGAAGGCATTCTCGAACACGCGCTCCTTCTTCACTCCGTCAAAGAAGTTAGGCTCGCGGGACGTACCTGTCCATACTTGGGCAATATACCCGTCCACGCAAGGCAATGACGCCAGACTCGCCTCCGGGCTCACGATTTGCCACTGCGAATAATTCACCAACGAGTGCGTCGGGACATAGCAGCGGATGTTCATCCCCTTCGACTTTCCATACTCCTTGGCATAAGTAAACATCTCGTTCAGCGCACGGTAGTAAAGGTGGTACTTCAACTTGTTCGAAAGGTAGGTATTCTCTGCGGACTCATGCTGCGGTCGCCAGTCGAAACCGTAGTACTCCTTCCATTCCCGCTTGAAGGCTTCACTATAACCGCCCCGCGCCCAGAACTCCGGTTCTTCCAAGTAAATCGCATCGATGCCTGCATCAATTACCCGCTTGAT
This sequence comes from uncultured Parabacteroides sp., assembly GCA_949289155.1. Classification (GTDB taxonomy): domain Bacteria; phylum Bacteroidota; class Bacteroidia; order Bacteroidales; family Tannerellaceae; genus Parabacteroides. The sequence continues at coordinate 22,941 of CASEMX010000028.1, forward strand.
ATGCTTCTCCTGCATATACTTAATGAAATTCTTCGACGGAACGATGTAAGGAACCATGTGACCATGCCAGATGGTATCGCCTTTCTTAGTAACTTGGCCTTCGTCCAAATGCCACTTGCCATCCCATTGCCCGGTAAAGTAATCCTGATATTCACCCCATGCGCTCCCGGTCATGAAGTGCGTAATGTACCCATGGTCGCGCCAGCTCTGCACACGCTCCTCAAAGGACATTTTCTGTTTCTTCTTATCCGACGGATTCCCGCCTACACCATAGACAATCGCCACATCCGCCCGGTTATCAATCGTAGGCCTCCACGGTTGGCTGGTTTGGAATGCCGTCTTTTCTCTTCCACTGGTCTGTTGTTTCTCTGCCTGCGGTCCGGACTGACATCCCGTCCAGACAAACGATAATAACAGGCAACCTGTCAATACTTTCTTTACGTCTGCTTTCATGTATATTCCTTTTTAAAGTCAAAATGTTCTACTAAATCTATCCGTTATATCCGACAAAGAAATCGGACAACAGTTGTTGTCCGTATGTTTAACAGCTGTTGTCCGAATGTAACACAGTTGTTGTCCGAATGTGTAACAGCCGTTGTCCGATTCCAGCCACGCTACTTAACGGACGTTCTTACGGCATATCAACCGTCTTGACATCCGAGTAATTGTAACGTTTCACGCCATCCACATCCGTATCGATGCGTGCACCGACGCGAAGATAGTAAGTTCTTCCGGAAGGAAGGCTACCTTCGGTCGTTAAAGTGATGGTCTTACCTAAAATATCTGCTACATCGTCACCACTCAAATGAGCATCATAACGGTCATCAAAGTTATTATTGCCTACATAAGGGCTTGATGCATTGATATAAAGGTAAACATCCGAAACCGCCTGCTGATAGCTCGGATTGGTTGTACCGCGCGTAATTATTGCTTGGACAGAAATCTTATCGCCATTCACAACCGGCTCGCCCACATACTCTACCCGCAAGAAAGGCTCCACTTCGAAGTTCATTTCGACCGTCCCTTCGATGTCCCGGACCGTTTCACCCAGTGGAACAAAGGCTCCGAGCGGCTCGATGCCGTAATTTCCTTTGAATATCTTCGTATTGTTGAACGTTCCATCCTGCTTCACCGTAAAATAGTAAGGCGTGGGATTCTCGCTCCAACTATACTCCATCAAGCGTATGCGAACGCCATTGTCTCCCGTCTCCGTTTGGAAAGGCAATTGCGTATCCTTATCGATAATCGCTCCCTTCAATGTCTCCTGCGGTGCTTCGTAGTTATCGAACTCTTGGCAGGAAGTGCCAGCTAATAACGCCAAGCCAGCAGCCAAAGAATAAAATATCTTTTTCATATTCCTTATTACCTTAAATAAATTAATAACCCGGGTTCTGATCCAAGTCGTCGCTATTGATTACATCCGTCGGAATTTCTACATAATACCAACGTGTATCGAACGTATAACGGCGATTCTCCTCATCGAAACGAGCATCGAAGAACCATTTGCCTGCTTGGTCTGCATAGAACGCATTCAATACGCGATACATCGTATTGTTCTGCTCTCTATCCAAGATACGCCAACGCTTCAAATCCCACCATGTCTTGTTTTCGAAGCCTAACTCTTTGCGTCTTTCGATACGAACCGTATCCATCGTCAAAGCAGCCGAGTTGGTCAGTAACGTAGCTCCGGCACGTTCGCGGATGTCATTAATGCAATTGAACGCATCTTCTTTGTAATTCGCCCCTTTTCCAGCTTCAGCCAATTCCAGTGCAGCCTCCGCACGGTTCAATAGAATCTCACCATAACGGAACTCAATCCAAGACTGGTCGGAACGGTTCTCTACCACTTCAGCAGCCGGCATGTCCGGATTCAGATACTTACGCACAGCAAATCCGGAAATCGTAGCTGCAGCATCGTTCTGGAAACGTCCGCTCCGTCCGGCAGCATTCATAGTCTGCCCGTTCGACAACGTATATACCGTCTGATTGCTGGCACTCTGGCTTGTAACCAATACACTTGCCGCATCTGTAGCTTCATACTTCGGCAATGTCCCTTCCGGAATCAATGGAGAGATACCACCATCCACCGAGCCGGTATAAATGCCACGCCACATCTCGACCGCTTCACCTTTAAATTCGTCACCCGGCAAAATAACCGTTGCACGTAAACGAGGCTCCGCATTCGCAAACAGGTCTGTCAGATTATCATATAGTACATAATGTCCGCTCTCGTCGGTAGTCACAATATGTCCCTCTTCATCCTTCGGAAATCCTTCGAACATCTCTACAAATTCCAAAGTAGGACAGATATAAGAAGAATAACCACCGACCATGAACTGACGAGGAATAGCATAACAATCATACCCATGAACCGAGTTCGGATATTCATACTGACGAATCAGGATATTCTCCGAACTATTATCGTTGAAGAACATATTAACGAAGTTCTGGTACTGCGCCTCCTTATCGTCTGCTTTCCAATCGTCCATATACAGTGAGAAATGTCCTTCCAATAACTTAGCTGCATCGTAAGCCTCTTGGAAATATCCCGTAGCTTTGTCTGCCGGAATACCGCACAACCGATTACCATTATCATCTGTCAATGTAATCTGGTTATATTTGGCAATCGAACCGGCATATAGCATCGCTCTTGACTTTAAAGCCGCAGCAGCATACTTCGTGGCACGACCCAAATCGTTCGTTTCAGGCAAAAGGTTGTATGCTTCATCACAATCCGCCTTGATTTGTTCCCAAACTGCCTCTTCCGATGCACGAGGCGTCATCAACTCTTCTATCGACTGTTCCGGATAATTCAAGACCTCATTGACAATAGGTACACCACCGTAGCGCTTTACCAATGCGAAATAGACAAACGCACGATTGAAGTACATTTCTCCGCGCCATGTTTGCATATCCGCTTCTTGGAAATTCGAAGCATAATCCGGCAAAGTCTCCAAGAAATAATTAATATCACGGAGAGACTTATAACCATCGTTCCAATATTTCGTATTTTCGCTCTGCGCCCCGCCTTGGTCACGGTTTATAGCTTCACCATCTACTACACACATCGGTGTCAATGCCCAGAAGTTAAACAAACCGCGCTCAGGAGAATAACGGAAATCTTCCATCGGCATACCGCTATATACCCGCGCTAAATAAGAATTTATGCCATTTACAGAACTAAATATGTCATCATTCTGCACTACGTTCAATGGCGGGACATCCAATTCCACACAAGCTGGCATACTGCAAGCTAAAGCCAAACATAATACATATTTTGTAATCTTCATAACGCACTTTATCAATTAAAATTTAACATTTACACCTACAGAGAAGGTTCTATTCAACGGATACAAGTTTCCGTAAGAATCATTTCCGGAATGTTCAGGGTCAAACGGAACGCCCTTTATAGTAAACAGGTTATAACCGTTCACATACAAACGCAAACTCTTGATGCCGCTCTTTTCTATCCACTTCTGCGGGAAAGTATAACCTAATTCGGCACTCTTCAAACGAACATAGCTCGAATTATGTACATTGTAGGCTGAATATTCGTCTGCCAATGTTCCGGTATAGGCATATTCTCCGCTCACCCATTCCGTACTTGGGTCATAAGGATCTGCGGTCGGGTCAACCGGATGCCAACGGTCCATGAAGTAATCCAATGCATTCGAATAATCATTTCCCCACATCGGTTCGCGCAACTGCTCAATATAACGGTTATACTGCATAGCTGCACCTTGGAACAGTAAGTTCAGGTCGAAGCCTTTCCAATCTGCACCGATATTCAAACTGAAGTTAATCAACGGGCGGTTCTCATAACCGATAGGATATTTATCCAAATCAGAGATAATGCCATCACCATTGTAATCTTCATATTTATAATCGCCCGGCAAGGTTCCATATCCTACATAGATATCGCTATTGGCAATATCATCGTATGAAGTATAACGGCCTCCGTCGCCATATCCCCACACGATATTCTGGTAACGTTCGTTCGTATTGTTTCTCCAGTTCTCATACGAGTTACCTGATTCGCCACGTTCGATGTAGGTATCCTTGGTTCGAGTATAAGAGAAGATAGCTTTCAGGTTATAACCGAAGTCCCCTACCCGATTGTAATGGGATACTTCCAAATCGAAACCTTGCGTGAAGTCACCATTCAGGTTCTCTTGCGGAAGGCTGGCTCCTACGACTGTCGGCAAGCTGGTTGCACGAGTCGTCAACAATCCTGTACGTGTACGGCTAAAGTAATCTGCCGTAATACCCAACAGACCATCCCAAGCTGTCAAATCCACACCTACGTCGAATGTCTTTGCGATATACCAAGTGATGTCCGGATTGATGATACCTTTGCTTTCACTGGCATTTACATAAGAACCATTAAATACATAACCGCCCGGACGGGTATTATTGGCTCCGCTCGAAGGATAGGTGTAACCTGTGATGAATTGGTAATTAGAAGCACGGTCGTCTCCTAACTTACCATACGATGCACGAACCTTGGCATTGTTGATGAATGACAACGGTGATTCTTTCCAGAAGTCCTCTTCCGATATACGCCATCCGATAGAACCTGAAGGGAAGAAGCCCCACTGAGCACCCGAACCGAACTTAGATGACCCATCATAACGGAAGCTGAACTCTGCCAGATACTTCGATTTATAGTCATAGCCGAACTTACCTACCAGACCCATGTTCGATTCCTGATACAAATCGCGGTTCGCCGGATTATTCTGGTCGTAGTTCGTACTCATATTGCCCTCTTGGTTGGTTGTGTTTCCTGCAAAGAGCTGGTCCAAGTCCAATGCCATCTCTCGTTTGGCGAAGAAGTTGTCACCATCCCGGCGTTGACCTTCCAACAACAACAAGCCGCTTACGTTATGTGCATCGTTAAAGGTATGCGCATAGTTCAACGATACCTGATACAACCACGACTGCTTCGTATAATGCTCACGACGGTAAGTAGAGGGTGATTCACGTTCACGTGCCGTATAGGTATCCGTCGCTTCGTCATATTCATATTCATTATATGTACGTGCATATATCTTATTATCGGCTATCTGATAGTCATAACTGAACATACCCTTCGCCTGCAAGCCTTCTATCCATGGCAAGTCATAGGTTACTTGCGCCGATGTCTGGAACCATTTGTTGTTATACTTCTTATATCCTACTTGGTCGGCATCCATCATAGCCACCGGGTTATCTCCTTCAATCCAACCATACAACAGATAATCCGGATTATTGTTGGCATAGATAGGCTGAGTAGCCGGGGCACGTTGCATGGCACGGATAATCCAGTCGGAGTTCTGGTACGGCTGGTCTTTCTGGTCCATGATGCCGCTCATATTCAAATCCACCTTCAGGCGGTCTGTAATCTTAGTCGAGATGTTAGAGCGGACATTGAAGCGGTCATAATCCAAGCTCTTGCTGCGGAGGAATGATTCCTGATACAGGTAGCCGGCACTCATGTAGTAGTTGGTACGATCGTTTCCTCCCCGGACACTTAACGAGTGTTGTGTCTGCGGGGCCAATGGGCGCATTACGGCGTCATACCAATCAGTTCCCTGCTTCGTTCCGTTGCGGTAAGCCTCTATCTCATCCAAGTCATATACCAGCGTACCGCCATTAACGTTGTGCATGCTCTTTTCGTTCTTCAGCGTCATCCAATCTGCCGCACTGACACTCTTCACCGCACCTGAGGGGTTCTGCCATCCTACGTTACCCGAGTACTCCAGTTCTACGTGTCCCGATTTACCCTTCTTCGTAGTAATCAATACGACACCGTTGGCTGCACGTACACCATAGATTGCTGCCGAAGCATCCTTCAAGACTGAGATAGACTCGATGTCGTTCGGGTCAAGGCGGGTCATGTTGTCTCGCGGTACACCGTCGATGATGACCAGTGCGTCACCCATACCACGTATATCGAAGTTGTTGTTGAACGAGCCCGGTTCGGCCGACTTCTGCATCACACGGACACCCGGAATCTTACCGGTCAACATGTTCTGCGCATTTTCGTTCTTGGTCGTAATCAACTCATCTTCCTTGATGGCGGCTACAGCGCCGGTCAGCGTGACCTTCTTCTGCGTTCCATAACCTACGACCACTACTTCGTCCAAGTTCTGCGAATCCTCGCGAAGGGTAATCATCAGTTCCGATTTGCTGCCCACCGGAATCTCTTGCTCCGTGAATCCTACATAGGTTACGACCAACACCGCGTTAGGCGGGCATTGCAAGGTGAAGTTACCATCCAAGTCGGTCACCGTACCGTTTGTTGTGCCCTTCACCACGATATTCGCACCGATGATAGGCTCGCCGGCGGCATCCTTTACCACACCGGTGACTGTCTTTGTTTGTTGCGCTACCGCAACTATGTCTCCCGCCGGAGCTGCCTGCACATTCCCTATGGCAGCGAGGAGAGACATCAAGGTTGTCATTTCCACAACCCTAACTGTGTTTCTAAATCCGGGAATACTATTGCTCCCAATCCTCGATTTTCTCATAAATCTGTGTGTTTTAAGTGAAACAAATGCCGGTCCTTCCTATTCTGTCTTGAACCTGCATAGAATCTCAATCAGCTTTAAGGAGGTGTCTTTTCATAGTACGCTCTCCTTTCATGGCTGCACCTTCAACTCGAATCTCCTATTCTACTGTTAGCAATCCATACCATAATATATACACATTTAGTATTTCTCTTTCTAAGAGAGGTA
>CASEMX010000029.1 GCA_949289155.1 uncultured Parabacteroides sp.
GGCGGTCATCTCAGGTATCGGCTGCTCTTCTCGCCTTCCTTATTATATGAATAGTTATGGATTCCACACGATTCATGGTCGTGGAGCGGCTATTGCTACAGGTGTGAAGACTGCACGCCCGGATTTGAGTGTCTGGTTGATTACCGGTGATGGCGATTGTTTGGCAATCGGAGGAAATCACTTTATCCACGCTGTCCGTCGCAATGTGGATTTAAATATTGTGCTGTTCAACAATAAAATCTACGGCTTGACTAAAGGACAATATTCGCCTACATCCGACCGTGGCTTCGTTTCCAAAAGTTCACCTTACGGTACGGTGGAAGATCCGTTCATTCCGGCAGAGTTGGCATTGGGTGCACGGGGCAACTTCTTCGCGAGGGCAATCGATGTGGATTTGAAGAATACGACAGATATCCTTGCGGCTTCGGCACGGCACAAAGGGGCTTCCGTAACAGAGGTATTGGTTAATTGTGTTATCTTCAATAATGGCATCCATAAGCAGATTACCGATAAAGAATTCCGTGCAGACCGCACCATCTTCTTGCGTCATGGTGAAAAGATGATTTATGGCGCGAACAACGACAAAGGTATCGTATTGGACGGATTGAAACTGAAATCGGTAACCATCGGTCAGGATGGCTATACTTTGGATGACGTATTGGTACATGATGCGCATTGCCAAGATAATACCTTGCACATGATGCTGGCTATGATGGGAGGCAACATGCCCGTCGCTTTAGGAATCATCCGCGATGTGGATGCGCCGACCTACGATGAAGCAGTCCATGAGCAGATTAAAGAGGTTCAGGCAAAGATGCCAAGTCGCACCTTAGACGAGTTCTTAAGAAGTTGCGAGACTTGGGAGATTAAGTAAATAATGGACGGCTGACGGAAAATAAAGTAAGATATATACTATCCGTCAGCCGTTTTTTATCAAATATAACGGCTATTTTGGTTTGCTGCCCAATTATGCTGTACTCGCCTTGATGTCTATAAGATTTTCGCGAAAGAAAGTATCGATACCCTCCTTTTGTGGCGCATTTGCCATATCTTGAATTGTGATTTTTTCTTGTTCCTTTCAGAAGTTTTGGATAAACCTGTCTCCGAAATAGGCTACATTTCTGTAATCTTTTTGGTTATACCTGTTTGTGTCGGATTTGTTCGTGGCGGAGACATTTGGGATAGAGAAGAGGGAATACAACATGAGTTGGATGTAACCGATGCGAATATGGCAAGATAGAATAGGGAATAATTATTGATAAGTAATCGTCTCTATTTTGTTTATACCATCTCAGGGTTATCCGAATGTAGATGCAATCAGTGCGCGGGATACACCGGGGTCAGCACAAAGGATAGAAATCAGTGGCACTGATTTTAGGAAAAGGTAGTACTGATTTTAGGAAAAGGTAGTACTGATTTTAGAAAAAGGTAGTACTGATTTTGGAAAAAGGTAGTACTGATTATAGGAAAAGGTAGTACTGATTATAGGAGAAGGTTCCTGCTGTAAAAAGATAAATGGGGAGCGAAAGCACATAAATACGTTGAATATTAAAAATAGAAATTCTGAAGAGATTTCAATCTTCGCGCAAGCATAAAGCGGATGTGATTGTTGCGGCGACGTTTAATTTCCGAACAAACGATGTTAGAACAGGTTACGAGATAACCGTAGTGGGGTATCCTGCTAATTCCGTTCAATGGATAACCGCTCCGGATGTTCGCTTATACAGACAAACTGATTGCCTGCGATTACGCATTGGGAAGAGATTCGCTTGCGCAAGGCTGTCGTCGGTATGAATGAGACAGAGTGTCTTTTGGCCTTTGGTAAGCCGCAAACTGTATTGGAATCGAACGGACAAGTGCAGTGGATGTACACAAGTTCATTCCATCTGTTTTTCAAAAATGAGTTGGTTTATACCGTCTTGAAATAAGGATTTGTCCGATATTTCCTGAAGGTTACAGAAAATCACCTTCAATTTCTCTCAAACATCCGTCATTTTGTCAACTCCATTTCGCAATTTCAGGATGGAAAAATAAATTTCCCCAAAAAGGAATATTATTACTGAAAAATTTCCTTAATACGATGTTTGCTTCCAGAAAAAAATATTACTTTTGTGCACAGAAAAAATACGGGCAGAAGAGTTGTTTCTAATGATAGAAAAGGCAAAATCAGAATGCCTGGATTAAAAATAGGAAGAAAGAGAAAATAATTTATACAAGTCAATCATTTAAATTTTAAAACAAGATGGCTAATTTAGATTTAAGCAAGTACGGAATTGTTGATGTAAAGGAAATCGTACACAATCCGTCTTATGATGTTCTGTTTGCAGAAGAGACTAAACCGGAATTGGAAGGTTATGAAAAGGGTCAAGTGACAGAACTGGGTGCTGTAAACGTAATGACTGGTATCTACACTGGTCGTTCTCCTAAGGACAAATTCTTTGTTTATAATGAAGCAAGCAAGGACACTGTATGGTGGACTTCTGATGAATATAAAAACGATAACAAGCCTTGCTCAGAAGAGGCTTGGGCAGATTTGAAAGCTAAAGCTGTTAAGGAATTGTCTGGCAAGCGTTTGTTTGTTGTCGATACATTCTGCGGTGCAAACCCGGCTACTCGCTTAAAAGTTCGTTTCATCATGGAGGTTGCTTGGCAAGCTCACTTCGTAACGAACATGTTCATTCGTCCAACTGCTGAAGAATTGGCTAACTACGGTGAACCTGATTTTGTATCATTCAACGCAGCGAAGGCTAAAGTTGAAAACTACAAAGAATTAGGCTTGAACTCTGAAACAGCTACTGTATTCAACTTGAAGACCAACGAACAGGTTATCTTGAATACTTGGTACGGTGGTGAAATGAAGAAGGGTATCTTCTCAATCATGAACTACTTGAACCCGTTGCGTGGTATCGCTTCTATGCACTGCTCAGCTAATACGAACATGGAAGGTACTGATTCTGCTATCTTCTTTGGTCTGTCTGGTACAGGTAAGACTACTTTGTCAACTGATCCGAAACGTCTGTTGATTGGTGACGATGAACACGGATGGGATGACGAAGGTGTATTCAACTATGAAGGTGGTTGCTACGCTAAGGTTATCAACTTGGATAAGGAAAGCGAACCGGATATCTACAATGCCATCAAGCGCGACGCTTTGTTGGAAAATGTTACAGTAGATGCTAATGGAAAGATTGATTTCGCTGATAAGAGCGTAACTGAGAATACTCGTGTATCTTATCCTATCTATCATATCAACAATATCGTTAAGCCGGTTTCTAAAGGCCCGCACGCTCATCAGGTAATCTTCTTGTCTGCTGATGCATTCGGCGTATTGCCTCCTGTTTCTATCCTGAGCGCAGAACAAGCTAAATATTACTTCTTGTCTGGTTTCACCGCTAAGTTGGCTGGTACAGAACGTGGTATTACTGAACCGACTCCGACATTCTCAGCTTGCTTCGGCGCTGCATTCTTGAGCTTGCACCCGACTAAATATGCTGAAGAGTTGGTTAAGAAGATGGAAAAGGTAGGTGCTAAGGCATACTTGGTTAACACAGGTTGGAACGGTACTGGCAAGCGTATCTCTATCCGTGATACTCGTGGTATCATCGACGCTATCCTTGACGGTTCTATTGATAAAGCTCCGACAAAGACGATTCCGTTCTTCGGTTTCGTTGTTCCGACAGAATTGCCGGGTGTTGATCCGAAAATTCTTGATCCGCGTGATACTTACGCTGACGCTGCTCAGTGGGAAGAAAAGGCTAAAGACTTGGCAGGCCGCTTCATCAAGAACTTCGCTAAGTTTACAGGCAACGATGCTGGTAAGGCATTGGTTGCTGCTGGTCCGAAATTATAATAAGACCCCCAATAAAAAGAAAAAGGCGTGCGAAAGCATGCCTTTTTTTGTTTCTTCTAAAATAATTTGCCGATTTCTTGTAAATAGATTTCATATTTATAACGTACATTAAAAAATATTTCTTACCTTTACGCCGTGTTAGAATCTATTTTAGGGGATTTAGGTACATGCAGAAGTATATTGCTTTGATAATAGTGGTATTGCTCGGGTTTACTGCCTGCAGTGATAATTGGACTTACCGGATAGAAGGGAAGATTGCCAATCTGGAAGAGCCGACTATTTATGTGATTTTTGAGAGTGAGAGTGAGAAGTTGATTGATACGTTGACTTGTGAACCGGAGGGCAAGTTTGAAATAATACAAAAAACGGGCGATTATCATACCGCCACTCTTTTAATGAATGATAAGACACAATGGGCCACTGTTTTCTTGACGCCGGGCAAACGGGTGAAAGTAAATGGAGATGTGCGTTATGTCTCTTTGTTCCAGATTAAAGGAGGAAGCGATATCAATGGCAAGTTGTCGGATTTCAGGAGTGCCTCTTCTAATTTGTGGAAAGAGCAGGCCGATTTGATTGCCAAGTTGGAAAAGAAGAAGATTGACCCGATAGAAGAGGCTGACCTGATGTCAAAGCTGACGAATGTGAATCATCAGCTGGAAGAACAAGCTATCCTACAGATTAAAAAGCATCCGGACGAAGCGGCATCATTGGCATTGATTCAATATTTCTTTACTAATCCAGATGATACGCGGGAAGTTGATGAGTTGTTGGCATTGATTTCTCCGAAGTTGCGTGAGCATTTTATCTATAAAGCATTAGAGGAATATAGTGTACGTGCCAAACGGACTAGCATCGGGGCAGAAGCTCCCAGTTTCAAGGTGAAGAATCTGTTGGGAAAGGAGATTGATTTGTCGAAGATTCCTGATAAGTATATTTTATTGGCATTTACGGGACCATGGGGCGGAATGAATCATGCGGAGGAGCCCTATCTCAGTCAGATTGCTGCGACTTACTCGGTAGAGGAACTAGAACTGATTGTGATTACCTTGGACGAGTATGCGGATAAGTTGAGAGCGCAAATCAAAAAGGATACTATCTCTTGGAATCTGGTGACCGATTCTGCCGGGCAGGCTTCGGCTTTGATTGATTTATATAATGTCAGTGAACTTCCGAGCTGCTATTTAATTGACAAAGACAAGAAGATTCTGTTGAAAACCGAGAATAATGTAGAAATCAGGGATACTTTGGAAGAGTTATTAGGGGAAAAGCAGTAACTGCGGATTCCCTGATACCTTAACATGAAATAATAACGTAAAAAGGATACTTAACTATGTTAGTCAAAACATTTGCAGCGGCTGTACAGGGCATCTCAGCCACGATAATTACGATTGAAGTAAACTGTACGAGCGGCATTCAGTTCTTTCTGGTCGGATTGCCGGATGTGGCGATTCGCGAAAGTCATGAGCGCATTATCTCTGCGCTTCAAGTCAGTGGATACAAATTCCCACGTAACCGGATTGTGATTAATATGGCTCCTGCGGACATCCGCAAGGAGGGGTCTGCCTATGATTTGCCGTTGGCCATAGGCATTCTGGCAGGCGCTGAGCAAATTAGTTCCGAGAAGCTCTCTCAATATATGTTGATGGGAGAGCTGTCGTTGGACGGGACATTGAATCCCATCCGGGGTGTCTTGCCCATCGCTATCAAAGCCCGCGAAGCGGGGTTCAAAGGGTTTATCCTGCCGAAACAGAATGCCCGGGAGGCTGCCGTAGTCAACAATCTGGACGTTTATGGTGTCACGAATATCAAGGATGTCATCCTGTTTATGGAGGGGAAAAAGGAGCTGGAGCCAACGGTCGTGGATACCCGCAAGGAGTTTTATGCAAAGCAACAGCTGTTCGATTATGATTTCTCGGAGGTGCGCGGTCAGGAGAACGTAAAGCGTGCTTTGGAAGTAGCGGCTGCCGGTGGGCATAATCTGTTGATGATAGGTCCTCCCGGCAGTGGAAAGTCGATGCTGGCAAAGCGTTTGCCCTCTATTCTCCCGCCTTTTTCGTTGCATGAGTCGTTAGAGACCACCAAAATCCATTCCGTAGCAGGGAAGATAGGAAGTGAGACCTCATTGATGACGCAACGTCCATTTCGCGCTCCGCATCATACGATTTCGGATGTGGCGATGGTAGGTGGAGGCTCGTTTCCGCAGCCGGGAGAAATCAGTCTGGCACATAACGGGATTCTTTTTTTGGATGAGTTGCCGGAATTCAGCCGGAGTGTCTTGGAGGTCATGCGTCAGCCGTTGGAAGACCGGATGATTACGATTTCAAGGGCTCGTTTTACGGTCGAATATCCGGCTGGGTTTATGCTGATTGCCTCGATGAATCCCTGTCCTTGCGGCTATTATAACCATCCGACAAAGGCTTGTGTCTGTTCTCCCGGAGCTGTCCAGAAGTATATGAACCGCATCTCCGGACCGTTGCTTGACCGTATCGATATCCAGATAGAGATAGTCCCTGTCCCATTTGAAAAGATGGCTGAGAAGACAGAGGCGGAATCAAGTGCGGCTATCCGTGAACGGGTGGTCGCTGCCCGAGCTATCCAGACAAAGCGTTTTGCCGACTATCCGGATGTGCATTGCAATGCGCAGATGAATAGTAAATTGCTGCATACCTACGCGCTTCCTGATGCTTCCGGACTGGCGCTGCTGAAAAATGCCATGACCAAATTGAATCTTTCAGCACGTGCCTATGACCGTATTCTGAAGGTCTCAAGGACAATCGCCGATTTAGCCGGGTCGGAAAATATCGAACCGTGCCATTTAGCAGAGGCCATTCACTATCGCAATTTGGACAGGGAAAGCTGGGGCGGATAACCGAGATGGGACAGTTAGGGACGTATTTTGGCTGATAGGTGAAGATTGGAGAAAATCTTGTTGAATTTATTCTGAAAACGGGTTGTAATATATTGATATCAATGTATTTGTGCCTACACTTCCTAAGTGTCTACTTTTTGAATATCTATAGGCCAAATGTCTCTAAGTGTCCCTTTTTCTCTGTTCAGACACTTTTCTATTTTTATTCTGACATTTCAGAAAAATCGAGAAAAATCTAATAAATAGAACATATATTTTTTCGATGATTTTTTGTTATATAATTGATTATTATATACTTGATGTGAAATCGTTAAAATATGTGATATAAAAAATGGAATATATTTTTCCGGCGATGGCGCTTGCTGTCCTTTTGGTTTTGCTTTTACTTTGCACGCTGGAAAAATGAAGTAAATATTAAAAGAATTAACAAACATGTATTGGTCTGGAAAGATAAAAAGATTGTTATGGGTGTTGTCAGGAATAGCTGTTTTTTCTTCCTGTACATCCGACTCGGAGGAAATCATCGGAGATATAGGAAACGGCTATATCTCGCTCTCTATTCAAGCCGACGCAGGATTTCAGCCGACGAGGGCAATCGGTGAAGATGATTATAAGGATATAGCTAATTATACGGTGGAAATTTGGGATGGCGAAGAACTTTTTAATACCTATGCTCCCGGAAAGATTCCTGCCTCCCTTAAATTGGATGCCGGAACCTATACGATAAAAGCTTTTTCCGGTGAAAATTTGACAGCTTCAACAGATTATATGTATGTGGCAGGGGAAAGCAAAATTACATTGACTGCAGGAGAGACCAAAACCGTAGAAATACCTTGTCAACCAGCCTGTGCGAAAGTGACAATCGACTTCGACAAAGAAATGGCTACTTACTTCAAAGATTATTCCGTATCATTCAAAACAAAAGCATTAGATAAATCCACTTATATTTGGGAAAAAGCAGATACTGAACCGGTTTATTTGAAAGTGGAAGATAATGAATCGGTGTCCATGACCATTCAATTAACGAATAAAGAGGGACAACAAATACCGTCTCAATCCTATTCTCATAAATTAAGTCCGAAGCAAGCATTTACTTTGCATGTGAAACCGCAAGTTAAAGAACCGGGCGATACAGGTTTGGGCATTGTAATTGAAATAGATGAAGGTACAAACAATCCTACAGAAATAGAAATTGATATCCCTTCTAACTGGGTGGATGATACAACAAACGAATAATGGAAATGAAGATGAAGAAATTAAATATACTCTTATTAGGCGGATTGCTGGCATTCGGTTTGACGTCTTGCGAAATGAAAGATGAATTGTGGGGCGGAAAAGAATCGACTGATAAAGGTCTGCTGGATTTAGGTGTGGCTTTGAAGAAAGCACAGCAGACGAGAGCCGGTAGCGAAGTTGATGATTTTTGGGTTATTATTGAAGATGCAAATGGAGAGCAAGTGGATTCCTTAGTTTATTCAGAAATTGATGGACCTAAGGAATTAACAGTGGATGCTTATACAATTCGGGCGCATTCAGCTGTGACATTGCAGAAGATAATGGATGAACCTTATTATGCCGGCGAAGAGGATGTCGTTGTCGAAAAAGGAAAAACAGCCAAAGCTGACATTACTTGCACGATGAAGAATACCAAGATCCAGTTTAGCTTGTCTGAATTAATAGGAGCAGGATATGAAAGTTGGACAGTAACTGCTAATGCCGAAGGTGGTTTTATTTGTGAAGTTAAAAGTGGAACTGATAATGTAGCTCCCGTATATTGGTATTTGAATGGTGCTGTTTCACAAATTAATGTGGATGTTACAGCCATGAAAGATGGTAAAACATACAAAGGTCATAAAACTTTTAGCAAAACGGACTCTTCTGGATCGTATGAAGATGATGATTCGCAATTCTTTGGAGGGGGTGAAACTTTGATTCTTAAAGTTCAACCTAAGTCTACAGATGATGAGGGTAACGAAGGCGGCAATAGTGGCGAAGGTGGCAACGAAGGTGAAGGTGGTAATGAAGGCGAAGGCGGAGGAAACGAAGAGGACAAGCCGACAACTCCGGAGCAGGGCACGATGGGTGACTTTGAAATCTCGGTAGACTTGACTTTCGAGGATTCTGAAGCTACCGTAGATGTGCCGGTGGATGGTAGTGGAACGGATAATGGTGCTACAACTCCGGGCGGTGGTTCGGAAGAGAAACCGGGACAAGGTGGCAATACCGGCGGAGGAAGCGTAGGTGAAGATAATGATGATGATGCGTCTGATACAGCGATTACCATCTCGGATAATGGAACAGGATATTTGACGAATGGTGTGGATGTCCCACAAGGAGGTCCATATCCTACGGATGTGGCTGTTGTGATGAATGTGCCTAATGGGATTAAGAATATGTATGTAAAAGTAGTAACCACCAATGATACATTTAAGGGAATGGTTGGTGAAATGGGACTAACAACTGGTGATGGCATGGATTTAGCGGGAGAAGGAACTTCAGAGTTAGAATCATTATTCCCTTTGCCAGAGTCTGGAGCTACTGATTATACTTTTACAATGTCTGAAACATTATTCGGTCTGTTAGGAAACTTCGCAGGCAAGCACGATTTTACATTGACTATTGTTGATGCTAAAGGCGAACAGGAATCAGCTACGCTAACTATCAACATTTGATTGAGATGAAAGCAAGTTTATATTTAATTATATGTCTGTTCATTTCCTCTTTCTTCTCCTGTCAAGATGAAAACGATGGGGTAGGAGGAAAGGGCATCGGTTATCTGACGCTGAATGTCGGGACTAGTTCTGCCACCAATACGCGGGCGGTAGAATATAACCCGAAGCAGATAGCGGTACAGATTGTTAATCTGGAAACGAAAGCGGTGGTTAAGGAAACGGACGATTGGGAAACTTGGGAAGGCGAACAGTTTTCCCTCGAAGCCGGAGAGTATGGGATTTATGCTTCATCTGCCGGGTTCGATGGTTCGTCTCCGGAATTTGAAAAGCCCTATTATGCCGGAGCGGATACGGTGGATATTGAACCGAATGCTTCAGAAACGGCGGAGATTACCTGTACATTGGCAAATGTTAAGTTAACGGTTGATTTCTCTTTCTTTAATGATAATGGCTTTAAGGCTGCATCGGTCGAAGTGGGTGCAGGTGGTTCTTCTTTGACATTCTCTATGGGTATGGATACGGAAAAGAAAGAGGGCTATTTCCCCGTAAAGCCATTGACTGCAAATCTGACAGTGACCAATAAGAATGGTAAGGTGCATACACTGAAAACATCGATTGAAAATGTAAAAGCAAGAGACCATATCATCCTGAAATACAAATCAGGCGATGCTGAACAGGGAGAATCGAGCATTACGGTGACAGTGGATGAATCCACAAAAATTTATACCTATCTCATCCCGGTGGAACTGAAAGAGGTTGCCGCTGGATTGGATGCTACTTCGGTAAACGCGTGGAGCAAGTTCGCCTATTTGGAAGGAAAAGCTATGGTGAAAGGGATGGAATTAGATAATTTGTTGGTGAAATTGCAGTATAAAACATTAGATGCTCCGGAATGGACATCGCTGGATGCAGAATGGGATGGTTCTATCTATAAGGCGACAGCAACTAAGTTAGAGCCAAAAACGAATTATCAGTATCGTATGTATTATAAAAGCGAAGATACGGAATATGTTAGTGATACGATAACATTTACGACGGAAGCGCAGACAACTTTAAAATATGGTGATTTCGATGCTTGGTGTCAAAATCAGAAAGCATGGTATGCTATTCCTGAAGCTGATGCAACATCTTTTGATAATTATAAGGGTTATCTGAATTCTTTCTGGGATTCCGGAAATATGGGTGCTGCTATGATGAGCAAGAATCCTACGGAACAAGAAACTTCAGATGTGAAATCAGGTAGTGCGGCAAGATTAAAATCTCAGTTTGTGGGTATATTCGGTGTTGGTAAATTCGCTGCAGGCAATATCTATACGGGTCATTATTACGAAACGGTTATGAGCCCAATGGGTGCAAAGATTTTCTTTGGTCAGCCTTTCACATCCCGTCCTACGCAGTTGAAAGGATGGTATAAATATGCTCGTGGAACAAACATAGATGAAGGAAATAATCCTTATAAGTTAGAATTAGAGGCTACTGGCGGCGACCAATGTGCGATTTATATCGCTTTGGCAGATAATGATGGACTCGATGGTGGCGGACAAATGTATGCTTTCCAAATCGATAATACTTTGGGTGCTGACGACCCGGAGCATTTCAAATACAAGAATACGATTGATTTCTCAGAAAACAATCCGAACATCATTGCCTACGGAACAATCACGGAAGATGAAGCCAAAGGAACAAATGGTTGGCAACAATTCACTATCGATTTGGAATATCGCGACCTTATTCGCACACCAAAGTATATCATCGTGGTAGCATCTGCCAGCAAGTACGGCGATTTCTTCACCGGAAGTACAAACAGTGTGATGTACATCGACGACTTTGAGTTAGTTTATGGCGATGAGCCTAAAGTAAAAGAATAGCATACTAAAAAGCTCCCCTGTCTTAGGGGAGCTGGCTTGCGAAGCAAGACTGAGGGATCAAAGACTGAGGGGTTAAGACATATAATATAAGGTAATAACCCCTCACCCCTGCGGGGAGCTCCCTAAAGCAGGGGAGCTTTTCGAGTACTCAAGACAAAACATATATAATATAGGTGTAAAACACTTATATTATACAAGTAAATAACTAAAGCAAGAAACAGTTAGAACAAAGATTATAAATGGGCAAGAAATTAGTAACAATCCTATTACTCTTGGTGGTAATAGTCGGGAGTGCGGAGGCGCAACGGGGCAAGCGAGCCATTAAGCGCATTGACCGCGAGGTGCAAGAGACCGTATTTATCCCGAAAGGTACATGGATGATGGGCGGAAGCGTTTCCTATTCCGAACACGACGAAGGCAATTTGAATTTTCTTATCATGAAGGATGTGGAAGGGAAAGGGTATAATTTCTCGGTGAGTCCTTATGTGGGTTATTTCTTTCGGAATAACATCGCGGCAGGTTTCCGTTTTACCTACAATCGGGATTATCTGGACTTGGGGAATATGGATATCAACTTAGGTGATATTACTATCTCTTTCGATGATTTGTATTATTTGGAACACAAATATGAGGCATCCGGATTCTTGCGTACCTATATTCCGATTGGACGAAGCAAGATATTCGGATTGTTCAACGAGGCACGTATCACTTACGGCTATGGAAAGGGAAAGAACTCGACCGGTTCGGGTACGACGTATGACGGTACATTTCAAACGGTGCAGAACTTGCAAATCGGTTTTGCTCCGGGCTTGACAGCGTTTATTACGGACTGGTCGGCTGTGGAAGTATCAGTCGGTGTAATGGGTTTCGACTTCAAATGGATTGACCAGCAATCGAACCAAGTAGAAGAAGGCTCCATGCGCACTTCGTCCGGAAACTTTAAAATCAACTTGTTCTCGATAAATATTGGTATGACGTTCTACATCTAAATGAAGAATGAGGAATGAAGAAAAAAGATTTTATTAAAAAGATAGGATTATCATTGGCATGTATCGGCAGTTTTTTCTCTTGCGCCATCGAGAATGATATACCGTATCCGATTGTCGAGGCAGCGATTACTGGCATGACCGTCGAAGGGCAGCGGAGCAATCCGGATAATAATTCGACGGAAGCCGCCATTAATAATTCGGCACGCACCGTTACGCTGTTTGTGAACGATTCTGTCGATATTACAAACCTGAAGATTACCCAGTTGAGCATATCCAACAATGCCGAACTATTGGCAGATTCGGCTGCTTGTGCGGATTATGGACGTTTCCCTGATGTCGGATTTTCATCGTTGGACAGTATTCCTGTCTCATCAAACACACGGATGGACTTTTCTAAGCCGGTAAACTTCACATTGCGTACCTATCAGGATTATGTTTGGAAAGTTACGGTGAACCAGATTATCGAACGGAACATTGAAATAACTGGAATGATACGCTCGGTAATCAGCGTAGAGAACCGGACCGCGATTGTTTACGTAGGAACGGACCAAGATTTGTCCCGGATTCAAATCACGACATTGAATTTAGGCGGGGAATATGGGCGTGTCCGTTACGGCAATTCGGAAGATATTGAAGGAGTATATGACTTCAGCACCTCTTCCCAACGCTTCTTGGTAGCTCGGGCAAATGAAGATACTTGGGAAGAATGGACTGTTTTTGTTTATCATTCGGAAGATGACGGTGGAGCCACAGGAGATATCTTTGCTATGGCAAGCCGTGCGGTACTGAACGGTTCGATTCAAAGCGGAAAGACACCCGTTATCGAATATCGGGAATCTGATGCTTCCAATTGGACAGAGGTCCCAAGCGAGGATGTTGCAGTTTCAGGGACTTCTTATACGGCAATCTTGAAAGGCTTGAGCCCAAGTACAGCTTATCGGTATCGTGTCAGCGTGGATGGTGTTGCCGGGGAGGAGAATTCTTTTACGACGGTACAAGCAATCCAATTGGAAAATGGTTCTTTTGAAGGCTGGAGGCAAGACCAAACGGAGAATACGGGTAAGGACTATTATGTTCCGAATGCTGCCGGAAGCGATTTCTGGGGAACCGGTAATCTGGGTGCAGCTCCCTTTATTGGAGATTTGACGACACCGGCGGATGAAAGCGTATCGGGAAAGGCGGCACGATTAGAGTCGAAAGATGCGATTATTAAGATTGGTGCGGGGAATTTATTTACCGGAAGTTTCCAAATGGATCCGGATACTCATATTGACGGATTGTTGCATTTTGGCCGTCCGTTTTCTTCTTTCCCTACAGGTTTGCGGTTTTGGTACAAATATACGCCGGCTGAGATGACGCGAAAAAGCATGACTCAGCTTCCTGCCAACTTGGAAGCCTTAGTCGGTCAAATGGATTCTTGCCATATTTACATCGCGCTATCGGATAAAGCTGAACCGTATGAAATCCGTACGAATGCAAATAACCGCCAGTTGTTTGATAAGAATGATGAGCATATTATTGCGTATGGTGAATATATAACCGGGGATTTAACCGAGACCTATGTACAGAAGGAAATTTCATTGACCTATCGTGCATACCGAGTGCCTAAATATATTATTATCGTTTGCTCGGCAAGTAAATATGGGGATTATTACTTAGGGGGTATAGGCAGTACGCTTTATATCGACGAAATGGAATTATTGTATGAGTAAGTTTGTAAGGTGATAAGTTTTTAAGTTTAGATGAGAAAGATACAATATATAATC
This sequence comes from uncultured Parabacteroides sp., assembly GCA_949289155.1. Classification (GTDB taxonomy): domain Bacteria; phylum Bacteroidota; class Bacteroidia; order Bacteroidales; family Tannerellaceae; genus Parabacteroides. The sequence continues at coordinate 14,015 of CASEMX010000029.1, forward strand.
TATGTAGCCTTCGCCCTCCTCTTCGCTGCGTGCCAGGAGGAGGATTTCGATAGCGGGGCAAAGGGTGGCATCCGCATCTCGCTGACGGAAGAGGTTGGCGTGGATGTAACGACGCGGAGCACGCCGGAAGAATTAGGTAAACCGGTGGCAGCTAATTTCAAATTTAAAATTACGGATAATACAGGGGCGACTGAAAATTATGATTATACAGATAAGGTGATTCCGCTATCTGCTGGCACGTATGACGTAGTAGCTTATTGTGGAGATATAGCTACTACCGTTGCTTTGGATGCTCCCTACTATGAGGGGTCCGCAGAAGCAACCGTAGAAGATGGCAAGACTACGAATGTGAAGTTGAGTTGCAAAGTTGCCAACGCCCTGCTCTCCATCCAGATTAATGAAGATGACCAAGAGAAGTTTGAGGCGGCTTTTCCGGACGCTCATTTTAAATTGTCTTTAAGCAGCGGTGAAGGAGAAACATTGTCTGATATCTCCCAGAGTTTCTATTTCCCCGCCGGTTCTACCATTTCGAAATTGGCATTCAGCAAAGATGGTTCGGACTATCAAGATTTGGAAATTAAGAATTGGCCCAAAGAGATTAAGGCGGCAGACCATATCATCGTAACAGTCGGCATACAGCCAGCTCCCTCCGGTGTTTCTCTGACGGTGGAGAAGATGAAAGTAGAGACTGTAACTATCGAAGAAACCATCCCCATGGAATGGCTCCCCAAGCCCAAAATGGCAGTAGAGGGGTTTGATGCTACGACCAAAATGTTATCCATGTACGAATCCGAAACACCGACAGCTAAATTCAACTTCAACCTCTCTTCTGGATTGCAAGAACTGAAGTTTACGTTGGACTTTAAGGATGAAGAGTATAAATCGTTGAATAAAGCATATACGTTGTCTGAATTATCGCAAGAAGATAGAACAGCATTGACAAATGCAGGTGTTGTTCTCCCTGCAATCGGCGATAAAAGCAAGGTTTCTTTGGATTTCTCTGGTTTGGCGGCTAAACTGACAGGCTCCACGGATGGCAACGCATTGGATAATGTAATTACGTTGACAGAGGTAAAAGCCAATAACCGTGTATTGGAGGGAGGCGAACAAACCTATACAATCCAAACCCATGCACCGGAATTTGGTATCAAGGTTTATCCCGGCAATACATGGACGAAACAATTTACGGCCAATACGGAAATCACCAAAGGGAATGCGGAGGTGATTCGCAAAGGCATGACGTTTGAATATAGTACGAATGGTTCTGACTGGACTTCTTCCGATAGTATAGTTACTGGATTAACGCCTGGCACAGCTTATCAAGTACGTGCTAAGTTTGGAAAGCATGTTACGGAAGTCGCGAAAGTTTCTACTTATCCTGTTATTGAATTAGAGAATGGAAATTTGAGTGATTATTCCATAGTAAGAGGAGAAGATGGTGATAGATGGAATGGACATGGAGCTCAATACGAGTGGACTAATTGGACAACTCTAAATGAATTAACAACTCCCAATTGTCCTATTACCGCATATAGTTATAATACGCGTTCAGGGACGCGCCCAGTGCCTGATGTCCGGCCAAACACAAGTGATAATACAGCTGCTTGGATTATTACTATTGGATATGGATATGGAGGAACAAATGATTCTCCTAATAAAATTACTCCGAGTGAGCTAGTTTATGATAAAACATGGGAAAACGCAACGCGTCCGACAGGGGTACATTTTTGGTATAAATATGCGCCATTTAAAGAGGATAAATCAGATATTTCTGTAATAGTATATAGTGGAGAACAAATAGTTGGTAGTGGCACTCTACAAGAAGCACAAACAGTTTCTTCTTATTCTCAAGAGGGATATACCCTAAATATTATATATGATTCGGAATATAAACAACTTGATCCTAACAGAGTTTTACTTACTTTTAGATCGGGTTTTAATACAGAAGTAGAATCAAGAGAATCGGGAGGTTTAGTGACTTCAACTACTGCTAATCCTAAATTTAGAGGTAGCGAACTTTACATCGACGACATCTCATTAGTTTACGACAAATAAGCAATATGAAACATACATTAGTATATATAGCGACATTATGCCTCCTGCTGACAGCCTGCCAGCAGGAAGAGCTTCCGCAGGGCGCGCAAGCTCTGGGGTATTTATCCCTCCCGGCTGTTGAGGTCGAGGCGGGCGATGTGCAACTTATCTCGACGCGGGCGGCAGAGGATACGGACGATTTGATTGTTGCCCTGACGGATGCAAGCGGGAAGACGACGGAATACGATTTCTCCGAAACAATTTCCTGCCAGCCGGGCACGTATGATTTGGAAATCTATACGGAGAACTATGAGACCGCAAACGACAATGCGCGCAAGTATTATTATAAGCACGAAGAAAAAGTGGTGATAACGGAAGGAAATGAAACGAAAGTAGGTTCTATTTCGATTAAAATGATTAACTTTGGCGTCGAGTTCCAGTTGCCGGAAGGATTTGAAGATTGGTTTCCGACTTATGCCTTTACCGTAAATGGTAAAACGTTGACTGATGGTCAAACCGCCTACTTCGATTATTCTTCGGATGCGAAGATTGAATATACTTTGACGGCGACGAATACGGATGGCGAACCACCTTTTTCAAAAGAGGGTTCAAATGCCGATGCTTGCTGGGAAGGAAAAGCGATTGCGGCGGGAACTATCTACGTTATCACGTATGATTGGGAAACGCAATCGCTGGAAGTAGAATAAGGACAGTAGGAACCCCTCACTCCTTCGGGGAGCTCCCCTAAAACAGGGGAGCTTTTCTTGATAGTATTAGATAGTAACTTTCTGAAGGAACAACTAAAACTAAAAATAGCTTTTTGGTCATATAATGCGGAAGTGACTGATACTATCTAATAGCTCCCCTGTCTTAGGGGAGCTGGCACGCGCAGCGTGACTGAGGGGTTTGAGACCGAGAAGCATGTTCGACAATATGAAAATAGAACAACTGCATAATTTGCCGGTGCAAAAGGCTTTTCGGAAAGAGCTAAGAAACAATATGACTTCAGCAGAAGTTGTATTATGGCAAATGTTGAAAGGGAAGCAGGTCGAAGGTCTAAAGTTCCGTTGTCAATTTGGCGTCGGCCCATTTATAATAGACTTTTACTGCCCCTCACTACGGTTGGCTATTGAATTGGATGGCGAATATCATTTCTCAGAAGAAATGGACACGTATGACGAACAACGTTCTTTGTATTTAAAAGAAAACAATATAAAAGTCTTGCGCTTCGAGAACCGTATTGTATTCGAAGACCCTTTGCGGATATTGGAGGCAATACAAGATGTGATGAAAGAAAGGGACAGTATAAACCCCTCACCCCTTACGGGGAGCTCCCCTAAAACAGGGGAGCTTTTCCTGATGCTATTAGATAGTACCTTGGAAAGATGCTTAAACTATCTAATAGCTCCCCTGTCTTAGGGGAGCTGGCGCGCGCAGCGTGACTGAGGGGTTACAAGCTACGACATACTTTGAAAATTAGTAAATAATTTCTTCCGAGCCGCCCTGTCGTGAGATACGGCGGCTCTTTTTGTGCATTTATATTCCTCTTATTCATAGCGGCAAAAATAGGGAAAGTTGTATATTTATGCAACTGCTCCCGTCGGGAGGAGCAAATTTCCGGCTGGCAGAAGGTCGCTCCCGTCGGGAGGAAGAATTTTCTTTTGCGCAATTTAATGCTCTCATCAGGAATAGTAAATTTCTGTTAAGCGGAAATCCCATCCCGTCGGGAGCAGTAAATTTCTGTTAAGCGGAAACTCGCTCCCGTCAGGAGGAACAATCCGCGGTTAGCGGAAACTCGCTCCCGTCGGGAGGAACAATCCGCTGTTAGCGGAAATGCGCTCCCGTCGGGAGGAATATTCTGGCGGTTTATAAAAACGTACTCCTGTCGGGCAGGGCAAAATGATTACTTTTATGGTCTACTTTTTTCCTGCTCGATTCTTTTTCGTATTTTTGCGAAGATAAAATCCAAGCGATGCGAAAAATACATTTAATTTCAATCACAGATCCTTTGATGTTCGATTTGGCAAAGGCGATTCGTGCGAGGGGCCATGAGGTCAGTGCCTCGGCTCAGGGCGCGTCGCCGGAATTGTTGCGTGCATTGGAGGAGCAGGGAATCATCTGTTACGGAGAGGGATGGTTCCCGGAGAAATTAACCAAAGATATCTATTCTATTGTTCTCGGAAGTCAGGTGACGGCGGATAATCCGGAGTTGCGGCGGGGAAAGGAATTGGGGCTGATGCTGTTGTCCGTCCCCGAATTTATCTATCAGTGTACGAAATCGAAGACGCGGGTCGTAGTGGCAGGCAGCCGCGGGCGGCGGGCGATTATGTCGTTGATGGTGGCAGCACTGTCGCGGCAAAAATGGGCGTTCGACTATGTGACGACCAGCCGGGTGGCGCAGTTGGAGAATCCTCTGCAATTCAGTTTCGAATCGTTGGTCGCGTTGATTGAGGGCGACGAACATATCACTTCGGTGCTCGACAGCCGGTCGCAGTTGGAGTTTTACCGTCCGCATATCGCGGTGGTGACGAACCTGATTTGGGATTTCTCGCGCGACCATGAGACGCCGGAGGCTTTCATGAAGACCTACCGTTATTTCTCTACTTCGATAGAGCGCGAGGGAAAATTGATTTATTATGGAGGCGACCCGGTCATCGCCGAGCTGGTAGAGGCCATCCGTGCCGATATTACGGCGATACCTTTCGATAAGCATCCGGTAGTCGAACATGACGGAAAGACCTTCCTGCAGACCCGTTACGGAGAGTTTGAGGTACGCATCCCCGATTCGGATTTCCTTGTGAATGTCAATGCCGCGCGGCTGACCTGCCGTCAGTTGGGTGTTAAGGATGCAGATTTCTACCGGGCGGTTTCCGATTTTACTTTGTCGATGGAATTATGATTATAGCACGTCAGAAGAGAAAAGAAAATATATGCGAGTACCTGCTCTATATGTGGCAGGTCGAAGATTTAATCCGGGCGAACCATCTCGACATGGACGAAATCCGGAAGAATGTCCTTTCCCGCTACCAACAGTCGCCGGAGGTGATGCGCGAGACGGAGCAATGGTACGAAGAGCTGATTGAGATGATGCGCAGCGAAGGGGTTGCCGAGAAGGGACATATCCAGTTGAACAAGAATGTCATCATCACCCTGACCGATTTGCATCTCCGTCTGTTGAAGTCGCCGAAGGAGATGGTCTATGGCGCGATGTATTACAAGACATTGCCCTACATTGTGCAGCTCCGTGCAAAATCGGGCGGCGAGGATATCCCGGAACTGGAAACCTGCTTCACGGCAGTCTATGGTTTTCTGGTCTTGCGGATGCAAGGGAAAGAGGTGTCGCCCGAGACGATGGAGGCGCTGAAGCAAATCAGTGCGTTCCTCGCCATGCTTGCCGAGAAGTACAGGGCGGATATGAATGGGGAATTGGATATAGACGAATAAAGCCGTATGATGAATGTATTAGTGACCGGAGCGAACGGACAGTTGGGACGCTCTATCCGACAATTATCCGCCATGCACCGTGGATTGGATTTTATTTTCACCGATATCGATACGTTGGACCTCTGCAATCGCGATGCCGTCCTTTCGTTTGCCGAAACCCATCCGGTGGATTTTATTGTGAACTGTGCCGCCTATACCGCGGTCGATAGGGCAGAAGAAGAGGAGGAACAATGCCGGAAAATCAATACGGACGCGGTCGCTTATTTAGGAGAAGCGGCACAGCGTATCGGGGCGCGCATCCTGCATGTCTCGACCGACTATGTGTTTGACGGGAATGCCTGCCAGCCTTACAAGGAGAGCGACCCGGTTGCGCCGACCTCGGTTTATGGGCGTACCAAACTGGCGGGCGAAAAGGCGTTGTTGGCGGTTTGTCCGGAGGCAGTCATTGTGCGTACGGCTTGGCTTTATTCGGAGTATGGGCATAACTTCGTCAAGACGATGTTGCGGTTAGGTGCGGAGCGTCCGGAGATTCGCGTGGTGAACGACCAAGTAGGCACGCCGACGTATGCCGGTGATTTGGCTTCGGCTGTGATGGAGATATTGGAGAGCGACTTGCGCGGTGAACTGAAGGCAGGGCTTTATCATTATTCGGACGAAGGCGTATGCAGTTGGTATGACTTTGCCCACGAGGTGATTCGTCTGGCAGGGCTTCCGGCAACGGTGGTTCCCATACCGACGCAGGAATATCCGACAGCAGCTACACGTCCCGCTTACAGTGTGTTGAGCAAAGAGAAAATCAAACAGGCTTACGGATTGCAGATTCCGCACTGGACGGACAGTCTCCGCGTTTGCTTGGCGAATATGGGAATCATTAGCAATTAATAATTTAGTAATTAATAGTTGACAGTTGGACAATTTATACTTGTAAACCTCTGCTTTTAATTAAGTAATTTGAAAGAAAGATATGGGTCAATTTTCAGAAGAAATCAAGAGAAGAAGAACATTTGCGATTATCAGTCACCCGGATGCGGGTAAAACAACGCTGACGGAGAAGCTGTTGCTCTTCGGTGGTGCTATCCACGTGGCGGGTGCAGTCAAATCGAACAAGATAAAGAAGACGGCGACGTCGGACTGGATGGAAATCGAAAAGCAGCGTGGTATATCGGTGGCGACTTCGGTCATGGCGTTCGATTATGCCGGGCATAAGATTAATATCCTCGACACGCCGGGTCACCAAGACTTTGCCGAAGATACCTTCCGTACGCTCACGGCGGTGGACAGTGTGATTATCGTCATCGATATCGCGAAGGGCGTCGAGGCGCAAACCCGTAAGCTGATGGAAGTTTGCCGCATGCGCAAGACGCCGGTGATTGTATTCGTCAACAAGCTCGACCGCGACGGAAAGGACCCGTTCGACCTGCTGGACGAAATCGAAGAGGAATTGCATATCAAGGTGCGCCCGCTGAGTTGGCCTATCGACATGGGGCAACGTTTCCGTGGCGTATATAATATCTATGAACAGAAACTGAACCTTTATACGCCGAGCAAGCAGTATGTGACGGAGAATGTCGAGTTCAAAGATATCAACAGCCCGGAATTGGAAAACTACATCGACCCGTCGCAAGCTGAGAAGCTGCGTGCCGACTTGGAATTGGTCGAAGGCGTGTATCCGGAGTTCGACGTGAATACTTATCTGGCGGGCGATATTGCGCCGGTGTTCTTTGGTTCGGCATTGAATAACTTCGGTGTGAAGGAATTGCTCGATTGCTTTATCCAGATTGCCCCGTCGCCCCGTCCGGTGCAAGCCGTAGAGCGCGTGGTTGACCCGGAAGAGGATGCCTTTACCGGATTTGTCTTTAAGATTCATGCGAATATGGACCCGAATCACCGGAGCTGTATTGCCTTCGTCAAGATTTGTTCGGGCAAGTTCGAGCGGAATGTGAACTATAAGCACGTCCGCTTTGGGAAGATGATGCGCTTCAGCAGTCCGACGGCATTCATGGCGCAGAAGAAAGAGGTGGTCGATGAGGCGTATGCCGGCGATATTGTGGGTTTGCCCGATACGGGAAACTTCAAAATCGGCGATACCTTGACGGCAGGAGAGGATTTGCATTTCAAAGGATTGCCCAGCTTCTCGCCGGAGATGTTCAAATACATTGAGAATGCCGACCCGATGAAGGCAAAGCAGCTGAACAAAGGCATCGAGCAGTTGATGGACGAAGGCGTTGCCCAGTTGTTTGTCAACCAGTTCAACGGACGGAAGATTATCGGAACGGTCGGGCAGTTGCAGTTCGAGGTCATCCAATACCGTCTCTTGCATGAATATGGCGCACAATGCCGCTGGGAACCGATAAGTCTCTATAAAGCTTGCTGGATTGAGAGTGATAATCCCACGGCGTTGGAGAATTTCAAGAAGCGGAAGGCGCAATACATGGCGCTTGATAAGGAGGGACGCGACGTCTATTTAGCCGATTCAGGCTATGTGCTGATGATGGCGCAGCAGGATTTCCCCGATATCAAGTTCCATTTCACGTCAGAGTTTTGAAGTGGGGGTAGTTAGTAGTTGGTAGTTAGTAGTTAGAAAGATGAAGAAGCATTTTCCATTTTCAATTTTCAATTTTCAATTAATCCTTGTTGTTTTGGCATTTGCCTTTACCGGCTGCCAGCAGTCCAAGCAGTATTATGTGTACAGCGGGCAATTGCATACGCCGTTCCATATTAAATATGAATACAGCGAGCCGCTCGACAAGGAGATTAAGGCGGAGCTGGACCGCTTTTATTATCTGTTCAATGTGTTCGACTCGACCTCTGTCGTTTCGCAAATCAATCGGAACGAGCTGACGACCTTAGAGGATTCGACATTCCGTACCCTGTTCCGTACGGCGATGCTGGTTTCGGCTTATACGGATGGCGCTTACGATATAACCTGTGCGCCGCTGATTAATCTCTGGGGGTTCGGGTTCAGCAAGAAAGATAGCATCACGCCGGAGCATATCGACAGCATCCAGCAGTTTGTCGGCTATAAGAAGATTCGGTTAGAAGGGAATAAAATCGTGAAGGATGACCCGCGACTGATTATGAATTGCTCTTCGCTGGCGGATGGGACGGTGTGCGATATGATTGCCGATATGTTCGACCGGCATGGCATCGAGAATTATATGATTGAGTTCGGCGGGGAAATCGTGACCAAAGGCGTGAACCAGCGGGGCGATTACTGGCGCTTGGGCATTACGCGCCCGACGGACGATTCGACCGGATTGTCTCAGGAGTTGCAGGCGACTATCCGCCTATGGCCTGAAGGACAAACGCCCGAAACGGCAAAGAACAACGGGCGGCGCGGCATGGCAACGTCTGGCAACTACCGTAATTTCTATGTGAAGGATGGAAAGAAATATGCGCACACCATCGACCCGCGTGAGGGCTGCCCGGTGCAACGCGACGTGTTGAGCGCGACAATTATCGCTCCGACCGGTCAATTGGCGGATGCCTGCGCCACCGCCTGCATGGTGTTGGGCTCGGAAGGGGCAGAGATGTTGAAACAGAAACTTCCCGAAATAGAATACTTCCTGATATGCGGAGGCGATTCGACCGATTATAAATATGTAGAATCCCCCGGCTTTAAGAAATACCTGATTACGCTGAATAAATAGTTTGTTAGGAGGGAAAGGAAGAAGTCCCTTCGAACAAGTAAAAAACGCTATATCGTAGCGACTGAAAACTGCCCCTCGTAGCGACTGATGTCTCCATATCGTACCGACCAACCTCGCTACGATATAGAGGCAACAGTCGCTACGAGGGGGACTTGCCAGCCTCCACGATATAGACTTGTCAAGTTCTACGTATGCGCTTGCCGGGTTCCACGATATAGCGTTTCTTGAATGGATAGGGAACAATATTTTCCTCTTCCCATAGCGTTTATAAACACCTCCTTAATCCACCCAAAAACTACTTACTAAGTAGTCATTCGTCGCGTCGGTAAGCTGTTGCTCTTCGCATCGATAAGTTGATAGGGGCACTGCTTAGTAAGCAGTTGTCCGGCAGCTTACCGAGTAGTTTCCAATCTACTTAATAAGCTTTATTCCCTAATTTCGACGCATAATAATTTTTGTTGCCGCGATACATTTTTTATATCGAATTTATTACTACCTCATAATTACGTATATTTGTACTATAAAATCATATCTATTTATCGCATGGAATATACAGAATTATTAGAAAAACAAATAGTAGGGAGGTTGAAAGTTGATAATCCTTGGTGGGCAGAAGGTGGAATACCTGCCTATTATGCCAAAATGTCTCCGCGATTGTATCTTAATATTTTCATGCCGTTGGTTCAAGCTACAGGACTTCGGCGGGCATTGATACTTATGGGACCGCGCCGAGTTGGTAAAACCGTGATGATGTTTCATGCGATACAGAAGTTGATAGATAGCGGAGTGTCTGCTCAGAATATTATCTATATTTCTGTAGAAACTCCTATTTATAATAAAATTTACTTGGAACATCTTTACGTTTTGTCTTGTCAGATATTGGGAAAAGATCCTATACACGAACAAATGTATGTTTTTTATGATGAGATACAGTATCTTAAAAACTGGGAAGTTGAACTTAAGTCATTGGTCGATACCTATCGCAATGTGAAGTTTGTGGCATCAGGCTCTGCGGCTGCTGAACTTAAGAAAAGGAGTGATGAAAGCGGTGCTGGTCGTTTTACGGATTTTAGTTTGCCGCCACTTACTTTTTATGAATACATGCATCTGAAAGGCCATTCAAATATTATGTTCTCAAGCTCTTTTGAATGGCTTGGCATTAAAGAGCATGTTTATCAAACAAACGACTTGCAGTTACTCAATAAACTCTTCATTGATTATATAAATTACGGAGGTTATCCGGAAGTGGTCTTTTCTGAAGAGATAAGAGAAAACCCCGGGCAATTTATCCGCCACGACATTATAGACAAAGTACTGCTTCGTGACCTTCCCAGTTTGTATGGTATTAGCGATGTTCAAGAACTCAATTCGCTATTCACCATGATTGCCTATCATTCTGGGGCACAATTCTCTTATGAGGGACTTTCCAAAGAGTCTGGAGTAAAGAAGGAAACCTTGAAAAAGTATATCAATTATCTTGAAGCCGCTTTTCTTATCAAGGTTGTACGCAGAACGGATGATACGGCTAAACACTACCAACGGGAAACTCAGTTTAAAATCTATCTTACCAATCCCTCTCTTAGATGTGCTTTATTCCAGCCTATCAGCGAACAAGATAGTGAAATCGGAGATATGGTAGAAACGGCTGTCTATGCCCAATGGATTCCAAGACAAGGTGTGTCAATACGCTATGCTAATTGGCGAGTAGGCAAACAACAAGGTGAAGTAGATATTGTAGGGCTGAATATTGCGCGCCAAAAACCTGATTGGGCTGTTGAGATAAAGTGGACAGACCGTTTCTTTGAGCGTCCTAATGAATTAACGTCACTAAAATATTTTATGGAAAAGAATCAAATGAATTACGCTCTTGTTACAAGTATCAGTAAAAGCGGAAGCATAAAGATAGATAATATAACTTTGCAATTTATTCCGGTAGCATGTTATGCTTATATTGTAGGAGAAAATACAATGAATAATACAAAGACATCATACGGCTTATAGTTTTATTGCCAATAATAGACAAATAAGCATATTAAAATGTGCTTATTTGGATTTTTGCCTGCATATTTTTTATTATCAGTGATTTATGTCGGTAAAATAAGAGGAGCGTATGATATTTGGCTTTCGGCTGTTTGAGCAGCCTCTCCCTAACCCTCTTCAGACGGAGCGGGAATAATAAGCTTCCCTTCCGAGGAGGTTTGGCAGGGATGGTAGTGTGGAAGCTGGGAGGAAGGCAAGGATTGGCCTTCGGCTGGTGAGCGTTAAGCGAGCGACCGAAATGGAGCGACCGTGAGCGTCGCTTGTTTGAGCCGAAGGCGAGTTTGCGGCGCGAGCAGCGGAATGCAGGGAGTGAGTAGCGAAGCAGGCGCAGCCTTGACTTTTTGGTTCTTTTGGGTCAAGCCAAAAGAACAGAATGAACTTGAACTTTTGGTTCTTTTCTTTCAAGAGAAAAGAACAAGAAAACCTACCCTTTCGTTTATAAAACCCTAAGATTTGGAAAAAATTATAGGTTTTCTCTTGCATATTCATTTTAACTCCTTACCTTTGCAACGATTCCGCAGTGGAGAGCGTTCCATTTGGAAGGGAATCATACATATATTGTAAGCATTTTACGGAGATTATTCCAACTCTAAAATCTGGAAAATTTTAAGAACCACGGAATAATGAACAGTAAATGCTTGCGCTTAGTACGAAACTATGGGAGACAGCCTATATTATATAGGTATGTCGTGAATATCGTATAAGCGCGGGCTTTGTTCTATTATTAGTGGTACGGGCATTCCAGAGCCTTAGAGTTTGATAATAGACAACAAGCCCGCGTTTTTTTATGCCCGTTCATAACATACGCGGGAGCGTTGTTTAGCCTCTCGGTAAAATTTGATTGTGATTGATTTTAAACTCTATTTTATTAACAATTAAATTTTAAGTTATGAACAAAAAGTTTTCTACTTTGGTGGCCAGCTTATTGCTGACTTCTGCGTTCTCAGTTTATTCTGTGGATGCTAAGCCGATGCTGGCAACTCCGACTCAGGTCGAAACTCGCGCCGTGTCTGCGGATGTGGAAGAGGCGAAGGAAGCTTATCAGACTATTACTGACTTCGCCACAATTAATACGGCTTTGGCTAATCATGTGTTACCCGGTTTTACAGACAACTCTTTGTTGTATGTAGTAAATCAGAATGTGCAAAATGCACTCGTTAAGTTTGATGCAACATCATCTGTTAATAATATCGTTGGTGTAGATTATACATCTGGATATAATGCAGCTACTCCTGAGGCTTACTATTGGACATTGCGTGATGGTCAATTGGTAGATAATGCAGGACATGTTCTTACAGTAGATGGAGCTTCGACTTATTTTGAAGTAATTCCATTATTGAATGGAGGTCAACCTACTAAGTACTTTGCTTTGGCAACAAGAGCTAATAATAAGTTGCAGTATGTGGTTTATGATGGTACTACACAGTTCTATTTGGTAGATGCCTTAGCAAACGAAGCAGTACCTCGGACAGCAGCAACATTCGCTTCTATTGAAACGAAGTACACTTATGGTATCCCTGCAGTAACAGTAAATCAAGAGACAGGCAATGGCTTCCAGATGTCTATTGCTTCTGCTATTAGCGATGATGCAGTTATCGAAGATGCTGATAAGTTTGGTGGTTTGTTGACAGCTGTAGCAGATGATGGTACTGGAAAGATTGTTGTTTCTGGACAGAGTCTTCCTGATGAATATTATATGTTGCGTAACGCAGATGGTAAAATGTTAGTATTTAACCACAATGCTCGTTACACTTCTGATGGTATTGCAGAGGAAGGTCAGTTTGAATTGGTTGATGCAGTAGATCCTACTAACCACTATGCTTACTTCAATATCCGTAAGGCAGATAACGGTTCTGATGCTGTTATCGTAAAGGTAAATGGTGATAACTCAACACAGCAAGGTTCTACTTACTTCCGTTTGTATATCGCTCATACATTGAACACCTTCAAATTAAGCATTGCTACTTATGGAAACGCAAATGCACAAGTTGAAGACTGGGCAGTTACCTCTTTCGCAAGAGACTTGGTGGTTAATCCTCACTACTTCTTGGATGGTAAGTTCGTAACTATCGACTTCGTTGGTGATGCTAACGGCATCGATAATGACAATAAGTACAAAGTAGGTGGTACTTTAGCTATTCGCGATAATAACGGTATACCGGAAGCTGACTTCGTTGCTAAATCGGGTATTTACGAAAAGGCTCCGGAAGCACAGTGGGCCGTAAGTTATGATGGCGCTGCTCTTTACTTTGCAAACCGTGAAAATCCTTCAGTAACGGCTAAAGTAGACCAATTCTATTATACAGAAACTCCGAATGTATATAGAATTACAAGTACAAGCAATTGGGGTAATCTGAAAGGCGGCGAATTGGTTAAGATTACATTCGTTGAGAACCACGACAAGAACGACGGTTATGCAGTATTCAGTGCAAACGACTTGCGCAACGAAACTTACCACTTAGGTCAAGTTCGTCAGACTGCTGATGGCGACGTAAACGTTTACTGGGCAGAGAACCACGGTACTCACCAGATTGGTGCTACTGTAGAAGAGGCTAACGCTTCAAGATGGAACTTGTCTTTGGTTAACAAACCGGTAGCTAAGAATGCATCTGAAATTGACTCTGTATTAGTTATCAGCACATTGCAGGATTGGAACGCAGAAAAGAACCGTATCGATTCTAAGAAAGATACATTGGTTATCTTGCCGTACGCATTCCAGAACCGTAGCAACAACGAGTTCGTTAAGTTCGGTGATGGCAATAAGTTAGATTACTACATCTGCGATAAGGATAACAAGACTAACGAAATAGTTGGTATTGATACTGATAATGATGATGAGGCTAATTACTATACTCGTTTGGCTCAACGTTTCGCATTGAAGATGAAAGCTGACGGTACATATAACTTTATCGCATTGCGCGATCAAGACACTCGTACCCAGTACGGAATTAACGATGGTAAGTCAATAGCTTACGTGAAGATTCTCGAAGACGGCGTTGCTTCTGAATATGTAGAAGATAAGGTATATCAAGAGAACTCTACAGACCGTGGTACTTGGAGAGAAATGGAAGCTTATGCTGGTGACGCTAACGCATTGATGTTCGTTACTAAGGTTGATGCTCCTGAATATCGTAAGTTGGTAACTGAGGCAGCTTTGGATACTATCAAGTTGTATCGTGCAGACAACGAGGCTCAGGTTGTTTACGAAAAGAGAAACGATGATGCTATTGTAAATGGCAAGGCATTGAGCTTCTTGAATATCGACAATGATGCTCAGTTCACTGAAATCAACCCGGCATTGTATGCTGATACCGCTTATGTAAACCGTGGCAACAATACTCGTTGGCAGTATCTGTTGGGTGTTAACATCGAACATAAGGAAGGTTACTACTGTCCGGAACACGGCTTCGGCGAAACTGAACCTTGCCAGCACGCTGAATGGGTATCTTACAACGAAGGCCGCTACTTAATCAACATGATTGATACAGCTAACGTTTATGGTGCTAATGTAAACATCCACAACAACCCGTACATCAACGAAACTGAGGAAGGTAACCAGTGCGCTAAGTTGTCGTTCGTAGATGCTATCCACGTATTGACAGACAATGTTGACCCGACTAAGGCAGACAAGTTGTATGTAATCAACGGTGCTGAATCAAGAGACAAATACACAGTTGTTGACTTGAGCACAGCAGACTTCAACGTAGCTAAGTTCGCGTTCAAGTACACTGACTCTATGACTTCTGACGAGTTCAAGATTCAGACTCAGTGGAAGGCTTATGACCCGGCTACTTACGGAACAGCAGCTTACAACAACAATGCAGCTAACTTCTCAGAAGAAGGTTACTTACGCTGGGTTAACGGTTGCATCGTAGTTGACAAGACTTATCAGAAGGGTGACGTATTCAACATGGATGAAAACGAAACTCGCACTCCGACAGCTAACGAAGCAATCGAAGATGCAACAAGCGCAATCAGCGTAGTAGCAACTGAAGGTGGCGTTATCGTTAAGGGTGCTGAAGGCAAGAACGTTATCGTAAGCACAATCTTAGGTAAGGTAGTAGCTAACGAAGTTATCAACAGCGACAATGAAACTATCGCAGCTCCGGCTGGTATCGTAGTAGTATCAGTTGACGGCGAAAGCATAGGAGTTAGAAGGAGTTAATGGAGTTAGAGGAGTTAAAGCCAATAGTCTCAGTTGATACAAACAAAAAGCATTTGGCTTAACTCCTATAACTCCTGCGCGAAGCGCTAACTGCTTTAACTACTCAAAGAAATATATTTAGTTCATAATTAATTATTTAGTTAGCTCCGCAACAAGTAACTTGGGAGAAGCGAACAGCGGACAGTTTAGTATTAATAATAGTGTAAAAAAGATTGCCTGTCGGTAGCTCTGCGAAGAACGAGGGCAGGAAACAATTTAGGAAAGCCTCTCTATTAAAGTAGAGGGGCTTTTTTTGCCAAAGCGGTAGCGCATGAGGCATCGTTACATAGTAATGTAATATACCTATGACACAGCTGTGTCATATAACCATTACACAACTGTGTAACATAAAACGAACAAGAGTATTAACTAAAAAATAAGAATCATGAAACAACGATTACTTTTAAGCCTACTGATGCTGTTTGTGTCGGTGGGGTTGGTGAAGGCGGCGATTGATATTAATATTCCTGAGGGGACGGGGGATGTAAAGATAGAGTTGTCTTCAGATAAGTTTACGTTTGTCGAAGGTAGTTATCCTAAGATAAATGCTGGTGCTATTGCTCCAGAAGCCTATAATACAAAGACATTAACATGGACGATAAAGCAAACAGATAAAGAGCAAAATTTGCAGTTATCTTTGGCTATTGATGAACGTCCTGATTATAATTGGGGGAATATTACGATTAAGGTAACAGGAAAAGTCACAGAGTTCATATCAGATAATGGACCTTTAACTGATCAAATCGTTGGCATTGAGTTTGTAAACAATGGCGTACTGGAGCGGCTTCGCTTAGGCAAGTCAGATGCTGCGACTGAATATTATCCTAATCTGACTGCATTATCTTGCGAAGGCAATAAGTTAAGCTATATTCCTGCTAAGCCGGAGAAGATGAAGGTTGCTGATTATAAAGTAGGCAAGCAAGAAGTTCCGGAAAGCAAGTTAGCGTCATTGGCATTAACAGGCAATGCGAAGAGTTTTGTATTGGAGACATCGGTTTTTGAAAATGTATTGGTATCAAGCAATCTGACTAAAGGCACAGACCTCGCAATCCAAATATTGAAGGATGAAGATGGGAATGTAACGACAGCTGTCAAAGCTGACTTAGTGAACAGTGTTTACCACTTCCGTGATGCCAATGGCGTTTATGTGGATGGCAGCTTCAAGGCAGATATCAAGGTAAGCGAAAGCAATGCCTCTTATCCGGGCGTAGTTATCTGTAATGTGCCCTTGACCGTTACTCCGGCTACGTTTGATGCTACAGTGAAGTATGACCAAGAGCATGGGAACAGCTTCAAGATTGAAGTAAACGGTGTAGAGAAAAAAGCACCTATAACAGGTTTGAAGAAGGGGGATGTGATTACCTTGACTCCTATCCCTAATGAAGATAAAGGCTATGAATTCACCGGTACGTTCGAAACAAATGGCGGTGTTACTAAGCCTACGGTAGATGGTAATAGCTATGAATTTACGGTAGTCGGTAATATTGACCCGGTTATTGAAGCCACATTCAAACTGAAGGATGGCGTGAAGGTTACTTGGAATACAACGACTACGGATGGTGAGATTAAGGTAACAAAGAATGGTAAGGTATTGAATAACGGCGATGCTCTGACTGTAGGCGATGAGATTCGTGTTTATGTAAAGGCAAATGCTGGCAAGAGCATCGAATCGGTTAAGATGTCGAATATCAATGATGCAGACATTAAAGATACAGATGACCGTGCCGATGTATTCGATGCTACGGTGAAGGTTCCGGCAAAGGGAACGAACATTACAGTTACGTTTGCAGCAGCTTCATATCAGTTTACACTGAGATTACCGGATGGTCCAGCCAATACAACTATAACCATTCAGGATGCAACCGGAAAGGTATATGGAAGCCCGGCGAATACCGACCCGAAATCAGATGTTACCGCAACTATTCCTGCTGGCACAAAGTTGACAATTACCTTCCCTGTACAGGACAAAGATGGCAAGTATGTAGGCTCCGTATTGGTAAATGGTAGCACTATACCTACGGAAATGACTGAAAAAGGAACATACGTTATCAAAGACTATGAGATGCCGAATCATGCTGTAACCATGACAGCAAATGTTACCGAAAAGCAGACAGCAACAGTTGAATTGGATAAGGACGTAACCTATACCTATAATGGGGACGAGCAACCTGTGCAGTATGTAGTAAAGCAAGGAAACACAGTAATTAATCTGTCCGGCATTACTGTATATTATGGCAAGAAAGGTGACGATATTGCTTCCTATAAAGCTAACTCTCCGTTTGAGAATGCGAATGCGGATGGCGAGTCATACAGTGTTTACTTCAAGCGTGAGGCAGATGATATATATGCAGAGATAAATACGAGCAGTGCTCCTGAAACATACACCATCGCTAAAGCTCCGTTGGTAGCTGACGTGAAGGATTTGAAGGTATCAGTAGATGCTGATAAGAAGTATCAGATTACCGGTGGTAAGATTGGTTATATGGTAGGCAATACCTTCAAGGAAGTAACCGGTCTGGGTGAGTTTGGCGTATTAAGCGGAGGAAGTTTTGTAGAGGATGCTTCAGATGCAGCAACTGTGGTTGTTTCTTATCAGTTCAAGGCAGATGCTAACTTGGCTAATTATGATGCATCTGCATGGCAAAGCGGTGCTAATAACGTAACCGTCCCCGTAGAAGGCAAAGACGCTGAAACGATTACAGTAAGCATCTTCGATAACGATTATGACGAGCTGTTGGTATTGAAGAATGGCGGTGCAGTCATTAAGAGCGGTGATGCAGTGCCGGTAGGTTCGAAGATTACGATGGGCTTAACAGTAGTGGATGACCCGGATGATAATATTGACTATGCAGTTACTATTACCGATAGCGAAGGAAATGTATTATCAGATAGCGATAACCTCTGGAGAGAGGGAAGTACATTCACTGTATCAGCAGATAAAGTGAAGAATATCGATAAGCTTATCTTCAAGTTAGAGGTCGTTGACAAGCGCGTAGAGATTAAGGTAGCGAAAACATCCGAAGAGTTATTGACGCAAGGCGGTGATGAAAAGAACCCGACTATTAAGTATGATGGTAAAGCTCATGCCTTCGATGCTTCTGAGTTGAATTGGGTAACAACAGATGGCAAGCCGGTAACAAATCCTTCTATCAATGATAAAGCCCAAATCTCTTATACCATCGATGGCGAAGTATTGACATCGGCTCCTGTCGATGCAGGTACTTATACGGTAACACTGACCTATGACTTGCAGGGGTATATCGTTAAACCTATTCAAGCTGAATTGACTATCCATAAGGCAGAGTTCACGGATGCGCAAGTACCGGCTCCGAGTGCAAGCCGTGTAGCATTAGGCCAGACATTGGATAAGTCGAACTTGTCCGGTCAAGCTACTATCGAAGGTACTTATGAATGGGATGAAGAGAAAGATGCCTCTCAGATTACAGTGGATGCAAACAAGACCTATAAGGTGAAGTTCGTTCCGGCTAAGAACTATAAGGCGGCTCAATTAGAGGATATGGTATCGGTTGAGGTGACTACAAACCCGGTTATCACATTCGACCCGAATCCGGAAGGCGGTAAGGTAACAGTGGTGAACAAGAACGACCCGAACGATGTCTATAAGAGCGGTGACGAGGTATTTGCCGGTACAGAGTTAGTCATTACAGCTACTCCGAATACAGACTTTGAATTAGAGAGCCTGACTGCCAATGGCGTAAGGGTATCATCTAATCCATATACTGTTAAGTTCGATAAGACAACTATCGAAATAGATGCTACCTTCTCTGTTAAGGCCGCTCCCGGCAACTTCCGCGTAACTATCCCTGAAGGTGGTGTACGGGGTGCGATTATCTCCGGTGGCGGTGACCATGTGGTGGCTGCAGGTGGCTCGATTAGCTTCACGGTATCTACCTTAGCTGCCGATGCGAACAAAGTGAGTGTGACGGCTACGAACGGTCGGGTATCGAAAGGTTCGAACGGTCGCTATACGGTATCGAATATCCAAGCCAACACGACAGTACGGGTATCATTGTCTAATCCTACGGCTCTGAAGGTGGATATCAAGGAGTCGTACTTGAATGACAAGAAGTATCACATCGGGTATGTGGAGATTGCGGATGGCGAAGCAAGTTCATATTACTATGGTGATGAGATTACGGTAGTGGCTTATCCGGAAAGCGGTGTGAAGTTCAAGGGTTGGTCGAATGGCAGCACGGACCAAGTGCTTGACTTGGTATTGACCGGCGACTTGACATTGACCGCAAGCTTCACCGGTACACCGACGGGTATCGAGGATATAGAGACGGCTAAGGTTTATACCGGCAAGGGCTTTATCATGGTGAAGAATGTAGCCAATGCAGAGGTGACCGTGGTAAGCATCAGCGGACGTCTGCAGGCTAAGCGCGAAATCAGCGGTGATACGCAGATAACGGTTCCGCAGGGCATCTACGTGGTGGTTCTGCAGAGCGGAGACGATACGAAGCAGTTGAAAGTAATCGTTAAATAACACACACAAACTATCTGCCTCTCAAGCAGATAATCTCTAATCGAGTAGGGCGGGGCTGGAGCAATCCGGTCTCGCCCTTTCGTGTCTAAAATACCCCACGCGTGGGTTACCTTCAATACCCACGCGTGGGGTCCTCCCAATACCCACGCGTGGGGTATCAACCATACCCACTCGTGGGGTATAAAAGACACCCACGGTGGGGTATCAGTGACACCCACAGTGGGGTAGCGTCAATACCCACAGTGGGTATTAAAAGGACCCCATATATGGGTATTAGTAGGACCCCATATATGGGGTATAAAGAACACCCATATATGGGTATTGAAGGGACCTCATATATGGGTGTGAAACGTTGTTTGTATGATAGGATTTAGTCCGCTATACGGGAGACGGACTGGATGTTCTTTATCTTGGAGAGCCGGACGCAGAGCTTCTGGATATCCTCCACATCATGCACCTTCATCTTGATTTGCCCTTTGAAGACGCCATCTTTCGCCTCTACCAGCAGGCGGATGATATAGACATTGAACTCTTCGGAGATGACATCGATGATTTCGTGCAGCACGCCTAACGAGTCGATGCCCCTGACGCCCAGCGTTGCCTCGAAGGAAGCCGACTGGTGGCTGCTCCATACCGTATTCAGGATACGTTCGCCGAAGCTGCTCTTGAGGCGCATGGCGATGGGGCAGGAGCGTTTGTGGACAATGACCGTCCCGTCGTCGTTGATGAAGCCCAGCGACTCGTCACCGGGGATAGGCTTGCAGCAGTCCGCGATGACATAGTTGCGCTCGAACTCCTCCTCCCGCAAGACATAGGGCTTTTTCTTGTCGAAGGTAGGCTTCTGCTTCTCTTCCGCCTCTGTCTCTTGGGCATCCGACTTCGACTTCGTAGCCATCCGCAATGCCTGCTTCACATACTTGAACAGCACGTTGTCATTCTTGCCCTTCAATATCTTCTGCAGGTTATCCGGCAGCACGACCTCCCCCTTCTCCACGGAGTAGTAGAGGTCCTCGCGTTTATTAAAGCCATAATACATTGCCAGCTTATCGAGGTTCTGCACAGACGCCTCCATGTCCGCCTTCTTGAAGGCATCCAGCACCTTCGCCTCGCCCTCCTTGACTGTATCTTTACGGATACGCCGGATGACAGCGGCAATCTTGGTACGAGCCCGTGCCGTAGTGACGAAGTTCAGCCACTCCGGTTGAGGCGTTTGCGAGCGAGAGGTGAGCACCTCCACTTGGTCGCCGCTTGCCAGCTTATGGCTCAGGGGAACCAACCGGTGATTGACCTTCGCACCGATGCATTTGTTGCCGACATCGGAGTGCAGCGCATAGGCAAAGTCAAGCGCCGTAGCCCCCTGCGGCAAGGTCTTTATATCCCCCTTCGGGGTAAATACGAATATCTCGGAAGAGAAGAGGTTGAGTTTGATGGTATCGAGGAAGTCCAAGGCATTCGGGTCCGGGTTCTCTAATATCTCTTGGATAGTCTGAATCCACTTGTCCAGCTCGGTATCCTCCTCTACATGATGCTCCTTATATTTCCAATGCGCCGCAAAGCCCTTCTCGGCGATATCATCCATACGGCGGCTACGGATTTGGATTTCCACCCACTGCCCGTCCGGTCCCATGACTGTCACATGCAACGCCTGATACCCATTCGCCTTCGGACGGCTCACCCAATCGCGGATACGGTCCGGGCGGATACGGTATATATCGGTAATGGCAGAGTAGATATCCCAGCATTGGTTCTTCTCATCGACACCGGGGAGCGGGTCGAAGATGATACGCACCGCATAGATATCGTAGATGTCCTCGAACGGGACCTTCTTGGTCTCCATCTTATTCCATATCGAGTAAACCGACTTGACCCGCGCCTTCATCTCGTAGTGCAGTCCCATTGCTTTGAGCTTGGCATCTACCGGCTCGGCAAAGTGCTGGAACAGGCGCTCGCGAATCGAAGCCGTAGCCTCCAGCTTCTTGGTAATCATTTCATACTCCTGCGGATGCTCATATTTGAAGCTCAGGTCCTCCAGTTCCGTCTTAATCGAGAAGAGCCCTAAGCGGTGTGCCAAGGGAGCGTACAGGTAGAGCGTTTCCCCTGCAATCTTGAACTGCTTGGCAGGAAGCATCGAACCTAATGTGCGCATATTATGCAGACGGTCGGCTATCTTAATCAGTATCACCCGGATATCATCACTCATGGTCAAGAGCAACTTACGGAAGTTCTCCGCCTGTGCCGATGCTTGCTCACCGAAGATACCACCGGCAATCTTCGTTAATCCATCAACGATTTGGGCTATCTTATCGCCGAACATATTGCGGATATCCTCTACGGTATATTCGGTATCTTCCACTACGTCATGCAACAATGCGGAACAGATAGACGTGGAGCCTAATCCCATTTCACTGCAGACAATCTTGGCGACAGCAATCGGGTGCATGATATAAGGTTCACCGGAACGGCGTTTGACGCCATCGTGTGCCTGTTTAGCGAAGTTGAAAGCCTTTGTTATACGCTCAACCTTGCGTCGGTGGTTCGACTTTAAATAATCTTGCAGCAAATCGTTGAACCCTTCCTGTATCATTCGTTCGTCCGGTGATAAAGCGGACAAATCTTGTGCCGATAGCTGACCTATTGTGCTTTGTTTATCATTTGTATCTTCCATAGCGCGACCTCCCTGCTTATAAGTGAGTAAGGCACAAATATAGGAAATATTCGTTAAGAGACGATAAGTAAGGGCAAAAAATGTAGGGATATAAATAAAATAATCGATATTCGCCCTTCTTATACAGCGAATATCGATTATTTCCCTTTTGTCCCGGAATATATCAATTCTTATAAGGATTGAATCTCAAGTTCGGAGAGCCCGGTAGATTGTTGAATTATAGAGGATGAAAGCCCCAGTGCTTTGAGATTCTTTGCTATTTCGATTCGTTCTGCTTTCATGCCAGCTTCCTTGCCTTTTTCCATTCCTTCTTTCAACCCTTCTCTTAACCCTTCTTTGCGTGCGGTGTTCATTGTATTATGATAGTCCCGATAGATTTTTAGTTCTTCTTCATAGACTTTCAGCTCTTCGGCATTTAAAGCAGAAGTATCGGCTATGTCTAAGAGTTTGTCCCAGACAGCACGTTGTGCATTGAATGGCATTCGTTTTAACATATGCATATTCTTTATCAGATATAACCAACGTTCGAAATCATTTTCACATTCATCCGCCTCTTTGGTAAAACGAGGCATTTCCAAGAATATTTGTCGTAAATTGTGATTTATTATTTTGCCTGTTTTATAATCGCATAGAGCAACATCTGTACGGAACTTGGTACTATGAGCCATTTTGAAGTCCATAAAGTAAACACCATAGACCGGATTCAGCTGATAGTCCCATTCTTTCCCCTTTTTGCCCTGTTCGACCACTAAACGGCTTTCGTAATAGAGCGCTCTATCCAAAAAGTTATCTTGTCTAAGAGCTTGCATTTCTACGATAAACTGTGTTCCATCGTTACTTTCGCAATAGACGTCGAAGATTATCTTTCGTTTCTCTTCGACTTCCGGCAATATTTCCGGATTTTTGAAAGTCAAATTGGCAACGGTGCGTTCGCCATCCAACAAACAATTCAAGAAATCAATCACTATATCCTTATTGATTTCCTGAGCAAAAATTCTTTTGAACCCAAAATCCGTGAACGGATTTACAAATTTCCTGTCTTTTTCCATAGTCAAGCCAGTTTTTATTATATAAATATTCAACTTCTCTCTGTAGAAGTTCGAGGCAAATATAGGGAATCTTTCGTAGAAAACAAAAATATCGGTTATTTTTGAGGGAATAACCGATATTCTCTTGAAAATGACGGATATTTTTTGAACTAATCTCCTTTAGATGATTTGTTCTAATTCGGAAAGGTTCTTTTTTACCTCTTCATCTGAGACCGCATAATTGCGTAAATCTCCAGCCAAATACATATCGTATGCCGCCATGTCGATAAGTCCGTGGCCGGAAAGGTTAAACAGGATGGTTTTCGGGGTTCCTTCCAGTTTTGCCTGTTTCGCTTCGCGGATGGCTGTGGCAATGGCGTGAGCCGATTCCGGAGCCGGAATGATTCCTTCGCATTGGGCGAACAGCGTTGCAGCCTCGAAGGTTTCCAATTGCTGGATATCTACCGCTTCCATCAGTCCGTCTTTCATTAATTGACTGACAATTGCACCTGCACCGTGGTAACGCAATCCACCGGCATGGATATTTGCCGGAGCGAAATTGTGCCCTAACGTGAACATCGGGATTAATGGAGTATAACCCGCTTCATCTCCAAAATCATATTGGAACTGTCCGCGTGTCAATTTCGGACAAGAAGCCGGTTCTGCGGCAACAATACGCACATTTTTGCCTTCTACTAATTTATGCCGCATAAACGGGAATGAAATGCCGGAGAAATTGGAACCGCCTCCGAAACATCCGATGACAACATCCGGATATTCACCTGCCATTTCCATTTGTTTTTCCGCTTCGAGTCCGATTACGGTTTGATGTAACATGACATGATTGAGAACACTTCCCAATGTATATTTGCAATTCGGGGTACTCATGGCCAATTCGACGGCTTCGGAGATGGCTGTTCCTAAACTTCCTTGATAATTCGGGTGGTCAGTCAGAATCTTACGTCCGGCTTTTGTACTCATACTGGGCGATGCAATTACCTGCGCGCCGAATGTTTGCATAATCGAGCGGCGGTAAGGTTTTTGATGATAGCTGACCTTTACCATATAAACCGCCAATTCCAGTCCGAAAGCTTTGGCTGCATACGACAAAGCTGCGCCCCATTGTCCGGCTCCGGTCTCGGTTGTGATATTGGTTACGCCCTCTTGTTTGCAATAATAAGCCTGAGCCAAAGCAGAATTCAGTTTATGTGAACCAATCGGACTGACACTTTCGTTCTTAAAATAGATATGTGCCGGCGTATCCAATGCTTTCTCCAATCCGGTTGCCCGTACCAATGGAGTTGGACGCCATACTTTATATAATTCACGAACCTCTTCCGGAATTTCAATCCATGTATCGGTCGTATTCATCTCTTGGTGGGATACTGCTTTCGAGAAGAGCGGATACAAATCCTCTTCTTTTATCGGTTGTTTGGTTTGCGGATTCAGAATGGGCATGGGTTTGTTTTTCATATCGGCTACGATATTATACCATGCCGTTGGAATATCCTTTTCTTGTAATAAAAACTTCTTTGTATTCATATTTCTCTTGTTTTGTTAGCAATTTTGATAGCAAAGGAACAAATAATATTTCTTTTTTCAAATATAATTGGTGCTTTCTTGTTGGATTTGTTATCTGATAGAAACAAAATTATCTTCCTGCAAAGCGGGAACTCTACAGGAAGATAACGTGATTTGTCCCCTAAAATAGGGAATCTGAGCCATTGTTACAGTTTCACGATAGTAAATTTGCCATCATGATCGACAGTATAGCATTCTCCTCGTTCCGGTAACGTGATTTTAATCAGAAATTGGGTGGAAGTGGCTTCCACACTGAGTTGCTCAGCACTCTTGACGCTTGATAATTCCGCATCGGTCAGCGCGAAGTCGGCCACACTATTCATATATTTCCCTTTTTCTTTATAATTATCCAACTGCGCATAGAACATTGCCCAAAGAAGTTTGTATGCTTGCATGTTTAAGTCCGGTTTAACGGTCCGGGCTCCCGCCGGAGCATCTAAGAAATGGAGGAATCCCCAACGGTCTGGCATGTGCATATCCACTTTCCCGGTCGGCGACCATACCCAATTTTCTTCCGGTTGTCCTTTTACTAAGTGTTGTACGCGCGAAAAGTTAATTCTCCACGTCGGATACTTTTTCGGATTATCGAAATTGTAGGTCAATGCCGCAAAAGGGATGGCCATTTCTACCGTCCATGAAGCATCTGTGTCATCCTCTTTGTTTAATGTGCCGTTTAGTCCGACAGCCAGTTGCAATCCTTCGCAATTCCAAGGGATAAAGAAGGAACCATTGCTGCGGTAAGGCTTTTCTAACAACAAGTCGAAGATAACGCCGCGTGCATTATTCTCGATTTCGAAATAACGAATCCCGTCGCCGTCCGGGTCAAGGAATACTTCGAAGTCATTGTCGTAATATATAATGGTATCGCGTTGCGTTAAATTTGCAACAATATTATCTTCCATCAGAGTCGCTCCAATATAAAGATACTCATCGTCCCACAACATTTTGACGGTCGTGGGTTTTGACGGAATGGGATAGCCTTCCCCCCGTATATCGACAAATTTTTCAGAACTTTGAGCCTTTGCCCATGATGTTTCATCCAGATTGCCATCAATTTTTATTGGGTCTGTTGTCCGGAAGCAGTTGTAGCTGCGCGGTTCTGTCAGTACCGCTTTGTAACGCTCAAACAGTGATTGTCCGAAAGCAGTCGATGCGATGCACATCAGGACTGCACCTAATAAGAATCTTTTCATAACTAATAGGGCATTAATCGTCATAATCATTAAAACTAATCACTTGTCCTGCGCCGCGGTAGAGTTTAATCGGCTCTTCAAGGTCCACCGCGAGAACGGTAATCTTTTCATCCAATACATTCTCCGGGACTTCCACGTAGCAAACTCCGGGAACTTCGCTCCACGAGATATCATTATATCTTACCCATTTGAGCTTTTCGTTGTTTCCTACTACCCGTACATCTTTGATACGGCTTTTGAGCCCTTTTATCTCGATATTTTCTGTCGGCTTATAAGGAATATAGAGATAAAGCGTCTTGCCGTCTAAACTTAAAGAGGTATAAGCTTGCACATGTCCTGCGGGAATGCCCGGTTTGGTATCGTAGATTGCCTCTTTATGTTTGGAGGTCCAGCGTCCGAATTCCTTTAAGATGGCAACCTGTTCCTCTGGAATGGTTCCGTCCGCCTTGGGACCGATGTCTAATAACAGATTGCCTCCGAGACTGATGCAATCCACCAACATACGCAGCAGGACCATATCGCTTTTATAATTCTTATCATCGAGGCGATATCCCCATGAGTCGTTCATGGTCATGCAAGTTTCCCACCATTGGGATTGCGGTTTGGTTACCGGCACACCTAACTCCGGTGTGTCATAATCGCCATATCCTTGGATACGTGAGTTGATAATGACGCCGGGATTCGTTTCGCGTAGCATCGCTACGATTTCTTTTGCTTTCCAATCTTCGGCGGTTTGTTCCCAATCGCCATCAAACCAATAAAGGTCCGGTTTCCATGTGTTGTTCAATTCCTTTAATTGGGCAAAGTTGAAGTCAACGAAGTGCTGCCATCTTTCCGGTTCTTTATGAATATCGTATCGTGCCGGGCCTTTGCGGTAGATGTTCGGGTAATCTTCGCGCGGCCAGTCGATGAGCGAGTAGTAGAATCCGAGTTTAATCCCTTGTTTGCGTACCTCTTCTGCGAACGGAGCCAGCACATCACGTCCGGCAGGGGAGGATTTCACCGCACTGAAGTCGCCGGCTTTCGTATCCCAAAGGGCAAATCCGTCGTGATGCTTGGTCGTGATTACGGTATATTGCGCACCGCTCTCTTTAATCAGTTTCGCCCAATAGGCGGGGTCATAGTTTGCGGCTGTAAATTCTTCGCGCTGTTTCATGTAGTCTTCCAGCGTGACGATTTGGTTGTGGAATGCCCAGCTCTCGGAGGTCTTTCCTGAGGAGTAAATGCCCCAATGAATGAATATTCCGAGTTTGGCTTTTGAGAACCATTCCATCCGTTCTGCCTTTTGCTCCGGAGTTTCGGCATGGAGCGACGGCACGGTTGCGGTCATCAGCAGAGACAGCGCAATCAGGAGAGTGTTTTTTAGTTTCATACTTGTAGTTTTTTGTTTGTTTGTTGTTACTTGTTGGGCAAACATACGAATTTTATCCGGAATAACCGCACAAATCCCCTTTTTTCTCCTTTGGTTGCTCTAAACATGCCTAATTATATTCATTTATTTTAATTAGGAACGGGGAAATCCGGGGAAAATATCCGTTCTTTCCGTAAAATAGCAGGATAAAATGCAGAACAAACCGAATCCTTTTGCGCATCCCGCCGGAGATGTCCTTTTTACTTGCTTTTGCCACCTCTGGACGTTGACGTTGCCATGTCTGGACGAAGGCATTGCCTTGGCTGGACGGAGAGGGAGCGTTGGCTGGACGGAGAGGGGGCGTTGGCTGGACGGAGAGGGGGCGTTGGCTGGACGGAGGTTAAATTGACTCTAAGAAAGGAATGCAGAAATCAAATTCGTATAGCCTTGCAAAAAACGAAATTTTGCCAAATTTGTAAATGCTTATAATACAGTAATTTTCTGGATATTCTTTTGAGGTGTAATGAAATTGTAATCAGATTATTGATAAATCGTAATGCGTATATGCTAAGAAAACTATAATTTTGCGCAAAATTTCTAATTAAACATCAGTTTTATGCGAAAACAATTACAAAGTTTGGTTATCTGTACATTGCTCAGTTTCTTGTGCACCCTGTCGGTTTGGGCACAGGTTACGACTGCAAGTATGAGTGGTGAGGTTACTTCGAATGGAGAGCCTATTATTGGTGCTACCATTATGGCGGTGCATACCCCATCTGGTACGAATTACGGAACAATTACCAATATGGATGGTCGTTTTGACCTTCAAGGTATGCGTACCGGTGGTCCTTATGAGATTACTATTTCCTACATTGGCTATCAAACTGCCATTTACAAAGAGGTTACATTGCAATTAGGTGAAACATATAATTTGAATGTTGACCTGAAAGAATCGTCAGAAGAATTGGATGAGGTAGTCGTTACGGCTGAACGTACCCGCTTCATGACCGAAAAGACCGGTGCTGCCCTGAACATCTCGAACGAGAAGATGAACAGCATCCCGACAATCAACCGTAGCATTGAGGATATTGCTCGCCTTTCGCCTTACGCTTCGGGTATGAGTATTGCCGGCGGTGACGGACGTTCTACTAACTTCACAGTGGATGGTGCGAACTTCAACAACAACTTTGGTTTGAGTGATGGTCTGCCCGGTGGTGGTAACCCGATTTCAATGGATGCTATCGAGGAGGTGCAAGTCGTAGTAGCTCCGTTTGATGTCCGCCAGACCAATTTCATCGGTGGTGGTATCAATGCAATTACCAAGTCTGGTACGAATACCTTCAAAGGAACGGCTTATACCTATCATCAGAACCAGAATATGCGTGGTAACAATATTGACGGTGAAGACTTAGGCGCTCGTCCGGCAGAGTCGAAACATATCTACGGTGCTACTTTCGGCGGTCCTATCATTAAGGATAAATTGTTCTTCTTCGCGAATGTAGAGTATGAGAAAGTTCCGCAACAGGTTATCCAGTGGCGTGCTCGCCAAGACGGGGAAGAAGCAGATGCGGATGACTATATTTCGCGCACTTATGCTTCCGACATGGAAAAAGTAGCTAATCACTTACGTGAAAAATACGGTTACGATCCGGGTTCATACTCTAATTTCCCGGCCGATGAGACCAATTTGAAGTTATTAGGTCGTATCGACTGGAACATTAACAACAATCATAAATTGGCTGTTCGTTATAACTATACGAAGAATACCGCATGGAACGCTCCTAATGGCAACTCGGGAGACTTCGTCAATACTTCAGGTCGTCTGAACGGTACTTATCGTGTAGGCCAAATGTCTATGGCTTTTGCCAACAGCATGTATTCGATGGACAATAAAGTAAACTCGGTATCAGCCGATTTGAATAGCCGTTTCTCCGACAATATCTCTAACCAGTTATTGTTTACATATACCGATATTCAGGATATTCGTGGAACTAATTCGGATGTATTCCCGTTTATTGATATCATGGCAGGACGCAACGCAGATGGTAGCCAGATTATGGAGCCGTATATGTCTGCGGGTTACGAATTGTTCTCATTCAACAATGGGGTAAAGAATAAAATCTTTAATGTAACGGACAACTTCACCTATTTCTTAGGCAACCACAAGTTGACCGCAGGTATTAGCTATGAGCATCAATTGGCAAACAACGCTTATATGCGTGAAGGTACAGGTTATTACCGTTACAGCAGCGTAGAAGATTTCTTGAACGATGAAGCTCCGGAAGCTATTGCTTTGACTTACGGTTATAATGGCAACAACACTCCGACCGCACAAGTTGTATTCAACCAATTAGGCTTCTATTTGCAAGACGAATGGAGTATGCGCGAAAACTTCAAGTTGACGTATGGTATTCGCTTTGATGAATTGTTCTTCAATGATGATGATATCATGCGAAACAATGCTATTTACGATATGGATTTCGACGGACGGCACATCGATACCGGCGCATGGCCTAAGGCTCGGATGCAATTTTCTCCGCGTGTAGGATTTGTTTGGGATGTATTCAAAGACAAATCTTTAAAGGTTCGTGGAGGTACTGGTTTGTTCACTGGTCGTTTGCCATTGGTTTACTTCACCAATATGCCGACAAACTCTGGTATGATCCAGACTACTGTTACATACGGACATAATTATACTACAGGAGCGGTTAGCCCGGAATTGGAACTGTTCAAAGGTGGTATGGTAACGACCGTAGATGGTATGATTGACAAATTAGGATTGCCGCGTAACATTTCTCCGGAAGATGGACGTGCACAATCCAAGATTGCTGGTATCGACCGCAATTTCAAGATGCCACAAGTTTGGAAAACATCTGTAGCCGTCGATTACCAATTGCCGGTATCATTCCCATTCACTGCTACGGCTGAGTTTATGTACACTAAAAATGTAAATGCGGTTGTGATAGACAATTATAACATCGAACGTAATACAGAGAACTGGGAACGTTTCAATGGCGCGGACAATCGTTTAATCTATCCGACCCACCAAGTTACAGGTGCAGACGGAAAGGTTAGTACTGTAGCCGATTATTTGCATTACGACGGAGTGAATGCATTAGTCTTGACTAATACACACAAAGGCCATGGTTATACGGCCAATTTGACGTTGAATGCAAGCCCGGTACGCAACTTGGACTTGATGGCAGCTTATACGCACACCGAATTTAAAGAAGTATCTGGTCTGCCTGGTAGCGACCCGCTCTCAACGTGGCAAGGTATGCTGACAATTGACGGTCCGAACTTCGGAACGGTACAGCGTTCGGAATATGTTGTTCCAGATAAGGTAATTGCTTCGCTTTCTTACTATGTTCCTTTCACGAACAATAAAGTAACAAACGGCTTGCATTTCAACCTTTATTATTCTGGATATTCGCCGTATAGTACTTCATACGCTTATACCAACGATTTGAATCAGGACGGCCTTAATAACGATTTGATGTATATTCCGAAGGATGATAGTGAAATTCAATTCGTCAGCGAGGCTGACCGCACCGCTTTCTGGAACTTCGTTGAACAGGATTCTTATTTGAAGAACCATAAAGGCGAATATGCCGAAGCATACGCCGGTCGTGCTCCTTGGGTACACCGCTTCGACTTCCGTATTGCTCAGGACTTCTCTATTAAAGCTGGCAAAACGACCAATACTTTACAGATTAGCTTGGATTTCATGAATGTGGGCAATATGCTGAATCATGCTTGGGGCGTAACAAAGACCAATACGGCATCCAACGGTGGTCGTATCTTGACCGTAGATCATATTGATGCGAACAATACTCCGGTATTCTCGATGTGGAAAGACGGTAACGGCAATGCGCCGACGGAAACTTACTCATTGAACAGAAACTACAACGAGTGTTGGAGTTTCCAAGTCGGCGTAAGATATATTTTCAACTAATCGATAAGTTGAGTTAATCCATCAAAGGCTGTTTCCTGTTCGCGGGGGACAGCCTTTCTTGTATCTTGACCTACGATAAGCCGGGGAATGAGGATGTTGACTGAGGTCAATAAAACAGTTTCTCCCTTAAAATAAAGCGGATTATCTATTGCTATCCATCGAATCGGCTATAATTTTGCAGCGTCAAAAAGGTTTTAAAAATAGGATAGCTATGAAAACGTTGAAAAGATTGTTTGGGAAATTGTTTAGTAATTTAAGTCACAACACGAACGCCCATATTTGGGGATACGTGATGGGAATGAAATGAGAAATGGGATGCTGACGTATTGCAGCATCCTTTTTTGTTTCTGGAAGGGATGCTGGCGTATTGCAGCATCCTTTTTTTGTTTCTGGAAGGGATGCTGGCGTATTGCAGCATCCTTTCCCGTTTCTGGAAGGGATGCTGGCGTATTGCAGCATCCTTTTTTTGTTTCCGGAAGGGATGCTGGCGTATTGCAGCATCCCTTCCGGAGGACAAAAAAAGTGTGTCAAAATAGAATCGGGTTATTTTGACACACTTCTTTTTAAATGCAATTTCATGCCGGTTAAAACCGCCAGCCGAGATGGATTTGCAGGACACTGTTGCGGTAATTCTCGCCTTCCCAGTGGAAATCACCGACCTCTCCGCCTAAATCGAAGTCATCGAAGTCCAGCGTATTGGTTACGCCGATGTTATAGTTGAGGGAAACATTCAAACCCATGTCGAATTGATAGCCCGCTCCGATGCCTATGCTGAAATCGAATACCTTTACCCAGTCTTTGATGTCAATATCCTCAGAACCTTCGAAGTCCATCGCATCGACGTCCAGATTGCTTTGGACATTGAACCCGAATTGCGGACCGGCAAAGAGATAGAACCCGTCATACACGTAATATTTCGCGTAAATCGGGATGTTCAGGTAATCCAAATCGAAGGTCGCATCGCCACCCACCTTCATATCGCCGATATTGACGAAACCGCTGCTGCGCGAGCCCTGCATGGAGTAATAGATACCCGGCTCGATGGCGAAATCGTCGAAGATAGGGAATTCTGCCGCGATTCCGATATTCAAGCCCGGAGCCATCTTTCCGTTCGCGTTGGTCAAATTGGCAAAGCTCATACCAATTTTCGGTGTGAAATGGAACTCCTGCGCCCTGCCGATTTGGAAGGTCAGCGCAGCCATCAGTAAGATTAGAAACTTTTTCATATCCTTTCTCCTTTCTTTAAATTGTGTACTCAATAATATTTATTGTATAAACAATTATCCGGAGAGAATTGTTTCTTGCCTCCTGCGTTTAAATCGGGCTGTCGGATGTTTTGACGTTTGGGGCGGACATGAAAAAAGCCCATTCCTTCTCGGAATAGGCTTTTTCACTCATTTGTGTTTTCTTTTTAGTTCAGCATTTATTTAGGGAGTAGTATTCCTTCCTTAGGCATATCCTTTCAACATGCCGTAGAAATACATCGGTTTTAGTATATACACTTTCAAAAGCCAAGCCACCCATTGCTCTTTTGACATATCCAAGAGCGAGAATGGGAAAGAGATTTGCGGTTCTTTCTTATAATCGAACTCGCATAACAATACATGGCCGTAATCTGTCACAATCGGGCACGCCGCATATCCGTTATATTTCTCGGTCGGCTCTTTGCCCTCCATCACAGCAATCAGGTTTTTCGCTGCAATCGGGACTTGCATACGCGTCGCAGCCGAAGTTTTGCTGGTGGGTATTCCAGCCACATCGCCCAATGCGACGATATTCGGGTACTTTTGATGGATTAGCGTCTCTTTATCCACCATAGCCCATCCGCCATCCGCCAGACTACCTTCGGTAAATCCTAATCCTGCCTCCTTTACAAAGTCCGGAGCCGACATCGGCGGCGTGAAATGCAAGAAATCATAATCCTCGATGAAGGGCGTAACCCGTTTTTCATCGCCCACCTTCTCAATGCGTTCGAAATGCACCTGTTTCTTTTCCGTATCAATTCCTTTTACGCGCGTATTCAGCGTAATAGGCACATTGCGTTCCTTGTAAATTTCCTTCAGGCGTTTGGTGAAAAACTTCACGTCGTACAAATCTTTTTCCGCCGTAAAATAATCCAGCTGAAGCTGTTCGCGATGTTCATGCTTACGAGCGTAATCATCGGTCAACAGACAAATCTTTTTGGGAGCACCTCCGCACTTATGCTTTGTATAAGTATCGGTATAGATGCCCCGACCGCCCTTTTCGGTAAATTCCTTCATCGCTTTCCACGTCATCTGCGCTCCTTTGAAGTCGTAAATGCAGTGCGCGTTTCCAGTCCCCAATTTGCTGTAATCAAAACCTTCGATTTGGTTCCAATTGATTTGGATTCCTGCCGCCAATACCAGATAGTCGTAAGCAATCTTACCATTCTTTGCGGTAGTGACTTGGTTCCATACTGGATCGACCGCAACGACCGAGTCTTTAATCCAATTGATTCCCGACGGCATACAATCCTCTTGCTTCTTCCATACGTCATCCGGTTGGTAAACCCCCGATGCAATCAGTGTAAATCCCGGCTGGTAATACTGGCGGTCGCTTGGGTCGATTAAAGTAATGTTCGGTTCGTCCAACCAACACTTTAATCGTGCAGCCATACTGATTCCTGCCGCTCCTCCGCCAATAATTACGATTTTGCCTTTTGCTTTACTTGAAAAGGCGTGCGCCTTCTGACTATCTACAACTGTTAATAGTCCGGCAGCTGCCAATATTTTGAAGAATCGACGTCGGTCGATTCCTTTTCGTTCAAATTTTTCTAACTGTTTCGTTAGCTCAATCCATTTGTCTTTCATGTCCCGTCGTTTATCCGCTTTTGAATTTTTCACAAAGGAACGGATACTAATCCCGAAAGTCAAGAAATGTCATACAACATGGTTTGCGCATTTTGAAAAAGTGTGAATGATGTGTACTATATTACTTTCTCATTTGCTATTTTGCGGATAATAAATATAAGATTATTAGTTGTTTATTGAAAAATGAAATCTATAATTTAATAAGGACAGGATGTAGGAGTATTTTTGTGGGCTGATAGACAAAATATCCTGTCTTTGGATTTATTTATCCGATATTTTGAGGAATAGAATATGAAAGAAAGATTTAATTATAGTTTAAGAAGGAATTCCACCAAGTTGGTTTCTCCTTCCAAACCCAAGCGTTTGCGAAGACGATAGCGACGGAGCTCCACCGAACGGACTCCGATGTTCAATAACGAGGCAATCTCTTTCGTGGAGAGGTTCATTCGCAGCAAACAGCAGATGCGTAGGTCGCCGGGCGTCAAGTCCGGATATTTTTGATTGAGCCGTTCTAAGAAATGTTGATGCGCATTTTTGAAATAGGCTTCAAATAATAACCAATCCTCTTTATCATCTAACGCTTCTTCCATCAGACCGTGCAATTTCTTGTAGAGTTTATTAGGATAACGGTCGCCTAACTGCTCCTTCTGGGTATCCAGTTCGCTTAAAAAGGATTGGATTGCTTGATTGCGCCGCGCAACCGCAGAAATCTGAATCATTAATTCATTATTCTTATTGACTAATTCATCTTCTAACGTTTTGTTGCGCAAAACTTCTTGCTTATGTTGTTCTAATTGGTCGGCACGTTCTTTCTCTTTCTGTTCAATTCTCTTGACACGTCTCTGATCATATTTCAAATACCGCCAGATTCCTAATAAAAGCAGGAGAATATAAATAATATATGCCCAAATTGTATTGTACCATGCCGGGAGCACGTGGATAGTCAGCGTAATTTCCGGGAAAGTACCCCGCGTTACATATTTCCGGACCCGCAATGTATAGGTTCCTTCCGGTAATTGGGAAAAAAGAATCTTTCCATTGTCCTGCCATTCCGACCATTGTGTCGAAATGCCCTCCAAAAGGTAAGAAATTTGATGGTTAGGTGTAAAGACGGTCGTACTTACATATAAATCCACCTCTTGGAAACGATGAGGAAGTTCGATATAATTGGTATCTGGTCGTAAGTAATGCAATCCCGAACGGTCTTGGTAAGCGATACGTCGGAATTTAGGCATTGTCAGTTGCAATGTTCCGGTAATAAGTTTCCGGAGATTGACTAAAGTAACTCCTTGCATTGTTGAAACGGCGTATAACGAATCGTTTAGAGTAAAGAAATGCGGTCCGCGTGTCGTAAGATTCATATCATAATTATCGAACAAAAGCCGGCATTTCAGAGTCGTTTCTTTCCCTTCCTCCTTAAATAAGCCTGCTTCATTCCGGAAAATCAGCCAATACATGTTATCATAGGTCGGATAAATGTATTCTGCTTGATTAAAATACGCCAAAGTTTTTAAATCACTAAAGATTTTTTCTGGTTTATACGGCGCAGGGAGTATTTTCTCGTTTAAAAACTTATTTGCCTCTTGGGAAGATACCGGGATGAAAGCATCATTCGACCATAGTGCCTTTTTGAAGTATCCAAAATTCGTATGGATATATACAGCGGAGTCTTGTAATGCAGCGTTTATCAGTTTCCCAACTTCGCTTCTTCGTCCTAATATGCTAATCTCAGGATTAATATCTACTTGCGCAATACCGTTGTCTAAAGCTAACCAGATTCTTGTTTCATCTTGTACGCAAATGGCATGGACGAAATTGTCTTGTAATTGATTTTCCATAGATAAGTGTTGCAGGATATTCCCAGCTTTATCTAAAAAGAAGACGCCGTTCTCTGTTCCTACAATATTTAAAGTGGGAGTCTGCGCATAAACCGTAGGTCGTGCTTGTTCTATTATCTCCGGGACGGGATATGCTGCGCAATGATACTTTTGCAAAAAGAGGGAGGTAGGTATGGTATCGGTAAAAGGATGGTACTCCAAATTTTTCTCTGCGTTATATAGCCAATAACCATCGTTTATTTCTCCTTTGATATAGATAGTATCATTTTGTTTACGGACTTTGTAGATAATTTCTTTGTCAGGCGTTTCGAATAGATGCCATGTATTGCCATCAAACTCTAACAATCCGGAATTGTTGGCGGCATAAAGAGCACCATTTTCCGATACATGGATATCCCAATTCTGGCAACTTGCCTTATAATCGTCGATTGTATAATTTTGAACAGATAAATAAAAAATGGTATCCCTTGTTTGCCCGAAAAGGCAGACAGGAAAACAAATCAGAAGCACAAAAGTGAATAGTATCAGAATATGTTTCGGTGCATTCATGGAACAAAGATAAGAAATAAATGAAAAATTAAGAACTAAAAATTAAGAATGAAGAATCGGAAATAGCATGTATTCCTCTTCTTCATTCCTAATTCTTTGCGCTTAATTCATTTTATTTATATTCTTGCCAGCTTTTTATCTGAATGTCTTCTTCTCTCATCGAGCAAAAAGCATTGATAAAGGCGCTTGCCAAGCGAGCGTTCGTAATCAACGGAATATTGTGGTCGATTGCCGCACGACGTATCTTATATCCGTTGGTCAGTTCGCGCTTACTATGGTCTTTCGGAACATTTACGACCAGTTCAAAGATATGTTGACTGAACATATCCATAATATGAAGCTCGCCTTGCTCGTCCGGCCAGCATACAGCTGTCGCTTTGACCCCGTTGTCGTTTAAGAATTTTGCAGTTCCGGCAGTTGCATAGATTGTATATCCCTTTTCGTCCAACATCCGGCACGGTTCAAGGAGATCTACTTTGCTTTTAGCCGCTCCGGAAGAAACTAAAATGTTTTTCTTCGGGATTTTATTACCAACTGCAATCATGGCAGACAATAACGCTTCGTTAAAGTCGTCACCTATGCAACCAACTTCGCCGGTTGAGCTCATATCTACTCCTAAAACCGGGTCAGCATTATGCAAACGGGCGAAAGAGAATTGGGACGCTTTTACGCCAATCCAATCAATATCAAAAGCGCTCTTGTCCGGTTTCGTATAGTCGGCATCTAACATGATACGCGTCGCCGTCTCGATAAAGTTGCGCTTTAATACTTTTGAAACGAATGGGAAACTGCGCGATGCACGAAGGTTACATTCGATAACCTTTACGTAATTATTCTTCGCTAAGAACTGGATATTGAACGGACCGCTGATATTTAATTCTTTGGCAATGGTTTTTGCTACCTTTTTAATCCGACGTGCTGTCTCAAAGTAAATCTTCTGAGCAGGGAAAACCAATGTAGCATCTCCGGAATGGACTCCAGCAAATTCAATATGCTCGGAAATGGCATATTCAACCACCTCTCCATTTTTCGCAACAGCGTCAAATTCGATTTCTTTGGCTCCTTGCAAGAATTCGGAAACGACTACCGGATATTCTTTCGATACTTTTGCTGCTAATCCCAAGAATTCAATCATCTGCTCTTTGGTGTGGCAGACATTCATTGCAGCTCCGGACAATACATAAGACGGACGAATCAAAATCGGGAAGCCGACTTTAGCGATGAACTCGTCGATTTCTTCCATGCTGGTCAATTCTGCCCAACGCGGTTGGTCAATGCCCAATGAATCCAGCATTGCCGAGAATTTGTGACGGTTCTCTGCGCGGTCTATCGATAATGGAGAAGTACCTAAAATGGGGACATGTTGACGATAAAGCTTCATTGCCAGATTATTCGGGATTTGTCCTCCGACAGAAACTACTACACCCTTCGGCATTTCGAGGTCAATAATGTCTAATACCCGTTCGTAGGACAATTCGTCGAAATACAAGCGATCGCACATATCATAATCAGTCGAAACCGTTTCTGGATTGTAGTTGATCATAATGGCTTTATATCCCAACTTTCGGGCAGTCTGAGCCGTATTGACCGAACACCAGTCGAATTCAACTGATGAGCCGATGCGGTAAGCTCCGGAACCTAAGATAATCACGCTCTTGTCGGTTGGATAATAAGGAATATCATGTGCGCTGCCATCATAAGTCAGGTACAGATAATTGGTTAAATCCGGATTTTCAGAAGCCACCGTGTTGATACGTTTTACACTTGGAAGGATTCCTAACTTCTTACGCAAGTTCCGAACGCGGATATTTTCCTTTTCCATGTTCCCTTCCGGATGTTCTACGTAACGGGCAATCTGGAAGTCGGAGAAGCCGAGTCGTTTAGCCTCTTTCAAAACATCTGCCGGGAGGTCTTCTATCTTATTATAAAGCTCCAATACTTTCGTATAATCGACGATATTCTTCAACTTCTTCAAGAACCACTGGTTTATCTTGGTCAGTTCGTAAATGCGGTCGATGCTATATCCCTTTTCTAATGCTTGGGCTACGGCAAAGATACGCAAGTCGGTCGGATTTGCCAATTCTTTATCTAAATCTTCAAATTCCAATCCATTGTTTCCTACGAATCCATGCATACCTTGACCAATCATGCGAAGTCCTTTCTGCATAATTTCTTCGAAGCTTTTGCCAATCGACATGATTTCGCCTACCGATTTCATGCTTGAGCCGATTTGGCGGTCAACGCCGACGAACTTCGACAGGTCCCAACGCGGGATTTTCACAATCATATAGTCAACTTCCGGTGCTTTATAGGCAGAGTTGGGGGTTCCCATCTCTCCGATTTCATCTAATCCGTATCCTAAAGCCAACTTAGCAGCAACAAAAGCCAATGGATAACCGGATGCCTTAGAAGCCAAAGCTGAAGAACGGCTCAAACGGGCGTTAACCTCGATAACGCGATAGTCGTGTGTCTCTGAGTTAAAAGCATATTGGATGTTACATTCGCCTACAATTCCCAAATGGCGGATAGTTTGGCGGGATAAATCCTGCAACCAGCTCAATTCTTCGTCTGTCAACGAGCAAGTAGGAGCGACTACGATACTTTCTCCGGTATGTACGCCCAGCGGATCGACATTTTCCATGCTTACTACGGTGAAGCAATGGTCATTCTTGTCGCGGATAACCTCAAATTCGATTTCTTTCCAACCCTTCAGTGATTCTTCTACCAAAATCTGCGGAGCATAGGCAAAAGCATTCTCTGCCAGTTCGCGAAGTTCGGCTTCGTCTTTGCAGATACCACTTCCCATTCCACCTAAAGCGTAGGCTGAGCGGATCATGACCGGGAATCCGATTTTTTTAGCGGCAGCTACGGCGTCATCCATGTTTTCTACTGCTTGGCTAACTGGCGTTTTAATGTCGATTTCCGTTAGTTTCTTCACAAACAAGTCGCGGTCTTCGGTGTACATGATAGCTTCTACCGATGTTCCCAGTACTTTTACACCATATTTAGCCAGTGTACCGTTCGTGTAAAGCTCCGTTCCGCAATTTAAAGCGGTTTGTCCGCCAAATGCCAGCAAGATGCCGTCCGGTTGTTCCTTTTTGATAACTTCTTCTACGAAATAAGGCGTGATAGGCAAGAAATAAACCTTGTCTGCAACCCCTTCCGACGTTTGAATCGTTGCGATATTCGGATTAAGCAATACGGTGCTTATGCCCTCTTCCTTCATGGCTTTCAGGGCTTGCGAACCCGAATAATCGAATTCTCCCGCTTGTCCGATCTTCAACGCGCCGGAACCTAAGACTAATACTTTTTTGATGCCGCTTTTTGACATAATGACTTTTGATTTATATTGATTATACTTTCTGATAGCTACAAAAAATGCGTTGACCTAAAGAGGGTCAGCGCATTCTTATTCGTTTGTTCCGGAAATTAACGGTTTCTTCCGACCCAAAGCCGGAAATCGTGATTGTATGAATCGTGCAACCGTTCGCTTCCATAATGTATAATTACCAATTTATCCGCGCAAAGTTAGTGATTTTTAGTAGAAGAAGTAAACTTCGCGGGTATTTATTTTTCTTCTAAGGCCTCTTTTGCCTTTTTAGCTGCTTCTTCAATTTCTTTCCCGAAGTCTTTGAATCCCGCCTTCACACGCAGGGCTGAATAGGTAGTTTGGTATTTGGCAATCTCCATTTTCTCGTCTGCCGTAAGCTCTTCCGCAAACTTTTCGTAGATATCCCCGGTATATTTTTCAAATTTCTTGTCTGCCTTTTCCCAATCTTTATCGGAATAGGAGTCGGCATCGTTGCGGACCTCTTCTATAAATGCGCCGAAGTCCTTTACATACGATTCTTTATCCGCGCACGCATTCAAAACCAATAGGGCAAATGCCATTAAAATAATCTTTTTCATACATATATTATATATAAAGGTGAAACCATAGGCAAACTTAGGCAAAATCCCGCTATTGCCCAACCGAGAATAGACAACGAAGTTTAAAGTTTATGAATTAGTTTTGAACAGCTCCCGGTTCTGTGCTCCCGATATCCGACCTTTTTCTGTTTTGCATGGGAGAAAGAATAGGAGAGGAGCCGAGAAAAGAATCGGACAACAGGTGTTGTACATTCGGACAACAGCTGAGTTACGTGCGGACAACAACTGTGAAACATACGGACAACATCTGTTGTCCGATTTTTTCCTTAGGACCTTTTTCGCCTTTGGTCCGATGTTTGGACGATGATGCTCGGAGGATGAAAAAACTTTGTCGGGAGTCTTTGGCGATAGAATTGAGAAAAATCAAGAGAAAACCCTATTTTTTTTCAGGAAAAAGTTTTGCGATTTTATTTTTTTCGTACATTTGCCCAGTAGAAAATACATTTTATAAAAATAATAGTTTATGGAAGTAAAGAAATCACCGAAAGCGGACCTTGAAAAAGGTAAAACCATGAGTGTCCTGATGGGATTTATCGTGGGCTTGGCAGTTCTTTTCGTAGGCTTCGAATGGAGTACGAAGGATGTCATGGTTGTCGATGAAACCGAACAGGTTCAGGACGTCATCGCTGAAGAAGAAATTGAAATTACAAGGCAAGAAAACACTCCACCGCCTCCACCACCTGCAGCAGCGCCTGCCGTTGCAGAAGTGTTGACGGTTGTTGATGATGACGTAGAGCTTGCCGATGTGGAAATCGCATCTTCAGAAGATGATGCAAGTGCAGCACAGCAGGAAACTTATGTAGCTCCTGTTGTAGAAGAAGAGGAAGAAGAAGAAGCTGCGCAGCAGATCTTTACCGTAGTAGAAAAGCAGCCGGAGTTCCCGGGCGGTATGTCTGAGTTGATGAAGTTCTTGGCTAAGAGCATCAAATACCCGGTAATCGCACAGGAAAACGGTATTCAGGGACGTGTTGTTTGTTCTTTCGTTGTGAACCGAGACGGTTCTATCGTAGACATTCAGGTAATGCGTGGTGTTGACCCGTCGTTGGATAAAGAGGCTGTTCGTGTGATTGGTACGATGCCGAAATGGAAACCGGGTGAACAGCGTGGTAAACCAGTTCGTGTACGCTTTATTTTGCCGGTACAGTTCCGTTTGCAATAATAAGTTAGGGTAAATAGGGAATAAAGAGGTTGTGCATATTGGCGCAGCCTCTTTTTCGTTGAAGAATGATTAATTGGAAGTAAATAGTTATGGTAAGCTTTGAAGATATCTTGCAGCAGATAGAGCAGGCGATTCGGAAACTGGAATTTGCCTATCCTCCGAAAAGTTTGTATGAACCGATTTCCTATATATTATCGTTAGGGGGGAAACGAATCCGTCCGGCATTGGTCTTGATGGCGTATAATATATATAAGGAAGAAACCGTCTCGGCGTTGAGTCCGGCATTAGGATTGGAGGTGTTCCATAATTTCACTTTATTGCATGATGATTTGATGGACCGGGCGGACAAGCGCAGAGGAAAGCCGACCGTGCATACGCTTTGGGGAGATAATTCCGCCATCTTGTCGGGAGATGCCATGCTGATTGCCGCTTATCGACTCATCGGAGAGACTGAGCCAAAGCATTTGAAGCCAGTGTTGGATTTGTTTACCCAAACTGCGTTGGAAATTTGTGGCGGGCAGCAATATGATATGGAGTTCGAGAGTCGTCAGGATGTGACCGAAGAGGAATATATCGAAATGATTCGCTTGAAGACTGCGGTCTTGCTGGCCTGTTCGTTGAAGACGGGGGCAATTCTTGCGGATGCGCCGGTAGAAGATGCGGAACATTTGTATCAATTCGGGATACATATCGGTTTGGCGTTTCAATTGCAAGATGATTTGTTGGATGTGTATGGCGATACGGCTACATTCGGAAAGAATATCGGCGGAGATATCTTATGCGATAAAAAGACATTCCTTTTGATTAATGCTTTCCGGCGGGCAGATAATCGCCAGTTGGTTGTTTTGAACCAATGGATAGGGACGGGAACCTCAGACCCGCAAGGAAAGATAGCGGCTGTTACCAATATATATAATGAATTAGGCTTGAAAGCTCTATCCGAACAGCGAATAGAGGATTATTTCAATAAAGCTATGGCCCATCTGGATGCATTGAGCGTTCCGGCAGAAAAATTAGAGGTGTTGAAAGAGGTAAGTCTCCGTTTAATGAATCGCAAGTCTTGATATGAAAATAATAGATACGCATAATCATATTTATCTGGAAGAGTTTGACCCCGACCAAGACCGGTTGATTTTCGAAGCAAAGGAGTCGGGTATCGATACGTTGCTTTTACCGAATGTGGACTTGGATACGGTCAATAGAATGCATGATTTGTGTGACCGTTGTCCGGATTTTGCTTATCCGATGATGGGCTTGCATCCGACCAGCGTAAATTCGGATTATGTTTCTGTTTTGGGTCAGATAGAATCTTATCTTGGAAAACGAAGCTATTGTGCTATCGGTGAGATTGGAATCGATTTGTTTTGGGATAAAACCTACAAGAAACAGCAAATCGAAGTGTTTGAAGAACAGTTGCGCTGGAGCATTGATTTGGATTTGCCGGTTTCTGTCCATACTCGCGATGCCTATCCGGAAGTGTTGGAGAGTATATATAAGGTAGGAAGCGATAAGTTGGCGGGAGTATTCCATAGTTTTACGGGAACTTCAGATGATTTGGCAGAGATAAAGAAATTATCTGGTTTTAAAATCGGGATTAATGGAGTCGTGACTTTTAAAAATTCGAAGTTGAGCGAAGTATTGCAGGATACGACCTTGTCTCAAAT
The DNA here is from genome assembly GCA_949289155.1 of uncultured Parabacteroides sp. Taxonomy (GTDB): domain Bacteria; phylum Bacteroidota; class Bacteroidia; order Bacteroidales; family Tannerellaceae; genus Parabacteroides. The sequence continues at coordinate 57,638 of CASEMX010000029.1, forward strand.
CGTTTTGGAGACGGATGCTCCTTATTTGGCTCCGGTTCCTTATCGAGGAAAACGGAACGAACCGGTATATATTTGGAAAGTCGCAGAAAAATTAGCACAAATTTATCAAACGAGTGCAGAAAATGTGTTATTTGAGACGCGAAAAAATGCGCTTGCGGTGTTTAAAAATGTAAACAAATCATTATAGTTATATAATTTCAATTTCTTGGAAAATTTCTTGCCAAGATATTGTGTATATGTCAATCAAAAAGTATAGATTTGTGCACTGAAAACACGTGGAATTGCAGAATTTTTCGTATTTTGCACCCGTTTTCAGAAATGGAGCAGCTGAGGAGAGATGCTCGAGTGGTTGAAGAGGCACGCCTGGAAAGCGTGTATACGCCTAAAGCGTATCGCGGGTTCGAATCCCGCTCTCTCCGCGAAGATGAAAATGGGAAATAATAAACAAAGAGAAAAAATAAAAACAAATAAGAGTATTATTAATCTTAAAAATTAAACACACAATGAAAAAGTATTTTGCAAAAGCATTCTTGGGCTTGTGTGCCCTGGGAACTTCAACTGTAGC
>CASEMX010000030.1 GCA_949289155.1 uncultured Parabacteroides sp.
TGCCCTCATCGTCCGTTTCCAAATGAACATGAACGGCAGCGCGTCGGGCACAGGCACAGAGACGCCGGACACCGAAACGCCGGACGAAGAGAATCCGGGTACGGAGCCGGAAAACCCGGATGGCGGTGACGGCGGTGATGAGGAGAATCCATCGGGTCCGGGGATACCGAATCCGTAAAACGGAGTCAGACGTTAGAATTATGATGCAGAGCCGGCATACACTGCCGGCTTTTGCGTATCTTTGCATCACGAACAAAAACAGATAGAAAATGATTATCATCGGAATAGCCGGCGGCACAGGCTCAGGGAAAACAACGGTAGTGCGGAAGATTGTCGAGAATTTTGAAGCGGGAGAGGTCGTCCTCCTTCCGCAGGATTCTTATTATAAGGACAGCAGCCATGTCCCCGACGACCGCAAACAGCTCATCAACTTCGACCACCCGGATGCGTTCGACTGGCCGCTGCTCTTGCAACATATCCACATGCTGAAGGAGGGAAAGGCCATCGAGCAGCCCACCTATTACTTCCAGACCTGCTCGCGCCTCGCGGAGACTATCCATATCGAGCCGCGGCCGGTGGTCATCGTCGAAGGCATCATGGCGCTCTGGGAGCCGTCGCTCCGCGAGATGATGGACCTGAAGATATTCGTGGATGCCGACCCGGACGAGCGGCTGATTCGCGTCATCCAGCGTGACGTCGTCGAACGCGGACGCACCGCCGAGGCGGTCATGGAGCGGTACACCCGCGTGCTCAAACCCATGCACCAGCAGTTCATCGAGCCGACCAAACGCTTTGCCGACCTGATTATTCCGGAGGGCGGCAACAACGAGCGGGCCATCCATATCCTGAAAATGTATATCGAGGCGCGTATCCGGGGCGAAAAACTCCCCTCCGTGGCGGCTGAGCCGGAAAGTTGAGCGGCTTTTGCCGGCCGGCGGGCGATTTTTCTATACGCCTGCTTGCAGGTTGTCGGGGAAAGTCGTATTTTTGCGCCCGATTAACGATTGAGATAAAATAACTTATAAAGAGAAAAATATGATCAATTCACAAGACATTAAGAAAGGAACTTGCATCCGCTTGGACGGAAAATTGTATTTCTGTGTAGATTTCTTGCATGTAAAGCCGGGTAAGGGCAACACCATCATGCGTACCACGCTGAAGGACGTAGTAAAAGGATATGTCATCGAACGCCGCTTCAATATCGGTGAGAAACTGGAAGACGTGCGCGTTGAGCGTCGCCCGTACCAATATACCTATAAGGAGGGCGAGCACTACCACTTCATGAATCAGGAAACGTTCGAGGACGTCATCATCGACAAGGATTTGATTAATGGCGTGGATTTCATGAAGGAAGGTGAAATCGTGGATGTAGTTTCGGATGCTTCTACGGAGACTGTACTGTACGCCGACATGCCTATCAAAGTGCAGCTGCAGGTGACTTACACTGAGCCGGGCATCAAGGGCGATACGGCAACAAATACATTGAAGCCGGCTACGGTTGAAACAGGCGCAGAAGTGCGCGTTCCGCTCTTCATCAACGAAGGGGAAATCATCGAAGTCAATACGCAAGACGGTTCATACGTAGGACGTGTAAGATAAGACGATGGGTATCGGTTTTTGAGTTTATAAGTGTTCGGGTTCCTTCTCAGGAGCGGCTTATAAACTCAAAACCTAATCACCATAAAAACTGAAAACTTGGCTATGAACAAACTCTCCATCAAAGAATGGGCTGTGGACGACCGTCCGCGCGAAAAGGCCCTCCGTAATGGCATCTCCTCTTTAAGCAATGCAGAATTATTGGCTATCCTGATAGGCTCCGGGAGCAGCGACGAATCGGCAATCCAGCTGTCGCAACGCATTTTAAGCTCGGTGGAGAATAACCTGCACAGTTTAGGCCGCCTCTCCCTGCGCGATATGATTTCCCGCTTCAAGGGCATCGGCATGGCGAAAGGGGTAACGATTCTGGCGGCAATGGAACTGGGGCGGCGGCGTGCAGCGACTGACCCGGTCGTCCGCGACATCATCCGCAGCAGCCGGGATGTATATGACCTCCTGTTCCCGCTCTTGGCCGATTTGCCGCACGAGGAGCTGTGGGCACTGTTCCTGAACCGCTCGCAACGCATCATCGACAAGCAAAAGCTGAGTCAGGGCGGTATCGCAGAGACATCGTTCGACATGAAGCTCCTGCTGAAGCATGCCATCAATGCACTGGCCTCCGGCATCATCTTGTGCCATAACCATCCGTCGGGCAACCTTCGCCCCAGCCATGCTGACGACCAATTGACGCGGCACGTGGCGCAGGCGGTCAAGCTCATGGATATGCAGCTCTTGGACCATGTGATTATCGCCGACAACCGCTATTACAGCTATTCCGACGAAGGGAAACTGATGTCGTGACGTGGGCAGAGATAAAACAGGAGCACCGTTCCCTGCCTTCGCCGATGATTCGGTCGGGCAGTTTGCGATGCTCCTTGTTCACAATATATATTAAGTATGAGTCGATTCCCTATGCCGTATGCTTTGACGAAGCCCGGGAGATGCGCAAAGCCCGGATGCGCTTGGGGATGGGGAGCTTCGGGAACAGCTTCCGGAAGCGGACCAGATGGTGGCTGATATTCCCGCCGGCAATCACCAGCGTCACGGCAAACAGGATAAGGATGATTCCGTAACAAAGGCGGGGCGTCAGTTCTTCGCCGAACACCAATACCCCGAAAAAGACAGCAGTGAGCGGCTCCAATGCGCCGAGAATGGCGGTCGGTGTCGAGCCGATATACTGAATCGCCTGTGTCGTGCAAAGGAACGACAGCGCGGTAGGCAGCGCGGCAAGCGCTACGATGTTTCCCCATAGATACCATTGGTCAGGAACCAGTAAGGCTCGCCCGAAATCCAATCGGACGAAGAACAGACTTAACCCGAAGAGCAGGATATAGAAGGTCATCGTTACCGTCGGGATATCTTTCAGGACAGAGCGGTTTGCGCCGACAATATAGATGGCATAGGTCAGTGCCGATGCCATTGCCAATCCCACTCCGACGAGGCTGAGCGTTTCATCTCCGTCTCCATGATAAAGCAGGGTGATGCCGTAAATCGCAAGGGCAAGGCAGCAGACGGTTGCCTTCGTCAGTTTCTCCTTAAAGAATAACGCCATGATTACCGCCACCATAATCGGGTAAACGAACAGGATGGTCGAGGCAATCCCCGCGTCCATATAATTATAGGAAAGGAACAGCGTCAAGGACGAGAGCGCCATCATCAGTCCCATCACAATCAGCGGGAGCACCTCATTCCGCTTGAGCTTGAAGCTCCGTCCGCGGGCTTTAATCATCATCGCCATAATCGGGATGGCACATAAATAGCGGAAAAATAACACCGAGTCCGGATTCATTCCGGCTTTGTAAAGCGGGAGCGCAAACAGCGGGTTCATTCCGTACGTCGTCGCGGCGATGGCTCCCAGCACATACCCTTTTGCTTTCAAGTTCATAGTCGATAACCTTTTATTCTACTTCAAATTGTTCCATGTACAGGACATTCCCGTCCCATACGATATATGAAAAGTGTTGCATCCAGTCGCCGGCTATCAGCAAGCGGCTGTTTCTGTTCAGCATTAAGTCGAGCATAATATGCCGGTGGCCGAATATAAAGAAGTTGATGTCCGGGTGCGTCTGCAGATAAGACTTGGCGAATTGTACCAAGTATTCCGCGCTCTCGCCTTGATAAGCGACCTCCTCCTGCTTGCGGAGCCCCTTCTTGCGGCTGCTCAGCGACCATCCCAAAGCAAAGCCGAATGTCCAGCGGGGATGTATCGCGCTGTATAGAATCTGGCAGAAGCGGTTCCGGAAGATGCGCCGGATGAGGCGGAACGCCCGGCTGCGGTAGTCCACTTCGTCGCCATGCGCCAGAAAGAAGCGTTTGCCCAGCAGGTCGATGGTCAGCGGTTCGCGATGGATGACTGCCCCGATTTCCTCCGGCAGGTAGTCGAACATCCAGACGTCGTGGTTGCCGATGAAGATGTGAATCTTCACCCCATTGTCCGACAGCTCCGCCAACTTCCCCAAGAAGCGGGTGAATCCCTTTGGCACGACATACTTGTATTCGTACCAATAGTCGAACATATCGCCCAAGAACCAGATTTCTGCCGCCTCCTCCTTGATGCTGTCCAGCCAGCGGACCAGCCGCCGCTCCACCTCTTTCGGCTCAGCATGGAAGCGTGCTCCCAGATGCGCGTCGGATGCAAAATATATTTTCGTGCGGGTAGTGCTCATCTGTTTACAGGAATCCCAGTTCCAGTTTTGCCTCCTCCGACATCATGTCCTTGTCCCACTCCGGTTCGAACACCAGATTGACCTCCACATTCTTCACGCCCTCTATCGAAGCGACCTTCATCCGGATGTCTTCCAACAGGAAATCAGCCGCCGGACAGTTCGGGGCGGTCAGCGTCATGTCGATTCGCACGTTCTTCTCGTCGTCCACATCGATTTTGTATATCAGCCCCAAGTCATAGACGTTCACCGGGATTTCCGGGTCATATACGGTCTTTAGCATGGCTACGATGGCCTCTTCTGTCTGGAGAAATTCGTTCTTCATTCTGTGCTATTAAAAGAAATTTGCTGCAAAGGTAATCAAATTTGAAATATGCCGGCAGATTTTCTGATAAGGAAACTGCGCGGACGAGGTGGCAAAACCGGGCAAAGCTCACCCGGCGACCGAGCCTATCTCAGTCGCCGACCGAGGCCACCTCACCCGGCGACCGAGGTTACCTTAGTCGGCGACCGAGGTAGGCTCCTGTGCCGGCGGAGCTATCCTGCCTCGCCGGGCGAGATGTCATAATAAATCGACCACCTGTTCCAATGCCATGCCGTGCGAGCCTTTCAGCAACACGGAATAGCCCTGCAACGGATGCTGCGCCAATGCCTCCTTGAGCGCGTCGGTCGTGGCAAAGGTCTCGTATGCGCCACCCACCCGGCTGAAATGTTCGCCGCAGAGCATCACCTTGTCGAAGCCGCACGCCGGCAGTTGGTCGATGACCTCTTGGTGCAGCGCGTCGCTTGTCTCGCCCAGCTCCCGCATATCCCCCAAGATGACGGCCTTCGGCGTCGCCTTCATTCGGGCGAAGTTATCCAATGCCGCCTTCATGCTGCTCGGGTTGGCGTTATACGCATCGATAATCAGCCGGTTCTTCCCGGTCTCTTTGAGTTGGGAGCGGTTGTTGGTCGGTGCATACGCGGCAATGGCACGGCTGATGCGTTCGGCAGGGACTTTGAAGTAACGGCCTACCGCCACCGCTGCCAAAACATTGTCGATATTATAGCCTCCGATGAGCTGCGTCTCGACCGTGTGAATCTTGCCCTGCTGCTTCCAGTCGAAGGTCAGGAACGGGTCGCTGTTGACTACGTGCCCCACGGCGAAACAGTCCTCTGCCTGCCCGTAGGTGATTTGCTCCAGCCCATGTGCCGCCGAGCGCAACTCCGGGTTCTCTTTATTTAGGAATACCTTCCCATGCACATGGCGCAGGTAATCGTATAATTCGGCTTTCGTCTTCAGTACATTCTCGAACGAACCGAATCCCTCCAAGTGCGCCCGCCCGACGTTGGTAATCAATCCATAGTTCGGCGACGCGATTTCGACTAATTCCTTAATGTCTCCGGGATGGCTTGCGCCCATCTCGACCACTGCAAGCTCATGGTCGATGTCGAGGCGCAGCAGCGTAAGCGGGACACCGATTTGGTTGTTCAGGTTGCCCTCTGTTGCCAACACATTGTACTTCGTCGCGAGTACAGCGGCAATCAACTCTTTCGTGGTCGTCTTGCCATTGGTTCCCGTAATCGCGATAACCGGCGTTCCCAACGCTTTGCGGTGGCGGTGCGCCAACTGCTGGAGCGCCTTGAGCGAGTCCTCGACGAGGATAGTCCGCTCGCCCGTTTGGTACTCCGGATTGTCAATGATGGCATACGCTGCCCCCTTTTCCAACGCCGCCGCCGCATAGCGGTTGCCGTCGAAGCGTTCGCCGCGCAAAGCGAAGAATAATGAGCCTGCAGGACAGTTCCGGCTGTCGGTCGTCACGGTGCGATGATGCACAAACAATTCATATAGTTCACTAATCGTATCCATGTCAGTAATGTGTACCTTATTTTTATAGCGGGGCAAAATTACAGATAATATGGATATGACGGAGAGGAAAACCGAGCCGATTTGCCCGTTCACAAGGTTTATATCTTATTTATCTATGTACTTAAACAAAAAAGCCTATATTTGCATACTCTAATTAGGATAAAGGTTGATTTGAGATGTTAAAGCAACAATTACGGCAACAGTTACAACAGAAGCTTTCTCCGCAGCAGATTCAGGTCATTCGATTGCTGGAACTTCCTACTATCGAGTTGGAAGAGAAGGTAAAGCATGAGTTGGAGGAGAATCCGGCATTGGAAGAGGGAAAGGAACCGTCCGATGATTTCGACCCGGCAGAAGAGGGGCTCGGCGACGAGGCGGATTCCGGTGCGGAAGGTGGCGATTCGGAGACTGATTTGTCGTTGGGCGACTATCTGACTGAAGATGATATTCCTGATTATAAGCTCCAAGAGATGCGGGATAAAGCTACGAAGAAGGAGGACATCCCCTTCTCGGTGAGCGAATCGCTGAATGAATTTCTGCTGCAGCAGCTCGGCCTCCGGAATATGCCGGAAAAAGAGATGAAGGTGGCAGAATATATTATAGGAAATATCGACGACGACGGCTATTTGCGCCGCGATTTGGAGGCAATAGCCGACGACTTGATGTTCCAAGCCGGGGTCGATATCACTGAGAAGGAGGTGGAAGCGGTCTTGAAGACCATTCAGGACTTCGAACCGGTGGGCGTAGGGGCACGGAACCTGCAGGAATGCCTCTGCATCCAGTTGCAGAAGAAGGAGCACACGCCTGAGACGCATATCGCTATCCAAATAATCCAACACTACTTCGAGGACTTCAGCCGGAAGCATTACGATAAAATCCTGCGCGGACTGAACATCTCGGAGGATACGCTGAAGAAGGCCATCCGCGAGATTACGCTGTTGAACCCTAAACCGGGCAATGCGTGGGGCGGGACGATGGAGACGGCGATGAGCCAAATCATTCCGGACTTCATTGTCGATGCGAATAATGGCGAGATTACGCTGTCGATGAATAATCGCGGCATTCCGGACCTGCGTATCAACCGGGAATATCAGGATATGTTCCAAGACTACACGAGCAACAAGGCGAACCAAACAAGCGACCGCCGCAATGCCGTCCAGTTCGTAAAGCAGAAGCTGGACGCGGCGCAGTGGTTCATCGATGCCATAAAGCAACGGCAGGACACCTTGATGCGTACGATGGAGGCTATCATCCAGCTCCAGCGCGATTTCTTCCTCACGGGAGATGAAGCGACGCTCCACCCGATGATTCTGAAGGATGTAGCCGAGAAAGCGGGCTACGATGTCTCCACCATTTCGCGTGTAAGCAACAGCAAGTATGTACAGACCAACTTCGGCATCTATCCGCTGAAATACTTCTTCTCCGAGTCGATGCAGACCGACAACGGCGAGGAGATTTCGACGCGCGAGGTCAAGAAGATTATGAAAGAGCATATCGACGCGGAAGACAAGCGCAAACCACTCACCGACGAGGAGCTGGCGAATATTTTAAAAGACAAAGGCTATGTGATTGCCCGGCGGACCGTCGCTAAGTATCGCGAACAGTTAGGCATCCCGGTCGCACGGCTCAGAAAAGAAATATAACAGGCTATGAAGCTCGCAGCGAATATAGTATCCGTTCTCTTTCATCCGTTGTTGATGATTACTTATGGCATCTTGCTGGCATTGAATTTTACCAGCCTTGCCATTTACCCTGCGCCGTTGAAGCTATGGGTCCTTGCCGGCACGTTCCTGATGACGGCGTTTGTCCCGAGTTTATGTATCTTTTTGATGATTAAGCTGGGGAAGCAAGGGGATTTTGAACTGACAAACCGGACCGACCGCACGATGCCTTATCTGATTTATGTCGCGTCGGTCATTGCCTGCGCGCTGTTCCTCTCCAAGATGCTGATGCCCATGTGGGTGCTGACTGCTGTATTCGGTACGGCGGTGGCGATGCTGATTGCCATGTGCATCAACTTCTATTGGAAAATCAGTGCGCACATGATTGGCATCGGGGGGATGCTGGGCGGAATCATGGGGATTTCCCGCATTTACCTGCTGAATCCGTACGTCGTGTTCATCGTGCTCGTCCTGATTGCCGGATTGCTGGGCACGTCGCGGCTGATACTGAAGAAACATACGCCGGCGCAGGTATATGCCGGTTTCGGATTGGGATTTATAAGTATTTATATATCTTCATTATTGAGTTATTTCTATTTTTTCATTTAAAACACGAAAGGAGTAAAGAACATGAATTTTCCATCAGATGTAAAGTACACGAAGGACCACGAATGGATTCGTGTAGAAGGCGAAGTCGCATACGTGGGTATCACGGACTATGCGCAAAGCGAATTGGGCGAAATCGTTTATGTGGACATCACGACTGAAGGCGAGACCGTTGCCAAAGAGGAGGTGTTCGGTACGATTGAAGCCGTAAAGACCGTGTCCGACCTCTTCATGCCGGTGAGCGGCGAAGTGCTGGAGGTGAACCCCGAATTGGAGGATGCGCCGCAGCTCGTCAACGAAGATGCCTACGGCAAGGGCTGGATTATCAAGGTGGCTATTTCCGACCCGTCGGAACTGGACGACCTGCTCGATGCAGCGGCATACGAGAAGACGATTAACAAATAAATAGGCATACGGACGCCCATGTAACCGGTCGCATGGCTCTCCGTATTAGTACGGAGGAGTGTTGCACCGGTCGCATGGCTCTCCGTATTAGTACGGAGACGTATGTAACCGGTCACATGGCTCTCCGTATTAGTACGGAGACGTATGTAACCGGTCACATGGCTCTCCGTATTAATACGCCGACGCATGTAACCGGTCACATGGCTCAGATTTTAACTACGCTGAACCATGTGACCGGTCACATGGTTCGGATTTTAAGTACGCTTAACAATGCGACCGGTCACATGGCTCGGATTTTTAGTACGCTTAACAATGTGACCGGTGCATGGGCTCCGCGTATCAATACGCCGACGCATGTGACCGGTGCAACACCTTGGCGTATTAATACGCAGAGGCATGTAACCGGTGCATGAGCTTGGCGTATAAGTACGGCGAAGGGTCGCCCGGAATTTTCAATTATCAACTTTCAATTTTCAATTTAAAGCAATGAACGCAGTAGTAAGTATCATAATGGGCAGCACTTCCGACCTGCCCGTGATGGAGAAGGCAGCGAAATTCCTCGACGAGATGGAAATCCCCTTCGAGATGCACGCCCTTTCCGCCCACCGCACGCCGGAAGAGGTAGAGAAATTTGCCAAAGGCGCGAAGGAACGGGGTATCAAGGTGATTATCGCAGCGGCAGGCATGGCAGCGCACCTGTGCGGTGTGATTGCGTCGATGACTACCGTGCCGGTTATCGGTGTGCCCATCAATTCGACGCTCGACGGCATGGACGCACTCTTGGCGATAGTGCAGATGCCTCCGGGAATCCCGGTAGCGACAGTCGGCATCAACGGCGCATTGAACGCGGGTATCCTTGCCGTGCAGATGTTGGCGGTAGGCGACGAAACGTTGCAAGCGAAGCTGGCGCAATATAAGGAAAACTTGAAGCAGAAAATCGTCAAGGCCAACGAGGACTTGGCGAAGGTATCCTACGAATACAAAACGAATTAAGCATGAATCCGTTTAATTATTCCCGCCGGAAATCATCGGTGGTGCACGTGGGAAATACGCCGCTGGGAGGCGATAACCCGATACGCATCCAGTCGATGGCGAACGTTTCGACGATGGACACCGAAGCGGCAGTGGCGCAGGCCATCCGCATGATTAAAGCCGGTGCGGAATATGTGCGCTTCACGGCGCAGGGCGAACGCGAGGCGCATAATCTGGGAAATATCCGGTGCGCACTGAACGAACAGGGCTATACGACGCCGCTCGTGGCGGATATCCACTTCAATCCGCGTGCCGCCGATGCTGCCGCCGTCGAGGTGGAAAAGGTACGCATCAATCCGGGAAATTACGTGGACCGCGTCAAAACCTTCAGTCATCAGGAATATACGGACGAGGAATATGCCGCTGAACTCCAAAAGATACGCGACCGCTTCGTGCCGTTCCTCGATATCTGCAAAGCGCACCATACGGCTATCCGCATCGGCGTGAACCACGGTTCGCTGTCCGACCGCATCATGAGCCGCTATGGGGATACGCCGCGCGGGATGGTGGAATCGTGCATGGAATTCCTGCGCATCTGCCGCGAGGAGGATTTCCCGGACGTGGTTATCTCGATTAAAGCCTCGAACACAGTCGTCATGGTAAAGACGGTGCGCCTCTTGGTCGAGACGATGGACAAAGAGGGAATGCACTATCCGCTGCATCTCGGCGTCACGGAAGCGGGCGACGGAGAGGACGGGCGCATCAAGAGCGCGGTCGGTATCGGTGCGTTGCTGGCTGACGGAATAGGGGACACCATCCGCGTCTCGCTGAGCGAAGAACCGGAAGCAGAAATCCCCGTCGCACAGAAGCTGGTGAACTATATCCTCGAACGCGAAGGGCATCAACCCATACCGGCGGAAATCGCACCGGCCTACGACCCGATATCCTGCGAACGCCGGCGGACACGCGCAGTGGAGGGCATCGGCTACGGTTGCCTCCCGATTGTCATCTCCGACCGCTCTGGGGGGAACTTCGAATTCCATCCCGATGCCCAGCCTGACTTCCTGTATATCGGACAGGAGAACCCGGAGAACCTGCCGGACCATTTCCGGCTCTTGGTCGATGCGCATTTCTGGACGCCTCGCCCTAACGCGTTCCCCTATTTTATCGCTTCCGAAGCCGAGGAGATGAACGCATTGGATGCCCCCTTGAAGTTTATCCGCCTGACCTATTCCGACCTGACCGACGATATGCTGCGCATCTTGCGGGAGGATAAGTCGGTGGTAGTGATTTTAAGCACGCATCATCAGAACGGCGTAGGTGAACAACGCGCCGCATTGCATCGCCTTTGGCGTGCGGGCATCGACGTGCCGGTCGTGCTCCATCGCGAATATGACGATAAGGAGACGGAGTCGCTCCAATTGAAAGCGGCAGCCGATTTGGGCGCGCTGCTGTTGGATGGCTTCGGCGATGGCGTGATGCTCCACGACGAGCGTATCCCGGCATCAGTCTTGGATAATACGATGTTCGGCATCCTGCAAGCCGCGAAAGTGCGCATCAGCAAGACGGAATATATTTCGTGTCCGAGTTGCGGACGAACGCTCTACGACCTTCAGACAACCATCGCCCGTATCAAAGAGGCGACTTCGCATCTGAAGGGTCTGAAGATAGGAATTATGGGCTGCATCGTGAATGGACCGGGCGAAATGGCGGATGCCGACTATGGCTATGTCGGAGCCGGCGTGAACCGCATCAGCCTTTACAAAGGGAAGACCTGCGTGTTGAAGAATATCCCGGAAGAGGAAGCGGTCGAACGTTTGGTGCAGCTGATAAAAGACAATGGCGATTGGCACGCCTGACCGGATAGAAATCACAAAAGATAGGAAGAAAAGGAGGAAATAATGGACAAAAAGAAGAAAATGACGGTAGAAATTATCAATAAATCGCATCATCCCCTGCCCAGCTACGCGACATTGCAGTCAGCGGGCATGGATATTCGCGCAAATCTCTCGGAGCCGGTGGAGATTAAACCGTTGGAGCGAAAACTGATTCCTACGGGATTGTACATCGCCTTGCCGGATGGCTACGAAGCGCAGATGCGTCCGCGGAGTGGCTTGGCATTGAAGCACGGCATTACGCTGTTGAATACGCCCGGTACGATTGATGCGGATTATCGTGGAGAAATCGGCATTATCTTGGCGAATCTCTCCAACGAGCCGTTCGTGGTCAACGATGGCGAACGGATTTGCCAGATGGTTATTGCCGCTTACGAGCAGGTAGAGTGGCAGCCTGTCGAGGTATTGAGCGAGACCGAACGCGGCGCGGGCGGATTCGGACATACAGGAAAATGACAAACGAGAATGAAGAACGAAGAATTACATAGGAAAAAGGGACGACGCGCCCCATGGATGAAGGCGCTGTGCCTGAGTGCCGTGCTTTTCTCTTTGCTTCCCGCCTCTTCTTACGCGACTGACGTAAAGAACACAGATTGCAAAGAGCGGTTGAGTTACGCCGAGCAGCGCAAGTTCGATTATTTCTTTTACGAAGGGGAAAAATTGAAGAATGCCGGGAAATATGATGCGGCATTCGATATGTTCTCCTATTGCTTGGAACTGGATTCGACCTCCTCTGCCGCCCTATTCGAGCTTTCGATGTTCTACATCCAACGGAATCGTCCGCAAACAGCGGTAGAGATGCTGAAAAAGGCGGTTGCGCACGATGGCGGGAACTTCACTTATCGAATTACACTCGCTGGATTGTATCGCAACTTGGGCATGTATGGCGAAGCGTCAACGGCATACGAGGAGTTGGTGAAGAAATATCCGGCAAAGGCGGAACTGAACTATTATTTGGCGGATGCCTTGACGCAGGAGGGCGAAATAGGCGAGGCTATCAAAGCCTACGATGCGCTGGAATCGAGCGTAGGAATGAACGAAAGTCTGTCGTTGCAAAAATATAAGCTCTATCAATCCATCGACCAACCGGACAGCGCGTTCATGGAGATTGAGAAACTGGCGAAAAAATATCCGATGAATGCCCGTTACCAACTGTTGATGGGCGACCTTCATCTGGAAAATGACGAATTGGAAAAGGCGTTGGCTTGTTATCAGAAGGCGCATGAGATAGAACCGGACGACCCGCGCTATATTGTCTCGATGGCGAATTATTATGACGCGAAAGGGGATAAAGAGGCTGCCGAAAATGAAATCCGCGTGGCGTTGGTCAATACAGAGCTGGACGTGGATACGAAAGTCGCTATCCTTTCTCGCTATATTCAACGTTTGCAGCAGACGCAACAGGGATTGGAAAAGGCAAATACCCTGTTCCAGACACTGATGGAGCAGCATCCGGAAGATACCGAGCTTAAATTGATGTATGGCGGCCTGCTCTTGGCGCAAGACAAACCGGATGACGCCAAATTCCAGTTCCAATTGGTGACGGAGATGGAACCAGATAACGAAACCGCTTGGCAACAGCTGTTGAATCTGTCGCTGAAGGCGGAAGATATTCCGGAGGTGATACGCATCTGCGAGAAGTGCATCGAATTGTTCCCGAAATCGCCGGAGTATTATTTCTATTTAGGCATCGGGTATTATCAGGACGGAGACTATCAGAAGGCTTTGGATATTTATAAAGAGGGCCTGACGGTGATTCCGAAGGAGAATATGGGGTTAATTTCGAACTTCTACGGACAAATAGGCGATATCTATTATCAGATAGGAGAGAAAGAGGAGATGTATAAAGCCTACGACGAAGCCCTGAAGTATAATGAGAACAATGTCTTCGTGCTGAACAATTACAGCTATTTCCTGACCTTGGATAAAACCAATCTGAAGAAGGCGGAGCGGATGGCGGCACAGTGTATCAAGCTGGAGCCGGACAACGCGACCTATCTCGATACCTACGCGTGGGTTTTCTTTATGCAGGGCAATTATACGTTGGCGAAGATTTATATCGAGAATGCCCTTTCGAAGGATACGGAGAAAAGCGCGGAGCTGGTCGATCACTATGGCGATATCCTCTTTATGAGCGGCGATAAAGAGAAGGCAATCGAGCAGTGGAAGAAGGCGAAGGAAATGGGCAAAGTCTCGAAGATATTGGACGAGAAAATCGAAAAAGGTCAATACATAGAAGATCCGGAGGCGAAATGAGAAAGAAATGGATACATATCCTGTGCTGCCTGTTGTTCTGTTTAGGCTTGTTCAATAGCTGTAAGACCAGCCGGACGGCAAGTGTCTCCGGCAAGGTGAATACGAAAGCCTTGGACGAGTTCGTTGCTTCGATGCAGGAGCAGGAGCTGCAGTTCCATACGTTGTCGGCGCGGTTGAGCGTGGATTTGAATACGCCGGACAAGAGTATCGGGTCGCGCGTCGAAATGAAGTTGGTTCGTGACAGTGCGCTCCAGCTTTCGGTTCAGCCCTTCTTGGGCATCGAGCTTTTCCGTATCGAGTTGAGCCGCGACAGCATCAAATTGCTGGACCGGATGAATCGCCGTTACTTTACAGAGAATTATGCCGGATTCAAAGGGACGCTGCCGATAGATTTCAACTTCTACAATCTGCAGGCGCTGTTCTTGAATCAGCTCTTCCTGCCGGGTGAAAAGGATGTCGATTTCCTGTATGACCATTTCCGGTTGGAGCGCGACGGACTGATTACCAGCCTGCATACCGAAGACCGGATGGATTTGCATTATCTTTTCCGGGCGGACAATGAAGAGAAGCTGCTCTCCACGCGGATTTCGGATAAATTCGGTCGTTATGCACTGTTCTGGCGGTACGAGGATTTCCAAATCATGGAACAGCAAAAGCTCTTTCCGCAACGGATGGAGGTTTCGCTCTTGGAGGAGGAACAGCCCAAAGGCGGGATGAGCATCTATTATTCGCGGATTCAGTTGGACAAGGCGTTGCGCATGGATTTCCAGATTCCCGGCAAATATAAGCGGGTGACGATGGACCAGATTCTTAAATCTTTATTCAATTAATAATTGCAGTTCATGAGGTTTGTTTGGTTGATTATATTGTTGGGTTGGACCTGTTATGCCATAGGGCAGAATTCCGCGCGCGTCCGGGAGTTGGAGCAGCAGCGCAAGGAGGCTTTGGCGGATATCAAACGGACCAGCCTCTTGTTGGACCAGACCCAAAAGACAACCAAAGATTATCTCCGGCGGCTGAATCTCCTCTCGCAACGGATTCTCTCGCGGAAGAAGGTCATCAGTCTGTTGGGGCAGGAGATTGCTGCCATAGATGAGCAGACTGAGGGCATGGAGAAGCAAATCCGCCGGCTGGAAGGCGAGTTGAAAGAGAAGCAGCAGAATTACGGCAAGTCTGTCCGCAGCATGTATCGCCGCCATTCGTCGCAAGACAAACTGCTGTTCATTCTTTCGGCAGATAACTTCGCCCAATCGCTGCGCCGGCTCCGTTATCTGCGGGAATATGCCGCTTGGCAGAAAAAGCTGGCTGCGGACATCACGGACAAGCAGTCGGAGATTACACAGAAACGGAACGAATTAATCCAAACTCGGAAAGAGAAACTGGCGCTCCGGAGCGAACAGGAGCAGGAACAGCATAAGCTGCAAACCGAAGAGGCGAACCAGCAAAAAGAGGTGAAGGAACTGAACAAAAAGAAGAGTGAACTGCAGGCGCAATTGCGGAAAAAGCGGAAGCAGGCGCAGCAGTTGGACCGCATGATTGAACAGCAAATCGCCAAGGAGATTGCCGAAGCCGAGGCCAAGGCACGGGCAGAGCGCGAACGTTTGGCAAAGGCCAACAAGGGGAAAGCGACCGACACCGAACGTAAGGCGGACGTTAAAGGCGGCTATGCCATGACGAAGGTGGAGCGTGCGCTCTCTGCCAACTTCGCAGGCAATCGCGGCAGGCTGCCCTATCCGGTCACGGGTCCGCATACCATCGTGGCTTCGTTCG
This sequence comes from uncultured Parabacteroides sp., assembly GCA_949289155.1. GTDB lineage: Bacteria > Bacteroidota > Bacteroidia > Bacteroidales > Tannerellaceae > Parabacteroides. The sequence goes on from CASEMX010000030.1 coordinate 15,674, forward strand.
GCGAACAGCAGCACGAGGAGTTGAAGTATGTCCGCACCAATAATAACGGCATCGATATCCTGACCTCGCCCGGAGCGGATGCGCGCGCGGTCTTCAATGGCGAGGTGACCCGCATTTTCGTGGTTCCCGGCTTCAATAACTCGGTGATTGTCCGTCACGGTAATTACCTGACGGTTTACAGCAACCTGAGTCAGGTGTATGTGAAGGCGGGCGACAAGGTCAGTACGCGGCAAGCGATTGGCAAGATATTTTCAGATGCCGAAGATGGCAATTCGACCGTCCTTCATTTCCAACTTTGGAAAGAGAAAACCAAACTGAACCCGGAACCGTGGTTGGAATGATAAAATAGCAAACAAGAACAGCATGGATATTTGTGTTTATTGTGCTTCGAGCACGAAAATCGCGCCTGCCTATTTTGAGGCGGCAAAGCAGTTGGGGGTGTTGCTGGCTGAGGCCGGAATGGGCATCATCAACGGTGCGGGAAACATCGGACTGATGGGTGCGCTCTCCGATGCGGCATTGGCTGCAGGCGGAAAGGTGACGGGCGTCATTCCGCATTTTATGGTCGAGCAGGGGTGGAACCATACGGGCCTGACTCGGTTGATTGAAGTGGAGGATATGCACACGCGCAAGCAGACGATGGCGCAGCTCTCGGATGCGGTCATTGCTCTGCCCGGCGGATGCGGTACGTTGGAGGAGTTGCTGGAAATCATCACATGGAAGCAGCTCGGTCTTTACCTGCATCCGATTGTGATTCTGAATATCGACCATTATTTCGACCCGCTTTTGGCAATGTTGCAAAAGGCGGTTGACGAACATTTCATGCGGCCGCAGCATAGCGCGATGTGGGCAGTGACCGACTCGCCTGCCGAAGCGGTCCGATTGGTCCGGACACTCCCCGAATGGGACCCTAACCTTCGGAAAATCGCAGCGATTTGAGATAGCCTCAGTTCCCATTTTATACTCTCCCTTTGTTCATAGAGGAAGTATCCCGAAGGAGGGAGGGGGTTGAATTTAAATTCTATTCACATTGTTTCCGGAGGCTTCGGACGCTTTGTCTTCCGTCCGACTGACCTTCCGAACACTTCGGGAGGAGTCATTTTCAAAAAACTGTCGTTCCGAACACTTCGGAAGCTCTGTTTTTGTCGATTTTCTGCTTTCCGAACACTTCGGAACCCCTCATTTTCCAAAAACACCCCTTTCCGAAGCCTTCGGAACGAGTCATTTTCAAAAAAACATCGTTCCGAACACTTCGGAAGCCCTGTTTTTGCCATTTTTTTGCCTTCCGAACACTTCGGAAAGAGAGTTTTTCCAAAATGACTCCCTCCGAAGTGTTCGGAAGCCTTGTTTTTTCGCCGACACTCCTTCCGAAATGTTCGGAAGCCCGATTTTTCCGATTTTCAAGCCTTCCGAAGCCTTCGGAAACAGTGTCTTCTCAAAGTGACTCGTTCCGAAGTGTTCGGAAACGCAGTCTTTCCGGCGACATTCCTTCCGAAACGTGCGGAAGCTTTTGGCTTCCCCTTTAAAAAAAGAAAACACAGCGGCTAACCAAAATGATTAGCGCGCTGTGTCTTTTCAACTATAGAGGAGATTTATCTATGATTATTTAGCAGGGAATGCTGCATAACCCGGATTCTGTGTCAAGTTCGGATTAACCTGCCATGCATCCTGAGAAATCGGTAACAGCTTCAGATACTCGCCTGTCTGACGTGCGCAATTCGATTGCGGCCACATACCTTGGTCATAGCATCCGAAACGGATATCATCCTGACGAGAAGAGATTTCCCAAGCCAATTCCAAACGACGTTCGAGTTGCACTTCATCCAAGCCTACCGATGCATAATTGTGGTCGGTGTTTCCCGCATAAGCACGGGTACGGATGTCGTTCACTAACTGTGTAGCTTCAGCCGCACTGCCACCGCCACGAAGCAAAGCCTCAGCCTTCATCAGATAAACATCCGCTAAACGGAAGATGTGGTAATCATTTTCCATTGCTGTTGTCAAATTAGCGGCATATTCCCATTTTATGCAGCGAGCACCATCGTGCTGTTCTACAGCCCCCCAATTGGAACCAGCATATTGCGTACCGTCGATGATGGTTACGTCAATCGTGTGATTCAACGGATTACCGTGGTCTGTCATGATAATCTCTCCTGTTGACACATCATACATCTGGCCAAGCAGGAATGTTCCTTCAAAGCGAGGGTCTTCTTCATCGAACAAGCGTACATATTCCGGCTGTGCACAGATGCCGTTCCACGTACCGGAAGCATCAATGCCTAAGCCTAAATAATCTTTATAATGCAACGTGTTGTTCATCAATTGCCACTGCACATTACCATCGCTGCCCGTATCTTGGTCGGTGAAGGTTGCAGCAAGGATAGCTTCGCTGGAATTCTGATTAGTCAGGCTGAAATTGTCCTTCCAATTCGGTTCCAAAGAATAACCCATGCCCATCACCTTATCGCAGTATTCCACAACCTTCTGGTAATTGTTTTCACCCGTTGTTACGCCCCAAGCATCTGCATTCAAATACAATTTTGCCAAAAGCGTGTAAGCAGCACCTTGCGTGAAACTACCGTAAGTTGCAGCAGAGGGTGCAGGACATATATCCTTGATTTCATTCAACTCGGTAATCAGCCAATCGAAAACCTCCTGACGCGGAGTACAGCTTGGATATACCTTATCCGTTGCGCTGTATTCTGTCAACAAAGGAACGTTTCCCCAATAATCCATCATGACATAAATCCAGAATGCCCGCACACCACGAACATCGGCAAGCATCGATTGCTTTTGAGCTTCGGTAATATCTTCAGCCGATGTATTATTCAGTACCGTGAGAGCAGCATTACATGTACCGATAGCTTCTGTAGCATTGTCCCAGCAATCGCGGATACGCAAGGTCATTGCTGTATAAGAATGCGTATAAATCTCGGCATACTGACCGCCATCGTACCAGTCGCCACCGCGACGGGTAGGAACGACAGCCATAGAACCGGTACATTCAGAAAGATGCATATAGTTGGATGCATAGCGTTTCATTGTATTATGCACATTGCCGACCAATGCATTAAGTTCGACTTGAGTTTGTCCAAAAGAATCAGCAGGGAGCTTGTCATATACCGTTTCATCCAAATCCATACAAGAAGGCATCGAGAAACAAAGTGCCGCTCCTGCTAACAGTGATATAATAGTTTTCTTTTTCATAAAGCAAAATCAGATTAGAATGTTAAATTAACACCAAATGTAAATGAGCGAGACTTCGGCATATAGTTACGCGGTTCGATACCCGGAGACAGACCTGCATCTGTATCGGAAGCTTCACCACGGAAGTTTTCCACTTCTGGGTCAAGACCTTTATAACCGGTAATCACGAACAAGTTCTGAGCGGCTACATACACGCGAGCCTTTTCCAACCAATCGATTTTCTTCGTATTGAAGGTGTAACCGATAGACATGTTGTCCAAACGGAGGAATGAACCATTCTCGATGTAATATGAGCAGACACGGGAGTTTTCCGTATATTTCAACAAATCATCGTTTTTCATCGCGTTATTACCATCTATGTAAGTATTGTTACCATAAGCTGCCAACGGGTTGTTCAATACCTTGTTTCCGATAGTTCCACGGAAGAAGATGCTGGCATCCCATCTGCCCCATGTGAAGGTGTTGTTCCAGCCGTAGGTCAAGTCGGGTTGTGCATCTCCGCAATAGGTACGGTCGTCATCCGTAATCTGTCCGTCGCCGTTGATGTCTTCGATGATAAACTTACCGTTTTCATCCAAACCGTTACATTTCAACATATAGAACTGGCCAACAGGATAGCCCTCTTCAATCACGTGAGAAGTCACACCGGATGCACCACGAATCCACGGGTCACCGACATAGACACGGCCTGTCGAATAAAGGTCGTTGGACAGCTTCGTGATTTCATTCTTGTTATGTGCCAAGTTGATAGAAGTATTCCAAGTAAACTTCTTATTGCGGATAATGTCCAAGTTCAATAAGACTTCCACACCGGTATTCTTCATGTCGCCCACGTTTGCTGCAATAGTGCTGTAAACATAAGTTGGCATAGAAACTTCGTAGTTATACAACATATCGGAAGTACGCTTGTCGTACCATTCGATTGTACCGTTCAAGCGGCTGTCGAACAAGGTGAAGTCCAAACCGATATTCAACATAGAAGTCTGCTCCCACTTCAAATCAGCGTTGGCATTCTGAGAAAGGCGGTAAGCAGTAGGCCATGTACCATTATTATAATAGGTTCCGGAAGCCGAATAGAGGTCGAGCGACTTGTAAGGCTGCAAACCATCTTGGTTACCGGTTACACCATAACCGACACGCAACTTTAAGTCGTTTACCCAATCAGCATTCTCCATAAAGTCTTCCTGAGAAATACCCCAAGCAGCTGATACGGATGGGAACCATCCCCACTTGTTGTTGACTCCGAACTTAGAGGAACCATCTCGACGAACCGTAGCTGTAATCATATAACGTTCTTTCCAGCTATAGTGTGCACGGGCAAAGAGAGAAATCAGTTTATATTCGTTACGGCTGGAAGTGACATCACCAATCTTCAACGAATTACCGCTCTGCAAATTGTCTGCACCCATACCGACTACGGCAAAGTTTCTAACGATGGAGCTTTGGTCAGCATAGAGGTTGTTTTCCCAAGAATAACCGGCAACCGCATCAATCTTGTGCTCTTCTTCTGAACCAAATGCCTTGTTGTAGTTGAAGGTCCATTCCAACAGGTTGCGGTCCCATGTGCGGGCACGACGTCTTGCATATCCATTATCACCCTGACCGCGAGAGTTACGCGGGTCTTGCCATTCGCTGTAATCAGAGTTGAAACGGCTCTTATACATCTGCAGTTTAGTTGTCAAACCGTCAATAATCGTGAACTGAACATCACCTGCCCCATAGAAATAGTTGTTGCGGGATTTCCGGTAGTTCTGGTCCTGATTCTGAACCGGGTTACCTTGGTCGTAATTGTGGTTGGCTCCGGTGAAGTAAGAACCATCTTCATTATAAACCGGATAAACCGGAAGCATATTGTAAGCCAAAATAAAGTCATCGCCAAATGGCATTTGCATATCCGTCAAGGTAGCAGAACCGGTCAAACTGATACGCAAGCGGTCGTTGATGGCGCGCTGCTGGAATTGGAAGCGGAAGCTATGGCGGGTCATGTAGTTATCACGAGCAACACCATTGCGGTCCATAAAGGTATAAGATGCGCGATAGTTACTCTTCGACGTACCTCCCGACAAAGACAAAGAGTGCTGCTGAGAAATACCGGTACGGGTCATTTCGTCGAACCAATCGGTATCATTATTATAGGAATCATACAGCGAAATATCTTTGCCTAATGCATGGTTGGCATCGCGCCATTCCTGTGCATTCAGCAAATCAGGCTTATTGGCAACCGTAGAAGCCGTTACATAACCGTCATAGTTGATGGTCGTCTTCGAACCTGAACCGCGTTTGGTGGTAATCAAGATGACACCGCCGGCAGCACGAGAACCGTAAATAGCAGCGGAAGAGGCATCCTTCAAGACAGAGATAGATTCGATATCGGAAGGAGAAACCGTAGACATATCACCGCCTGGAATTCCATCGATAACAATCATCGGGCCTTGGTCGTTTTGCAACGTAGATGTACCACGCAGCTGGATTTGTGCGCCACGGGTAACATCGCCCGAACCGGTGGTAATCGTCAAACCGGCAACTTTACCTTGCAACAGGTCGGAAGCATCGCGGGTCACACCCTTGTTGAAGCTTTCTTCCGAAACGTTGGCAACCGAACCGGTAATCTCTTTACGGCTTTGCGTACCGTAACCGATGGCAACGACTTCACCTAAGTTTACTACGGATGCTTGTAATTTAATGGGAACAGATGCACGGCCCTTTACAGCTTCTTCAACCGTGTTATACCCTACATAAGATACTTGGAGAACTACGTTTTTCATGTTCTCAACGGGAATCACATAATTTCCGTCCAAGTCAGTAATTGTACCGTTGGTAGTTCCTTTGACAATGACATTGGCTCCGATAACCGGCTCGCCATTCTCGTCAACTACCGTACCTTTAATCGTCCCTTTCTGTGCATAGACCGCTCCGGTCAAACAGAAAGACATCAACATTGAGGCAGCTATTGTCCTCGAATGTCTAAAAGAAGGAAACATTTTCTTTTTAAGCATACTCTTTCTTTTAGGTTAACCAAAATGTTATTTACAAGATTAGCAATCTTTAATAAAGAAACCAAAATCTCTGATGGGAAATCCGGGTTGCCTTACCAAAGTGCGGTAAAATTAGTAACAAAATATGAGAGTACAAAATCTTTCTTGATATTTCTCGATTTTTTTTGCATTAAAATTATATTACGCCTGCAAACTTTATGGATTCATCGGATTTTATAACCGTTCTTCTCGGGAAAATAGCCTATGCTTTTCGGAAACTATCGTTTATTTTTTCGCGAGAATAGGATATAGTTTCTTGCCCATTGGAGAGTTTGTCGTACATTTGCAACGAGAGGCCGGCGCAAACAGCCTCTCGAAGAATGATAACGGGTAAATACATAATATATATAATGAAGAATAATGACTGGAAAAGCCGGCTGGGAGTGATGTATTCCACGAATCCGGACTTCCAATACGAGACAAACGAAGAACCGGAAGCCGAAACGCTGCCGAAAGAGAAGCAACCGCTCCGTATCTCCTTGGATAAACGGAACAGAGGGGGCAAGGTGGTGACGTTAATCAGCGGGTTCACCGGAACGTCGGACGACCTTGCGGCATTGGGCAAATGGCTTAAAGTGAAATGCGGCGTAGGCGGCTCGGCGAAAGAGGGAGAAATTATCATACAAGGCGATTTCCGCCAGAAGGTATTCGAGCTTCTGCAGAAAGAGGGATATACAAAAGCCAAAATGATTTAGCCATGCTTACTATTTATCGTGCATCGGCCGGAGCGGGCAAGACGCACCGTCTGACCGGCGAATATCTGCTTTTACTTTTCAGCCAGCCCGGTGCTTACCGGCGTATCTTGGCGGTAACCTTTACCAATAAAGCGACCGACGAGATGAAGGGGCGCATCGTAGAGGAACTGCATCGTCTGGCGTCCGGCGAGGATTCGGATTATATTGCCCTGTTGAGCGGGCATTATTCCTTGACGGAAACCGAGGTACGCCGGCAGGCAAAGCGGATATTGATTGCCATCCTGCACGATTATTCGGCATTCAACATCAGTACCATCGACCGTTTCTTCCAACAGACGATGCGGGCTTTCACGCGGGAAATCGGATTGCAGGGCGGTTATGGCATTGAAATGGACCAAGACTTGGTGTTGAGCGAGGCGGTGGACCGGTTGCTGGGCGATTTGGACAAGTCCGGTAACAAAGAGCTCCTCGGCTGGTTGCTCCGTTTTGCCGAAGATAAGATTGAAGATGGCGGGGAATGGAACCTCCGGCGCGACATCAAGATGTTGGGAAAGGAATTGTTCAAGGAGAGCTATAAGCAGTTCAGTGATGCGCTCTCGGAAGATATCGCGGACAAAAAGGCGCTGGAGAATTATAAAGAGACGCTCTTCGGGATTATCCGCTCGGTAGAGAAAGAGGTGAAAACGTTCGGGGAAAAGGCGAATGCCATCATGAAGGAGTATGGGCTGCAGCCCTCCGACTTCATACAGGGGAGCCGCTCGCCGATGTTCCTTTTCCAGCGTTGGGCGACCGGCGAGATGAAAGAGCCGACGGCTACCTTCCGCAATCTGGCAGATAATGTGGAGAAATGGTACACCAAGAAGACCGACCCGGCGCTGCAGGCGATTATCGGGACGGCTTATGACAACGGGTTGAACGATTGCATCAAGGGCATTATCGCCCGGTTCGACGACCTGACCGCCTATTATTCTGCCAAGGAGATTGTACGTTATTATTATACATTGGGAATCCTTACCGATATCTCCCGCGAGATAGCTGCCTATCGGGAGGAGAAAAACGTGATGCTGATTGCCGATACGACGGAGCTGCTCCATAAGGTAATTGCCGGAAGCGACGCGCCGTTCATTTATGAGAAGACCGGAACGCAAATCGACCACTTCATGATTGACGAGTTTCAGGATACGAGCGCGATGCAGTGGAGCAATTTCCGCCCGTTGATTGAGGAGAGCCTCGCGCATAACCGGCAGAACCTTATCGTCGGCGACGTGAAACAGAGCATTTACCGTTTCCGGAATTCCGATTGGAAACTGTTGGACGAGCAGGTCCGGCAGGATTTCAGTGCCGAGGAGGTGGCTGAAGAGACCTTGAAGGACAACTGGCGAAGCTGCCGGAATATCGTGGAGTTCAATAACGCTCTCTTTACCGTTGCGCCCTGTTTGCTTCAGGATTTGTATAACGTGGCATTGGCGGAATCGTCGTTGGATGAGGCGGAGCGGCAGCTGTTTGCTTCGCGGATAGCGGCGGCTTACCAGCAGGCATCCCAGCGTGTCCCGAAGCCTTTCCAAGACAAGGCGGGGCATGTGCGCATCAAGTTTATTCCGCAAGAGGAGGAACCGGACTGGCGCACCGAATCGCTCGCTCGGCTTCCGGGGATTCTCCAGCAATTGCAGCGCAACGGCTATGCGTTGAAAGATATTGCCATTTTGGTGCGCACCAATTCGGAGGGCGCGGCGGTCGCGCGTTACCTATTATATTATAAGGAAGAACATCCGGACGATGGCTTCGGGTATGATATTATTTCCGATGAGGCGTTGTATGTGAACAGCTCGTCGGCGGTGCGGTTTATGCTCACGCTGATGCGCCATCTGAAGAATCCGGAGAACAAAACCGCTGCGCAGCTTGCCCTCTTTGCGTATCGCATCTTGATTGGGCAATGGGACGCTCCGGATTTCACGCCGGAAGAGCAACGGGAGTTGCGTTATCTGTCGACATTGCCCCTGTATGAGATGGCGGAAGGGCTGTATCGCTTGTTCGCCGTCCATATTTCGGAGAAAGAGGAGGTCTTCGTGCAGGCGTTCTTGGACATGGTGCTGGAGTTCGGGCAGAAGGAGAGCGCCGACTTGGGGCATTTCCTCGAATGGTGGGACGAGAGCGGTTACCGGCGGACGATTACGACGCCCGACGGACAGAACGCCATCCGTATCCTGACCGTGCATAAATCGAAGGGTCTCGGCTTCCGGGCGGTGATTCTTCCTTTTGCCGATTGGGAAATCGACCATAAGCCGATGAAGCCGGTCATCCTCTGGTGCCATCCCCGGCAGCAGCCCTTCGACCGCCTGCATCTGGTCCCGGTGCGTTACGGGAATGCGCTGGCGAAAAGCATCTTCGCCCAAGATTATTTCAAGGAGAAGCTGCACGCCTTTATCGATAATCTGAATACGCTCTATGTCGCCCTGACCCGCTCGAAGGAGGAGCTGATTGTCCTCGCGCCGCGTCCGAAGAAGGTGAAGGAGGATGGGTCAATCGACAAGATGGCAGGCATCGCCGATTTGCTGTGGTGCGGCGTGCAGCAACCGCTCGACAGGGATGCCGACGGGCGGGCGATTGTCCCGTTGGCGGAGTCGTTCCGTTTGGAGGATAACCGGTTCGAGGCGGGCACGTATTGGAAACCGCAACGGCGGGAGTCGCTTCCGACCGAAGAGCTGCGTGCCAAGGCGTTCCGTTCCGTCTCGCCCGACGATCGCCTGCATCTCCGCCTGCGCGGAAAGAGCTTCTTCTTCGATAATGCCCAACGCAAATATGGACGGCTGATGCACGAGGTGCTGAGCGGCGTGCGCGTCCCCGGCGACGTCCCGGCGGCGGTCGGCGGTTATCGGGCGGAGGGCATCATCGACCAGCAGGAGGAGCAGCAGTTGGTTGAGCAAATCCAAACCTATCTGTCGAATCCGGCGGTGCAACGCTGGTACGACGGGAAGGCGCGCATCCTGAACGAGGTCGATATCCTGTTCGGCAAAGGCTATTCCAAACGCCCGGACCGCGTCATGATTTACGACGATGAGGTGGTGATTCTCGATTATAAGTTCGGCGAGAAGGAGCGCAACAGCTACCACGCGCAGGTGCGCGACTATATCCGGCTGATTCAGCAAATGGGCTACCCCCGCGTCTCCGGCTACCTCTGGTATGTCTCGCTGGGGAAGACGGTCAGGGTGGAATGAGGAATGAAGAATGATACGGCGCGTAGAGGGGCACGGCGGCGAAGCCGTCGAATGATGCGTAACTGCGGGTGAGCAGCGCGAACCTGCAGCGTAGAATGCACGGCATAACGGCCTCGAAGAGGTCGAATATTTTTGTCCCGCGCCTATGACCGCAGGCTCGGCTCCGCCTCGCGCAGCCGGTTACGCATCGTTGGACGGCTCCGCCGCCCTGCTTGAATATGATTTCTGTATTAATCGGAAAAATTCTACACGAAATATCTTGTCACTTGATTTAAATCATTAAATTTGTGGTCAGCAGAGGGTTTGGAAACCTTCTCGCGCACCAACGGGAGCATTTCCGGGGGTCCGGAAACCTTCTCGTTCGCCAACGGGAGCATTTCCGGGGGTCCGGAAACCTTCTCGTTCACCAACGAGAGCACTTCCGGGGGTCCGGAAACCTTCTCGTTCACCAACGAGAGCACTTCCGGGGGTCCGGAAACCTTCTCGTTCACCAACGAGAGCACTTCCGGGGGGTTCGGAAAACCTCTCGCTCGCCAACGAGAGCATTTCCGGGGGTTCGGAAAACCTCTCGCTCGTCAACGAGAGCACTTCCGGGGGTCCGGAAAACCTCTCGCTCGCCAACGAGAGCACTTCCGGGGGGTCGGAACAAATAAATAGGTATAACTAAAAATTGAATATATGGAAGAAATCATTTACGACTTTTCGAAGTACGGTGCAACCAACGCGTTGCACGCACAGTTTGCAACCGATTCATTAGCCGCAGTGCCGCAAGAGGTGGCTGAAGAACAGGGATTCAGTAAACAGTGGACGAATTTCTCCACTCACGTCAACAACGAGTTGGCCAGTTTCAAGAAGGACAAAGCCTATCTTGATACGGAAGAGATTGCTGAAAAAGATGCCGAGCGCGAAAAGCCGCTTATGTTTTACAATGCGTTATCCTCGGCGTATGCCAACTTTGCAGTCATCGCCTTTGCTTTCGACCAAGCGGGCTATATGCAACGCCTGCCCTACGCGGAAGAAACGGCGACGATTACTCAGTTTACGAACAAGTTGCGTCAGGAGCCTTACCTGTCTGCGCTGCCCATTATCCACATGGAGGATGCGCCGGACGTGATTGACGAGGCGAACAACGCATTTCATGAATTGTATATGGAACGTTCGAAGGAGAACCGCGACCGCGCTTTTGCGGTTCCGATGAAAACGCTCCGCAAGAATACGGACGAGGCGTTCAACGAACTGGCGAAGGCCATCAACGCGCTCTATGCGGTAAATGAAATG
>CASEMX010000031.1 GCA_949289155.1 uncultured Parabacteroides sp.
TTATGGCGCACGTAAGAATGTGTGGACCGTAGCGAAGAACACCTGGGAAAAAGGTTTAACTTATGCGTTCCGTGACCGTCGTAACAAGAAACGTAACTTTCGCGCATTGTGGATTCAGCGTATCAATGCTGCCGCTCGTTTGGAAGGTCTGTCTTATTCTCGTTTGATGGGAGCTTTGCATGCTGCAGGTATTGAAATCAACCGTAAGGTGTTGGCTGACTTAGCCGTTAATCACCCTGAAGCATTTAAGGCAATTGTTGCTAAGGTAAAATAAAGAAGAGTTTTCTTAGAATAGGAGAGGTCGCTTTTGGTAAAAAAGCGACCTCTTGTGGTTTTAATGAAAAAATACTTGCATTTTTTCTTGGAAATAGTTGCTTTATTCGAAAGTAAAGTATATATTTGCACTACAATAATAAATAATAAAAACGACTTAAGGAGTTAAGCCGCACTTGTTCGATTGGGAAACTCATCAATTTATTTTAATTCCGAGACAAAGCTTTAGCTACTAATGGCGGGCCGCGCCCTTTGGGGTATGCTTAGCACGGCGGATTACAAAGGTAGCGAGCACTCAAATCCTGTCATACGGAGTTTTATTCATATCTACGGTGCGGCTTTTCATTATATAAAGAGATTATCCGGATGAGGGTAGTCTCTTTTTTATGTCCTTATTTGAGCGGATATATTTGTATTTCTTCTGAAAAATAGTTGATATTTGGGGAGAAATAACTGATATTTTTTCAGGTTTATCTTTATAAACTGAAAAGAAAACTATCAAAGATATAGAGAGCGCTATTTTTATAGCTGATTGTTTGGTGGATAGAAGTAGGAAAGAGGTTGTAGGAGGATTTAAGGGGATGTCGGATGAAAAAATTAAAATGAGGAATTTGACAAAGGCAAAAGAAAAAATCACTATATTTGTATTCCTGCCAAAGTTGCAGGTAGGAAATAATTATTGTATCTATTGTGTAAATAAAACTACAATTATGGACTTTGAAAATTACTTATATATTGCTATTCGGGCGGCATTAGATGCGGGTAAATCTATCATGGATATTTATTCGGAGCCGAATGCTGATTTCGGAATTGAGAGGAAAGAAGACAATTCTCCATTGACTTTGGCAGATAAGGCCTCTAATCAGTTGATTGTATCGGCATTGTCGGTTACGCCTTTCCCTATTTTGAGTGAAGAAGAGAAGCAATGCCCATTTGAAGAGCGGAAGAATTGGAAAATTTTATGGATTGTCGATCCATTGGATGGGACCAAAGAGTTCATCAAACGGAATGGTGAATTCACGGTAAATATCGCTTTAGTCAATAATGGCGTTCCTGTATTAGGCGTTATCTATATCCCAGTCAGGAAAGAGTTATATTTTGCTTGCGATACAATTGGTGCGTATAAATTAACGAATATCGAAAGCGCAACTCAGCCGTCGATGGATGAAATGCGCCAAAAAGCGGTACGTTTACCTTCGGCATTAATCCACCAAGGGATAGTAGTTGTAGCTTCTCGTTCGCATCAAACCGAGGAAACAATGCGCTATATAGAAAATCTCCGGAAAAAAGGGCAACCGGTTACTTTGATAAGTAGTGGAAGTAGCTTGAAAATATGCTTAGTCGCTGAAGGTTCGGCAGATATTTATCCTCGTTTTGCACCAACGATGGAATGGGATACAGCGGCGGGGCATGCTATTGCCCGAGCGGCCGGATGCGATGTCTTCCATATAGACGAGAAAACCCCTTTATTTTACAATAAAAAGGAGCTACAAAATCCTTGGTTTGTTGTAAAGGCGGTATCTTCCAATTCCTGAAACAGTTGGTCTGTTTTTTTAGAAAGAGCAAATTGCGCGTATTTTTTGTCTTAGGTCTGTTAATATCTTTGTATATTTGCGCCTTACCTGGAAATAATAATAAATGAAGATAGGGCATGAATTTTGAGATATTATTTGTTCTTTTAGCGTTAATTGGGATGATTATCGCCTTAATAAGGGACAAAATGCGTCCCGGCATGATTTTATTTAGTGTTACGGTTCTATGTCTATGTGCCGGGATTTTGACGCCGAAAGAGATGCTGGAAGGCTTCAGTAATAAGGGAATGATTACAGTTGCTTTGCTCTTTTTGGTAAGCGAGGGAGTCCGGCAATCGGGGGCATTGACCCAAATTATAAATAAGGTTTTGCCTCAAGGAAAAACGACGGTATGTAAGGCTCAGCTACGTATTCTTCCTTCCATTGCGTTTATATCTGCTTTTTTAAATAATACGCCGGTCGTTGTAATCTTTGCGCCAATTATCAAACGTTGGGCAAAAGTGATGCAACTTCCGGCTACAAAATTTCTTATCCCGCTTTCATACGTGACTATTTTGGGTGGTATTTGTACTTTGATTGGAACATCGACCAATTTAGTAGTTCATGGTATGATGATTGACGCTGGTTATGAAGGGCTAAGTATGTTTGAATTGGGTATGATAGGCATTCCTATAACAGTAGGAGGTATTATTTATTTATTGTTTTGTTCAAAGAAATTGCTTCCTGAGGATCGGGAGGATAAAGGCGAATCGCAAGAAATAGAAGTTGACGAAAATTTGCATCCTGTAGAAGTGGTTCTTGGTCCTCGTTTCCCTGGTATTAACAAAACGCTGAAAGAATTTGATTTTTATCGTCATTATGGCGTCGAAGTGAAAGAAATCAAACGGAACGGAAGGAATATGACAAAAAACAAAGAGCGTATTGCATTGAACGAGGGAGATACGTTGGTTGTTATGGCAGATGATTCGTTTGTTTCAGCGTGGGGAGAATCTTCTGTATTCTTGATGATAGCGAATGGAAAAGATACTTATGCGCAGCAGGGTCATAAAAAACGTTCTTTTGTGTTGGTATTATTATTATTAATGATTATTGGAGCAACAATAGGGGAATTGCCCTATACCCAAGAAGCATTTCCTAATATAAAATTGGATATGTTCTTTTTTGCTGCAGTTACAGCTGTAGTCATGGCTTGGGCAAATATTTTTCCTGCACGTAAATATACAAAATATATCTCTTGGGATATTTTAATAACGATTGCTTGTGCGTTTGGTATTAGTAAGGCGATGGTTAATTCTGGTTTAGCAGATGCTATCGCCAATTTTATTATAGAATTGAGTCATAGCCATGGGCCATATGTTTTGTTGGCAATTTTGTATATCATCACAAATATTGTAACAGAACTTATTACAAATAATGCTGCGGCTGCATTGTCTTTTCCTTTAGCGTTGTCGATCTCTAATCAATTGGGGGTAGATCCGAAGCCTTTCTTTATGGTTATTTGTGTTGCTGCATCTGCAGGTTTTACGACGCCGATAGGTTATCAGACTAATCTGATTGTACAAGGTATAGGTAATTATAAATTCACAGACTTTGTGCGTATAGGTCTTCCTCTGAATATTATTGTGTTTCTGATATCTATATTTTTGATTCCACAGATATGGCCTTTTGGTTAATGGTTGGCAATTAGTTGAAACGAAAAAGATGACAATATAATATAACTGTATGCAGAAATCTAATCATATTTATCCTATTTTCGACAAAATGCTGAGTCGTGATGATAAGGAAGATTTATTACATCAAAAAGGTGTAATGATTTGGTTTACTGGCCTGAGCGGCTCAGGAAAAAGTACGATAGCAATTGCTTTAGAACGGGAATTGCATAAGCGAGGTCTGTTATGTCGTATATTAGATGGTGATAATATCCGTAGTGGGATTAATAATAATTTGGGATTTTCGGAACAAGACCGTATTGAAAATATTCGTCGTATAGCGGAAGTCGGAAAGTTATTTGTCGATACAGGTATTATTACATTAGCGGCATTCATTAGTCCGAATAATGAACTTCGTGAAATGGCAGCTTCTATTATTGGGAAAAAGGACTTTTTAGAGATATACGTAAGTACTCCCATTGAAGAATGTGAGCGGCGCGATGTAAAAGGGCTGTATGCTAAAGCAAGAAAAGGAGAAATTAAGGATTTTACCGGCGTCTCTGCTCCATTTGAAGCACCTAAGCATCCGGCACTTTCATTGGATACTTCTATTTTGACTTTGGAAGAGTCTGTCAATAAATTATTAGAAATTATTATACCGAAAATAAGAAAATAAGAGAATTATGTCTGATTATAAATTAAGTCATTTGCAGGAATTAGAAGCTGAGTCGATTTATATTATTCGTGAAGTAGCAGCTGAATTTGAGAATCCTGTTATGCTTTATTCTATTGGCAAAGATTCGTCTGTTATGGTCCGTTTAGCGGAGAAGGCGTTTGCTCCGGGAAAAGTTCCTTTCCCTTTGATGCATATTGATTCTAAATGGAAATTTAAAGAGATGATTCAATTCCGAGATGAATATGCAAAGAAATATGGTTGGAATTTGATAGTGGAATCCAATATGGAAGCTTTTAATGCAGGTGTGGGACCATTTACGCATGGAAGTAAAGTACATACTGATTTAATGAAGACGCAGGCTTTATTACATGCGTTGGATAAATATAAGTTCGATGCAGCTTTTGGGGGAGCTCGTCGTGATGAAGAAAAGAGCCGTGCAAAAGAGAGAATTTTCTCATTCCGTGACAAATTCCATCAATGGGATCCTAAAAATCAGCGCCCGGAATTATGGGATATCTATAACACACGTGTTCATAAAGGAGAAAGTATTCGTGTTTTCCCTTTATCGAATTGGACAGAGTTGGATATTTGGCAATATATTCGTTTAGAAAATATTCCGATAGTTCCGCTTTATTTTGCAAAAGAACGTCCCATTGTGGAAATTGATGGGAATTTGATTATGGCAGATGATGATCGTTTGCCGGAGCAATATCGAGATAAAATTCGAATGCGTAAGGTGCGTTTTCGCACATTGGGGTGTTGGCCATTGACTGGTGCAGTGGAAAGTGATGCTGATACGATTGAAAAAATTGTAGAGGAGATGATGACTACTACGAAAAGCGAACGTACGACACGTGTTATTGACTTTGACCAAGACGCAAGTATGGAGCAGAAAAAACGCGAAGGATATTTTTAATCAGAAGAAATCTTTTGCTGATAAAGATTTATGACATTGGCTATTTTATGTGAATGGAAATGTGAAAACAGAAAATAATAAAGAAAAGTCATGGCTATAAATACAAACGATAAATTATCAATTAAAGAATTTCTCGATAGAGATGAGCAAAAAGATCTTTTAAGATTTTTGACAGCAGGCTCGGTGGATGACGGGAAATCTACACTTATAGGACGCCTTTTGTTCGATAGTAAAAAATTATATGAAGATCAATTAGATGCATTAGAACGCGATAGCAAACGAGTAGGGAATGCCGGCGAACATATAGATTATGCTTTACTGCTTGATGGATTGAAAGCAGAACGGGAACAGGGTATTACCATTGATGTTGCATATCGTTATTTTAGTACGAATAACCGTAAATTCATCATCGCTGATACTCCGGGGCATGAACAATATACGAGAAATATGATAACTGGAGGCTCAACAGCTAATTTGGCAATAATTCTTGTAGATGCCCGATCTGGAGTTATTACGCAAACACGGCGTCATACCTATTTGGTTTCATTGTTGGGCATCCGTCATGTGGTTTTGGCAGTTAACAAAATGGATTTAGTGGGTTTCGATAAGCAAGTATTCGATAAGATTGTAACAGAGTATTTACATTTTATCAAACCGTTGGGAATCGATGATGTTACTTGTATTCCGCTTTCTGCTTTGGATGGCGATAATGTGGTGGACCGGAGTAATCGTACACCATGGTATTCCGGACCTTCACTATTGGAATTTTTGGAGACCGTTCCAATTGACAGAGATAGGGATTACCAGCATTTTCGTTATCCGGTGCAGTATGTTTTGAGACCGAATCAGAATTTTAGGGGTTTCTGTGGTAAGGTTGCAAGTGGCGTGATTCATGAAGGAGATACGATTATGGCATTGCCTTCGCGTAAGACGTCTCGAGTCAAAAATATTGTAACTTATGAAGGAAATATCTCAGAAGCTTTCCCGCCAATGTCGGTAACATTGACACTTGAAGATGAAATCGATATTTCGCGAGGAGAAATGATTGTGAAACCGGAAAACCTTCCCGTTGAGGGCCGTTGCTTTGAAGCGATGTTAGTTTGGATGGATGAGGAGGCGATGGACAGGGAAAAGAATTT
Source organism: uncultured Parabacteroides sp. (assembly GCA_949289155.1). GTDB lineage: Bacteria > Bacteroidota > Bacteroidia > Bacteroidales > Tannerellaceae > Parabacteroides. The sequence goes on from CASEMX010000031.1 coordinate 6,186, forward strand.
TTATCTAAAGCATACTACGAATACAACTCGCGCAAGAATCGATACGGTCCGTTATAGGGTTGATGTGAATACAATGGAACATTCAAATGTGGACCATTTGGTGTTGAACGAGATTGGGAATGTGGTTATCTCAACCAACAAAGAACTGTTCTTCGATAAATATGCAGAGAACAAGCAGACGGGGGCGTTTATTCTGATTGATCCGATTACCAATAACACTTGCGCTGTAGGGATGATTCTTCAAGGAGTAGACGACAATCTGGTGGCACACGAGGAGGAGAGTATTATTTCTTTAAATCTTCCGGAGTTGGGTATCCCGACAGATTGTTATGATGCCGTAGATAAGGTATGCAAGGAAATCGCTTCGCATGGTGTCGAGTTGCGTATTATCAAATAGGAATTTCATAGAATAGATAGAGATAACGATGGGACTATTACAATTTGATAAATTACCAATCAATCCTCTTGTGGGAGCTGATTGGAATACGTTTAAGGAAATCACTGCAGGACAGACTATCGGCGCAGATTATAAAGGGAAATTCCGTCTTACGAAGGCTATTTGCCGTTTGCTTAGCCTGCTCGTTCCAATTCAAGATCGCCGTTATTTAGAGTTGGAAAAGCAACCGCTGCAGGAGGACCCAATGTTTATTTTGGGGCATTGGAGGAGCGGCACGACCTTCGTGCATAATATTTTCGCGTGCGACAAGCATTTTGGCTATACTACGACTTATCAGACGGTATTTCCTAATCTCATGCTTTTCGGACAATTTTTTTTCAAGAAGAATATGGCGTTCCTGATGCCTGACCATAGACCGACGGACAATATGGAATTGAAGGTGGATTTGCCTCAGGAGGAGGAATTCGCGCTGTCTAATATGATGCCATATACTTATTATAACTTTTGGTACTTTCCTGAGAAGATGCTGGATTACTGCGACCGATTTTTGCTGTTTGAAACCTGCACGGAGGAGGAACGCGCCGCGTTTAAAAGGGCTTTCTTGAAATTAATTAAGATATCTCTCGCTAATACAGGCGGCGTGCAGTATTTGAGTAAGAATCCGCCGCATACGGGGCGCATCCGTACACTTCTGGAGATGTTCCCTAACGCGAAATTTATCTACTTAAAACGTAATCCTTACACGGTTTTTGAATCGACAAGGAGTTTTTTCACAAATACCATCAAGCCGCTGCAACTTCAACCTATCTCGGATGAAGAATTGACCCGGAATTTCGTAGAGGTGTATAAACGGCTTTTTTATAAGTACGAGCAGGAGAAGCACCTCATTCCTGAAAATAATTTGGTCGAGGTCAAGTTTGAGGACTTTGAACAGAATCCGTATGATTGGACGAAAGAGATTTACTCCAAGTTGAGAATTTCAGATTTTGAGGTTGCCAAGGAGGCCATTTCCGCTTACTTGAATACCAAAAAAGGTTACCGTAAGAACCGCTATAAATATGAAGAGGCCACGATTCGGACGGTGGAAGAGAATTGGGGTATGGCCTTGGAAAAATGGGATTATCATCTGTAATTTTGTTTGGCTGGAGCCGGTGCTGGAGGTGCAACTCGCTGAGATGTTGAACTTCCGGATTCCGGCTCTTTTTTCTTTATAATTTTTTGAGCGTATGAAAAATTTGATGTACATCATTCTGGCATTCTGGTTTTGGAGTGCTGGCAGCATTGCCTTTGCTCAAGATGTGAGCTTCCCGTACGGCGATTTTGACCAGTGGGTGGTTCGCGAAATACACGAATCGGGCATTATAGGCGGAGAAACAAAACTGCTTTATGAGGTGGGACCGACGGATACTATTGTCGGAAATATAGCCTATGAAAACAGGGGTGGCTCACCTTGGGCAAATTCGAATGTGATGGCGAAAGTGGCGGGCATCGTGAAAACGAATGTCTCTGTGTATCCGGAACGGCGTGGCGACGGATGGTGTGCCAGAATGGAGACCCGCATGGAGAGCGTCAAGGTTTTTGGCTTGATTGACATCGAGGTCGTGGCTGCGGGCTCCGTCTTTTTGGGAACTATCCACGAGCCGATTCGCGGCACAAAAAATCCGCAGAGCATGCTGCTCAGTGGCATTCCGTTCACCAAAAAGCCGAAAGCGCTGAAATTTGACTATAAGGTGACGGTCATGCCGCAGAATGAGCGCATCCGCAGCACTGGATTCAGCCGAAAAACGACAGTACCGGGGCAGGACTCGGTGGCGGTTGTTTTATTATTGCAGAAGCGTTGGGAGGACAGCGAAGGCAACGTGTATTCTAAGCGGGTCGGGACGATGGTGCAGCGCTATTCGGAATCCAGCAACGGCTGGGTGAATGGCGCGCAATACGAAATCCTTTACGGAGATATCCGGGCACGCAAGGAGTACCGGGATTATATGCGGATTCAGGTGGAAGAGCGATATACGACCAACTCGAAAGGAGAAAGCGTCCCGATTAAGGAAATTGGCTGGGCGGATTCCTCGGATACGCCAACCCACATGGTTCTGCAGTTCGTTTCTTCACACGGCGGCGCGTACATCGGTTCTGTGGGGAATAAATTTTGGATTGACAATGTCAGCCTCGTGTACTGAGAATTTGCAAAGTGTCAGTAAATTTTCCCGATTGCTTGCAGAAAAATTTTAGAATTTGCTCCTGCAAGCAATTTTACTTAGAAAAAATCCAGAACACAGAAATCCGTCAATTTCGGCCAAGAAAAAATCCAGATTGACAGAAATCATCCAATTTTAGCTAGAAAAAATTCAGATTGGCAAAAATCATCCAATTTTGGCCAAGAAAAAATCCAGATTGGCAAAAATCTCCCAATTTCGACCAAAAAAATTTAGAATCGTGCTTGCATAGCTAAATTGCGGGCAAGATTTTTATTTTTTCAGTGAATTGTTATAAATTTGGAACCGTAATCAAATAAGCAGTTTAAAAATCATTATATGTCGGTAAAACAAGAAATCGAAGCATTGCGCACGGAACTCGAGCAACATAATTACAATTATTATGTACTCTCAGCGCCCACTATATCTGACCAAGAATTTGATGAGAAGATGCGCCGGCTCCAACGGCTGGAACAAGAACATCCTGAGCTGTACGACCCCGCATCGCCTACTCAACGCGTGGGAAGCGACCTCACCAACAATTTTGAGAAAATCGAACATCGGTATCCGATGCTTTCCTTAGCTAACACTTATTCCGAAAACGATGTGCAGGCATTTTACGACAGCGTGTCGCGCGCATTGCAGGAAAGCTTCGAAATCGTAGCCGAGCTAAAATATGACGGAACGTCTATCTCGCTTACCTATGAGCGGGGAATTCTGACGCAGGCGGTGACGCGCGGCGACGGCACGCGCGGGGATAATGTCACGGCGAATGTACGTACGATACGGTCGATTCCCCTGAAATTGCGCGGGGATGACGTGCCCGACTTGGTGGAAATCCGGGGCGAAATCCTCTTGCCATGGGCTGAGTTCGACAGGCTAAATAAAGAGAGGGCAGCACAGGAAGAACCGCTGTTCGCTAATCCGCGGAATGCTGCATCCGGAACGATTAAGCAGAAAAATCCGGCAGAAGTCGCCACACGGCATCTCGACGCTTATCTTTATTACGTTTTGGGTGAAAATCTGCCCTATGGTACGCACTACGAAAATTTAGAGGCGGCACGGAAGTGGGGGCTGAAAATTTCAGACAATATACGTGTATGCCGGAATTTTGAGGAAATCATGGAATTTATTCACTCATGGGACGCTGCGCGGCATAATCTGCCCGTCGCTACGGATGGAATCGTATTGAAAGTGAATTCTCTACGGCAGCAACAGCAGCTCGGCATGACCGCCAAGAATCCCCGATGGGCGATAGCCTACAAATTCCAAGCGGAGCGTGCTCTAACGACATTGAACTCCGTCTCTTTCCAAGTGGGCAGAACAGGTGCCGTGACACCCGTGGCGAACCTTGCGCCGGTGCTTTTAGCCGGCACGACGGTCAAACGCGCGTCATTGCACAATGCCGATATCATTGAAAGCCTCGATTTGCATATCGGGGACAAAGTGTATGTCGAGAAGGGAGGAGAAATCATACCTAAAATCGTCGGGGTCGATGTATCGGCACGCGGCGCAAATTTGGGCGAAAAAGTGAAGTTTATCGACCGCTGCCCGGTATGCGGGACGCCTTTGGTGCGCAGCGAGGGAGAAGCTGCCCACTACTGCCCGAATGAAAGCGGTTGTCCTCCGCAGCTTATGGGCGGGATAGAACATTTTGTCACACGCAAAGCCATGAACATCAACGTCGGCCCGGAAACCATTGAGGATTTCTTCCACGCAGGGCTGATAAAAAATAGTGCCGATTTGTATGAACTCAAAATCACGGACTTGACTCATCGCGAGGGATGGGGTGAAACGAGTGCCCAGAAGCTTTTAAAAAGTTTGCGCGACAGCGTCAACGTCCCCTTCGAAAGAGTGCTTTTTGCTTTGGGCATCCGGTATGTCGGAGAGACTGTAGCCAAAAAATTGGCCTACGCGTTCGGCTCGATGGATTCAATAGCCCGGGCAACGCAGGCAGAGCTGACGGCGGTTCCTGAAATCGGCGAGCGAATCGCACAGAGCGTGGTGGACTATTTCAAAGACGAGCGGAACCGTGAATTGATAGCGCGGCTCCGTGAGAAAGGGCTCCGGATGGAGATAGACGACGAGGCCCTTTCCGGACGGACGGAAAAGTTGAAGGGGCTCACCATCGTGATTAGCGGAACATTTACGAAGCACAGCCGCGAGGAATACAAAAACATGATTGAAATGAACGGAGGCAAGAACGTCGGCTCCATTTCCAAGAAGACAAATTACCTGCTGGCAGGCGATAGCATGGGTCCTGCGAAATTGGAGAAAGCAACTCAGCTGGGTGTGAAAATCATAAACGAGGAAGAGTTCCTTGCGATGCTGTCGGCGGATGAATAATATTTATTTGTCAACGTTTCGTACGAGAATGCAAGATTTTGCTTATTTTTGTGCGCAATAAAAGATATAGAGAATCAAAGATATGGCTGATATAAACTTAAGAGGTATGGGGGTTGCATTAGTTACCCCGTTCAAAAGCGATGACAGTGTAGATTATAAATCCCTGAGCCGTCTGGTTGATTATCTGCTGCAAAACGGAGCAGATTATTTGGTGGTATTGGGGACGACGGCCGAAACGCCGACGTTGACGGAAGAAGAACAGAAAAATATCATAAACTTGGTTGTTTCTCAGGTGCGTCGCCGCATTCCCATCGTTTTAGGAGTCGGAGGAAACTGCACCCGCGCAGTGGTGAATAAACTAAAAACAGGAAACTTCGAAGGAATCGACGCGATACTTTCTGTCGTCCCGTACTATAACAAGCCCTCGCAGGAAGGCATCTACCAACATTACAAGGCCATCGCCCAAGCGACCGACCTTCCGATTATTTTGTATAATGTACCGGGACGGACGGGTGTGAACATGACAGCCGAAACGACACTCCGTATAGCCCGCGAGTTTAAAAATGTAATCGCAGTGAAGGAAGCGTCGGGTAACATCACTCAAATGGACGACATCATTAAAAACAAGCCGGCGAACTTTAATGTAATCTCGGGAGATGACGGAATAACGTTCCCGCTGATTACTTTAGGCGCGATAGGTGTAATTTCAGTGATAGGGAACGCCTTTCCCCGCGAATTCAGCCGCATGGTCCGCTTGGCATTAGAAAAAGATTATGAAAGCGCACGTACAATCCACCACCGCTTCACAGAGCTTTTCAACTTACTCTTCGTTGACGGTAATCCCGCAGGAGCAAAGAGCATGCTGAGCATGATGGGATTCATGGAAAACAAATTGCGTCTGCCTTTAGTTCCTACGCGCATTACGACCTATGAAAAAATCCGCGAAGTATTACATGCCCTGAGTATCAAATGCTAAAGATAAAAGTGCGAAGGTAGGTGTAAATTTTCTGGCAAATTTATTTGTGTATTCAAAAAATACGACTACCTTTGCACTCGCAATCAAGGAAAAAACGGCTCGTTAGCTCAACTGAATAGAGCATCTGACTACGGATCAGAAGGTTATAGGTTTGAATCCTATACGAGTCACATTTTTTCAATAGGCAAAAGGTTTGGTTCGCTAGCTCAACTGAATAGAGCATCTGACTACGGATCAGAAGGTTATAGGTTTGAATCCTATGCGAATCACATTCTTATTAAGAATTAAAACGGCTCGTTAGCTCAACTGAATAGAGCATCTGACTACGGATCAGAAGGTTATAGGTTTGAATCCTATACGAGTCACAAAGAGGCAAATCTTTATTAGGTTTGTCTCTTTTATTTTATCCTCTCATCTAATAATTTCCCCATTTCATATCCTTCTTCGTAAAGCGCTTGCAGTTTATGCGTATTACGCTCAGTTCGTCCTACTTCAATAGGTCTTTTCGGTCGTATGACAAATACCTCCTTTTTATCTTCCAAGTGCTCAATATAATCTAAAACTTGGTTATATTTTTTATATCGTAGCCGAAGTTTTTCTCGAATCGCAGGATATTTTTTATAAATAAACGGAGGAAGATAGAAATCTTTATCTGGTTTACGATAACCTTTATTGCGGGTTAGAATAATAACGTTCTTTTGATATCCGTCAGCAATAGCTCGTTGGATAGGAATAGCATCGCAAACTCCTCCATCGACCATTGGTTTTCCGTCAAGATAGGATAGCGGGCACATAATTGGCAAAGAGCAGGAGGCTTTGCATGCGTCGAGGAGCCGTTTTCGATCATGTTTTTCTTCAATATATTCTGCTTCTCCGGTTAAACAGTTGCTGACAACCATAATGAAGCGGGTAGGGGAGTTTTCGTAAGCCGTATAATCGAATGGATAATATTTATCAGGATATTCATAAAATAGGAAATCCAAATCGATATATCCACGGCCGGATAAAAAATTTCTTATCCCGATGTAGTTATGCTTCTTCAATAATTCAATATTACTGAAGTAGGAGCGTCCTCGTTGGTGAGATATGTAAGATATTCCATTACTTGCTCCGGCAGAAACACCAATTACGTAAGGAAAATCAATGTCGTGGTCCATTAGATAATCTAATACACCAACAGTAAAGATTCCACGCATTCCTCCGCCTTCTAAAACTAATCCTGTGTGTTTGTCAATTTTCATATTCTTCAATATCTGATGATTTTTGTCGTATAATATCCAATAGCATTATATCCGGATAGATAAAATCCAAGTAGCGAAAGTCGATGGGACCGGGAACTACTTCTAATCGTACGTGGGCTATTCCTTTTTGTACAAATCCTAATGCTTTAGCCGCCGAATAAGATACATCGATGATGCGTTTTCGTTTCCTTGGTCCACGGTCAGTAATTTCCACTATCACGCTTTTTAGATTGTCCAGATTTGTTACGCGGACAAATGTACCGAATGGAAGCGTCCGATGTGCGGCTACAAGTTCATACATATTGTGTAATTCTCCGCTGGCGGTATGCCTTCCATGCAATCGGTGATGATAATAAGATGCCAATCCCTCTTCTTGTGCATGTAAATAGAGGGCGGATGCCATAAGGATAACGATAAATAATAGCCGCTTCATGAGAGTTATCTTTTTTGATGGGTGAATGGATTTAAATAGCGGCCTTTTCGTTGAGTGGCGTTGCCCCATTGAATAGCTTGTTGTGGGCAAGAATGAATGCACGCGAGGCATTGTTCGCATGTATTATTCCATACGGGATGACGATGTGCGTCCAATTGTATCGTTGTAGTCGGACAAATTTGTCGGCATTTCCCACATCCATTGCAAGCATCCGTCACATGGAATTTCATTTCCTTTTTAATGAACTTTACGAACAAAGGATTTAGGATGTTTGATTTGACCCATGCGAATCGCCCTGCTTCGTAAAGTTCCGGAACATATCGGTGTTGTTGAATTGCTGCTGCTATTTGATTAACTCGTTTCGGAGCTGCGTTTAGTTTCTTCTCTTGTATTTTTTCATCATCCACGTCAAATCCGGGCAGCAAAATGTATGTATTGGGCATTTGTACCGAATAGGCGATGAGCGGATGGTCAGAAAGTGGTGAAATGAGTTTCTCTATCTTTTTATGAGCCAATCCGCAATCGTCTCCACAAGTAAAAACTACATAAATATAGTTGGTATGAAATCTCTTCTCTTGTAGAAAGCGGAGGAAATTTGCCATCAGCCGCGGCACTTCCCAGCCATGCACGGGTACAACGAAGACTGTACATTCGGCAGGCGTGCGTTCTTGTATAAATTCAGCGGTAACTTGTCCGTCTGTGAAGTCATACATCGGGAGCTGTAGCCTTTCGGATAGAAGAGAGGCTACCCATTGGGAATTGCCGGTTGCTGAGAAGTAGAATATCATACGGTGTCCTGTTTATAGTGATTCCATTTCTTCCAGTATATTGCAGGCCTCCTTTACCGAGGTCACGTTTTTGATAATAATACCTCGTTTATTGTTGTTTTCCTTCAAGGTACAGTTTCGAGGATGTTTCTGCAAATAGGCGATAAGCTTTCCGAAGGCCGGACTTTGGTAATACGGGCTATCGGCAGCACTGACCAAATAAAGATTCATTTGCCCCTTTTTCAGGATAACCTTTTCGATACCTAATCCGCGAGCCATCCGACGGAGACGGACAATACTGATTAGTTCCATTCCTTCCTGAGGTATTTGCCCGAACCGGTCTTCCAAGCGAGAGATGAATTTCTGGATATCCGCTTCTTTTTCGAGATTGTCTAATTCTCGATAGATGGTAATACGCTCCGAATCGTTTGGAATGTAACTCGGCGGGAACAGTAATGTCAAATCGCTTTCTACATACGTCTCGCGGACGAATGCTTTTCCGTCTTGGACCTCGTTCTTGTTGAATTCGGCATACAATTCGGCAAATTCGTCCGTTTTTAATTCATCGACCGCTTCTTCCAAGATTTTTTGATAGGCTTCATATCCCAAGTCCGCTATAAATCCGCTCTGTTCTGCCCCTAACATGTTCCCTGCACCGCGAATGTCCAAGTCTTGCATGGCGATATGGATACCGCTTCCCAATTCGGAGAAGCTTTCGATGGCCTGCAATCTTCTTCGTGCTTCTTGCGTAAGCGAGCTTAATGGCGGCGAGAGGAGATAGCAAAATGCCTTGCGATTGCTCCGTCCCACACGTCCCCGCAATTGGTGGAGGTCGGAGAGTCCGAACTGCTGTGCATTATTTATGATTATGGTATTCGCGTTCGGGACATCGATGCCGCTCTCTATAATGCTGGTCGCTACGAGCACGTCGTATTCATAATTGACGAAGTCCAGTATTTTTTTCTCCAGCTCATCCGGGTCCATCTGTCCGTGTGCGACACAGACGCGGGCATCGGGCACTTCACGCTTCACCAACGCCTCTATTTCGTAGATATTCTGTATCCGGTTGTTGATGAAGAAGACCTGTCCGTTGCGGCTCATCTCGAAGTTGATGGCTTCGCGGATAATTTCCGGATTGAACCGCTCTACTTCTGTTTGTACCGGATAACGGTTGGACGGCGGTGTCGTGATGCTGCTCAGGTCTCGTGCACCCATCAACGAGAACTGCAGGGTGCGCGGGATAGGCGTAGCGGTCATGGTCAGCGTATCCACGTTGGTTTTGAGCTGGCGCAACTTTTCCTTGACCGATACTCCGAATTTTTGCTCTTCATCGATGATTAATAATCCCAAATCTTTAAACGTGACATCTTTGCTGACGATTCGGTGCGTCCCGATGAGGATATCGACCTGTCCCTCTTTCAGCTCTTTCAATGTCTGCTTGATTTGCGCTGTCGTACGGGCACGACTGATGTAATCGATTTTGCAGGGGAAGTCCTTCAGCCGTTCCGAGAAGGTTTGGTAATGCTGGAACGCCAACACCGTCGTGGGAACGAGAACCGCCACCTGTTTGTTGTCGCTCACCGCTTTAAAGGCTGCCCGGATAGCTACTTCCGTCTTCCCGAATCCTACGTCGCCGCAAATCAGCCGGTCCATCGGCCGCGCACTTTCCATATCCGCCTTTACCTCTGCCGTCGCCTTTTCTTGGTCCGGCGTATCCTCGTAGATGAAGCTCGCCTCCAGTTCATGCTGCATGAAACTGTCCGGGCTGAACGCAAACCCCTGTTCCTGCTTCCGTTTGGCGTAGAGGATGATTAAATCGCGGGCGATGTCCTTTACTTTCTTCTTGGTGCGCTCCTTCATCTTCTCCCACGCACCCGTACCGAGCTTGCTTAGCTTCGGCGGCTCGCCGTTATCTTTCCCTTTATACTTCGAGAGCTTGTGCAGCGAGTGGATACTTACGAATATCGCGTCATTATTTTGATAGACCAGCTTGATGACCTCCTGCATCTTGCCGTTCACCTCCATACGGACCAATCCGCCGAACTGTCCGATGCCATGGTCGATGTGGACAATGTAGTCGCCCGGCGTAAACTGGTTCAGCTCTTTGAGCGAGAGCGTCATCTTTCCGCTCCGCGCCTTGTCGCTCCTGAGGCTGTATTTATGGAAACGGTCGAATAGCTGATGGTCAGTAAAGAAGCATTTTTTGATTTGCGCGTCGGCGAATCCTGCGTGGATGGTTTTGTTGACGGCTGTAAACGGGAGATTCTCTTTCCGGTCTTCGAAGATGGCACGGATACGTTCCGTCTGCTTCTCGACGTCGCTCAGAATATAGAGGGTATAGCCGTCGTTGAGGTATTTGGTGAACGATTCGCTCACCAAATCGAAGTTCTTATGGAAAATGGGCTGCGCCTGCGTCTGGAACGTCAGCGTCGCATCCGCATTGCCGGCGATATGGTTGCCAAACTGCACGCGCCGCAGCCGGAGCGCCTGCTCCATGAAATCGTCCCAGCGGACCAGCTTCGCCTGCATCGCCGAGGCATCGGCAAACGACTCCTCGTCGGCGACTACCGGTTCTTCTGTCCACAGCGCTCCGATGCGTTCGCGACACCATGCCAAGTCCTGCACCGCGAGGAGGACGTTGTCCGGCAGGGCAGCCAAGAGGCAATTCCCCGTGGCGGCACTCTTTTTTGTCACTTCTGAGACGATATATATCGTGTCCAGCTTCTCCTTCGAGAGTTGCGACTCCACGTCGAACGCGCGGATAGTCTCCACCTCGTCGCCAAAGAAGTCGATACGGTAAGGATATTCGAAAGAGTAGGAGAAGACGTCCAAGATACTGCCTCGAATGGCATATTGCCCCGGTTCATAGACGTAATCCACCCGCTCGAAGCCGTAGCTGTCCAAGACATCGGCAACGAACTGGTTATCCAGCCGTTCGCCCACATGAATCTGCAGGGTGTTCTCCTTTAGCGTCTCCTGCGTGACGACCTTTTCCGCGAGCGCTTCCGGATAGGTGACGATGACGAATCGCCCCGTTTTATCCTGCAACATGCTGATGGTTTCCGTCCGCAGGATTTCGTTTGCCGGGTCGGTGTGTCCATATTTGATGTCCCGCCGATAAGCCGAAGGAAAAAAATAGATGGCGTCGTTGCCGGTCAGCTGTTTCAGGTCATTATAGAAGTAGCCCGCCTGCTCCATATCGTTCAGCAGGCAAACGAAGTTCCCGCTCTGTTTATTGAAAAGAGAAGCCACCACCATCGCTGCCGCCGAGCCATTCAGTCCCCGCAGAGCGATATTCCGGTCCTTTTTCCCCTGAATCAGTTCGTTCAACGCCGAAATGCCGCTGTGCGACGCATAGATTGTCAGTAACTCTTGTATATCCACTGTTTTGTTCTTAGAAATTTTATGAATCCGTCCGCTCAGGACAGCACGAAGGTAAGCATTATCAGGAAATATTCCTATAAAATGGGAGAAAAGAAATTTCAAACCGAGATTGCGCCCCGCTCACCAACGGGAGCAAATTTCAAACCGAGATTACGCCCCGCTCACCAACGGGAGCAAATCTCAAACCGAGATTACGCCCCGCTCGCCATCGGGAGCAAATCTCAAACCGAGATTACGCCCTGCTCACCAACGGGAGCAAATCTCGAACCGAGATTACGCCCCGCTCACCAACGGGAGCAAATCTCAAACCGAGATTACGTCCTGCTCACCAACGGGAGCAAATTTCAAACCGAGATTACGCCCTGCTCGCCAACGGAACGTAATCCCAAGTCGGGAAAATGCCCTGCTCACCAACGTGACGTAATCCCAAGTCGGGAAAACATCCCGCTCACCAACGTGACGTAATCCCAAACCGGGAAAACATCCTGCTCGCCAACGGGACGTAATCCCAAGTCGGGAAAACATCCTGCTCATCAACGTGACGTAATCCCAAGTCGGGAAAACATCCCGCTCACCAACGGGGCGTAATCCCAAGTCGGGAAAATGTCCTGACGGTGGTCGGGTTGTTGAAAATATTGAATTAAAAACAAGGCACGCAAAAAACACAGACAAGCGCAGATTTTCGCAGATTTTATTGGCTACGCAATGGTAGCTCAAAATAAAAATAAATCTGCGTTCATCTGCGCCTGCCTGCGTTTATCTGCGTGCCGTAAATAAGCGTTATTTCCGCAGCGCAGCGATGCTCTCCTTCAGCGCGGCGATTTTCGTCTCGGCATCCGCCTGCTTCTTGCGCTCCATTTCGATGACGTTGGCCGGCGCTTTGCTGACGAACTTCTCGTTGCTGAGCTTCTTGAGGACGCTTTGCAGGAAGCCCTCTTGGTACTTCAGGTCGGCTTCGAGTTTCTTCAGCTCCTCTTCCACATTAATCAGGTTGCCTAATGGAACGGCATATTCGGTCGTGCCCACCATGAACGAGGCGGCGCCTTCGGCCTTTGTTTCTACCGTTGAGATGGCCGAGAGGTTGCAGAGCTTCGCAACCACCGGGTCGAATGCAGCCAGCGGGTTCGTCCCGACCACTTCCAGCGTCAATGCCTCCTTCTGCGCGATGTTCTTCTGGAGGCGGATGGTACGGATGCCGCTGATGACCTCTTTGGCTGCTTCGAACTGGGCAATCACAGCCTCGTCGAAGGCATCCGGCGTGGTCAGCGTCTGAACCATGATGCTCTCGCCCGCCTTGCGCTCGTAGATGTGCTGCCAGAGCTCTTCGGTGATGAACGGCATGAACGGATGCAGCAGCTTGAGGAGCGTATCGAAGAAGGCCAAGGTCTTTTCATACGTTACCTTGTCAATCGGCTGACCGTAGGCGGGCTTCACCATCTCCAAGTACCAGCTCGAGAACTCGTCCCAGAAGAGTTTGTACACCACCATCAGCGCCTCGCTCAGGCGGTATTTCGAGAAGAGGTCATCCACTTCGGCCTGCGTCTTCGCCAACATCGCCTCGAACCATGTCGTAGCCAGACGTGCATATTCGGGTTGCTCGCTATCGGCTACATTCCAGCCCTTCACGAGGCGGAAGGCATTCCATATCTTATTGTTGAAGTTACGTCCCTGTTCGCAGAGTGCCTCGTCGAAGAGGATATCGTTCCCGGCAGGAGCCGAGAGCATCATGCCCATACGCACACCGTCCGCGCCGAACTTGTCGATTAATTCCAGCGGGTCCGGCGAGTTGCCTAATGACTTCGACATCTTCCGTCCAATCTTATCGCGGACAATTCCCGTAAAGTACACATTGCGGAACGGCATGTCGTGCTTGTATTCATAACCCGCCATAATCATGCGCGCCACCCAGAAGAAGATGATATCCGGTCCGGTCACCAAATCGCTCGTCGGGTAATAATACTTAATCTCTTCGTTGTCCGGGGCGAGGATACCGTTGAAGAGCGATATCGGCCAAAGCCAGGAAGAGAACCACGTATCGAGGCAATCCTCATCTTGACGGAGGTCGGCGAGCGTGAGGTTCGCATTGCCCGTCTTCTCTTGCGCCAATTTCACCGCCTCTTCCGGAGTCTCAGCCACTACATAGCCGCCTTCGGGCAGATAGTAAGCCGGGATGCGGTGTCCCCACCAGAGCTGACGGCTGATGCACCAGTCCTTAATATTCTCCAACCAATTGCGGTAAGTGTTCTTGTATTTCGGCGGGAAGAACTTCAGTTCGTCGTTCATGACCGGAGGCAACGCCATATCGGCAAAGTGCTGCATCTTCAGGAACCATTGCATTGAGAGCTTCGGCTCGATGGGCACATTCGTACGCTCCGAGAAGCCCACCTTGTTGGTGTAGGCCTCGACCTTTTCCAGCAACCCGGCATCGGCGAGGTCCTGTTCGATTTGCTTGCGGACATCGAAGCGGTCCATGCCGACATATAGGCCGGCGGCTTCGCTCAGTGTACCGTTATCGTTGAAGATATCGATGCTCTTCAGGTTATGCTTCTCGCCCAGCATGTAGTCGTTCACATCGTGGGCAGGCGTCACCTTCAAGCAGCCGGTTCCGAATTCGATGTCCACGTAATCATCCTCGATGACCGGAATGACGCGGTTCACGAGCGGCACGATGACCTGCTTGCCCTTCAGCCATTGGTTCTTCGGGTCATTCGGGTTGATACACATCGCCGTATCGCCCATAATCGTCTCCGGACGGGTCGTGGCTACGACGGCATAGCGCCCTTCAGGGTCGCCGGCGACTTTATATCTTAAATAGTAGAGTTTACTATGTTCTTCCTTATAGATAACCTCCTCGTCGGAGAGGGCGGTAAGGGCTTTCGGGTCCCAGTTCACCATACGTACCCCCCGGTAGATAAGCCCCTTGTTGTAGAGGTCCACGAATACGCGGATGACGCTCTTGCTGCGGGTCTCGTCCATCGTGAAGGCCGTGCGGTCCCAATCGCACGACGCACCCAGACGGCGAAGCTGCTTGAGGATGATGCCGCCATGTTCTTCCGTCCATGCCCACGCATGTTTCAAGAACTCTTCGCGGGTGAGGTCGGTCTTCTTGATGCCCTCTTGGGCGAGTTTGTTCACCACCTTCGCTTCGGTGGCAATCGAGGCATGGTCCGTCCCCGGAACCCAGCAGGCATTCTTGCCCTGCATACGGGCGCGGCGCACCAAGATATCCTGGATGGTATTGTTCAGCATATGTCCCATGTGGAGGACGCCTGTCACGTTAGGGGGCGGGATGACGATGGTGTAGGGTTCGCGGCCATCCGGCTTCGAGCTGAACAGCTTGTTGTCTAACCAATACTGATACCATTTCCCTTCCACGTCGGCAGGGTTGTACTTACTTGCTAATTCCATTGTCTATATTTCGTTTATGTAGTTAACTTTTGTCTGCGGGGATGTCCCCTTTTCTGAAGCGGCAAAATTACTATTTTTTATTGATATCTGCCTATATGCCGCTGATTTTCCTTGCGATTATTTCTCCTTTTCAGCCGAGATATTGCTGCATATCCCGGCAGATTTTGTACCTTTGCAGGTGAGATAGTTATTTTCCGACAATTGCCGGAGATATTTCCCCAATATGTCGGAAATATTTCCTCAATATGTAGGATATATCTCCTTCGTATGGAGGAAATAGAATATATCGGCAGATTGTGACGAATATATCGGGAGATGGGAACTAAAATCTCACGAGATGGCAATTAAAATATAACGAGATTATGGCAAAATATCGCTTAGATGAGAACCTGCAACCCACGAAGGAGGGGAAGCGGTTATACCATGCACGGTTTGTACCGGACTATACCGTGCGCGAGGAGGAGCTGTTGGAGAGTGTCACGGAGCGCACGGCACTGACCTCGGCAGATATGAAAGCGGCGCTCGACATCTTGCGCAAACTGCTGGTGCAGTGGCTTCGGGCGGGGCATAATGTGGAATTGGAGGGCATCGGGACCTTCAGTGTCGTCCTGACGCACCGCCCGATAGAGGACAAGCGGAAGATACGCGCCGAGTCCATCGATTTCCGCGACGTCACCTTCCGCTCGTCCGCCAAGCTGCGCCGCGAGCTGAAGGGCTTGCCGCTCACCCGTGTCGAGAGTCCGGAGCCTTCGCGCCTAACCGACGAGGAGCGCGAGCGCCGTACGCTGGACTACCTTGCCGGGCATCCCTACATCACTGGCAGGGTGTATGAGCGGCTGAACGAATGCGGGCGCACTAAGGCTTCCGCTGAGTTGCGCCGGATGGTGGCGGAGGGGAAGCTCCGACGGGAGGCATTCGGGCGCGTATGGCTCTACAAGTTGGCGGGCGAACCGGGCGAGTGAAAAATTCTCTGCTGCGGGTGTAACCTTTCCCTGAAGGCTGCGTCTATACTACAAAACCCCGGAAAAGGGGACGGAAATCTAATTAATAACCTAATAAAAGTATAGCGTATGTTTGACAATTTAGTGCCGATATGTGTAATCGGATTTATCTGTTTGGGAATTTACAAGTTGACAGAACTGTTCGTCCGTAAGCGCGAACGCCTGATGCTTATCGAGAAGATGAGCGAGAATATCAACCCTCTGCTGCTTGAAGGAAAGATAAAGCTCCCGTCGCTGGATGGGGCAGACCGCACCTTCACCGCGCTGAAGATAGGATGCCTCCTCGCGGGCATCGGCGCCGGATTCCTCGTCGGGTTCCTGCTGAACACCTTTACGATTGTGCAATTCGACAATGACCGCTACCTGACGGAAGCTGCCTACAGTGCGAGTCTCTTCCTCTGCGCCGGAGCCGGACTGGTCATCGCGTTCCTCATCGAACTCAAGTATAAAGAGAAGCACAAGGACGATAAGTAACCGCTCCGGAAGAGCTGCGAAGGCAGGGCAGACCTTGAGGGATGTCCTGCCTTTGTCTTGCATAATCCGGCGGCATATTATACATTTGCACCGTTATGCAGAATCAAGTTATTACCCCGATAGTTGGCTTGCAGCTCCACTATGCTGCCTTGCAAAAGGAATATACCTACGAGAAAGAGCTTTACCGCGAGCAGAGCGAGCGCATTGGCATCCCCCGCCGAATCCAACAGGGGATATGCTGGTATCCGCTCACCCTTGGGCGGAGCTATTACAACTCCCTCAACCAACTGGTCGTCGAAGTCAGCCGGCGCACCGAAAAGGAGGTCGAGCACAACTTCGAATATGGCCGCCCGGTCTGCTTCTTCAAGACCGATAGCTCCGGCCGCTCGGTTTACTATCCCTTCACCTCCGTCATCAGCTATGTACAGGAAGACCTGATGGTCGTCACGCTGCCCTCTGCGGCGGCATTGGCAGAGATACAGGGCGAGCCGGACTTGGGCATCCAGCTTTATTTCGACGAGACCTCCTATAAGACCATGTTCGCTGCCCTTCGAGAGGTGATGGACGCCAAAGGCAACCGCCTCGCCGAATTACGCGATATCCTTTTGGGAATGCAGCCAGCCCGACAGCGGGAACTGCTCCCGATGCGCTTCCCGTGGTTGAATGCTTCGCAAGAAAAGGCGGTGAATCAGGTGCTGGCAGCTAAGGACGTCGCCATCGTACACGGTCCTCCCGGCACAGGCAAGACGACGACATTGGTCGAAGCGGTTTACGAGACGCTCCACCGGGAGAACCAAGTGCTGGTCTGCGCGCAAAGCAACATGGCGGTCGATTGGATAGCCGAGAAGCTGGTGGACCGCGGGGTGAATGTGCTCCGCATCGGCAATCCTACCCGGGTGAATGATAAGATGCTCTCCTTTACTTATGAACGGAGATTCGAAGCGCATCCCGACTACCCCGAACTCTGGAGCATCCGCAAAGCCATCCGCGAAATTCACTCGAATCTCCGCCACCGGAGCCGGGCCGAACGGGATACGGACCGCAACCGCCTCTCCCGACTTCGCTATCGGGCGACAGAACTGGAGGTGAAGATAGATGCCGAACTGTTCGACGAAGCCCGCGTTGTGACTTGTACATTGGTCGGAGCAGCCCATCGGCTCCTCACGAACCACCACTTCACGACCCTCTTTATTGATGAGGCGGCACAAGCGTTGGAAGCTGCCTGCTGGATTGCGATAAATAAGGCAGACCGCGTGATACTCGCGGGAGACCATCAGCAACTCCCGCCGACCATCAAGTGCATCGAAGCGGCACGCGAGGGATTAGACCAGACCCTGATGCAGAAGATATCCCGGCAGAAACCGGAGACGGTCTCGCTACTGACGCTGCAATATCGTATGAACGAAGCCATCATGGCCTTCCCGTCGCGTTACTTCTACCATAACCAATTGAAAGCCGCTCCGGAGGTAGGTCATCGTGGGATATTAGATTGGGATACGCCGGTAGTATGGACTGATACGGCGGGTTGTGACTGTGAAGAGGACCAACAATCCGAGAGCCAGAGCCGCATCAATCGGAAAGAGGCCGAGCTGCTGGTCCTTCAACTTCAGGTCTATGTCGAGCAAATAGGGCGGGAGCGCGTCTTAGAGGAGCAAATCGATTTCGGCATCATCTCGCCCTACAAAGCGCAGGTCTATTACCTCCGGAGCCTGTTGAAGCGTTCCGCCTTCTTCAGACCTCTGCGAAAATTAATCACAGTGCATACAGTCGATGGATTCCAAGGGCAGGAGAGGGATGTGATACTTATCAGCCTCGTCCGGGCTAACGAAAGCGGACAAATCGGTTTCCTCTCCGACTTTCGCCGGATGAATGTCGCGATTACCCGTGCCCGAATGAAGCTCATCATATTGGGCGATGCCTCGACCTTGACGAAGCATCCGTTTTATCATAAACTTTATAAATATATAGAAGAGAACGGGAAAGTTATCCGGTTGGCAGAATGAAAAGCATAAATTATGGCTTTATTTGCTTTTCGTATTAAAATTATACTTATTTTTGTTGCGCTCTTACCAAGAGCAATGTATTGAAAAAGCGTTTAAAGGCATTATCCGTGTTCAGGAAATCCCCAATTTCGTAACTACAATGGATAATACTTCATAAACGCTCCACGATATATTTATATGTGTGCTCTGATATACATATATATAATATAGGCGTGGGGCTTTATATTACTTGTAGTGAGTATGGGGATACTTCTGAACGGTAATATAATAGTTCCCACGCTTTTATTTTGTATGGTGACTTCAGTTCTTTTGGGAACGGACTGAAAATAAAAAGGCAAAAGAGCACATGAAAGACTTCCTATCATTGATGCAGGTGGAAAACTCTCCTACGCACCTCGTTTTATTCCTTTATCGACATGTATTCCGACAAATAGTGTGCCATAATGAAACTTATGGAATGAACTATGGCATTCGAAGAATATAAAAAATCATTTTCTCAAGACAAAATGCTATGGGAAGAATTATTTGCCCTAACGCGAGAAGTCGAGTCTTTCAAGGTCTCTATCTATGGCAATTCATTGGAAGCTATTTTGGCAAGATTAGAGGAAATAGAAAAGGAAATAGATATTTTGTTGTCGTATTTGCAGGAAAATGCAGACAAATAGTCAGATTTTAATCATAAATGATGACAAAATGAGCAATTAGGGCTTGCCGAGCGATTTGGAATGCAAATTGAGGCAAATAGGTGGAACAACCGAAAGGAACAAAGATTCCTATACAAGTGGGAACCACATAAGATAAGTTTAATTATTAAAAAAGGAGGTTATTATGACACCTGTAAGAAAAAATGAAGATTGGTTGCCAAGTATCTTTAATGATTTCTTTGACAACGGCACGTGGAAGTTGCGGCTCCGGGGATGACAAAAGATGACTTTACGGTCAATTTGGATGCAGACAACAACTTGGTCATCAATATGGAGAAAAAAGAAGAAAACAAGGAGGAAAAGAAAGACAAGCATTATCTGCGCCGCGAGTTTTCTTATTCCAAGTTCCAGCAGGCGATTCTTTTGCCGGATAATGTAGATAAGGAGAAGATTTCGGCCAAAGTGGAAAATGGAGTGCTCTCTATTGATATCCCAAAGACGCAGCCTGATGCGGAAAAGAAGTCTGGAAAAGTCATAGAAGTAAAATAATCCAACGTTTAATCATTTAGTTTTTCTCTTTTGCATAGGCGGTAGAGTGGCGAAAGCTGCTTACGCCTATGCTTAGAATGATGCAGAAGATGGATGCTTTTGACTTTGATAGAGAGTTGCTTTTGGCAAGGAGAGAACTGTATCCTTTGGCGCTCAAATTTACAGAAAACAAAGAAGATGCAGAGGATTTGTTGCAAGAGACAATGATCAAAGCTTTGTGCAATCGGAATAAATTTGATACGAATGCAAATTTTAAGGGTTGGTTATATACGATTATGCATAATTTGTTTATCAATAATTGTTACCTGAAAGATAATCATCATGAAGCTATGGATGATTTGCCGGAATCCGTACTTTCTGAATTTGCAATGGAGAATGATTATGATGCGAAGGAAATAGCTCGTACGATAAAAACCATCCCTGAACATTTGCGTTTGCCGTTCCTGATGTCTGTTAATGGATTTAAATATCGGGAAATAGCAGCACATACAGGCCTATCGATAGGGGCGGTCAAGAGTAGAATCTTCTGTTGTAAGCGAAGGCTAAAGAATTTGTTGTGTGATTTTTGTAATTGAGGAAAAGGTATGGATAAAAGTAAGTTTATCGGCATTTTGACATCCGGAGGTGATGCTTCCGGGATGAATGCGGCTATTCGCGCGGTAACCCGCTCCGCTATCTATAATGGCTTTCGGGTGAAAGGCATTTATCGTGGATACGAGGGCCTGATAGCGGGAGAGGTGAAGGAAATGACAACGGAAGATGTCAGCAGCATCATCCAGCGTGGCGGAACTATATTGAAGACGGCGCGTTCGAAAGAATTTGAAACCCCCGAAGGACGGCGCAAAGCGTATGAGGTAATGCAAAAAGAAAATATCGGCTATTTGGTGGTTATCGGAGGAGACGGCTCTTTGAGAGGCGCTCGTACGTTTGCCGACGAGTACGAAGATGTCGTCTGTATCGGTTTGCCCGGAACGATAGACAACGATTTATGCGGAACGGATGTTACCATTGGTTATAGCACGGCATTGAATACGATTATGGAATGCGTGGATAAGATTCGGGATACGGCTACATCCCATGAGCGGATATTTTTTGTGGAGGTGATGGGACGCGACGCCGGATTTCTTGCGCAAAATAGTGCAATTGCATCCGGTGCGGAGGCTGCCATTATCCCGGAGGATAAGACGGATGTTGACCAGTTGGAGAAGTTTATCAGCCGGGGATTCCGTAAGACAAAGAACAGCAGTATTGTCATTGTTTCGGAAAGTCCTAAAGATGGCGGGGCGATGCATTATGCCGAACGGGTGCGCAAGGAATATCCGCAATATGACGTGAGGGTTTCTATCTTAGGGCACTTGCAACGTGGAGGTGCGCCCAGTGCCGAGGACCGAATCCTTGCCAGTCGGTTAGGTGAGGCGTCTGTTCAGGCGATAATGGAAGAACAGCGCAATGTGATGATTGGCATACGGGATAACGAAATCGTTTACGTGCCTTTTATTGAGGCTGTCAAGCGCGACAAGCCGATAGATAAAAATCTTATCCGCGTGTTGGATGAATTGTCTATATAGTTGCATTATTAGGAGGAAAAAGATACACTTTTTCTAAAATAGCATTACTTTTGCAGCCAATTTTCCCGATAAGAGGGGAAAAGGATAACTGTTTATCTTCGTTATGAATTAAAATGTCAGAAAACAAGATGAAAAAGAAAGCTAAGATTGTAGTAGGGGCGGTCGGCATTGTCGCTGTGTTGGCGATTGCCTATCGCATGGTAAACCAAGCTCCGTCTGCCGATTTGCCGGCAAACGAGCAAATGGAACAGATTTTGACAGACGGCGGATGCCTTGCG
>CASEMX010000032.1 GCA_949289155.1 uncultured Parabacteroides sp.
ATATGTTTTTAAAAGAGAAAAATCTATGAACGCAGGAGTATTTGCATTTTTGTTTTTTGCCGCAATAGCAGCAGGTATTTATATCTATCTGAAGACCCCAGCAGGCAAGCGGTGGATTAAGAACTTATAAAGTCTATGAACGCAGGAGTAGTGTAGGGCGGCGAAGCCGTCTAACAATGCTTAACCGGCTGGTGAGCGATAGCGAGCCTGCGGTAAGACATGAGCATCCGCCCCATTCGACCTCTTTGAGGCCGTGCCCTCCGCACTCCGGCATACCGCAGGTTCACTCCGTTCACCAGCCGGTTACGCATAGTAGAGCAGCTCCGCCGCTCTGATGATAGCAATGATTACAAACGATGATAAGACATGAGTTATACGCAGTTATTATATCATATAGTATTCCGTCCGAAACATAGTGCACCGGCTATTCCGCTTGAGCATGAAGAGAGTTTGTATCGGTATATCTGGGGAATTGTGAAGAAAAAGGATTGTGTGTTGTATCGTATAGGAGGTATGCCCGACCATATCCACATGCTGATACAGATGCCACCTACCTTATCTATATCTGATTTCATGCGCGACCTGAAAACCGCAACACATCGGTATCTGCGCGAAGAGAAGGTAAAGTTTCCTCTTTTTGATGGTTGGGGCAAGTCCTATTGCGCATTATCTTGTGATGCAGAGAGTAAAGAATGTGTCATTAACTATATAAAGAATCAGAAAGCACATCATCAGGAGGTGAGTTTTGAAGAAGAGTTATTGAGATTGTTAAAAGATAATCATATAGAAGTGGATAAACGCTATTTCTTGAAAGAATAAAAAGGCGGCGAAGCCGTCTAACAATGCTTAACCGTCTGTGCGAGCGATAGCGAGCCTGCGGAGGGCATGAGCATCTGTCCCATTCGACCTCTTCGAGGCCGTACCCTCAGCATTCCCACGTTCCGCAGGTTCACTCCGTTCACCAGCCTGCGGTATGAGGTGTCCCTCTCAATACGTCAAAATCTCCAGTCCGTTGTCGGTCATCAGGAAAGTGTGTTCCCATTGGGCGGAGGGGAGTCCGTCGTCGGTCAGGACAGTCCAGCCGTCGTCCGAATCGATATAGACCTCGTAACGTCCCATGTTAATCATCGGTTCGATAGTGAATACCATGCCCGGAACGAGCAGCATGCCTGTGCCTTTCCTTCCGAAGTGGCATACCTCCGGCTCTTCGTGAAACTCCAGTCCGACGCCATGTCCGCACAGGTCCCGGACAACGGAATAGCCGTTCTTCTCGGCATGTTTCTGGATAGCATGGCCGATGTCGCCCACGAATCCGAAAGGCTGTGCCGCCTCCATGCCGATTTGCAGGCATTCTTTCGTTACCTCCACCAAGCGGCGTTTTGCCGGAGAGACATTCCCAATCATGAACATGCGCGAAGCATCGGAATAGTAACCATCGAGGATGGTCGATACATCGACATTGATAATATCCCCGTCACGCAGAATCTCCTTTTCGCTCGGTATGCCGTGGCATACCACTTCGTTGATAGAGGTGCAGACACTCTTGGGAAAGCCTTCGTAGTTCAGCGGTGCGGGGATAGCCCCGTGGTCGCAGGTATAATCATAGACCAGCTTATCGATTTGCGCCGTTGACATTCCCTCTTTGATTTCCTTTTCCACCAAGTCGAGCACACCGGTATTGATAACCCCGCTCCGGCGGATACCTTCGATTTGTTCCGGCGTCTTAATCAGTTCGCGTGTCGGGACCAAGTGCCCTTTGTTCTGCAGGTAAAGAATACGTTTGTCCAATTCGGTCAATGGCTGACCCTTGGCAGGCCGCCAGTTATTTATCTTTCTACGTGACATCATTTATGATTTTCCTTTCTTTATAAACCGAGGGCAAAGGTACGAATGAAACCGCTATGTTGTTCTTCACGGGCAATGGAATGTTTCCTGTATAAATGGAAGCTTTTTGGAATTTTTCCTTACTTTTGTTCCGGCTTAACTTACAGGTAATGGATAAAAGAATGGAATATCGATATATGTTGTATGTCCTGTTGTCTCTTCTGCTGACCGGATGCAATGGCGATATCTTTGTAGAAGAGGTCCGTCCGGAAACAACGGAGCTGACCGTACGATGCGGTGAACCGGCGACGGTACGTTTCAATACAGGCGATTGGGATATAAAAGGGGTTTCGAGCGGCAGTGCGTTGTCCGGTACGGTATATGACCTTGAAGGGAATGTTTTATATAAAGGCTTCTTGTCGGGTGGCGGATTACTGCGGATGCGTTACGAAGATGAACTGTTGCAATTTACCCTTTCGCGGGAGCAGGAGGACGAACTGACGCTTACGGTCGATGAATGCCTCTATGATGCACCTTATACATTATATGTCCAGACCGGAACGGATTATTCTGTGTGTGATGTCCGTATGGAGATTCAGCCCGGCGCGAAGTATCAGGTGGACAGTATTGTTTACAGTTTGGACGCTTTTTATTACTGGCCTTACGCCTCCGTGCGAATAAAAGGCTATAATGTGGATAACCGTGCCAGTAGCCAGCCGGTCACCTTTCACGAATATCCGTTGAAAGAGGCCTATCGCACGGAGGCGTTCGATTTATATACGGACGGCATCTCGGATATTCCTCTTTCTCTCCTTATGGGAGCGCCAGCTCCGGAAGTAAATGTGCCGGATATCGAAGATATGCACCCCGTTATGAACGGAAGGCGATTGCCTCTTACGGAAGAAGAACAACGGGAGCCCATAGCCGAATCAGATGATAAAGGCGAAAGCGTAACCGTCGGGGCAGGAGAATACAAAAGCATCGATATTTATTTGCAGGTGGAGGAATATGAAATCCCCTTCACGCTCTATGTTTCCAATCCCGAATCCGGAAACCGGCGCGAATTCAAGGGGGCGTACCGCAGTTCCCAGCCTTACGATTATTATATTCTCAAATCGAATCTCAATCCGCAACCGAATAACTTATGAATCGCATACCTTTATATATTCTTCTGCTCCTTTTCATGGGGAATATCTCCCTGATGGGGCAAGTCCAATCCGAAGATACGCTCTCGCGCAAATTAATCCACCGGATAGGCATTGACCTATCCCCCGGTTATGTCTTGCCGACTGAGAAATTCTTCGAAGGAGAGAATCTCCGGCAGAAACCTATCCGCTCGACCTTCTCGACGCATCTGAAGTGGGCATTCCGCTTCGCACCCGACAGCTACTTCGGACGAAATTATCCGCATGCTTCGCAAGGCATCGGATTGGCGTACAATACCTTTTTTGACCAAGACGAGATAGGTTCGCCCATCGCATTGTATGTTTTCCAAAATTCCCGGATAGCCTCGCTGACCAACCGTCTGTCGTTGGATTATGAATGGAACTTCGGCGCATCGTTCGGCTGGAAACCCTATGACGAACAGAGTAATCCGATGAATATGGTGGTCGGCTCGAAGGTCAATGCCTATATTCATCTCGGATTAATGCTTAATTGGCATCTTGCCCCGCAATGGAATATGACCTTCGGATCAGGGTTCACCCACTTCTCCAATGGGAATACCTGTTATCCCAATGCCGGAGTGAATACATTGGGCGGACGGATAGGCATTGTGCGTACCTTCAACCAAGAGGATTGGAAGCCTCGCCGTCCTGCCGCCGACCCGTTCCAACGGCACTTCAGTTATGATTTAATCCTTTATGGTGCACTCCGCAAACGGGTTTTTCTTTCCGATAATCCCGGAGCATCTGCCGTATTGCCGGGACATTTCGGTGTGGCAGGCTTGAACTTTAACCCGATGTATAATGTCAGCCGCTATTTCCGTGCCGGTCTGTCGCTTGACATGCAGTATGACGAGAGCGCGAACCTCAAGGAACATGTCGTGAATGAAGGCGTTCCGGGCGACGACCTCCGGTTCTACCGTCCGCCTTTCCGCGAGCAATTTGCTGTCGGACTCTCTGCCCGTGCAGAAATCGTCATGCCTATCTTTTCCATTAACCTTGGTGTGGGGCGGAATATCATTTGCAAAGGCGAGGATACCGACCATTTTTATCAGATTTTAGCCTTGAAGACCCACATCACCCGGAGGTTCTTTCTGCATGTAGGCTATCAACTCTATAAGTTCAAGGACCCGAACAACCTGATGTTAGGTATAGGCTACCGTTTCAACGGGCATCCTTAACACCTGTGCGAGGCAATGCCGGGCGTGCGGCGTCTAATGCAGCAGCGGAAATCTCCTCCCGTCGGGAGCATCAATCCGCTGTTAGCGGAAATCTCCTCCCGTCAGGAGCGTCAATCCGCTGTTAGCGGAAACCTCCTCCCGTCGGGAGCGTCAATCCGCAGCAAAATAAGGGATGCATTCATAAATGCTTTGAATACTTTAGTGCCTTTTTCAGGGATGCGGAAATAAATGATGGTTTTTCCTATTGCAGGGGCGTATAAATCACCATTTATATCTAAATTTGCCGGCGGAAATAAAAAGTATTCTTTTTTCACCAAAAGATGCAGCATTTAGATTAGAAATAACATCTTATAAATTGTCGGGTTCGGCAGAGAAAAGATAGAGCCTGAGCGTGAATTAGCGAACGAATGGACGAACAACAACTGATAGCGGGTTGCAAAAGCAGGAACAGGTTGGCCCAACGGGAATTGTATGAGAAATATGCCCGGAAGATGTTGGCAGTGTGTCTGCGTTATGTCAACGATAAAGAGACCGCCCGCGACTTGATGCAGGATGGGTTCGTCAAAGTATTTACCAGTATCGATACTTATTCGGGTATCGGAGCGTTCGAAGGCTGGCTTCGGAAAATATTCGTGAATTGTGCATTGGAATATTTGCGCCGGGGCGATGTGCTGAAGGAATCGACGGACTTGGATAGTACGGCGGAACTGGCACAGCCGGATAGTAATGCGATATCCGACCTTTCGGCGGCCGAATTGATGCGTTTGGTGCAGAGTTTGCCTAAAGGATTCCGGACCATATTCAATATGTTCGCGGTGGAAGGCTACTCACATAAGGAAATCAGTGAGATGTTAGGTATCAACGAAAGTACCTCCCGTTCGCAATATACGAGAGCGAAGCAGTTGTTACAAAAGAAAGTGAAAGAATTGTATAAGTAGAAACATGAAGAAGGATAGAGATGAGTTGGACGATTTGTTCCGTTCGAAGTTGTATGACTATGAAACGGATGTACTTCCGGAAGACTGGGAGGCGATAGCGAATCGCTTGCCGCGTCCTTCTGTTTCTGGTGCGCGGCGGTCATGGTATTATTGGGCAGCAGCTGCGGTGGCGGCGTTGCTTGTAGTAGTCTCCGGCATTTATTATATAAGTAAAGAGGAACCGAAAACGGAATATGTGGCGGAGAAACTGAAACCGCAGGTCGAACAGGCTCCGGTATTGCCAGAAGTAAAACCGGAGGAAACACTTCCTGTCATAGCGCAGGCTGCTCCTGTCCCGCAAATACAGCCGGTGACAGAATTGCAATTGGACGAAATGGAAGACCCGGAATTAAAACTGGCAGAGTTGAACATGAAGACAACGGAGAAGAAGGCAAAACCGAAATCGGATGTTGCGCCACGTCAGCCTCGTATGCTTCAAAGAACAACAGATTCGGAACCGGGACAAGTCCCGGTGACGGAGAAGCCCAAGCGGAAATGGAGTTTCGGCATGGGAGCCGGAAGCCTGTCGGCAGGAAATAGCAGTTCGGTCGGTTCGTATGCGCTTCGGAGCTCTTCTGTCTTGACAAATGATGCGCTGGCACTGATGAATGCAGTCAATGCTTTCGAAGCACCGGAGACAGAGATTCACCATAAGATGCCTTTTTCGGTCGGATTATCAGTTAGTCGTTACCTGACCGACCGTTGGTCATTGCAAACGGGACTCTCTTATTCCTTATTGGTCTCCGATTGGAAAACAAATACGGAATATTGGGGTGAATGCAAGCAGCATTTGCACTTTTTGGGTATCCCGCTGGCTGTCTCATATAAAATAGCCGAATGGAAACGCCTGCAATTTTATGCTTCAGCGGGCGGAAAGGTGGAATTGAATGTCGCAGGAAAACTCCGGACAGAACTGAATTCGCAGGAAGAGAACATGATTTCTTTCTCAGAGAAGCAGCGGGTGAAGGAACCTTACTTCTCAATAAACGGAAGAGTGGGAGTAAGCTATCCGATTATCCGCTTTGTCAGTGCGTATGCAGAGCTGGGTGCAGATTATTATTTCGATAACGGGAGCGACATAGAGACCTATTATACCGAAAAGCCTTTCCGTTTCGGTCTGCAAATCGGTTTCCGCTTCGGATTATAATGAAAACGGAGAAACAAATAGAATTAAATAGATAAAATAAACGATGAAGAAACTTGGAATTTTTGTAGCAATGGCATTATCTGCCATTTTGTGTTTGACATCTTGTTTGGGAGAAGGAAAAAATCAGTCATCCGGTTCAATTTGCGGCGTCTATTTCATGAATGCAGATGCCGGTTTGTTGCCGATGGTCGATACAGGTGGCGGTTATATTTATGTTCCGGAATTGGTATCCGATATAACATACAGCGAAGGTGATTGCTTAGGAATGGGAATCATGATTGATTATAATGACCCAGAAAATGCGAATGCCGGAGCAAAGGGTTATTTCACGGCATCGCTCACAGCCCAGCCGGTAATTATCAACGATTGGCGGAGCCGAATGATTATTTCGGAAGCTGATACGACAACTGCAATGGAAAATGAGATCCCGTTGAATTATGGCATTGCCGGCAGCGGTTTTTTTAATTATGTGCGTGGCTATTTGTTCTTTGCTTCCGGCGCTCGAATCGGAAGTCGTCAGATTGTGGACTGGTATTTAAGTTATCCGCAAAATTATACGGAACCGGTTGTGAAGAATGGAGAAAACCATTATCAACTTTTTGTTCGTGCCACTGCAGAAGGGGATAACACAGGAGCCAGCAATCAGGAGGTAAATAATGCGTATTATTTGGGAAATGTCTTCGATACGATTAATGCAAAGGAAGCGGCAGACAATAAGCAATCATTATATTTGGACATTAATTATGTCAGCGGTTTCGATAAAGAGACAAATCGTCCACAATGGGCCTCTTCAACGCTTACAATTCCGGTCATGGCAGTAGAGCAAGAGCAGTAATTTGTATATTTATTGGTATAATTATAGGTGGAACAGGAGTTAGGCAAGGCTTGACTCCTGTTTTTTTATTACATTTGCGCCAGAATAAAAAGAAATATGAAACAACAAATATTCGTCTTTGCGGCAATAATGTATTTATTTTCGTCTTGTATGGGCGAGAGCGGCGATTGGGATACCTATGGTTCGCAAGTTGGTGTCGTGCATCAGCTTCCTGAAAAGGTAATCCAGCTTCGCTCCGGCAACCGGATTACTTCCGAAGATTTCCAGAACCAAGCAGTTGAGGAAGATGACTGTTGTTTGGTAGATTTCCGGATAAACCATACCGACCAAAGCCGCACGGACGAGCGGATTTATCAGGTCAATATTGTACAGTATCAACCGGTAGCCGATTGGCAGTTGATAAACAGAGTAGATACTGCCGTAGCTCATCGGGATGAATCGTTTCTTGATTTTGAGATGGAGTCAAGTTTATATGTGGATGGGCATTTGTTTTTATTTCCGGAGTATCGCAAATATTATCGCTCGCAACGTGATTCTTTTTGGATGTCTTATGATCCGAATCTTCCCCTTGTGACAGATGAATTGACCGGCAGAAGTTGTTTCGAACTCTATTTACGTTCGACCTCTTGGAGGGTTGATTATACGGATACGGTCTTTACTTCGTCAGAAATAGTCACCCAAGCGTTCCATATCCGGGATTTTGTGGAAAAAGCGAAGGCAAGCGGATTATTGTCGGGTGATTCTTTAAATTTCAGATTAGTCTATCCGGAGTATTTCGCCAGCGCGGATTCGTCGTCTTATATTTGGCAGACTTCTGATATTTACACGATAGAATTGGATAAGGACTTGAACACTTGGTAAAGCGAACTCCATATTGTATATTTGCAGGCAAGTTTAAAGAGAATATTTATGTATAAAATGATATTTAAGTTGGTGATAGCCATTATTTCCCAACCCGGTAAGACTTGGAAAGAATTGGTAGGGATGAAAGAAAAAGAGCAAGATGTTGCGAAAGGATACGAAAAGTTCCTGAGCAATTACCTTTATCCCTTTATCGGATTATTGACGATTGCCGCTTTCTTGAGTATTTGTACGCGGCAAGAGTTTGATATCGAACAGGCATTGAAGAATTCAATCGTTACATTGGTCTCTTCGTTCGGAGGATTCTATTTGGGGGCATATTTCCTGAATGAAGTTTGGCAAGGCGTCTTTAAAAAAACGAAAGATTTGAAGCTTTGCCAGTTTTTCGTGGGTTTCTCATCGGCATTGATGTTTACGTTGAATATTGTTTGGCTGCTCCTTCCGGATTTCTTCTTCTTGTATATTTTTATTTTATATACTTTTTATATCGTTTGGGAAGGTTCTACCATTTTTATGAAGGTTGAACAGGCGCAGCAAATGAAGTTTTCGACATTTGCTTTCCTGCTGATTGTGGGTACTCCGAAACTTATTGAATATGCGTTGGTTCTCCTTATGCCGGGATTGCGGTAATTAAAAGGTTTTGATATGAAGAAAGAGAAGTTTGACAAGAATATTTTGATTAAGAATAAGCGGGCAACGTTCGATTATGAACTGCTCGACACCTTCACTGCCGGCATTGTGTTGACCGGAACGGAGATAAAATCTATCCGTTTAGGCAAAGCGAGCTTGGTCGATACGTTCTGTATCGTAGAGAAAGGGGAGCTTTGGGTGAAAAATATGTATATCGCTGAATATTTCTACGGAACATACAATAATCACAGTGCTCGGCGCGACCGAAAATTGCTTCTTACGAAAAAAGAATTGCGTAAAATCGCTTCAGCCGTGAAAACAAGTGGTTTTACAATTGTTCCGACACGTCTTTTTATCAATGATAAGGGATTGGCAAAGGTGGTTATTGCCATTGCACGAGGAAAGAAGGAGTACGATAAGCGGGATGCGATTAAAGACCGTGATGATAAACGGGAAATGGCGCGTGCCTTTCGCCATTGAAAGGGCTATTTTGCGTAAATCAATGTGATATTTTTCTGAAAAGAACGGACAAAATTTTTCTTTTGTCGGTTCTTTCTATTTTGAAAAGAGTTGTTCGGTTTGCCAGAATCGGATAGACGTTGTTCGAAGTGTAATAGTTTAAGGATAAAATAAATGGATAAATCTACTTTTATAAACCTTCTAAAAGAAAGAATCCTGATTCTGGATGGCGGAATGGGAACGATGATTCAGCAATATAATCTCACGGAAGCAGATTATCGGGGTGAACGGTTTAAAGATTCCCCCGGAATGCTTAGGGGAAACAATGATTTGCTGAATATAACCCGTCCGGATGTGATAGGAGCTATTCATCGGCAGTATTTAGACGCCGGTGCGGATATTTTTACGACCAATACCTTTAATGCCAATGCGATTTCGATGGAAGATTACGGAATGGCGGCTGAAGTACGGGAGATTAATTTGGCAGGAGCCTGTCTGGCGAGAAAGATAGCAGACGATTATATGAGGGAACATCAAGGGCGAAAGATTTTCGTGGCAGGTTCGGTCGGACCAACGAATAAGACGGCTTCGATGAGCCCAGATGTGAGTAATCCAGCCTATCGTGCGGTGACCTATATGGACCTTTTCTCTGCTTACCGCGACCAAATCGAAGCGTTATTGGAGGGGGGAGTAGATATAATCTTGTTTGAAACGACATTCGACACACTTAATGCCAAAGCTGGCTTGGCAGCAGCGGAAGAGGCGATTGCTTCAAGCGGAAAAGAGGTCCCGGTGATGCTTTCGCTTACCTTAGCGGGGCAGGGAGGGCGTACGTTGTCCGGGCAAACGTTGGCTGCATTCGTTACGTCGGTTATGCATGCCAATATTGTAAGTATTGGTTTGAATTGCTCTTTTGGAGCAAAGGACATGAAGCCTTATTTGGAGGAATTGGCAAAGAATGCGCCATTTTTTATCAGTGCTTATCCGAATGCCGGGCTTCCGAACAGTTTCGGGACCTATGA
Source organism: uncultured Parabacteroides sp. (assembly GCA_949289155.1). Classification (GTDB taxonomy): domain Bacteria; phylum Bacteroidota; class Bacteroidia; order Bacteroidales; family Tannerellaceae; genus Parabacteroides. Next base: position 10,100 of record CASEMX010000032.1, read on the forward strand.
TGAGACGCCGGAAACCATGGCTGAACATGTAAAACCCTTCGTCGATGAGGAATTGATCAATATTTTGGGCGGTTGTTGCGGAACGACGCCTGCGCATATCGCCCGTTTCCCGGAATTGGTCAGAGGAGCCCGTCCCCATGTGCCGGCTCCGAAAAAAACGGGCTTGTTCCTTTCCGGATTAGAAGCACTGACTATCAATAACGGATTGTTCGTTACAATTGGGGAGCGGTGTAATGTGGCAGGCTCACGTAAGTTTTTACGATTAATCAAGGAGAAAAAATATGAAGAAGCGTTGGCTATTGCCCGGAAACAGATTGAAGATGGTGCACAAATCATCGACATCAATATGGATGACGGTCTGTTGGACACAGAACAGGAGATGATGACCTTTTTAAACCTTATTGCCGCTGAACCGGACATTGCCCGTGTCCCAATCATGATTGATTCTTCGAAATGGAACGTTATTGAGCGGGGATTGATGTGCGTACAGGGAAAAAGCATAGTCAATTCCATCTCATTGAAGGAGGGCGAGGAGCAGTTTCTCCGTCATGCGAAGCGGATTAAGCAGTTGGGTGCGGCGACCGTCGTTATGGCTTTCGATGAAAAGGGGCAGGCCGATACCTTTGAACGGAAGATTGAGGTGTGCGAACGGGCTTATCGCTTGTTGACCGGCATCGGTTTCAATCCGGAAGATATTATTTTCGACCCGAATGTGCTTGCTATTGCGACGGGAATAGAGGAGCATGACCGTTACGCCCTCGATTTCATTCGGGCGGTAGAATGGATAAAGGAAAATCTCCCTCATGCGAAAGTCAGCGGTGGAATCAGCAATCTTTCTTTCTCTTTCCGAGGAAATAATTACCTACGTGAGGCGATGCATTCCGTATTTCTTTATCATGCGATAGGGAAAGGAATGGATATGGGTATTGTCAATCCTTCTTCGGAAGTGATGTATGAAGATATTGAACCGTCATTGCGAACGTTATTAGAGGATGTAATTTTATATCGTCGGAAGAATGCGGCAGAAGAATTGATTCAATGGACCATCGAGCATGCCCAGCCGGAGACGGAACGGAAAGAAAAGGAACCGGAGGATGCCGAGGTCGTGGAATTATCAGTCGAAGAGCGATTGGAGCAATCCCTGATTAAAGGCATTGGAGAGAATCTGGAACGTGATTTGCAGGAGGCATTGCAGAAATATCCCCATGCGGTCGATATTATAGATGGTCCGTTGATGAACGGAATGAATCGGGTCGGTGAATTGTTCGGCGCGGGGAAAATGTTCCTTCCGCAAGTGGTCAAAACTGCCCGTACGATGAAGAGGGCGGTGGCGATTTTACAGCCGGCAATCGAGGCGGAGAAGAAAACGTCGAATGCCGCGCGTGCCGGAAAGGTGGTTTTTGCGACTGTGAAGGGAGATGTGCATGACATCGGGAAGAATATCGTATCGATAGTCCTTTCGTGCAATAATTACGAGGTTATCGATTTGGGTGTAATGGTTCCTGCGGAGACGATAATCGAGACCGTGAAGCGCGAACAGCCGGATATCCTTTGTCTGTCGGGGCTGATTACTCCTTCGTTGGAGGAGATGATACATGTTACGGACGAAATGCAGAAAAACGGGTTGCATGTCCCGATTATGATTGGCGGGGCGACGACATCGAAGCTTCATACGGCACTTAAAATCGCTCCGCATTATGATTCGCCGGTTATTCATGTAACGGATGCTTCGCAGAATCCGCTGATTGCGGCGAAGTTGTTGAATGAAACTACGCGTTCTGCTTATATCGACGCGTTGAACCGGGAATATCAATCGCTCCGTGATGCGGTGGAAAAGCGTCATGAGGTATTAATTCCCATCGAAGAGGCGAGACGACAGGGCGTGAAGATAGATTGGTCCGGTTATCAGCCGGTGAAGCCGAAACAGATGGGGGTACATTGCCTGCCTTCGATTCCGTTGGCTGAGGTGATTCCTTTTATTCATTGGACATTCTTCTTCCATGCTTGGCGGTTGAACGGAAAGTTCGAGGAGATTACCCGGATTCATGGTTGCGATGCTTGCCGTGCTTCGTGGTTGGCTGCGTTCCCGGAAGAGGAACGGGCAAAGGCGGCGGAAGCAATGCAGTTATATAAGGATGCCCAGAAACTGTTGCAGGAACTTCAGGCGATGGATGCGGAGTTCTGTAAAGCGGTTTATGGTTTCTTCCCGGCAACCAGCGAGGGGGATGACATAAAGATGGGCGATTTGTGCCTGCCGACGCTCCGCCAGCAGGTGAAGCATGAGGGACCGTATAAGAGTTTGGCGGATTATGTCATGCCGCAGTCCGAAGGGCGGACGGATTATGTGGGCGCATTTGTCGTTACAGGCGGTTCCGGTTCTGAATATCTGAAGGAAAAGTATGAGAAGAACGGCGATACCTATCGGGCGATGCTGTTGCAGACGTTGACCGACCGGCTTGCCGAAGCAACGGCAGAGTATCTGCATTGGAAGGTCCGCACGGAATATTGGGGCTATGCCGAAGGGGAGCAACTGTCGATGGAGGATTTGTTCCGCGTGCAGTATCAGGGCATCCGTCCGGCCATCGGTTATCCTTCGTTACCTGACCAATTGCTCAATTTCACGTTGGATAAATTGTTGGATTTCTCGCAAATCGGTGTTCGGATAACGGAGAATGGAGCGATGTCGCCGACCGCTTCGGTCAGCGGCCTGTTCTTGGCGCATCCGGAAAGCCGCTATTTTATGATAGGCCATATCGATGAGGAGCAATTAAGGGATTATTCCCTCCGGCGCGGCTTGCCGGATGAGGTGGTTCGCAAGGTGCTCAGCAAGAATATCGATTAATTCCAATAAAGAAAGCGCAATGCTTGCCGGGATTCTCGCCCGCAACGGCATTGCGCTTGTTATTTCTGATTTTATCCCTTATTACATCGGGGCAGCCGGGTCTTTTCCGGGTTTCGGGGCTTCGCCTTCGTGGTAATCCGGCAACGGACCGAGCTTGTATTCCGTCGGACCGTAGCGCAGGTTGGATGCCATGATTTCATCCCAAGTGATTCGCTTCCCGGTATAAGCGGCTTCGCGTCCTAAGATGGCGACTTGGGTCGAATAGGCCAAGTCCAATGCCTGATTTATCTTTTTATTCAACCGGATGGATTCGACCAAGTGGATATGCTCCTGATTGTAGGGATTTTTTACCGGTTTCGTTTCATAATCATATTGCCAGATGGTGTTTCCGGCGTAATCTTCGAAGTGGATTGTATTGTTGTCGCTCAACAACGCCACCCCTTTTGTGCCTAATATCCGTTCCGATACGTTCCCTTCGCATCCGTCTATCTGCCGTGCCGTACACAACATCCGTTTGTTGCCGGCATAAGTGAAATCGCAGGCGAAGTTATCGTAGATGTCGCCGGTCAAGCGGCGTACCCGTCCGCCGAATCCCGTAGCCGATTCCGGACGTTCGCCCATGAACCAAGTCACGATGTCGATATTGTGTACAGCTTGGTCCAACAGATGGTCTCCGCTCAGCCATTTAATATTGAACCAATTGCGGATGCAATATTCCATGTCGCTCCATTCCGGGCGTTTTTTCTTGTTCCACCAAGCCCCTTGGTCCCAATGGGCGGATGTGGAGATGATATCGCCAATCATTCCGTTCCGGACGTTCATATAAGCCTCCCAATAATCCCGTCTGTGGCGTCGCTGGTTTCCGGTAATCACCGTAAGTCCTGCGTTCTCTGCCACCTTAGCTGCGGCTATCACCGTCCGGATGCCCGTCGGGTCGATGGCACATGGCTTTTCCATAAAGATATGTTTCTTGGCTTCGACCGCCGCCTTGAACTGTTCCGGACGGAAGTGGGTCGGCGTGCAGAGCAATACGACATCGACCTCCGGCATGGCCAATACCTTTTTATAGGCATCGAATCCCAAGAAGCAATTAGCGTCCGGAACGTCATTGTTATACTTTTCTTTCAATACTTTACGGCAGGCATCTTGCCGGTCTTTGAAGATATCCGCCAATGCGACGATGGAAAGGTTCGGACCTGCCTCCAAGAACTGGCAAGCGGCTCCGGTCCCGCGGTCTCCGTTCCCGATAAGGGCGGCTTTCAGGGGTTTCCCATCCGGAGCCATATCGACGAAAGAGAACATGCCCAGCTCTTCGGGGGTGAAATGTTGGGCGGCGGATGCGCCTGCGCCGGAGGAATTGCTGCTGCATGAGGTGGTTGTGGTTGCCAATCCTAAAGGCAAACCGGCTCCTAAGAGGAGCGAACTGGAAATAAAACTTCTTCGTTTCATACGATGGTTAGTTTTAAGGTGTGACTAAATGAAATTTGTTTGCTGACAAATATAGGGGAAATTTATGGAATAACCGACGGAATTTAGCGGATTTCCATAAAATAGCCTGATTATGAACTCCGGAAGGGTCGCTGCAAAATTGCGAGAGGGTTTCCGAGGGTTCGGAAGGCTTGTTGCAAAATTGCGAGAGGGTTTCCGAGGTCTCGGAAGGGACGCCGCAAAATTGCAGGAGGGTTTCCCAAGTCGGGAAGGGTCGCTGCAAAATTGCAGGAAGGTTTCCCAAGTCGGGAAGGGCTGCTGCAAAGTTGCGGGAAGGTTTCCCGAATCGGGAAGAGCCGCTGCAAAATTGCAGGAAGGTTTCCCAAGTCGGGAAGGGTCGCTGCAAAATTGCAGGAAGCCTTCCCGAAGACTTAAAATGTAATTTTGCGGGAAAAGTAAAAGAAATTTTAAGAAAACGCGGTGGGTTCAAACCAAATTTGTATATTTGCCGCATAAAAATGATTCATTTTAATACTTAGATAAACATGAAAAAAATAATTGTATCGGCCCTGTTGCTGGCCATGGCATTGCCTTCAGTGAATGCGAAGGACAAGAAGAAAGAGAAGGAGGAGGGTTATGTCTTTACTCCGGTAAAAGAGTTGCAAATCACCCCGATTAAGAATCAGAACAGAAGCGGTACGTGCTGGAGCTTCTCGGCAGTCGCTTTCTTGGAATCGGAATTGTTGCGCATGGGCAAGGGCGAACATGACTTGTCGGAGATGTTTATCGTAAGTAAAAACTATAAGGACAAAGGCGAGAAGTTCGTCCGGCTGCATGGGGAGTTGAATTATGCACAGGGCGGCTCGTTTGCGGATGTATTGGCAGCTTGGAAAGACTACGGAATCGTTCCGGAATCGGTAATGAACGGGTTGCAGTATGGCGAGGACATGCACGTACACGGCGAGGTGGAATCGTTGTCGCGGGCTTATCTGGAAGCAGTCATCAAGAATCCGAACCGCAAACTTTCTACGGCTTGGCAGAAGGGATTCGAAGGAATCATCGATGCTTATCTGGGCGAAGCTCCGGAGAAATTTACCTATAACGGCAAAGAATATACGCCGAAGAGTTTCGCGGCAGAGTTAGGTTTGAATCCGGACGACTATGTTTCGTTGACTTCTTACACGCATCATCCGTTCTATTCGCAGTTCGCTTTGGAAATTCAGGACAACTGGCGTTGGGCGCTCTCTTACAATCTTCCGATTGACGAGCTGATGCAGGTATTCGACAATGCCATCAACACGGGTTACACGATTGCATGGGGTTCGGACGTAAGCGAGAAGGGATTTACCCGCAACGGTATCGGAGTGATGCCGGATATCGAATCGATGGAGCGCAGCGGTTCCGACCAAGACCATTGGTTGGGCTTGAGTCCTTCTGAAAAAGAGAAAGAAATCAAGAAGATGCTGGAAAGCCCTTGCCAAGAGGTTGAGGTGACGCAGGAAATGCGCCAAGCAGCGTATGACAACTACGAAACGACGGACGACCACGGTATGCAAATCTACGGTATTGCAAAAGACCAGACCGGAAAGAAGTTCTATATGGTCAAGAATTCGTGGGGAACGGACAATAAATACAAAGGAACATGGTATGTTTCGGAAACGTTTGTGAAGTATAAGACGATGAATATCGTAGTCCACAAAGATGCGCTTCCGCAAGCTATCAAAGACAAATTGGGAATAAAATAAGTGTTGCTATTTGTAGTATATAGACTCATAAATAGGTTTGAGGAGAAAGGATGGCCTGTGAAGGTCGTCCTTTTTGCTTTTATCCCGACCGGATAGCTCGAAAGCGAAGTTTTTCGTAAATTTGCGCGATTATTCAATGGGATTGGAAAGAAAATATGATTGACTCTACGATATTCGAGAATAAAAAGGCAGCCTATTATACGTTGGGCTGCAAACTGAACTTTGCGGAAACATCTACCATCGGGAAAATATTGTCCGGTCAGGGAATACGGAAAGTCCGCCCGGGAGAGAAAGCGGATATTTGCGTAATCAACACCTGTTCCGTCACCGAACTGGCCGATAAGAAATGCCGGCAAGCCATCCGGCGCATCGGCAAACAGCATCCGGGCGCATTTATCGTGGTTACAGGATGCTATGCCCAATTGAAACCGGAGGAGGTCTCCCATATCGACGGGGTGAATCTGGTTTTGGGTGCGGAACAGAAGCTGGATATCCTCCATTACTTGGAGCAATGGGCGCAAAGCGAAGGAACGAATAACCAATTCTTCACGACGCCATTCAAAGATATCCGTAAGTTCATGCCCTCCTGCTCGGCCGACGACCGGACACGCCATTTCCTGAAGGTACAGGACGGATGCGATTACTTCTGCAGCTATTGCACGATTCCTTTCGCACGGGGAAGAAGCCGGAACGGTTCGATAGAGAGCCTCGTGAAACAAGCGGAGGAGGTAGCCCGCCAAGGTGGAAAAGAAATTGTGTTGACTGGCGTGAATATCGGCGATTTCGGCAAGACTACGGGTGAGAAATTTATCGACTTGATTCGGGCATTGGATGAGGTGGAAGGGATTGACCGGTACAGAATCTCCTCCATCGAGCCGGATTTGATTACCGATGAAGCCATCGAATTTGTTGCCGGGAGCAAACGCTTCGCTCCCCATTTCCATATCCCGCTCCAAAGCGGATGCGATGAGGTGCTGAAATTGATGCGCCGGCGTTATGATACCGCTTTGTTCCGGCATAAGATAGAAAAAATAAAAGAGATGATGCCCGATGCCTTTATCGGAGTGGATGTAATCGTCGGCACTCGCGGCGAGACGGACGCTTACTTTGAGAGGGCGCGTGACTTTATCGAGAGTCTGGATATTACCCAGCTTCATGTGTTCAGTTATTCCGAACGTCCGGGCACGCAAGCTTTGAAAATCGATTATGTGGTGGACCCGAAAGTGAAACATGTGCGGAGCCAGACGTTGCTGGATTTATCTGAACGGAAACTTCAGGCATTCTATGAGGCGCATATCGGCAAGGAGGCGGAGGTCTTGTTCGAGCATACGAAGAAAGAGGGCCTGATGCATGGCTTCACGGAGAATTATATCAAGGTGGAACGCCCGTATGATGCTTCGCTGGTAAACAAGACCTGCCGGATACGGCTGGGCGGTTGGAATCCGGACAAAACAGCATTGACGGTATCTCTCGGTAATTGAACAGGCGGTTTATGGGAACGAAGATTCAATATGCGTTGCTGTATGCATGGGTGAAAATCCACGCCTTGCTTCCGATGAGACTGCTTTATGTGCTTTCCGATATCCTGTATTTCCTTATTTATAGGGTACTCAAGTACCGAATCCGGGTAGTCCGCCGGAACTTGGCTGCCTCTTTCCCGGAAAAGAGCGAGGCGGAAAGGCGGCGTATCGAGAAAGATTTTTACCATCACTTTGCCGATTATATCGTGGAGACCCTGAAGTTGGCGCATATCTCGTTGGAAGAATTGCAACAGAGGGCATACGTGCAGAATCCGGAGGTTGTCGATAGGCTGATGGACCAAGGCCATCCCTGTTGCATCCTATTGATGGGACATTTCGGCAATTGGGAATGGTATTCCGGTTCGACCACTCGTTTCCAAGATGCGAGGATGTATCAGATTTACCGCCCGTTGAACAACAAGGCGGTGGATAAGTTGTTCATTTGGCTGCGTACGAAGTTTGGCTCGTTTGTCTTGAGCAAATATGAGACGGGGCGGAAACTCATCCAGCTGCAACGAAATAAAGTACACTCTGTGGTCATCTTCCTCGCCGACCAGACACCCAGCCGGCAGAACCTGCATTATTGGACGAATTTCCTGCATCAGGACACTGCTATCCTGACCGGAGCGGAACGGTTGGCTCGGAAACTGAATATTCCGGTGATATTCCTCGATGTGCAGATGCTCCGACGAGGCTATTATACCTTGGAACTCCAGCTGATTTCGGACAATCCGAAAGAGACTCCGGAGAATTGGATTACAGAAGAGTATGCCCGCCGCATGGAAAAGAGTATCTTACGGCATCCGGAGGGATGGTTATGGACACATAAACGTTGGAAATATAATAGAACAGACGCAATCACACATCATGGAGAAAAAGATAAATAAGATAGCCGTTGTTATTCTCAATTGGAATGGTTCGGCATTGATGGAACGCTTCTTGCCTTCGGTCGTCCGCCATTCGCCTGCCGATATAGCCGATGTTATTGTGGCAGATAACGGTTCGACGGATAATTCTTTGGCGATGCTTTCTGAAAAATTCCCGACAGTCCGGACAATTTGTTTCGATAAGAATTATGGATTCGCGGAAGGATACAACCAAGCGTTGCGACAGATTGAAAATCCCTATTGCGTATTGCTGAACAGTGACGTGGAGGTAACGCCCGGCTGGCTGGATGCTCCTCTTCGTTTGCTGGAGAATGACCCGACCATCGTGGCGGTCCAACCTAAGATTATCGCGGAACGCCAACGGGATACTTTCGAGTATGCCGGCGCTTGCGGGGGATTCATGGATAAATATGGCTATCCCTTCTGTCGCGGACGGGTTTTTCATGTGGTGGAAAAGAACAACGGACAATACGATTCGGATATAGACATCCTGTGGGCTACCGGCGCCTGCCTGTTTATCCGGACGGCTATTTATAAAGAAGCCGGAGGATTGGACAGTGGATTTTTTGCCCATCAGGAGGAAATCGACCTGTGCTGGCGGTTGCGGAGTCGCGGGTATCGGTTGGTCTGTACTCCTCAATCGACGGTCTATCATGTCGGCGGAGGAACCTTGAATGCCGAGAGCCCGCGGAAGACCTTCCTCAATTTCCGGAACAATCTGCTGATGCTGTATAAAAATCTCCCGGAGAAAGAGCTGAAGCCGGTCATGCGTCTGCGCTTTTGGCTGGATTATATCGCCGCTGCGAAGTTCTTTTTGTGCGGACATCCGCGGAATGCCTTTGCCGTTTATCAGGCGCGGAAAGAGTTTCACCGGTTATTGCCGGAATATAAACAGAAACGGGAGGAGAACCTGCGGCTTGCCAAGCTCGTTTCTATCCCTGAATTGAAATCCTATAGTTTGTTGGCGCAGTTCTATTTGAAAGGGAGGAAACATTATAATGAGCTGCCGCAATAAGTAGGCGGTTTATCCGTTAGTTAGAGTATGAGCAAGAATTTTCTTACATATATATTATATGGTATAATCGCTTGTCTGGTTCTTCCGGGATTTATCTCGTGCAAGTCGGTCAAGCTGAGCGACGCGGAAGAGAAACAGCGTATCGGCGAATATTACGAAGCGGCAGCGATGTACCGGAAACTCTATACAAAAACCTCTCCGAAGAAAAGAGATTTGCGCGGCTATATTGCCTTCCGGATGGCGGAATGCAACCGGATGATTAATAGTACCGACCGTGCGCTCAGCGCATACATGAATGCGCTCCGTTATGACTATCCGGATTCGATTATCCATCTGCGCCTCGGACAAATGCAGCAGCGTAAAGGCAGATATGGCGAGGCAATCAAACAATATGATACCTATTTGACCTATAATCCGAGCAGCCAGCAGGCGTTCAATGGCATCGAAGGGAGCCAGCAGGCTCCGGAATGGCGGAAGAATCCGACGCGCTATGAGGTCCGCCGGATGGATAAGTTCAATTCCCGGCGCGGGGAGTTCAGTCCGATGCTGACGGGCGAGAATTATGACCAGCTCTATTTCGCCTCCTCTCGGACAAAGGATAAGGATGCGCAGCTCAATGCCGTCACCGGACAGTATAACAACAATTTCTATCTCGTCAAGCAGGATGAAAAGGGGAATTGGTTGGCTCCCGAAGAGCTGGAGGATGAGGTGAATACCGAATTTGACGAAGGGACGCCCTCTTTCTCTGCCGATGGCAATACGATGTATTATACCTATTGTTCGCAAGATGAGACCAGCAACCGGACGGCAGAGATTTATATCTCCACCCGGAGCAGTGCCAAGTGGGGGAAGGGCACACGGGCGAATATCGTAAAGGATTCGATTACGCCATTGGGCCATCCTGCCATCTCGCCCGACGGGAAATACCTTTATTATGTTTCGGATGTGGTTGGCGGATTCGGGGGAAAGGATTTGTACCGTTCGCGGGTGATATCGGGCACGGACTTCGGTCCGATGGAAAATTTAGGTCCGGAAATCAATACGACCGGCGACGAGATGTTTCCTTACGTGCGCGATTCGGTGACGCTTTATTTTGCCTCTAACGGGCATCCCGGAATGGGCGGACTGGATTTGTTCAAGGCGACGCAGGACAGTACGGGGCATTGGCATGTGGAGAATTTGGGCTATCCTATCAATTCTTCCAGCGATGACTTCGGCATTACGTTCGAAGGGAAGAGGGAGAAGGGTTTCTTCAGTTCCAACCGCAATGATGCGCGGGGCTTCGACCATCTTTATTCTTTCGAGAAACCTACGATTACCGTCCATATCGAAGGGATTGTCAACGATGTGGATGAGTATCCGATTGAGAATGCGACCGTCCGGATTGTCGGAAAGGATGGATTGAACGCGAAGGTGCAGACTAAGAAAGACGGGACCTATGCTGTCGAGTTGGAGCGGGACATCCGCTATGTCATGATGGCGAGCGCACGCGGATTCTTGAACCAGAACTACGAGCTGCATACCAGCCCGGAGGAGAAGAGCGAGACCTATATCGTCGATTTCTTCCTTTCGCCCATCAGCAAACCGGTCGTTATCGAGAATATCTTCTATGATTTTGATAAGGCATCGCTCCGCCCTGAGTCGAAAAAGGCATTGGACGAAATGATAAAGATGCTGAACGACAATCCGAATGTGACGATTGAATTGGGTTCGCACACCGACCGCAAGGGAACCGACCAATATAACGAGCGGCTGGCGCAACGCCGTGCCCAGTCGGTGGTCGATTACCTGATAGCCGGAGGCATCGCGCCCGACCGCCTCGAAGCCAAAGGTTATGGCGAGAGCGTCCCCAAGACCATCAACAAGAAGCTGGCCAAGCAATTCGATTTTCTGAAGGAGGGCGATGTTCTGACCGAGGAGTTTATCCTGAAGCTGACTCCGGAGCAGCAGGAGATAGCCGACCAAATCAACCGGCGCACTGAGTTCAAGGTTTTGCGTACTAACTATAACCTGTTCTAAATCCTTCTCTACTTTCTGGCTTGCACCAGATTGTATTGTTCTTTTGCCTTGATGCAAAAGAACCAAAAAATCAAGTTGCTCCCTACTTTCTGGGTCAAGCCAGAAAGTAGGGAACAATTTGGGTCAAACCAAAAGAACAAGAAAAAATTTTCAATTTTCAATTTTCAACTTTCAATTTAATTCCCTACCTTTGGCGCAAATCAAACGAAAAGAACATGAGAACAGCGAATTATCCTACTTCCGAATCTATACTGGCGGCTAAGTTATTGGCAGCTAAGGGTATAGACTCTATGGGGGGGGGTAATTTACTGATTATCAGCGATAAAGAAGTAAGTGAAAAATATAGTAGCCCGCGTGCAGTGTCAACGACCGACACCGCACGTGGGCTTTTTGCGTTTCGGAGCCTCTGGTGGGGTTTTTTCAATTTGGAAAATGGCTTCAGAGTCTCTGGCGGGACTTTTTCAGTTGGAAAAATGGCTTCAGAGTCTCTGTCGGGGTTTTTTCAGTTTGAAAAATGGTTTCAGAGTCTCTGGCGGGGTTTTTTCAATTTGAAAAATGGTTTCAGAGTCTCTGGTGGGGTTTTTTCAGTTTGAAAAATGGTTTCAGAGTCTCTGACGGGATTTTTTCAGTTTGAAAAATGGTTTCAGAGCCTCTGGCGGGAAATTTTCGGATAAAAAAATAAATAAATAGAGTATTAACTAAATGACAAAACAAAAATGAAGGATGTCGATAAGATTAAAGGCAGCAATTGCAGCCAGTTTACCAACGCATCGCATCTGTCGTTCCATCAGCGGAATTTGGAACGGCTGAAGATGATTGCGTTTCTGGAAAAAGTCCATATCACGGCGGAGTTGGGCGAGTATGAAACTTGTGTGGCGGCGGAGCAGGACCGTACGCGCGAGGCGACGGGCACGGGGCTGACGCAGGAGATGCGCGAGGCGGACGAGGACCGCGAAGAGCCGATTGATTATGTGTTGAAAACGATTGCGACGGCAAAGAAGTCGCCGGTTGCGGCGGTGAAGGCAGCGGGTATTGCGTTGGAGCCGGTTGCGAATGTGTATGGTGATTTGCTGAAGGTGAAGGACGACGAGCAGAGTTCGCTGATTGTTAGTTTCCTGAACGACCTCAAAAAAACGGAGAATGCGGCGCATGTAACTGCCCTCCATTTGGATGAAGTATTGACGATTATCGAGGAGAGCAACGAGCGTTTCATCGCGTTGAAAAATGAGCGTTTGGACGAGCGCATTGCCAACAAAAAAGAGTCGTCGCGCGTGCTTCGTGCGAATACTGACGCGGTTTATACGCGAATCACCGAGCTGATTTATGCCAGCGAATTGCTCACGGACGATGCCGACACGCTGACGTTGATTAAAAATATCATCAAGGAGCTGAATGGCGTAATCGATGAATTCAATGCCTCGATGAACCGGAGCAAAGGGCAGAAGAAGGATTCGGAAACTCCGGAGGAGCCGGTGGCTGAATAAATCAACGATTAAAGAAACAATTAATTAATTATTAACCCGAAGCCCTGAAAAGAGGAGAAGGAAAGCGTTCTTTGACAAGGTGGGAAAGGTGTTGGAAATACGGAAAATGTCGCTATCTTTGTAGTCGAAAATCATTTATAAACCAAATAAAAAACAGAAAACTATGAAATTTCCATGGAAAGAGACCCCGATACTGTACGGGGAAGACGCACGCCGCTTCGAGGAAGAGATGAAGCGCGTGGACAACATGAGTAAAGAGGAGCGTCAGGCGAATTGGGACGCATTGTGCAAACGGGTAGATGCTGCTTGCAAAAGATGGAACATAAAAATTGAAATCTGAGTGCTATGCGTTTAATTGAACTGACCTCCGACTATGAAATGAAACCATTCGACTGCGGAGATGCTGCGTTGAATGACATTATGGCAAACAACAAGTGGTTTATGTGGCGGAAGCTATGGCAAGCCGGTGGAACCGGATATAAAGATTTGCTTTAAAGCTATTTAAAAAGCTCCCCTGTTTTAGGGGAGCTCCCCGAAGGGGTGAGGCCCCTCAGTCACGGACCCCTCAGTCTCAGCTTCGCTTCGCCAGCTCCCCTAAAACAGGGGAGCTTTTCAGATAGCCTTCAGTTCGAAATTCATAATTCGTAATTCTCTTCCCCTTCCCCCCTTATCAAAGAAAATCTTCCTCATCCTCAATAAGCCTCCCCTTGGGGGAGGTTTGGAGGGGCTCTTAAATTTAGAAACGAATGAGGAAGATTTTTACGTTACTCTTATTACTTATTCCCCTATGGATGCAGGCGCAGGACTATACTTGGAATGAAGAGAGCAAGACCTTGACGATTCATACAGGTAGACCTTACAATGATACTTATAAGACAACAGCAGAAACCTTGATTATAGAAGGCACATATACTAAGATTGGCGGTAATGCCTTTAAGGAATACACAGCATTAAAAACAGTAGAGATAAAAGAAGGTGTGACGAGTATCGGGAGTCATGCTTTTGATGGGTGCATAGCATTGGAATCAGTAACTATTCCTAACAGTGTGACGAGTATAGATGTCTATGCTTTTAGTGGCTGCCAGGCATTGGCAGAAATAACTATACCGAATAGCGTGACGAGTATCAGTAACAGAACATTTGAAAACTGCTCCTCCTTGAAAGAGATAACGATACCGAATAGTGTGACGAGTATCGAGAACTCTGTTTTTAGTGGCTGCTCCTCTTTGGAATCGGTAACGATACCAGAAGGGGTAACAAGTATCGATAGTTATGCTTT
>CASEMX010000033.1 GCA_949289155.1 uncultured Parabacteroides sp.
GATTACCCCTCAGCCCTCCGGGCAGCTCCCCTAAGAGGCAGGGGAGCTATTAGATTGGCCTCGGCTGGTGAGCGTTAAGCGAACGACCGGAATGGAGCGACCGAGAGCGTTGCCTGTTTGAGCGAAGCGAGTTTGCAACGCGAATCGAAGATCGGCCTTAGCCAACAAGCGGAATGCAGGGAGTGAGTAGCGAAGCAGGCGCAGCCTTGAACTTTTGGTTCTTTTCTTTCAAGAGAAAAGAACGAATACAATCTGGGGAAAATGAAAAAGGCGGAAACGCTCCGCCTTTTCCATTCAAATCTTCTTTTCGACCATCGCCTGCACCACATTAATCACATAATCACCCAACTTCTCGCTCTCGCTGACCATATCCATATAATATACCCCATCCTGATATTGATATTTCTTGGAATTGATATCCTCGATGTTGCGGGACTTCAGCTGGCTGCGATAGTTATTTATTTCGTTCTCGATATTATATGACTCGTTGATATCGTTGCGTTCCAACGTATCCTTATGCATAATGGCATTCATCCTATCCAATGCCTGCGTCACCAATTCAAACATCCGGTCGATATGTGCATTCTGTTCCGCCGTGAAATTCGACTTAAACTCATTGCGCCGCTTGATGGTACGCGCCAAGTTATTACACGAGTCCGCTATACTCTCTATCTCGCTGACCGCCCGGAGCATCACGCGGATTTCCTCCTTACTTTCCGAACTCAACCTACCTTCGGAAACCTGCGTCAAGTAATTGGCAATCTCCACCTCCATCCGGTCGCTGATATTCTCATACTTCTCGATGCGGCTATATGTCTTCAGGAAAGCATCCTCATTCTTTTCGTACAGCAAGGTCTTTACCATATTAAACATACGCGCCGTCCGTTCGGAGAACAATGTAATCTCCTTCTGGGCTTGAAGGACAGAAAGCTCTGCCGTGGAGAGCAGTCCGCTGGTAATATATTGCAAGCGATACTCCTCATCCTCCTGCTTCGTCCGGATAAGGGCACACACTGTCTTCTCGATAAAAGAGACAAACCATATCATGATACAGGTATTGCTGATATTGAACGCCGTGTGGAAAGCCGCCAACTTAAACGAGACTGCAACTGAAGGGTCGGCCACCTTCATCACATTCGTAACGAACCAAGAGACGCCTGCCGTGAAGGGATAGAAAAGCACCAATACCCAGCAAACGCCGAAGACATTGAACATCAGATGCGCCAACGCCGCCCGCCTTGCCTGTGTGTTTCCGGTAATTGCTGCCAGATTAGCTGTTACGGTCGTACCGATATTCTCGCCCAATACCAAAGCAGCTCCCAAATGGAAATCAATCCAGCCATTCGCACACATAATCAATGTAATCGCCATCGTAGCCGCCGACGCTTGGACAATCATGGTCAAGATAGCGCCTATCAAAAGGAAAAGCAAAATGGAGAAGAAGCCCATGTCCGTATAGTTCTGCACGAAAGCCAACATATCCGGATTGGCACTCAGGTCGGGCGCATTCGTCTTCAGTCCCTCCAACCCCATGAAGAGAAACGAGAAGCCGAATATAAACTCGCCGACAGACTTACGCGAACTTTTCCCGGAAAAGAGCAAGGGCAATCCTACAGCAAGAAGCGGCAAAGCAAATGCAGAGATATCCACCTTAAAGCCCAATGCCGAGATAATCCACGCGGTTACGGTCGTACCGATATTGGCTCCCATAATCACACCAATAGATTGCGTCAGCGTTAATAATCCTGCATTCACGAAACTGACCACCATCACGGTCGTAGCAGAAGAGGATTGAATCAATGCGGTAATGAGCATCCCGGTCAATACGCCGGTCACACGGTTTGTCGTCATGGCTGTCAATATCTTACGCAAGCTATCGCCAGCAAACTTCTGCAAACCTTCGCTCATGATTTTCATACCGTATAGGAACAGCGCGAGCGATCCTAATAGACGGAGAAGGTCAAAAAAAGAATAGTCCATCTAAAATAAGTTTAAGTGAATTGAATTATCCGATTAATATTTCTATCTTGTTGCAAAATTAACAAAAAGAGCTGACTTATGAAGATGGATGCAATTACTATTTACTGTAAGAACACAGGAAAATACTATGACGTGCCAAGCGGTTCGACACTGTTGGATATCTATAAGGTAGTCGGAGAGCCGCTGCCTCATCTCCCGATGAATGCACAGGTCAACAATAAAACCGAGGACCTGACCTTCATCTGCTGGCAACCGAAGGATATCAAGTTTGTCGATTACACTAACCTCTCCGGAATGCGTACTTACGTGCGTTCCCTCTGTTTTATCCTCTCGAAGGCGGTGCATGATGTTTATCCGGAAGCGACCCTGAACTTAGAGCATTCCATTTCGCGGGGCTACTACTGCACAATCCATAACGGAAAACCCGCTGATGCAGAGATGTTGGCAGAGATTAAACAGCGAATGCAGGAGTTAGTGGCAGCCGACCTGCCTTTTAAGCAACATACCGTACAGACCGAGAAAGCCATCGAACTGTTCCATGCTATCGGCATGGACGACAAAGCCAATCTCATCAAGACCTGCGGTATGCTCTATACCTCATATCACGAATTGGACGGATACATTAACTATTTCTATGGCGGCTTGGTCCCTTCAACCGGATACATCCGGCTGTTCGACTTAGAGCCTTACATCGACGGCGCATTGCTTCGCGTACCGATGCAAAGCGACCCGACACAGCTTGCCCCGAAGGTATGGCAGAAAAAGATGTATGAAGTATATAAAGAGCACCTGACATTGCAACACGCGTTAGGACTGAACAACGTAGGTGACCTGAACTTAGCCCTCAAAAAGGGATATGCCTCAGAGGTCATTATGATTTCGGAAGCGATGCAAGAGAAGCAAATCGCCCGAATAGCCGACGAAATAGCCGAGCAATATAAGAAAGGGGTACGGATGGTACTGATAGCAGGTCCCTCCTCTTCAGGAAAGACAACAACTTGCAAACGATTGGAAATTCAATTGGCGACCAATCTATTGCATCCGATTGGCATCTCGTTGGACGACTACTTTGTCAATCGGGAAGACACCCCGAAAGATGAGAATGGCGAATATGATTTCGAATCGCTTTATGCCTTAGACCTTCCCTATTTCAATGCCGATTTGCAACGGCTGATAGCCGGAGAAGAGATTGACATGCCGACCTTCGACTTCGAAACCGGCAAACGGGTCTATCGGGGGAAAAAGATGAAGTTACAAGAGAACTCGATTATTGTCATAGAGGGCATCCATGCCTTGAATCCGGAACTGACCGCCAATCTGGACGACAGTTTGAAGTATCGCATCTATGTATCCGCCTTGACCTCTATTTCGTTGGATAACCACAACTGGATTCCGACAACGGACAACCGATTGTTGCGCCGCATCATCCGTGACTACCGTTTCCGGGGCTATTCGGCGGAAGAGACCATCCTGCGTTGGCCCAGCGTGCGCAGAGGTGAGGATAAATGGATTTTTCCTTACCAAGAATATGCCGACGCCATGTTCAACAGCGCTATGTTGTATGAACTGGCTGCACTTCGGGCTTATGCCGAACCGATATTGGCGAATGTACAGGAATCCTCTCCTGCCAATGCAGAGGCATACCGGTTGCTCCGCTTCCTGCGCTACTTCAATTATATACCACAAGAGGATTTGCCTAAGACATCCCTATTGCGGGAGTTTGTAGGCGGCGGAAGTTTCCAATATTAAACCCATACGTCGCGGAATAAATGCCTTGATGTCAGGATACCAAACATATTACCACGGTTTGGTAATCGTATTACCATAGTTTGGTAATCACATTACCATAGTGTGGTAACGTCATTACCATAGTGTGGTAATCAGATTACCAAAGCATGGTAATCACATGGAAATTCTGGGGTATGCAGATGATGCATGCGAATAACAGGCAACCATCTCTAATGACCGGTTTGGGTTAAAAGGGATTGTCCATCGTTGGGAAAGCCGGAATGTTATAATTGAGGAATAAATAAAGAGATGCAGTCTATAAGGTACACGCCTGTACGCAAATAGACTGCATCTTTTTTGTGGCTCTTCTAAGACTTAGATTTGGTTAGTATGAAAAGGTTTACTCGTTATCAGCCACATCCCACCATAAACGCTGCCACATATCATCGCTACCGTTGAAGTAAGTATCGATAGCCTCCGTAGCATTGTCTTCATTGTATAACTTATCGTTATTTGCATAGCTGAGACGATAAGGATATACGGTTACGCCTGCGTCTGTCTGTCCCTCATAGATAGGCAACGTCGGGATATTGAAACGACGCCAATCCGACCAAGCTTCTACACCGCACGTCATGAATCCTGCCAAGAAGCGCTGCATAGCAATCTGTTCGATAGCCGTTTGCGGGTCATCCGACAAAGCAACCTTCTCTGAAGCAATATATTCATCCACACCGTCAACAGCTGTATGGTACGTTGCTTGGAAATCGAACGATGCACGGATACCGGCTTCATATAACTGCTTTGCGTCAGCATTAATCCAACCGCGCTCTGCGGCTTCAGCCTGTACGAGCAATGAACGGGCAGCCGTGATGACACCATAAGTAACCTGCGGTTCGCAATAACTTGCAGCTACGCTACAAGCACCTACTGCTGCAGCGATTACATCATTGTTTGTCGCTAATCCGAACGGAACACCTACGTATGCATTGAAGTCTGTCGGGTCGCCCTCAACGGTTCCCATGTAACCATCCAATGTAAAGTAAGAGAACATACGCGGGTCTTGATATTCCTTCAAGGCATCTACGATGACCTTATTCGGAGCGAATGCCAAGCTGGCTCCCGAATAACTCATATTCCCAATATAATACATCCACGCATAAGCGTCACTGTTGCTATCGAAAGTATAATGGAATCCATCGGCAACTTCCGTGATACCGCCATCATTGTAAGCCTGTGCGAAACGCTCCTGACCAACTGAAGGAGCCACATCAGCCAACTTGATTGCCATCATCATACGCAATGTCGCGTTGAGTTTCTTCCAACGAGAGATATTACCATTATATAATATATCCGCACTGCTCAACGAACCGGACTCGTCGAACTGGCTGTACGCCTCGCGCAATTCCGTATCAAGTGCCGTATAAATCTCTTCTTGCGAATCAAACTTCGGTTCCCAGATATCATCGCTTTCTCCTCTGAATGCTTCTGAATAAGGCAACGGACCCAGAATATCTGTCAACATCATAAAGAAGAAAGACTTTAATGTCTTTGCTGCAGCTATCTGGTTGTTACTATCACCAAACTCTGTAACGTACGCCTCATTCCGAGTCTCTTCGTTCTCGTTCATCTCAATAATCGAATTCAGATTTTTGAGCACATAAACATAATAAGTACTTGTACTATATGTCGTAGTCGTTGTGAAAGCACCATACTGATTGTTCTTCGTTTCTGCCAAATAACCGGTACGCAACATCATCCATGGGTCATATTCGTAAGAATTCATGGTGAATTCGCGCACATAACGTGCAGAATAGGTGAACATCATTGAGGTATAAGCATCAGCCGGCTTATTGGGGTCCACATTCATATCGTCAAAGTCCCCGCACCCCGTTGTGAATAAAGTTGCAAACGCCACAGATGCTACTGTAAATATCTTTTTTAAGTTCATTATATTGTCTCCTATTTCTTTTAATGGGATTAGAAACCTAATTTAACTGTAAATCCGAAAGAGCGTGTTGAAGGAGCCTGTCCACCTTCCAACCATTCATCACCTGTTTCAGACGGGTCTACGTTCGGACAAGCCGAGTAAATCAACCACGGGTTAGTAGCTACGAATGAGATGCTGGCATTGGTCAAGCCGATATTTGCCTTAGATAAGAGCGATTTCGGGAAGTCGTAAGTTACCGAAAGCTCACGCATCTTCAAATAAGAACGGCTGTAAATCCAGTGATCGAGGTCGTAGTTCGCCTGATAATGATAGTACTGGTAAGCATTCATGTAGCAAGAAACCGGATTACCTTCCAAGTCAACACCTTCTACCTTTACACCACCACCGTTAATAATCGGCTCACGTTCGTTCACGCCATTATCGTTTACCTTAGCCGATTCGTCCAACATACCGGAACCAACGCCCCACATGTTGCTCCACGATACCATGTGTCCACCAATCATAAAGTCGAAGTTTGCGGCTACGCTCAAGTTCTTATAACGGAAGCTTGTCGAGAAACCTCCGGTCCAATCCGGCTGGTAGTTGGCTACTTCCTTTTCTACGTTACCTTCTATGGTCGGCATATAACCACCGCCCCATGCTTCAGAAGTTGTCGGTGTCAAAATCAGTTGTCCGGCATCGTTGCGTGCCCAACGTCCCATCGTAGTCAATACGCCTAACGGTTTGCCTTCAACTGCTTTATAGTACCAAAAATAATAGAAGCTGTTCCCTTCGAGCATGTAACTCTTAATGTTCTCGTTCAAGCGTACCAACTTATTATCATTCTTTGCAAAGTTTGCACTGATATCCCACTGGAAGTCTTTTGTCATAATCGGTGTACCGCCAAAGCTCAATTCAACACCTTGGTTACGAACCAAACCGGAGTTCAACTGACGAGAGCTATAACCGGATTGCGGAGCTACGGTCATGTTCAGAATCTGATTCTTCGTATCGCGACGATAGAGGTTGATGTCTGCCCATACGCGATGATTCAATGCGCGGATTTCTGTACCTACTTCGTATGAGGTAGAGATAGTCGGCTTAATGCTCTGGTTCAACTGAGTTGCACTCGGATAGAGCGAGGTCAACGAATTGTATTTGAAGTTATCATTATCCGTATTGGTATATTGATACTGCATGATTGTCTTATATACATCCAGCGTAGAACCAACCTGTGCCAACGAACCACGTATTTTCCAGTAGTTCAACCAAGGAGCTTTGTCGCCGATGAATTGGTTCAACATTACACTGGCAGAAAGACCACCATAGAGGTAACTGTTTTCCGCTTCCGGCAAACGTGAATCCCAATCGTTACGGATAGAACCATCAAGGAAGTAAGTATCATCGAAACCAACTGTAGCCGTAGCAAATACGCTCTGCGTCTTATAATGTTTCTCTTCGTTGGTTGCCGCTACATAACCGTTAGAACCTGCCAAGTTGAAGTAACCATCCATAATCAAACCATCGCTGGTGTTACCACGAAGAATACCATAATGATATTGACGTTCTTCAAGGAATGCGGCTGCATCAACCGTCAAGCGGTCATTGATAAACTGGTCGCTCCATGTTACACGTCCTTGCAAACGCAGGTCGCTTTCGTGATACTGCTGCTCACCATAGTAAGAAGTCCAGTTGATTGAACCTTCGCCACGCTCTTCTTCTTCGTTATGATTGCGCATATTTCCCATTACACGCATACCTACTTTGAGGTTTAAAGGCAATAATACCTCAACATCTCCAGAGAATACGTTGAAACGGTCTGTCTTGTAAATATTAATGTTATCCATCGTACCGAATGGGCTATCGTGGAATGTCGGAGCCAGATTGGTCGGAGAAGAGATGTTCCATGTTCTCCAGCTGCCATCCGGACGTTTATAATCTTTGAAATCCTTCAAATCGACTTCCGTATGACCCCACTGTACGAAATCATAGAATACGTTACCTTGCGTGCCGTATCCTTCGGTTGCTCCATTGTGGTCGCGGCGATACGTATATTTATAATCCAAAGAGACATTCAACCAAGAAGCCGGTTTATATGTAGTCTTCACACTCAAGAAACGACGAACAGCGTCAGAGTTCTGTTGGATACCGTCACGCTGGCTGTTAGTGAAAGAAACGCGTGAGCTATAATCCTTGCCGCTCTTCGAGAAAGAGATATTGGTCGTATTTGCCAAAGCTGTATCGAACAAGTCGCCTAAGTTCAAGCGATGAACGAACGGACGTGCCTGCTGATATTGCGAACTGGTCGGGTCGAAGTAGTTCGCATTCGCCATCATCACATTTTCATCGAAGCGAGCACCCCAGCTTTCATCTGAACCATAATCCAAGTAATAAGAACCGTCAGCATTCTGCCAGTTATTCAATGTTCCGTACAGGAATTCCGGACTCATTGGGTCAATATCACCATACTGGTCGATATAATCTTGTGCATAAAATGCACCATTTGAACCTAAACTGCCACCACCATACAGCTTCTGCATATTATAATGGTTATAGTATTTGTCAATTGTCAATGTATGGCTTACTTCGATGCGTCCCTTTCCACTGCCATCGCCCGCTCCTTTTGTGGTAATGATTACTGCACCGTTACCACCTTGCGAACCGTACAATGCCGTAGCTGCTGCACCTTTCAGTACGTTAATGCTTTCCACATCGTCCATATTGACCGAATTCTTGTCGGCTATGGTTCCGTCAACCACATAAATCGGTTCCGAACCTTCCGGAGAAGTAAAGTCCGAAGAACCACGCAATACGATTTTACCTGCATCGAACGTAGCGCCCGACCTACCGAAGAAACGCGCACCGGCAATCTTACCTGCCATCGCATTACCTAAATCGGTCTGACGAGCCACCGTCAGGTCTTCCGCAGAAACTTCCTGCGTAGAATAACCGATTGATTTCTCTTTACGGGTCAATCCCTGAGCCGTAACAACTACCTCATCCAACGATTGGGAATCAGATTTCAAGATAACCCGAATCTCACCCGGAGTAATTTCAACCAATTGCGTTTTCATACCTACGTACGAAACCATCAAGTTCTTGTTGGAAGCGGGAACATCCGGAATGGTAAATTTCCCGTCCATGTCGGTAATCGTACCGATAGTCGTCCCCTGTACCAATACCGACGCCCCAATAACCGGCTCGCCATCTTCTTCCGAAATTACTACTCCTGTAACCGTGGAGGTCTGAGCCAATGCTAATCCTACACTGAGGAAAAAGCAAGCTAATAACATTAGTAATTTTTCTTTCATGCTGCTCTTTTTTTAGAGTTATTAATTGATAGATTTAGTATATCTCTTCGTAAGAGATGTGTCATTTGTCTGCAAATATACGTATTTTTATAAATAGCAAATAAAATTACAGGAAAAATATATCAATTAGCTTCCATTTTTAACATTTCAAGCGCAAAATGTTGCTTGTTTATAGATGTAAATAATTCGTATTTAGATATAATTCATCTCTTACGAAGAGAGGTATCAACAGAAAAAAAGAGCAGTAGATTTGATAAAATCAGCACGCAGGATACACCGAATCAGCTCAAAGGGGAGGAATCAGTGCCAGTGATTCCTACAATCACTGGCACTGATTCTATAAAAAGGTAGTACCTATTATACAAAAAGGTAGTACCTTTTATAGAAATAGGTACTACCTTTTTTATCTTAATGCAGTTGCTTCCCTTCTCTTTGCCCATCGTTTCATGGGGTAAACCCATTATAAACAGCTGCTTATAATTGGATTCCGCTCTCTTTGCTTCCGCTGATAATGTTACCCAACTTTATCTTCTTTTTGATGTTCTTCCGGAAGGTATAGCGGATGAGGACCCAAGGTGTCCAAGACATGTCTTTCAATTTGGAGCACGAGAATGAGCGGTAATTATCGCTATAGGTCAACACATCCGTATGCATCGGGCTATTCATATATTGTATTGCTGCCGAGATATAGAAATCAGGAGTAAAGTGATACATCAGTTGGAGATAGGAAAAGCTCGGCATGTGGTAAGTCGTCTTCGAAACGGCTGAGTAATCCGCACTTTGGTAATCGATGGCATAATCGATGGCCCATTTCTTATATTGCAGGAAGACGCCGCCGCCGCACCTGAAGAATCGTTTGGGGTCTTGTCCTTTGAAATAATAAATATTATGGGAAGCATATCCATAAGCGTCCCCATTTCCCTAAACGGTAACTCACATTCCCGCCGGCAGAGAGGGTTTTATACCGGCCATTGTTCCGATATGTACTGATATAAATCTCATTCTCGCTATATCCGTAAGGCTCGATATTGTCCGTGTAAATCGTATATTGGGCAAAAGGAGAAATGTATAAGCCCTTCCAATTAAAGGTATAGGAGCTGCTCAGGTCATGCATCTGCAAAGGAAGCAAATCCGGATTGCCCCGCGTGACCACCAACGAATCGGTCGAAGTATTATACGGATTCAGCTGTCCGATAGCCGGAGCGCTGTTCGTCAATGTATAATCAAACTGCCAAGAGTGGTTATCATTTATCGCATAAGTCCCACTAACGGCCGCACGCGGTTTGACATAATCCGCCGATTCATCGCCGGCTTTCAACCAAATCCCCTCCACTCCGGCGGAGAGCAGGTAATAAAACTTCTTTATCTTCCCGCTATATGCGCCATAAAGGTATTCGCTCCACTCGCGATGCTTGAATACCGGATAGCCACTGCTCGTCTGGTCGATTTTATCATCCAAGTAGCGTGTCTCGCTTCCTACATTCAGACTGTTGGAGGAAGTCATCTCCCAACTATAATCGATATTCAATGTACCGGACAGGCGTTGGTTATCAAATTTGTAGATATTCCGATAACGCCAATCCGCATATTCCTCGTTACGTTCGCCATCATTCACGTTCCAATTCTTATTAAAAGCCAACGTTGTTTCCAGCTTCTGCTGCGGATTGAAGTCATGTTTGTGATAAAGCGTCCCGGTCAGTAGGTTGGATTTATCCAGATTATCGGCAAAATAACGGAAGTTCTGCTCCGCTTCTCCTATATTTTGCAACACACCCTGCCCATTCGTCTCCGCTTTCTCGTAATCATTATGCGTATAAATATGGAAAGCCAGATAATCCTGCTTCGATACCATCCACTTAAACAACAGCTCTCCCAAATAATCACGCTTTCTCCCTTCGCTGTTGCTGGTGCTCTGTTTGAAATAATTCGTTCCCTGTTGCCAACCGCCGAGCAAGGCATCATCACTATACGTTCCGCTCCCTGAACCACGCCCATACAACGAATATTTCGCATTGCCCACTTCAAAATAGACCGCACCCATCGAACGGACCGGCAGGTCATGCCGCGTCATTGCCTCGAAGTAACGATAAGGTGCACGCTTCTCTTTCAGCTGGATATTGAGGATATGCTTCACGCCATTCCGAAGATAACGGGCACTGACCACGTCCATTACCTCCACCGATTCGATATCTTCCGGGTCAATCGGATTCACTCCGCTATTTACCGCAATTCCATTAATCAGGATAAGCGGAGTCGAGCCGTCCGCCATCGTAATCGTCTTCTGGGCATTATTGCTGATAATGCTCGGAATCTCCTGCAAAGCAAGGAAAGGGTCGCCCTTTCTCTTCGCCTCTTCCGACAAGAAGAAACGTTTTCCGGCAGCCGTCCGCTCGACCCGGTCATTTTGGTTGGCAGTAACCTCTACTACCTCCAGATTCACGTTCATTTCCCGCTCCAAAACGAAGTCGAACGCTTGCCGTCCCTCTATCTTTCGCTCCTTTTCCTCCATCGGCGTATAACCCAATGCCGCTATTTGCAATCCATAAAGCCCGGCGGGGATGTTTTTTATCTGAAATTTCCCCTCATCGTCGGTCAATGTCACCGCAAAAAGGGAATCTGCCTTCAATAGCATCACTTGCGCACCGGGCAAAGGGATTCTTTCCCTATCGCTTACCGTTCCGGAGAAAACACATTGCGCATACACCGAGATAGTTCCCAACAAAAGGAACAGCAAAGAGCACATTGTTTTCATATCTGTCGTATTTAATGGATTATACATTCCGTTTTGTTATTTTGTTTATGGATAAATACGCGCCTCTTTCCGGGAACGTTGCATATCCGCCGGACTATTTTTTCTCGGCATATTATCCGTTCTTTCCAACTTTTTCTCGCTTATTTTGCCCAGCAAGCCTATGGATTATCCGCACAAACATCGTATCTTTGTTTCAGTTTAATAGAGAGAAGCAGTTATGATGAAGAATAAAAAGCCGCTAATCCTGATTACAAACGATGATGGATTTCGGGCAAAAGGTATCAATGAATTGGTAAAAACATTAAAAGGATTGGGGGAATTGGTTGTAATGGCTCCGGACGGACCGCGCTCCGGAATGTCGAGTGCCATCACTTCATTAGTTCCGATAAAATATAAGACAGAACATCAAGAAGAGGGATTAACTATATATAGTTGTACCGGAACGCCGGTCGATTGCGTCAAGTTAGCTATCAACGAAGTACTGGACCGCGAGCCGGACCTGTTGGTTTCGGGAATCAATCACGGTGGAAATATGGCGATATGTGTCAACTATTCCGGAACCATGGGCGCAGCTGCCGAAGGCTGCATCTTCGGAGTGCCTTCGATGGGCGTATCGTTACTGGACCACCGTCCGGATGCCGACTTCTCCGAATGTTGCCGCTTAGGAAAAGCCTTGGCTGAGAAAGTCTTGCAAGAGGGATTGCCCCATGGAACCTATCTTAATCTGAATGTTCCGACAGATATCCCAGTCAAGGGATTAAAGGTATGCCATCAAGCGGATGGGCGCTGGGTGAAAGAGTTCAAACGGAGCGAAGATGCCGGAGGGAATACTGTATTCTGGCTGACCGGACATTTCCGGAACGACGACCCGCATCCGAACAACGATGATAAATGGCTGAACGAAGGCTATGCGTCGCTGGTCCCTTGCAAATTAGACGTAACGGACTATGAATTTATGAAGAAGTTGGATGATTGGAAATTAGAGGCTTGAATTAAATGAAGTATTACCTCATAGCCGGCGAGGCATCCGGAGATTTACACGCCTCGAACCTGATGCGGGCGCTAAAAATCGAAGACCCAGAAGCGGACTTCCGTTATTTAGGGGGCGACTTGATGCACCAAGTGGGTGGAACATTGGTCAAACATTATCGGGAAATGGCTTTCATGGGCTTTATCCCGGTTTTGATGCATCTATCGACTATCCTGCGGAATATGCAATACTGCAAAGAGGATATTCGGAACTACCAACCGGATGTGGTAATACTGGTCGATTATCCCGGCTTCAACCTGAAAATAGCCCAATATGCCAAGAGAGAACTACATCTTCCGGTCCATTATTACATATCTCCCAAAATTTGGGCATGGAAACAGTATCGCATCAAAGCGTTCCGCAAATATGTGGACCATATCTATTCGATACTTCCCTTCGAACCAGCCTTTTTCCAAAACTTGGATTACGAAGTAGATTATGTAGGAAACCCGTCGGTCGATTCAGTTGCAGAATATCGGGCAGCACATCCTACGAACCGTACTGACTTTTACCGAATGAATCGTCTGGAAGAGAAGCCTATCTTGGCTCTCCTTGCCGGAAGCCGCCGGCAAGAGATTAAGGATAATCTGCCGACCATGCTGCGTGTGGCGGAAAAACATCCGGACCTTCAAGCGGTCATCGCCGGAGCTCCGGCCATCGAACCGGAATATTACCAGCAATTCCTAAAAGGCTCGTCCGCCCGTATCGTATTCAACCAAACCTATCCGTTGCTTTCTTTCAGCCATGCGGCATTAGTGACATCGGGCACAGCCACTTTAGAAACCGGACTGTTCCGTGTCCCTCAAGTCGTCTGCTATTCAGTTATTGGCGGGAAACTGGCGAACTTCGTATTCCGGCACTTTTTCCATACGCCCTATATCTCATTGGTCAACCTGATTGGCGGGAAAGAAATCGTGCAGGAACTCTTCGGCGGACGCTTTACCGAGGAACAAATCGATGCTGAATTGAACCGTATCTTACACGACAAAGCCTATCGTGAGCAGATGTTGGAAGGATATGATGCGATTATAAAAGAATTAGGAATGGCTGGCGCTACCCAAAGAGCCGCCCGCCTCATCGTAAACCGGATAAAGCAATGATGTTAGAACTGGATAAACGGGCGATTACCTATTTGCCGGGAGTCGGTCCGCGCAAAGCTGAAATATTACAAAAGGAGGCTGAGATTGTCTCTTATGAGGATTTGCTCTATTATTTCCCTTATAAATATATCGACCGGAGCCGTTTTTATACGGTATCGGAAGTAACGGGAAATATGCCCTATATTCAGTTGAAAGGAAAGATTCTTTTCTTTGACCAAATCGGAGAAGGACGCACCAAACGGCTTATCGGAAAATTTACAGACGGAACTGGAACACTCGACTTGGTTTGGTTTAAAGGACTTAACTATGTACAAGAGAAAATAAAGGTCGGCGTGGAGTATATCGTGTTTGGCAAACCGACAGAATTCGGACATATCTACAATATCGTGCATCCGGATGTCGATCCGGTAGACCAAGCCGGACAAGTAGCAAATGGATTGACCCCATTCTACAATACGACCGACAAAATGAAACGGTCGTTCCTCAACTCAAGGGCTATTCAGAACTTGGAATATACCCTCTTAAGCAACCTGAATTGGAGCATCCCGGAGACTTTGCCTCACAAACTATTGGAGAAGACCCACATGATTTCTTTGTCAGAGGCTCTTCGGAATATTCATTTCCCGGAAAATGTAGGAAAACTGAAAGCAGCAATGCTGCGATTGAAGTTCGACGAACTTTTCTTCATTCAATTGAACATCCTCCGGACAGCCCGCTCACAAAAGATGGCATTCAGAGGTATTCCATTCCCTACAGTCGGCCATTATTTCAATACCTTTTATAAAGAATATCTCCCCTTTGAGTTGACAAACGCACAAAAACGCGTCGTTCGTGAGATTCGGGCAGACATGGGAAGCGGACGTCAAATGAATCGACTATTGCAAGGCGACGTAGGTAGCGGAAAAACTTTGGTTGGACTGCTTGCTATGCTTTTAGCTTTAGACAATCATTGCCAAGCCTGCATGATGACGCCGACAGAAATATTAGCCAACCAACATTATGCCACGATCAAAGCTTTTTTAAAGGATATGGATGTAAAAGTCGCCCTTCTTACAGGTTCAACCCGGAAGAAAGAGCGCGAAAATCTATTGCCGGCGATTGCAAATGGGGAAATCCAAATTGTCATCGGTACGCATGCGCTGATTGAAGATAAGGTTGTTTTTTCTTCGTTAGGCTTAGCTATTATCGACGAACAACACCGTTTTGGCGTAGAACAGCGTTCGCGTTTATGGAAAAAGAACACAAACGTCGTTCCGCACGTTTTGGTCATGACAGCAACTCCGATTCCACGCACATTAGCCATGACATTATATGGAGATTTGGATGTTTCTGTCATCGATGAGCTTCCACCCGGACGAAAACCGATTAAAACATTACACCGATATGACAACCGGAAAAAAGAACTGTTTGATTTTCTGAGAAGTGAGATTCAGAAGGGCAGACAGGTCTATGTCGTTTATCCCTTGATTGAAGGAAGTGAAAAACGCGATTATAAGAGTCTGGAAGAAGGATTCGAAGTTTTTAAAGAAGAATTCAAGGAATACAGAGTTTGCATGGTACATGGGAAAATGAAAGCTTCCGAAAAAGAGGAGGAGATGCAACAGTTTATTTCCGGGAAAGCTCAAATCCTATTGGCAACTACCGTTATTGAAGTCGGAGTAAACGTTCCGAATGCTTCTGTAATGGTTATCGAGAGTGCAGAACGCTTCGGTCTGTCCCAACTGCACCAACTTCGCGGACGAGTTGGGCGCGGTGCAGAACAATCATATTGCGTATTGGTCTCTTCATTCAAATTAAGCAATGAAACTCGGAAGCGTTTAGAAATTATGGTAAACAGCAACAACGGTTTTGAAATTGCGGAAGCGGATTTACGCTTACGAGGGCAAGGAGACTTGGAAGGAACACGGCAAAGCGGCGAAGGAATCGGTCTAAAAATAGCCAATCTTGCAACAGATGGCCAGATTCTTCAATATGCCCGCGATTTAGCTTCTGAAGTGTTGGACGAAGACCCGGAATTAATGAGCGAAACCTACCGGATATTGAACGAAAGACTGAAAAATTTATTCGCCCGTAAGCTAAATTGGCGGTTTATTAGCTAAATATGTTGTAAAACATGTTTTTTATAATAGACTGTTTTTCTATCATTTACAGCATCCATTTCAGAGACTTTAGTTTGAATAAAGAAAATTTTCCGCAATTTATTTTGATAGAACAATCTAAATGTCGAACTTTGAAACGTTGTTTTTGTTCTTTTCCCGAAGAACAGCAATTTATAATATTCAAAATATCGTTTTATAACGTTTGGTAAAGATGACTGTCAAATCAATATTGTCTATTTGTTTAGGATTACTGATGCTTCCAGGGATGAAAGCTTCAGAACCGGAAAAAAAATCGACGCCGTTAGTTACTGTTGACCAAGCCAACACCGTAATGGAACGTCAAGTATCGGAATTAATGGCTGAACGTGTCGGCTTTAAGAAAGATATCGCGAAAGAAAAGCTGGCCGAAGCGACATTAAATGCAGAAATAGCACGCGAAAACTTAATGTTTCCTGCGGACGAATTGTATGGTTCCAATTGGAATACCCGTTGGGTTGACCCATTCAGAGGCGAAGAAAAGATTGAATTTCCGGATTCCTGTGTAATAGATTGCTCCTCATTCGTTTTTCCGATAGATTCGATGATTCGCGTGACTTCTAAATATGGTCCGCGTCGGCGGCGTATGCATAAAGGTATTGATTTGAAAGTTTATAAAGGCGATACGATTCGTGCCGCGTTCGATGGGAAAGTGCGTATTCGCAATTATGAGCGTCGGGGCTACGGTTATTATCTGGTTATCCGCCATCCGAATGGATTAGAAACTATTTATGGTCATCTTTCTAAACAATTAGTAAAAGTAAATGATATCGTTCATGCCGGAGACCCAATTGGATTGGGCGGCAATACCGGACGTTCGACCGGTTCACACCTGCATTTCGAGACTCGTTTCTTAGGGCAAGCTATCAATCCATCCGAAATCATCGATTTTGAGAACTGTGTTCCTATTCAAGATTCTTATGTTTTCCGTAATGTGAAAATCAACGGAAGAAAAAGCAATATTTATACTTCATCAAGCGACCAATTGGTCTATCATCGTGTGAAATCCGGTGATACATTAGGCAAAATCGCTCGTATTTATGGAACAACCGTTAGAGAATTATGCCGATTGAATGGCATTAAACCGACTACTTTATTGCGTATAGGACAATCATTGCGTTGTTATGCAGGAGAAAACTATACTGCACGGCGTCCGCGAATCAATAAACAAAAGAAAACAATCCGTGTAGAGGCGCAACCAGAAAATGTAAGTTCGGTCAATGCCGAAAAAACGACTGCAGCTAACAGTCAGCCGGTTTATCATAAAATCAAATCCGGCGATACGCTGGGAGCTATTGCCCAGAAATATGGTACAACCGTATCCAAGTTGTGCGAATTGAATGGAATAAAAAGAACAACCATTTTACGTTTGGGAAGAACATTGCGTTGCTCTTAAACGGAATTTGGATAAATATCCCATTTCCTCCTTTATCGGGCGTACTTTTTCAAAAAAGTGCGCCCGATTTTTGTAAAAAAACGGAAAGTATTTCCGAAAACAATCGTCAGTATAAAAAGCTGACTCATTTCAGGCTGGCTCTTAGGAATTATTTATTGCAAATGCGTTGATTTCATTCTTATTTAATAGGTTTGTAATCAAACTTTACTTACCTTTGCGGCAATTTAAGAAGAGAAAAATAAAAATAATGATGCTTAATCCAATTAACAAGACGATCAAGTTGGGTGATGGAAGAGAAATCACCATCGAGACCGGGAAATTGGCAAAGCAGGCAGACGGCGCTGTTACTGTCCGCATGGGCAATACAGTGTTGCTGGCAACTGTTTGTGCCGCAAAAGAGGCAAATCCCGGGGTTGATTTTATGCCGTTGCAGGTAGAATACAAGGAAAAGTTCTCTGCATTTGGCCGTTTTCCAGGAGGTTTTACGAAGCGTGAAGGTAAAGCTTCTGACTATGAGATTTTAACCGCACGATTAGTTGACCGTGCATTACGCCCGCTATTCCCTGATAATTACCATGCTGAAGTTTATGTAAATATCATATTGTTCTCTGCTGACGGTGAAGATATGCCGGATGCATTGGCGGGATTGGCTGCATCTGCAGCATTGGCTGTTTCCGACATTCCTTTCAACGGACCTATTTCGGAAGTTCGCGTAGCAAGAGTGGATGGACAATTTATTATCAATCCGACATTCTCTCAGTTGGAAAAAGCAGATATCGACATCATGGTCGGCGCAACGTTGGATAATATCATGATGGTCGAAGGAGAGATGGACGAGGTTCAGGAATCCGAGATGTTGGATGCTATCAAAGCGGCTCACGAAGCCATCAAAGTACAATGCCAAGCGCAAATGGAATTGATGGAAGCTTGTGGCAAAACGGTAAAACGCGAATATTGCCATGAAGTCAACGATGAAGATTTACGGAAAGACGTACACGACAAGTGCTACGATAAAGTATATGCGATAGCTACTTCCGGTTCAGACAAACATCAACGTGCAGATGCTTTCGATGCGATTGTAGAAGAATATAAATCTCAATTCACTGAGGAAGAATTGACCGAAGAAAAGGTCGGAATGATTGACCGCTACTATCATGATGTAGAGAAAGAGGCTATGCGCCGTGCTATCTTAGATGAAGGCAAGCGTTTGGACGGCCGCAAGACTACGGAAATCCGTCCGATTTGGATTGAAACCGATTGTTTGCCGGGTCCTCACGGTGCGGCAATCTTTACCCGCGGTGAAACGCAATCATTATCCACAGTTACATTAGGAACGAAAGATGACGAGAAGATTATCGATGATGTGTTGACTCACGGTAAAGAACGTTTCTTACTGCACTATAATTTCCCTCCATTTTCTACAGGTGAAGCAAAAGCACAGCGCGGCGTTGGCCGTCGTGAAATCGGTCACGGACATTTAGCTTGGCGTGCTTTGAAGCGCATGATTCCGGAAAATTATCCGTACGTTGTTCGTGTAATGTCTGATATCTTGGAATCCAACGGTTCATCTTCTATGGCAACAGTATGTGCCGGAACATTGGCTTTACGCGATGCCGGTGTGCCGATGAAGAAACCGGTATCGGGTATTGCGATGGGATTGATTTCTGAAAACCACGGTACGAACTATGCCATCTTATCAGATATCTTAGGCGATGAAGACCATTTGGGAGATATGGACTTTAAGGTTACAGGAACAAAAGATGGTATTACCGCTACGCAGATGGATATCAAGGTGGACGGACTCTCTTATGAAATCTTGGAACGCGCATTGGCTCAGGCTCGCGAAGGCCGTATGTATATCTTGAACAAGATTCTGGAAGCTCAGCCGGAAGCTCGTCCTGATTTGAAACCTCATGCTCCGCGCATTGAGACATTGACCGTTGCTAAAGAATTCATCGGTGCAATCATTGGCCCGGGCGGTAAGATTATTCAGGGCATCCAAGAGAAGACCGGTGCGACTATCTCTATCGAAGAGGTGGACGGCGTAGGCCAAATCGAGATTTCTGCAGTGAACAAAGAGTGCATCGATGCGGCATTGCGAGCTATCAAATCGATTGTAGCCGTTCCGGAAATCGGCGAAGTTTACGAAGGTAAGATTTCGTCCATCATGCCGTACGGCGCGTTTGTTGAATTCATGCCGGGCAAAGACGGATTGCTCCATATCTCTGAAATTGACTGGAGACGTTTGGATACTGTCGAACAAGCCGGCCTGAAAGAGGGCGATACAATCAAAGTAAAATTGGTGGATATCGACCCGAAGACAGGTAAGTTCAAGCTTTCTCACAAGGTGCTTATCCCGAAACCAGAAGGTCTCGAGGAGCGTCCGTTAAGAGGTGAGCGGGGACCGCGCAACGACAGAGGACCGCGCAACAACAATCACAATGGGCACTAAATAAAGAGCCGTTGTTCATATTAAATAGATAAATTCAGGTGTGTCGAAATACAGCGTTGTATTTCGGCACACTTTTTTTATATCCCTAAACTGCTCCCCACAAGTGGGAAAGCATTTTTTGAACTCAATTTATACTTTCGCACAAGTGCGAAACCATTTTTTGAGCTCAATTTATACTTTCGCACAAGTGCGAAACCATTTTTTGAGCTCAATTTATACTTTCGGAGAGCTCCGAAACCATTTTTTGAGCTCAATTTATACTTTCGGAGAACTCCGAAACCATTTTTTGAGCTCAATTTGTACTTTCGGAGAACTCCGAAACTATTTTTTGCAGATAGCTGTCTTATATATCGACATTCGAATCGCCGACATTTTATTTTGTCGATTTATTTCCCATTGCTCTTTCCTCATTTCATGTTTTATCTTTACCTTTGGGTGTTCGTATAGCAACTAATTCAAAAGGATTATGAAAAAGACGACATTCTTAGGATGGATATTGGTAATGGGGGCTTGTTCCATTACCCATCTTACGGCAATAAATGTACCGCATCCGTCAATAGGTTATGAAAAGCAAGCCGTAATGCAGGACGATATCCGCAAAATCATCAACAGACTCTATCCGGACGCGCGAATCTTGGACAGAGATACGGATAATGGCATGATAGAAATCAAGATTTCTCATAATGGCTACGAAAAGATTGCGCTGTTTGACCCGGGCAATAAGCATTGGCTGCGTACTATTTGGGAGATTCGCCGGGAACGTTTGCCGAAAAAGGTTTTAAACCGGTTGGCAAAAGAGGGCATCGACTTTAAATATATCGACGATAACGACAATCAGGCAATGCAAAACGGCGATGGTTTCTTCTTTGCGGTACAAGCCGAGAAAGGGGACCACGATTATGTGTTTATCATTTCGGAAAGCGGAAAGATTATCCGGAAATATATCGACCGCGAATGGGATGACGACCGTTGGCGGGGCGACTTCGACATGGTAGGCAGTTTCGATGAAGATGACCGTTGGGACGATGGCGAGGACCACTTTGACGAAGGCGATGATGAATGGAACGACTGGAACCACCGTGCGAACCATCGGAGAGACCGTTGGGACGATGGCGAGGACCGTTTCGATGAAGGCGATGATGAATGGGACAATAGCCGGCGAAAGATTCGGTATCATGACGACGGAGAAGACCATTTCGACGAAGGGGACGATGAATGGGAGGATGGCGAAGATTAAACCGATGAGAAAATATAGCTATTGGGGGATATTGCTCCTGCTCTGTTGCTCCATTCCACTGCTTGCGCAAGTCAGTCACGGAGGCTCTCCGCTTCCTTTCAACCAATTGCGGAGCGCATCGGGGAATTTATTTGAAACAATGCCTGCGTTCGACTTGCAAGAGCAGCTTCGGATGGATTCGTTAGAGTATAACGGACTGAGAAACTCCAATCGCTTTGCTTATAAGTTCGTTACAGACTATACGCCGGACAATTCCGGCATCCGTTATACCTTGGCAGACGGGACACGAGTTTGGCGGTTAGGTATCCGTTCGGTCGGTGCGCTCTCTTTAAATCTCCTGTTTTCCGAATATGAATTACCGGAAGGCGCACGGCTCTTTTTGTATAATCCGGAACAGACACAAGTACGCGGGGCTTTCGACCATCGGAACAATTCAGAGAAGCATCTTCTGCCCGTGGCTCCGATTTATGGAGAAGAAGTCATCGTCGAATACCAAGAGCCGGCAAATGCATCGTTCCATGCCCGCCTGAAGATTGGCGAAGTGAATCATGCCTATCGGAATCTATCCATCCGGTTGGAGCCCTATGCCGAACCCTTAATCGGTTCATGCATTCCGCCTGTCATCTGTTCCGTTCCGGAAGGAGACCCATACGCTGAGATAGGCAAGAGTGTCGTCCTATTGCTGATTAACGGACAATATTACTGTACCGGGACGTTATTGAACAATACCAATCAGGACGGTACGCCCTATTTGTTGACCGCTTCGCACTGCCTGAACGAGAATTTTTCCGTGCGTAATCCGGATTACGAAGAGGTAGCAGGCACGATTATTACCTTTTTCAATTATGACAGTCCGACCTGCGAATCGCCCATGCGCGGAACGGAAGAGTTGAGCATGGCTTCGGCGTATGCCCGTGCCGTTTATGAGGATGTCGATTTGGCTCTATTGGAATTAGTGGATATCCCGCCGATATATTATCGTCCCTATTACTCCGGTTGGAACGCCACGCAATCGGTGGCCGGGCCGCATGTCTGCATCCAGCATCCGTTAGGCGCGACCAAACGGTTCAGTTTAGCCGACAAAGTCGATATCGGCTCGTTCTCGACAAACGCCCGGACATTTATTTCGGATGCCTTCTGGCATGTTCCCGAATGGCAGGTAGGTTGCACGGCGAGCGGTTCTTCCGGTTCTCCGCTATTCGATGCAGAGAACCGGGTAATCGGTGCATTGACCGGCGGGGGCTCTTATTGCAATCGCCCGTATGATGATTACTTTTATGGACTGTTCGCGGCATGGCAACCGACTGACAGTCCTGACCAACAATTACAGGCATGGCTCTCGCCGAACTATCCCGACCTCACCACTTGCGAAGGGATGAATCCTTATGCCGGTGCGGCAGCTATACGGATGAGCCATGTCATTGCAAATAATAAACAAGACGATATTGAGGCGACCGGTTTGACAGACAGCAGTTATCTGTTCGGATTGAATTCATCCGGAGCTACGGAATATGCGGAGGGCTATTCATTGCTTGCGCCGGCAATCGTGTATGGCTGCTATTTGGTTACGCCTGCCCTTTCGAGCCGGACAACTCCGGATGTAGAGATTTGTATTTATAGCGGAACCGATAAACCGGAAACCCTATTAGCTCAAAAACATTTCCAGCCGGCTTACCAGCAATGGAATGGCGAGGAGGCCGAATCCACCGACAAACTGTTGTCCCGCTCGCAGGAGCATTACATCGCATTCGACGAACCGGTAGTGGTAAATGGCTCCTTGTTTATCAGCTATAAAATAGAGGGAGAAAAGGATAGCCGTTTCTGCGCATATAATGTCCGGCAGGGGGAGCTGAGCGGCAACACAGCGTGGGTAAATCTGCCGGATGCCGGTTGGACGGAGGCATCGCAGCTGCCGGACGGCGGATTCAGCACGGCGTTATATATCGACCCGGTGCTTACTTATGCCGGAAGCCAGACAAGCAACGAATCCATCGCAGCCGCCTCTCCGGTGCGGCTCATCAGCGAACGGTCAACCCACACGCTTCGTCTGATATTCTCCGAAAGGGATGCGCACGCAACTTATACGTTATTTGATATTTCCGGAAAGGTAATCGACCGGCGCAATGTCCGAGAAGAACAAACTACATTCACTTATCCACAAGCCTCCGCAGGCTTTTATATCGCGCATATTCTTTATAAAGGAAAAACTTATACTTATAAAGTACGGCTATAAGTTACTTTTGGCTTGACCCAAAAGTAGCCAGAAAGTAGGGAAATTCTTTGCAAACCATCGAAAGAACCCCTATATTTGCCCACGAGCTTTCACGTAAGAGGAAAGTTGTAATGAAGTTTAATCTAAATCAGGACTTTAATTATGGAAGTAGGACGATTTGTCAATCTGTTTACAGATTACGGATTCAAGCGAATCTTTGGTGAAGAAGCCGG
>CASEMX010000034.1 GCA_949289155.1 uncultured Parabacteroides sp.
CGCTAAAAAAGGAACGTTTAAAAGCGACAGACGAAGATTGAAAGACAGATAGGTTACACTATTATTATAAGAGTATAAAGAATTAGATTACTCAATATTTTACTAACTAAATTAATTGAATTATGAACAAAAAGTTTTCTACTTTGGTAGCCAGCTTATTGCTGACTTCTGCGTTCTCAGTTTATTCTGTGGATGCTAAGCCGATGCTGGCAACTCCGACTCAGGTCGAAACGCGCGCGGTATCCGAAGATGTTGAGGAAACCGTTGAATTAGCTGCAGGACAAATACTGCCCACGAAGAGTTTTGATTATTTAGTCACAAGTACTGCTGAGGGAGGCTCTTTAGTAAATAAAGTTTTGTCTGGATTTACAGATGACTCTCGTATAGCTTATGTTGGACGCATAAATGATCCTTATACGGCACAAGAAGATGCATATTTCTTATGGGGAGCTAAGAGTAGTGAAAAAAACACTTCTGTTGGTGATTATGATAACACTAAAAAAACAGAATTTTATTGGACACTGCGTAATGGTTCTTTGATGAATGATGCCGGAAGACGTCTTTCTGTCGAAGATATGTCTGATAATTACGAAATCGTTCCATTAAAAGAAATGGGAGCAACGAGCACTTCTCAGTTCTTTGCTATTGCACGGAGAACTGCAGCTGGTGAAATTGAGTATGTAAAATTAGGAGCTAATAATGTTCTTGAATTTACAACTGCTGCTGGAGATTACAAATCACACATTGACGAAGCTGCATTATTCGTTTCTGTAGAAACTGCTTATATTACAGCTATTTCTGAAGCAAATCTTAATGCAGAATTAGGCGAAAACTTTGAATTAACCGTTTCTTCTAAATTAGATGAAACTCTATCTGTTGTAAATGCTGATGTTTTTGCCGGAATGTTAAAAGCTACAGATGAAACTTCTTCTGGATGGTATCATATTATAAATGCAGCAGGTGAGAATATCGTTTTTGACACAAACGCAAATATTACTTCTGATGGTTATTCTTTAAAAGGTCAGTTTACAACTACAAGAAGTATAAAAGCTGGTCAATTGGAATATTTCAAAATATATGAAGCAGACAATGGCTCAGAAGATGTTTGTGTTAATATGTTGAGCGAAGACGGTAGTACGGTTTATCGCTTGTATATCGCTAATACAGCAGGCACTTACGCTTTGACAATTGCACAAAATACTCCTGTTGCTGAGAATTGGGCTGCTACGACTTTAGGCGGTGGTAATTACACGAACTTAAGACAATTCTTGACAGGACAATATGTAACTGTTGATTTTGTAGAAGCTGCTGATCCAACGGATGAAAACAACGATTATAAGAAAGGTGGTCGTTTAGCTGTTCTGTATAATGAAATTGGCGGAACTACAGCTAATCATGTAGATTATGTTCCTGCTTCAGGTTTGTATGAAAAAGCTCCGGAAGCTCAATGGGCAGTAAGTTCAGCTTATGAAGATGGTGAACCATATTATGATGGTACAATCACTTTGACAAACCGTGAAAATCCTGAAGAATCTATTACAATTCCTGCAAACGGATTACGTACTGTTCGCTATGCACTTAACACTTATGAAGTTGTTAATGACATCACTGGAACAAATATTAAGGCTGGCGAGCAAATCAAGATTCAATTTGTAGAAAATGTAGATAAGCACGACGGTTACGAGGTATTCAATGACAACGATTTGCGTAACGAAACTTATCATTTAGGTCAGATTCGTCAGACTGCAGATGGTGACATCAATGTTTATTGGGCAGAAAATCACAATGCTTCTCATCAGATTGGCGCAACTGTAGAGCAAGCCAATGCTACAAGATGGAACTTGTCTTTGGTTAAGAAGGACATTAATGATGCTAATCATCCAGAATGGGATAATCAAATCGACTCTGTATTGGTTGTTTCTACATTGAATAAATGGGTGGCTGAAAAGAGCCGAGTTGAAGCGACTAAAGATACATTGGTAATCTTGCCGTACGCATTCCAGAATCGTAGCAATAGCGAGTTCGCTGAATTCAATGACAATACGAACTTAGACTATTATCAGTGCAACGTTTACGATAAGGACGAAGCTAAGATTTACAAATATGGCACAGATGCTATGTTTGCTTTGAAACGCAAAGCTGATATCGATGGCAACCGTGTTTATAACTATGTAATGTTGACTGCAAGAGAAGCTACCGACTATACAAACGGAAATGTTCATGCAAATGTAGATGATGCATACGCTTCTGAAAAGGTTTACCAAGAAAACTCTACAGACCGTGGTACTTGGAAGAACATGCAGATGTATGCTGGCGATGCAAATGCATTGATGTTCGTAAACAAAGTTGATGCTCCTGAATACCGCAAGTTAGTTGCTGATGCTGCTTTGGATACAATCAGCTTGTATCGTGGTGATAACGACCATCAGGTAGTTTACGAAAAGGCAGGTGTAAGCTTGAATGGCAGAACATTGAGCTTCTTGAATGTAGACAATGATGTTCAGTTCGGTGACATCAACCCGGCATTGTATGCTGACTCTGCATACGTTAACCGTGGTGAAAATACTCGTTGGCAGTATCTGTTGGCTGTAAACGTTGAACATCACGAAGGTTACTACTGCGAAGACCACGGATTCCGTCCGGAAGATACTTGCGAACACTCTGTTTGGGTATCTTACAACACAGGTCGCTACTTAATCAACATGATTGATACAGCTAACGTTTATGGTCAGACTGCAGGTATCCACAACAATCCGTACATCAACGAGACTGAAGAGGGTAACCAGTGCGCTAAGTTGTCATTCGTAAATGCAATCCACGTATTGGCAGACGGCGTTGCTCCTGAAATGGCTGACAAGTTGTATGTAATCAACGGTACAGAAGAGGGTGATACTACAGTTCTTGACTTAGGTACTGACGCTTTGAACGTAGCTAAGTTCGCATTCAAGTACACAGACTCTATGGAATCTGACGAGTTCAAGATTCAGACTTTGTGGATGGATTACAACCCGGCTAAATATGGCGACGGTAGCAATGAAGATCCTTTGAAGAACACTACTGAAGAAGGTTACTTGCGTTGGGTTAACGGTTGCATCGTAGTTGACGACGAATATGCTAAGGGTGACGTATTCAACATGAACGAAGACGAAACTCGCACTCCGACAGCTAACGAAACTATCGAAGATGCAACAAGCGCAGTTAGCGTAATCGCAACTGAAGGTGGCGTTATCGTTAAGGGTGCTGAAGGCAAGAACGTTATCGTATCGACTATCTTAGGTAAGGTAGTAGCTAACGAAGTTATCAACAGCGACAATGAAACTATCGCAGCTCCGGCTGGTATCGTAGTAGTATCAGTTGACGGCGAAAGCAAGGTAGCAGTTAAATAAATAGGAGTTAGAGGGAGTTAATGGAGTTAGAGGAGTTAAAGCCAATAGCTTTAGATAATATCATCCGAGACATTTGGCTTAACTCCTATAACTCCTGCGCAAAGCGCTAACTCCTTTAACTACTCAAAAATCATAACTTAGAATTTAATTGTTTATAAATTAAATATTCCAAATCCGCCCGGCAATGGCCGAGCAAGTATTCCGAGAGGAGGAAAGGCGGACGAATTTAGTATTAATATAAAAGTGTAATTAGAAAAGTTCTAACCCGGTCGGTCTGCGAAGATATGAGCGGGAAACAAAATCAGGAAAGCCTCTCTATTCAATGTAGAGGGGCTTTTTTTGCCAAAGCGGGAGCACATGAGTACGTGGTGCAGACCCACTCGAATATGTGGGACAGACACACTCGGATATGTGGGGCAAACCCACTCGAACGTACAAGGCTGTGTGCATAGCACTATGAAAGCTGAATGCACAACGCTGTACACATCGAGTGCCTAACGTTAGTCAATCCGTCGAGGCAAGAAATGTAATAAACAAGAGTATTAACTAAAAAATTAAGAATCATGAAACAACGATTACTTTTAAGCCTACTGATGCTGTTTGTGTCGGTGGGGTTGGTGAAGGCGGCGAATGGAACATTAGTCCTTACCGGTATCACTGAAAAGGTAACAGTTTCTGCAGATGCTAATTTGAGTTATGGTTCATCAGGTTGGACTAATAAAGGGATAGAAATTACTCCAATTGCAGGGACATCCTCATATACAGTAAACGTAGCAGACGCTGTAACCACTTTGACCATATCAGGAAAAGTCAGCACTTGTGATTTGAATCATGATAAGGTAAAGACATTGACTTTCTCCGGAAATGGGAATTTGACTACATTGGAAATAAGCGGAGCACCTGCTTTGACAACCGTCAATGCTGACGGCAACAAATTGGAAACGGTTACCTTTAATCCCAGCCAAGAAAACTGTGTCATTGTAGGTAACCAAACATTAGATGCCAAAGGTATTGAGGTAAATGCCAAAGGCGCTGATGTATTATCTGCTGTAAAGAGCAAACTGAAAGTGCTTGGTACGGATTTGTCTGATGTTACTTTCTCTGACTGGAAAGCTGAGGAGGGGACAATCAATGCAACCGAATATGCGGACAATCATTTTGTATTTACAGATGGAGAAGGTTATTATACCTCCGGAAAAGTGAGTTGTAAGCTGACAAATGGTGATGCTTCTGTTACATTGACAGGGATTGAAATCACTCCTGCTGAAGTTACTATTAAGACTTTAGAGAGTGATAAGAATCTTTGGGGTGATAATACAGGCTCTATGTCATTCACCACTCAATGTTCGATTCAAGGGAAGGATCATAATACAAATCCTGCGGCTTGTCACCAAGGTGACAAAATAACGGTTAAAGATTCTCCTGCTACAGGTTATGAGATAGATAAGTATGAAGTCAAAGGCCTTGTACAAAGTGGCGAGAAGAATCAGTTTGTTGTAAAAGCCAAACCGGGTAGTGGCACAAATGTACAACAAGAGGTTTCTATCAAAGCTGTATTCAAAGGTAAGCCGCAGACCGTAACATTAAGTCCTCTGCCAGAGAATGGCGGTAACTATACGGCTTATGAAATGATACAGAAAGAGCCGGGAAGCACAGATTATACCACCAAACTATTGGAAGTAGGCAAGACTCACCAGATTGCTTATGGAAATGGCATCATGCTGGATGCAAATCCATCGTCTTTGTATAAGGCAGTTTACCAAATTAACAATGATACAGAGGAAGAGTTTGAAAAGGGTACTGCTAAGATTAAAGTGGATGGTAATAAAGCAATCACAGTTGTGTTCAAGCCGAATTCAATGAATACGAAATATAGCTTTGAGTTGGCCGGCGCTGAAGATGCATCAGAAATGTGGAGCACAATTTTGTCTGTGATAAAGGTTGGAAGCAGTAGCATCCAGAGTTTAAGTACGACTAAGATTTCAGAGGAAGTAACATTAGATAATCCATCAGACGTAATTGCCGGACAGACTACAAACATGAGCCTGACCGTTGACGATGAATATATCATTTCTTCTATCATCTTGAATGGTACTCAGAACTTGCAACCACAGCCGACAGCTACAGCCAATGTGTATAATGTGGCATTTACCGCTCCGGAAGATGGCAATGCGGCATTTATCATTAATGTAAAAAAACTTCAGGCAATTACTATCTTGGTAAACAATAAACAGGTTAGCAATGGCCAAGTAGATGCACAAGAATATACTTACGATGGTAAGGCTAAAGCATTTGCTTATTCAACGAAACCGGGCGGTCTGACTTTGGATTTGAAGTATGCAGCAATAGGTACGGATGGCAATCCGACATCTTACAGTTCAGAAGCTCCGGTTAATGCTGGCTCTTATGCCGTACAGTTCTCTCGCGAAGCCGATAAATCGTATGCCGCATTAGGCCCGTATAATTTCCAACTTTCTGATAATAGCAAAGCTGTCCTTGTAATCAATCCTGCAGCTGTACAGATTAAGACACCGGAAGTAAAGGCTGTTAAGCAAGAAGATGGAACATATAAGTATTCTATATCCTCTGCTGAAGGTACAGCTTTAGGAAATACAGTTAAAGGTGTATTCGATATTATTGCAGTGAATGGTTATGAAGGTTCTAATACTGTAGATATTACTGATTTGGAAGCAGTAGCTGATGCTAAATCAATAGCTAAAGATGGGACTAAAGTATGGGAAACTAAATCTCATTCCGTAACCCTTCGTTTCAAAGTACAGAAAGATGGCAAAGATGATCCGAATTTCCAAGTAGCAGCAGTTGTTGTTCCGGTTAAGATTGGTGATGATGATGCACCTATGCAAAAAATAACTATTAACCCGAAAGATGTACGGATTGATGGCACGTCGGTATCCAATATTCCGGTTACTGTTACTGTATTCAATGGCACACAAGAGCTCAAGAGTGGTAGCAGCGAATTTGATGTAGAAGTACCGGCCGGTACAACATTGAATGTACAAATAGCAGTGAACGGCTATAAAACCGTTAAATTGGTTGAAGCTACGAACGCTGTTTCTCCAATTAATGCTACATTGAATGGAACTGTTTTCGAATGTACAATCTCTAAGGCAGGTACATACGGTATAGAGTTAGACGGTAAATTAAAGGACAATGTGTATAAAGTAGAGTTCACAGAACCGACATATTCTACTACTTATACAGGTAGCCCGATATTATATGACTTGGATAACCTGACCATTACAAAAGAGGGTACTCCGGTAACAGGTACACCAAAAACAGAACTTTGCGCTTCTATTTATTATACAGATGAAGCAGGCAACCGTTTATCTGGTGCTCCGATTAATGCGGGTAAATATGTCGCTCATTTGGATATACCAATAGATATGACTGCAGGCTTGTCTGGTGCATCTTTTGAAATGCCAATGCAGATTACCCAAAAGACTCCGAAAGTTACTTGGCCTACTTCGGTTGACTTGATAGGTAAAGGTATGACGCTGGAAGCTGCTAATTTGCGTGGCTATTCTGCGGAAGTAGAAGGTATAT
This sequence comes from uncultured Parabacteroides sp., assembly GCA_949289155.1. Classification (GTDB taxonomy): domain Bacteria; phylum Bacteroidota; class Bacteroidia; order Bacteroidales; family Tannerellaceae; genus Parabacteroides. The sequence goes on from CASEMX010000034.1 coordinate 6,951, forward strand.
GTTCTTTTGTTAATAAGAATATAACTCCTAAGGATGGTGAGCACTATCGGATACAGTTTGTGCCTAATGACCAGTTGAACTATACGAATGCTTATTTAGAGGCAGACGAACAAAGCGAAGATTTGGCAATACAGGTTACAGACAAACCCATCATGGTTATTGCCAATGTTGCCAATGGTGTGCTTAGTGTAGATAATTATACCACAGGGACACAGATTCCTGCCGGCACTAAATTGACAATCCGTGCGACACCAAATCCGGACTTTGAGGTTGAAACCATCACTATTGATATGAATGGTCATAGATATGAATATCCGGGGTCAACCTCAGTAGTCTTTGAAATGCCGGATGAATCCATCTTAGTAACTGGCTCCTTCCGCGTAAAGACAACGCCCGGCAACTTCCGCGTGACTATCCCTGAAGGTGGTGTGCGCGGTGCGGTTATCACCGGTAGCGGTGAGCATGTGGTGGCTGCAGGTGAATCGATTAGTTTCACCGTATCCACATTGGCTGCCGATGCAAACAAGGTGAGCGTGACGGCTACGAATGGTACGGTATCGAAGGGCTCGAATGGACGTTATACGGTATCGAATATCCAAGCGAACACGACGGTACGTGTATCGTTGTCTAATCCTACGGCTCTGAAGGTCGATATCAAGGAGTCCTATCTGAATGACAAGAAGTATCATATCGGCCGTGTGGAGATTGAGGATGGCGAGGCTACAACATATTACTATGGTGACGAGATTACGGTAGTAGCTTATCCGGAGAGCGGTGTGAAGTTCAAGGGTTGGTCGAATGGCAGCACGGACCAAGTGCTCGACTTAGTACTGACCGGCGACTTGACATTGACCGCCAGCTTCACCGGTACACCGACCGGCATCGAGGATATTGAGACGGCTAAGGTCTACACCGGCAAGGGCTTCATCCAGATTAAGAACGTAGCGAATGCAGAGGTTACCGTAGTAAACATCAGCGGCCGCTTGCAGGCTAAGCGCGAAATCAGCGGTGATACGCAGATAATGGTTCCGCAGGGCATCTATGTAGTGGTTCTGCAGAGCGGAGACGATACGAAACAGTTGAAAGTAATCGTTAAATAACACACACAAACTATCTGCTGTTCAAGCAGATAATCTCTCATTGAGTAGGGCGGGGCTGGAGCAATCCGGTCTCGCCCTTTCGTGTTGAAAATACCCCACGAGTGGGTATGGTGGATACCCCACGCGTGGGTATTGATAGGACCCCACTCGTGGGTGTTCACCCTACCCCACTCGTGGGTATTAAAAGACACCCATATATGGGTATTAGGAGGACCCCATATATGGGTATTGGGAGGACCCCATACATGGGGTATGGATGACACCCATATATGGGGTATTTTGGTCTCCTTCTCGTCACCTTGCCAGCTCCCCCTCTCCTCCCCCTCGCTTATTATCCGTTTTTAACTTGGCGGTTCATGGAATAAGCAGTACTTTTACGCACCAATTTATCACGCTGAATATGGAACCATTCATTCATCTGCATGTACATACGCAATACTCCTTGCTGGACGGACAAGCCTCGATTGATGCCTTAATCGACAAGTCCTATAAGGACGGGATGCGGGCAATCGCTGTGACAGACCACGGCAATATGTTCGGTATTAAGGAGTTCTTCAATAAGGTAAACAAGAAGAACGGGAAGGTCCAAGGGACGATTAAGGATATCCGGAAGGAGCTGAAGGGCTTGGACGAGAAGGAGGAGCTGAGCGAAGAGGATACCGCCCAGAAAGAGGAGCTGCAGAAGCAACTCCGTGAGGCGGAGGGGGCATTGTTCAAACCGATTATCGGCTGCGAATGCTATTGCGCCCGCCGGGACCGCCATAAGAAGGAGGAGAAAGATGACCGCAGCGGGTGGCACTTGATTGTCCTTGCCAAGAACAAGACGGGCTATAAGAACCTGATTAAGATAGTCTCCCGCTCATGGACGGAGGGGTTCTACGGTCGTCCGCGTATCGACAAGGAGCTGTTGGAACAGTACCACGAGGGACTGATTGTCTGCTCTGCCTGCTTGGGAGGCGAGATTCCCCAGAAGATTATGCATGGGAATATCCCTGCTGCGGAAGAGGCTATCCTCTGGTTCAAGAACCTGTTCGGCGAGGATTACTACTTGGAGATGCAACGGCATAAGACGGAGCGGGAAGATGCCGACCGCATGGTATATAAGCATCAGGTAGAGGTCAACCGCGTATTGGTGGAATTGGCGCATAAGCACAACATCAAGCTCATCGCCACCAACGATGTACATTTCATCAACGAAGAGGATGCCGATGCACACGACCGCCTCATCTGCCTCAGTACGGGGAAGGACCTGAACGACCCGAACCGTATGCGCTACACCAAACAGGAGTGGCTCAAGACGACGGCAGAGATGAACCAGATATTCCAAGACATCCCCGAAGCCCTGCGGAATACATTGGAGATAGCCGATAAGGTAGAATATTACAGCATCGATAGCGGACCTATCATGCCGACCTTCAATATCCCGGAGGAGTTCGGGAGAGAAGAGGAATACCGGAAGAGAATCTCCGAGAAGGAGCTGTTCGATGAGTTCACGCAGGATGAGAACGGTAATGTCGTACTCAGCCAAGAGGAGGCAGAGGCGAAGATAAAGAAATTAGGCGGATACGATAAGCTGTACCGTATCAAATTGGAGGCAGACTACCTTGCGAAGATAACCTACGACGGAGCGAAACAGCTCTATGGTGACCCGCTCTCTGACGAGGTATCCGAGCGATTGAAGTTCGAGCTGCACATCATGAAGACGATGGGTTTCCCCGGTTACTTCCTGATTGTACAGGACTTCATCCGTGCTGCCCGTGAGGAACTGAACGTATCCGTCGGTCCGGGACGTGGCTCTGCTGCCGGTTCCGCCGTGGCCTATTGCTTAGGCATTACGAAGATAGACCCGATAAAGTATGACCTGCTGTTCGAGCGTTTCCTGAATCCGGACCGTATCTCCCTGCCTGATATCGATACGGACTTCGATGATGACGGGCGCGGCAAGGTATTGCAGTGGGTAACCGATAAGTATGGAGCTGAACGGGTGGCGCATATCATCACCTACGGTACAATGGCCACGAAGTCGGCGATTAAAGATGTAGGCCGTGTAGAGAAGTTGCCCCTATCCGAAGCGAACCGTCTGGCGAAACTCGTACCGGACAAGATACCGGACATGAAGAAGTTCAAGCTGAAGGATGCTATCGAATATGTCCCCGAACTGAAAGAGGCAGCTACCGGTCCCGACCCACTGGCACGGGATACATTGAAGTATGCCCAGATGTTGGAGGGGAACGTACGCAATACCGGTGTACATGCCTGCGGTGTCATTATCGGACGATACGATATATCAGATGTCGTACCGGTCAGTACGGCGAAAGACAAGGATACCGGCGAAGAGATGCTGGTGACCCAGTATGAAGGTTCCGTTATTGAAGAGACCGGATTGATTAAGATGGACTTCTTGGGACTGAAGACCCTATCCATCATCAAAGATGCTATCGAGAATATCAAGCTGACCACCGGGGAGGATTTGGATATCGACCATATCAGCCTCGAAGACCCGGCTACCTACAAATTATATTGTGAAGGGAAAACAACCGGCACGTTCCAGTTCGAGTCCGTCGGTATGCAGAAGTATCTCCGCGAATTGCAGCCCTCGAAGTTCGAGGACCTGATTGCCATGAATGCCCTGTATCGTCCGGGACCTATGGATTATATCCCGTCGTTCATCCGCCGTAAACATGGACTGGAAGAAATCAAGTACGATATCCCGGTCATGGAACGTTACTTGAAAGATACCTACGGGATTACGGTCTATCAGGAGCAGGTCATGTTGCTCTCCCGCCTGTTGGCCAGCTTCACACGCGGTGAGAGTGACGCTTTGCGTAAGGCGATGGGTAAGAAACTCATTGACAAGATGAACGCCCTGAAGGAGAAATTCATGAAGGGAGGAGAAGCCAACGGATATAAAGCTGAGACCCTGAACAAAATCTGGGCAGACTGGGAGAAGTTCGCCTCGTATGCATTCAACAAGAGCCACGCGACCTGCTATTCGTGGGTAGCTTACCAGACGGCCTACCTCAAAGCGAACTATCCGCCGGAATATATGGCTGCCGTATTGAGCCGAAGCTTGTCCAATATTGTCGATATCACCAAGTTTATGGACGAATGCAAGGCAATGGGCATCCAAGTATTGGGACCGGATGTCAACGAATCGTTCTTAAAGTTCGGTGTGGATGTGAACAAGAACATCCGCTTCGGATTAGGTGCAATCAAGGGCGTAGGCGAATCGGCATCCTATAATATTATCGGAGAGCGTAAAAAGAACGGTCCGTTCAAAGACATATTCGACTTTGTAGAGCGCATCAATCTCTTCTCCTGCAACAAGAAGAACATCGAAGCATTGGCATTGTCCGGAGCATTCGACAATTTAGGCATACAACGCGAAGCCTTCTTTGCGGATAACGGGAAGGGGGAAACCTTCGTGGATGTGTTGATTCGTTATGGAAATAAATACCAGATGGACAAGGCATCGGCTGCAGCCTCCTTATTCGGGGATGACAACTCCATAGAGATTGCTAAGCCGGAGATTCCCAAGTGCGAACGCTGGAGCGATTTGGAGCGACTGAACCGTGAAAAGGAACTGGTGGGCATCTATCTCTCCGCCCATCCGCTGGACGAATACCGGATTATCCTGAAATATGTATGCAATACAGGCATGAGCGAGTTCAACGATAAGGAGAGCTTGATAGGCCGCGAGATATTGGCGGGCGGAATCGTCACCGGTTTCCGCGAAGGCATGACGAAGACCGGCAAGCCCTACGGGGTCTTGAGGATAGAAGACTTTTCCGGAAGCGGAGATATCGCCCTGTTCGGACAAGACTATATCGAATACAGCAAATATGGCAAAGAGGGAATGTATCTGTTAATCGCCGGAAAGATGGAAGCCCGGAAATATAACGAGAGCATTCAGGATTTCCACATCAGTTCCATCCGCCTGTTGCATGATGAGAAGGACAAACTGATTGAGAAAATCAGCATCACGCTACCGATACACGACTTGGACGAACAAACGGTCAACGAACTGACGACGATTATCCGGAATCATCCGGGAAACAGTCTCTTATACTTTAAAGTGGTCGATGGCAACAACAACGTCTCGTTAAATCTGTTCTCGAAAAGCGTTCGGCTGGAGATAACACAGGAGTTGGTCGATTACCTGACCGAGAACGAAAATATCGACTTTAAAATTAATGGGTAAAATTAGGGTTAGGAAATAAAAATTCGTACTTTTGCCCACGTTTTTACAACCGAATACGAATTTAAATCAGATATAAAAATGGCTTTACAGATTACTGACGCAAACTTTGAAGAGTATGCTAACTCTGGGAAACCGATGGTCCTCGATTTCTGGGCTGAATGGTGCGGACCTTGCAGAATGGTTTCTCCGATTATCGACGAATTAGCCCAAGAGTATGAAGGAAAAGTGGTCATCGGCAAGATGGATGTGGATAACAACGACGATGTAGTCGGGAGATTTGGCATCCGGAACATTCCGACCATATTGTTCTTGAAAAACGGCGAGATGGTCGATAAGATTGTCGGCGCAACCAGCAAAGACAAATTCGTCGAGAAGATTGAAGCACTGCTCAAATAAAAGACGAATGATGAGTTACGAGTTATGAATTACGAATTACGGTAAGAAAACCGCAATTTGTAATTCGTAACTCGTAATTTTTTACTCACTACTCTTCCATCCCCTCAACATATGCCTCTTTCCCGGAGGACCGGGCAAACGTTCCATTCGGAATCCGGCGGCTTGCATACCGCGCCGCACTGCTCCTTTCGCACAATAGGTCACGATAACCGCCCCCGGCGCTGTGTGATGGTATAATTTCCGGTAAAAGGCATCATTCCACATTTCCGGTTGCTTTTCCGGTGCGAAGGCATCCATATAAATCAGGTCGATATGTTCCGGCAGAGTGCAGGTATTGCTGTCGCCCGCTATCTTATGCAACACAAAACGGTCGCCCAGTTCCACCTCCCTGTTCCAATCCGCCTGATGCAATGCGTGGAAACGCCCTTTCTGTTCCGGCCATACCAAATCGCCGCAGTTGAGTGCACCAGTAATCTCTTCCGGCAACGGATACAGCTCGACCGTATGATACACCAAACGCCGGATGGCAGCCGACTGCTCCACCGCTTTCCATGTAAGCAGGGCGTTCAATCCCGTACCGAAACCGATTTCCAACAGCTGAATCTCCGGCTTCTGCACCGCACGGAGTCCTGCCTCTATAAAGATATGCGTCGATTCCTGAATCGCTCCATTCACCGAATGGTAATGCTCGTCCATTTCGGGGATAAAAAGCGTATGGCTCCCGTCGGCTGTCAGTTGCAACCGGCGTTCTATCGTTGAATTTTCCATTTTTTTGACAATTTGCGCAAAGGTACGGAAAGTAAGTGCAAAAAATCCTTACTTTTGCACACAAAGAGGAAATAAACAAAAAGATAAACAGCATGGGAAACTTTTTTAAATCGTTCTTTTCTGCCTCAGACAAAGAAGAATCGGCAGAAAACAGGGAAAAGAACAATGCAAAGAACTTCGATATCCTGAAATATGACGGCGTCAGGGCGCAGCAGTCACGCAAACTCCCCTACGCCATCCGGTGCTTCCAAGAGGCCTTGAATATCCAAGAAGATTTCGAGACCCGCTCCTTCTTGGTCTCGGCGTATATGGCAACCAACAACATGGACGCCGCCTTGGGCGAATTGAACCGGATGCACGAATTGCAGCCGGAGCATGTCAACACGCTGCTGTCGCGCGTACAAGTCCTCTTTCTGCTGGACCGGGATGCCGAAGCGATTCCGGATTGCCAAGCCATCATCGCGCTCGAACCCGAAAACGCTACCGCCTACTACCTGATGGCGAAAGCCAAACGTACCACGGGCGATGTGTTGGGCGCGATTGCCGACCTGACCAAATCGATTGCCTTGAAAGAGGATTTTGAAAGCGCCTACCAGTTACGTGCGGAAATCCTCCTGCAGATGCAACAGCCGGAGGAGGCACTGAAGGATGTGGAGAAAGTCATCGAACTGAACCCGGAAGAGGAATTGGCCTACCTGCTACGCGGCAGAATCCACGCCTTCGAAAACCGGCTGGACGATGCCAAGAAGGACTTCGAGCAGGTCTTGGCACTGAATCCGTTCAACGAGGAGGCGGCGCTGTTGACCGGCGAATTGCTTATCGCTGAAAACAAATTGGATGACGCCATCGCCTTTTTCGATGAGATTATCGAAAACAACCCGACACTGGGCAAAGCCTATGCCGAACGCGGACGGGCAAAGAATCTGAAAGGCGACAAGAAGGGGGCATTCGACGACCTGAAGAAGTCTATCGAGCTGAATCCGGAGGGCGAAGAGGCGAAAAAAGCGGAAGGCGTACATACCAACTTCGACAATCTCTACAAAGGCGGGATATTTTAAACCGTCCACCGGTACGTTTGTCCCCCAATGTCCGTTTTTCCCGCATTTTTCTCCGAAGGATATTCGTCTAAACGTTTTGCCAAACCGTTGAGGAGCCTCAAAAGCCTGTCTAAACGTTTTGGGAACACTTTGAGGACCCTCAATGACCTCCCTAAACGTTTTGGCAGCACTTCGAGGGGCCTCAACGACCTGTCTAAACGTTTTGGCAACACTTTGAGGACCCTCAATGACCTCCCTAAACGTTTTGGCAACACTTTGAGGGGCCTCAATGACCTCCCTAAACGTTTTGGCAGCACTTTGAGGGGCCTCAATGACCCGGCAACACGTGTTGCGGCGCTTCCGGAGGCCCGCGAGACCTGCCAACACGTGTTGGGAGCACTTTCGGAAGCTCGCGAGACCTGCCAACACGTGTTGGGAGCACTTTCGGAAGCCCGCGAGACCTGCCAACACGTGTTGGGAACACTTTCGGAAGCCCGCGAGACCTGCCAACACGTGTTGGGGGCATTTCCGGAGGCTCGGGCGACCTCACAACACGTGTTGGCGGTTTTCCGGCAAGGCTCGGCGGCCTCAACTCGGCGTGGCTTGCGCCGATGCGAAAATAATCCGTTTCAAAAAAGAATGGGACAAAGCGGCTTGTGCTGTTCTGAATTAATCCGTACCTTTGTCCATCGTCGAACAGAAAAAGAGGGAACGCGAAAATTCGTTACTTATGGAAACAGGAAATATACGTTATTATTCGATTATCATTCCGGTATATAACCGCCCGGACGAGGTGGATGATTTGCTTTTTAGCCTGACCCGGCAAACCTATCGGAACTTCGAGGTCATCGTGGTCGAAGACGGCTCGACCCTTCCGTGCAAAGCGATTGCCGAAGGCTATGCCGACCGGATGGATATCCGCTATTTCCTGATTCCGAACGGCGGTCCCAGCAAGGCACGCAACTATGGCGCAAAGCAGAGCAAAGGCGACTACCTGCTGATTCTGGATTCGGATTGCGTTTTGCCGGAGGGATATCTGGAAGCCGTGGAAAACGAACTGTCGCGCGAACCGGCAGATGCCTTCGGCGGACCGGACCGGGCGCATCCGTCGTTCACGCCCATACAAAAAGCCATCAGCTATGCCATGACTTCGTTCTTCACCACCGGCGGGATACGCGGCGGGAAGAAAAAACTGGACAAGTTCTATCCGCGGAGTTTCAACATGGGAGTGCGGCGCGACGTCTTCATGCGCCTGCAAGGATTCGATACCTCAATGCGCTATGGGGAGGATATCGATTTCAGCACGCGCCTGTTCCAAGCAGGCTGCCGCACGCGTTTGTTTCCGGAGGCCTATGTTTACCATAAACGACGGACCAGTTTCAGCCAATTCTTCCGGCAAGTGGAGCACTCCGGCGAGGCGCGCATCGTACTCTGGAAGAAATATCCCGGCACACTGAAGCCGGTGCATTGCCTCCCTGCCCTGTTTGTCCTGTTTGTATTCTGCATTTTGGTGGCGGGAATCGGTTGGCCGCTCTTATACAGCCTGCTGATGCTTTACATCCTCCTTATTTTCTTCGATGCGGCGCGGCAGAACGGAGGCGATTTATACATCGGGATGCTCTCGGTCGCAGCAGCGTTCACGCAACTGTTCGGCTACGGAATCGGATTTATTCGGAAATATTTCAATATATCAAGGTAGAAATAATATGACTAAAGATATTACAAAAGAAAAGGCAGTGATAGAAGATTTGCGCTACTTGCAACTGCTTTCGCGCAGCTTCCCGACCATTGCAGATGCCAGTACGGAAATCATCAATCTGGAGGCCATCCTGAACCTCCCCAAAGGAACGGAGCACTTCCTGTCCGACCTGCATGGGGAATACCAAGCATTCAACCATGTCCTGAAGAATGCTTCCGGCTCCATCAAGCGCAAGGTGAGCGAGATTTTCAGCAATACGATGCGCGACTCGGAGAAAAAGGAACTCTGCACCCTGATTTATTATCCGGAAGAGAAGCTGCTCTTGGTAAAAGCGGTCGAAAAGGAGCTTGACGATTGGTATATGATTACCTTGAACCAGCTGGTGAAGGTCTGCCGGAACGTCTCTTCGAAATATACCCGCTCAAAAGTCCGCAAAGCCTTGCCGCGCGAGTTCTCGTATATCATTCAGGAGCTGTTGCACGAATCGTCGGTCGAGCCCAACAAGTCTGCGTATGTGGACCAAATCATCCATACCATCATCTCGACCGGCCGCGCAGACGATTTTATCATTGCGATGTGCAACTTAATCCAGCGGCTGACCATCGACCAACTGCACATCATCGGCGACATCTATGACCGAGGACCGGGCGCACATATCATCATGGACACGCTGTGCGATTACCATAACGTAGACATCCAATGGGGCAACCACGACATGCTGTGGATGGGCGCAGCCGCCGGGAATCTGGCAAGCATGGCGAATGTCATTCGGATGTGCCTCCGCTATGGGAATCTATCGACCTTGGAAGATGGTTACGGAATCAACCTCCTGCCACTGGCGCGCTTCGCGATGGAGGTCTATGCCAACGACCCGTGTACGCTTTTCATTCCGAAGCTGAACACGGAAGAGAATATGTTCGATGAAAAGACCGTCCGCCTGATTGCCCAAATGAACAAAGCCATCTCGGTCGTGCAATATAAACTGGAAGGAGAAATCATCCGTCGCCGCCCCGAATTCGAAATGGACGACCGCCTGCTGCTGCATCGGATTAACTTAGAGAAAGGGACAATTCGCTTAGGAAATAAAGAATATGAACTGAAAGACAAAATCTGGCCTACCCTCGACCCGCGCGACCCCTACCGGCTCTCTATCGACGAAGAGGATATAATTCGCCGTATCAGCCGCTCGTTCGAAGGAAGCGAGAAACTGCGTAAGCACATGCGCTGCCTGTTCCGGCACGGAAGCCTGTATAAGGTTTGCAATTCAAACCTATTGTTCCATGCCTCTGTGCCCCTAAATCCGGACGGGACACTGAAAGAGGTGAAGGTAAATGGCGAATATTTCAAAGGAAAAGCGCTCATGGACCGTATCGACCAACTGGTACGTACCGCTTATTTCGATACAGAAGATACCGAAGAGAAGCAGTTTGCCATGGATTATATCTGGTATCTTTGGTGCGGGAAAGATTCGCCCCTGTTCGACAAAAGCCGGATGGCAACTTTCGAACGTTGCTTCATCGAAGATAAAGAGACGCACAAAGAAGAAAAGGGAGCCTACTATACCCTCCGCGAAGAAGAGGCCATTTGCGATAAACTGTTAGACGAATTCGGTGTAACAGGCGAACACCGGCATATCGTTAACGGACATGTCCCGGTACGTTCCATCAAAGGAGAAAATCCGATTAAAGCCAACGGAAAACTGTTGGTCATTGACGGCGGCTTCTCGAAAGCGTATCATTCAGAGACCGGTATCGCCGGTTATACGCTGGTTTACCATTCACGCGGATTCCAATTGGTGCAACACGAACCCTTCCTGTCAACCGCCAAGGCCATCGAAGAGGGCTTGGACATCCGTTCAACCACCATCGTAGTGGAATTGAGTGCGCATCGCCAAATGGTGAAAGATACCGACAAAGGCGCAGAACTGCAGCAACAAATCCAAGACTTGGAGAACCTGCTCTTCGCCTACCGGAACGGACTGATACAAGAACGGGAACGCGAGCCCCGCTATTTTTACCGAGGATAAACGCTTTGTCTTCGATAAGTTAATTAAGTAAAAAGGATACAGCCACTATACAACAAATTGCATCTTACGATTGTATTTAAATTAGGATTTAAACACTGATGAAGATGAAAAGATTGTTTTTATTGTTGATGGCTGCCTTGTTCGTAGGAGCAGGCACAATGATGGCGCAGGACGCGGCATCCCACCAGGATGCAAAAGCTGCCCGCCAAGCAGCGAAAGAGGCAAGACAAAAGGCGAAAGAGGCTGAAAAAGCAGCGGCCGAAGCAGAAGCTAAAGCTCTTTTTGAAGAGGCAAAAGCGGCGTTAGAAGCGCAAGATTTTGTCTTGGAAGCCGACCGTATTGAATTCAAACGAGGAAACTGGGCATATGTCACGCCAAGTACTAACTTCGTTTCTTTGATTGATGGGCAAGCAACTGTACAGCTGGCTTTTAATGGAGCATTTTCCGGTCCTAACGGGATTGGTGGCATCACAGTAGAAGGAACACCTTCGAATATCTCACTAAAAACGGACAAGAAGGGAAATATCACTTTCCAGATGATGGTACAAGGGGTAGGAATCTCCGCAACGGTGTGGGTACAGATGATAAACGGATCAGCGAAATGTACGGCTACTGTCAGCCCGAACTTTAGCAGCAATCGAATCTCCTTTACGGGAACGCTGTACCCCAGCAGCGAATCGACAGTGTATAAAGGCAGGGCGTTGTAAAACAAAAGGATTTACCCCGTTGGCAGAACCCACAGACTCTGATGCCGTTCCGTCAACGGGTTGACCTTATGCGGTTATATCAACTTCAACTCTTTGGCTATCCTGCAGGCTTCGATGGAATTCTTTACCCGGAGCTTTCCTAATATCTCTTGCCTATGCCGGCTGACCGTATTGATACTAATAGACAGTGCTTCGGCAATTTCTTTGCTTGTCAGTCCTTTATCCACGAAATTCAATACCTGTTTCTCCCGGCCGGAAAGAATCTTCGTACTTTCCTGTCTGTCCAGTTCCATTAGCTGCCCGTTGGCAGAATTAACAATCATGCATTTGGCAGGAATATCAAACAGCAACGGACTGTACAGGCATAAAGCCAACCACAATGTGCCGTTCGAAGGAATAGAAATATAAAACATCCGATGCAGTACGGGAATATAATTATTCGTCCCGCCCTTCATGCGCAGTTTGCTGGTCAAATAATAATCGGAGCGTTTCCCTTTTGGCAGGCATTTGATAAAATGAAAAAAATATAATTCCTGCAGATGTTTCCCTGCCAAATCATCCGGATGAATAAGCCTGAATATCTCTTTTTCCCAAATAGAAGACACCCTGTCCTCGTCCCCGCATTTATCAATTCCCAGCATCCGGGTGAAATTGCCATAATAAAGATAACTCGCGTTCATACGCAAATCACTCAACACAGCGACCGCATTCTCCATCCGTGCATAATTGCGAGCTATCTCCTTATACTTGTCCAGCAACTCGGCGTATGGCAGCTCATCCATGAAATCCTGTGCAAAAAATGCTTTGTTCAATCTATCTATGGCATCCATCTGTCCGTAGCAATAAAATGGTTATTTATAATCATTGTGCAATATACGGCAACACGTTACCTTTGCAAAGATAAATAAAATGTAGCCCTTTTCAGGTTATATGGGATATTTGATTCTAAATCATGAATATTTAATTATTAAAAAGAGATGAAGAAAATCGTGTTATTAATCGGGCTGATGATTGCCGCCTCATATACCGGCATGGCACAATCATTGGACAAGATGCAGTGGTTCAACGAACCGGAACAGTGGGAAATCAAAGGCAATACACTCACCATGGATGTTACCCCGCAAACCGACTACTGGCGGGTATCTCATTACGGGTTCACTGTAGACGACGCGCCGTTCCTCTATACGATACGTGGAGGGGAATTCGAGGTCAAGGTGAAAATAAGCGGAGACTACAAGACCCGTTTCGACCAATCGGGATTAATGCTGCGTATCGACCACGAGAACTACATCAAGGCCGGGATTGAGTTCGTGGATGGGAAATATAATCTGAGTACCGTCGTAACGCATCATACGAGCGACTGGAGTATTATCCCTTTGGAAAAGCCTGTGCCCTTTGTATGGATAAAGGCAGTACGCCGATTAGATGCGGTAGAGATTTTCTACTCGTTCGACGATAAGGAATACACGATGATGCGCAATGCTTGGTTGCAGGATAACCACCCCGTCATGGTAGGGATTATGGGAGCCTGCCCTGACGGCAATGGCTTCAAAGCTAAATTCGATAATTTCTCCATCAAGCATTTGCCCGACCAGCGCAGGGTAGAATGGCTAAATAAGAACAAGGCGGAATAATATTGCCGGGAAAGAGGTATGGACAAACGGTGTCCTCACCTCCCGCAAAAGAAGGAGACTAAAAAAGGAACACTCAAATCCACCAAAATCCCATGTAAGATGGAGACAAAGACCCACTCTTTCCCGCAGGAACGGGTGATGATGGGCAAGGTGGTATCCATCGTTGTTGCCCCACCGGCACAGATAGGCGCCAGCTTCCCGAAGTATCTGGCAAACAGTGGACCACCCAAGAGGGCAAATATCTCGCGCAGGATATTTGCCATCAATGCTATTGTCCCTAATTCGGCAGCTGCCTGCGTTCCGATGCTCGGCTCTTTCAGTTGGGTAATCAAAATAGAAGAAAGGGAATAATAGGCGAATCCGCTGCCCACGGCAAGGCAATCGAAAAGACTCCAACGGCTGATTACTAAACTAATCAATGCCGAAAAAAGCAACGTCCCCGTAATTGTAGCTAACGGCACAAGCAGCAAACGGGGACGAATGCTTCGCAAGATATCCTTCAGTTTCCTGTCGCTTCCGATACTCATCCCTACCAGAAACATCAGGAGGTAAAGCACATACATGGAGATATCCGAGCCGGTCATCCATACCGGCAGGTTACCGCTCCATCCCAGCAGGCTACCCACGACAAAGAAGCCGATAACAATCAGGCTGCCCGTCATGACGTACGCCCTCCTTTATTAATCACCAGCCTATAGACAAGCCAGCCCATCAAGACACTGCCTGCCGTAGCCGCAGCAGCCAGCAGCAATGCCTGCAAACCGAGCGTCCGGAGATTCTCAATGATTTGCGGGTTCGTCCCTACCGATGCCCCCAACAAAAACAGCAGTGCGTAAATCGTATAGGTGATGGGCCTGCCCAGTTTCTGCAACAACGGGATACCCTTCAGCAGATACCCTACAACCACACCCGCAAACATGATACTGATTACCGTAAACATCCTTTCCCCTTTCAAAAATCCGCGCAAAGATAATAATAATACAAAATTTATTCCGTAAATTCGCCGCATAACTAAACACATAAACAGCATAACACAGTGAAGAAACAGTACTTTTTACTTCCGGTTGCGCTCCTTTGCTTATCCACCAGTTGCAAGCAACAGCCGGAAACGCCAACATTAGCAAACGAGATTCAATATGTTGACCCTTTTATTGGGACAGGATTTCATGGGCACACTTTCCCGGGAGCAACGCGTCCTTATGCCATGGTACAACTCAGTCCGGATACGCATATCATGGGCTGGGATGCCAGCAGCGGTTACCATTATGACGACCGCGAGATATATGGATTCAGCCATACGCACCTTTCCGGTACAGGCATCGGCGATTTAGGCGATATTTCTCTCCTTCCCTACTGTGGCGAAGACTCTATCAAGCCGGTAGCTACCTTCAAGAAGGAGACAGAACAAGCGACACCCGGCTATTATGCCGTCCGGCTGGATAATTTTGGAGTGAATGTAGAACTGACCTCG
This sequence comes from uncultured Parabacteroides sp., assembly GCA_949289155.1. Classification (GTDB taxonomy): domain Bacteria; phylum Bacteroidota; class Bacteroidia; order Bacteroidales; family Tannerellaceae; genus Parabacteroides. Next base: position 21,990 of record CASEMX010000034.1, read on the forward strand.
ACCGAGCGCGTAGGATTCCACCGCTACACATATGACAATCCGAAAGAACGCCGGGTAATGTTGGACTTAGGCCATATCCTGCAACCGGATTGGGGACATAAACTAATTAGCAACGATTATCTCTTCGTGAACGATTCGACCGTCGAAGGTACATTCAAGACTCAGGGTTGGGCGCATTTCCATACCGTCTCCTATCGTATTGCTTTCTCTGAGAAAATAGAAAAAGTATATCAGTACCTCGATGGGAAATTACGCAACGACTCCCTTTTCCTTCGCTTGCATAGCGACAAGGATTTGAAGTTCCATTACAAATTCAAAGAATCGGACGCTCCATTGTTGGTCAAGGTTGCCCTGTCGCCGGTCGATACTGAGGGAGCGGAAAAGAACATGACGGCTGAATTGCCCGGGTGGGATTTCGATAAAGTACGTCAAGAATCAGCCGATATATGGAATCAAGCACTCAACAAGATACAAATCCAGACCAACGACCCGGTTATCCGGAAGAATTTCTATACCGCGCTTTACCATACGATGATTGCTCCATTTGCTTATCAGGATGTGGACGGCCGTTATTTGGGCATGGATAAGAAAATACACACCGCTCCGCAGGGATTCACCAACTATACGGCATTCTCGCTTTGGGATACTTTCCGGGCGCTGCATCCTCTGATGACCATCATCAATCCGGATTTGGCAGCCGACATGGGCGAAGCATTGGTACAAGGATATGTAGAGGGAAGCATCCTTCCGAAATGGCCGTTGGCTTCCAGCTATACAGGCTGTATGGTCGGTTATCCGGCAGTTGCTGTATTGGCAGATTTGGCTGCCAAAGATTTAGAGAAGGGCAATCTTAGCCTGTGGGCAGAAGCCGGCGCCCGTTCTTCTGTTTATCGTGCCGATTTGGCGGAGAAGTTCAAGGGAACACGCGAATTAGACCTCATCACCAAGCATATCTACTATAAAGACAAATATGGATATGTCCCGGCGGATTCGATTCCGGAATCGGTTTCATGGGGCGTGGAAATGGCATACGAAGATTGGTGTATCGCCCAGCTTGCAGCTAAAGCAGGAAACGATTCGTTAGCGGCAGCTTATCAAAAGAAGGCGGAATATTACAAACGCTATTTGGACCCGGAGACCAAACTGATGCGCCCGGTAATGGGTGATGGCAGTTTCCGGACACCTTTCAATCCGCGTTACTCTTCGCACATGAAGAGCGATTATACTGAAGGGAATGCTTTCCAATGGAGCTTCTTCGTGCCTCATGCAATGGATAACTTCATTGCCGAGATTGGCGGACCGAAAGAACTGGAGACGCGCCTTGATACGCTTTTCACTACTTCATCGCAGATTGATGGAGCCGAGGCTTCCGGCGATATCACCGGACTTATCGGACAATATGCGCACGGCAACGAACCGAGCCATCACATGGCTTATCTTTATAACTGGACCGATGCGCCGTGGAAAGGACAAGAGCGGTTGGATTTCATCATGCGCAATTTCTATACGAATCAGCCGGATGGCATTATCGGCAACGAGGATTGCGGACAGATGTCGGCTTGGTACGTGCTGAGCGCGATGGGATTCTATCAGGTTTGCCCGGGCATTCCCGTTTATGCTATCGGTCGTCCGATGGTCGATGAAGCCAGCCTTCAGGTAGCCGGCGGGACCTTCAAGATTATCGCGAAGAATAACTCTCCGGAGAATAAATATGTGAAGGAAGCAAAACTGAATGGGAAACCATTGACGACGCTGTTCTTCTCGCATGCCGATTTGGCGAAAGGCGGGACGCTGGAAATCGAGATGACGAACGTGAAGCCTTAAACCGGCTTGCCGGGAGAGAGAAGAGAGTTAGTTAGCTCCACGAACAGGGCTAACTAACTCTTTGTCATATAATCGTAACCTCCGTCTATGAATTATTACCCTCCGAATCGATTGCCCGTTCCCAATTATTTCGTAATTTTGCGCCCGAAAAATTCGTAGTCAATGCAAAAGATAAGAAACATCGCGATTATCGCGCACGTGGACCACGGCAAAACGACGCTTGTGGATAAGATGTTATTGGCCGGAAAGCTTTTCCGCGAAGGGCAAGCAGAGCCAGACCAGTTCCTTGACAGCAACGATTTGGAACGAGAGAGAGGGATTACAATCCTTGCAAAGAATGTATCTATCAATTACAAAGGATACAAAATCAACATTATCGATACGCCGGGGCACGCTGACTTCGGCGGAGAGGTAGAGCGTGTATTGAACATGGCCGACGGCTGTTTGCTTTTGGTCGATGCCTTCGAGGGACCGATGCCCCAGACGCGCTTCGTGCTTCAGAAAGCTATTCAGATTGGATTAAAGCCTATCGTCGTCATCAATAAGGTGGATAAGCCGAACTGCCGCCCGTCAGAAGTACAGGAGATGGTGTTCGACTTGATGTTCAGCCTCGATGCAACTGAAGAGCAGTTGGACTTCCCGACAATTTACGGTTCAGCCAAGCAGGGATGGATGTCGGAAGACTGGGAGAAACCGACGACCGACATTACCGCGCTCTTGGATGCTATCATCAAATATATTCCGGAACCGCAGACGTTGGAGGGTCCGGCACAGATGCTGATTACTTCACTGGATTATTCCAAATATGTAGGACGTATCGCCGTAGGGCGTGTCCATCGCGGCGAATTGCGCGAAGGGCAGGATATCGTATTGTGCAAACGCGACGGCTCGCAGGTGAAATCGAAGATTAAAGAGTTGGACGTATTCGAGGGATTGGGACGCACCAAGGTGCAATCCGTCAAGTCGGGCGATATCTGCGCCGTTATCGGTATCGAAGGGTTTGAAATCGGTGAGACGATTGCCGATGCCTTGGAGCCGGAAGCTTTGCCGACGATTGCCATCGATGAGCCGACGATGTCGATGCTCTTTACCATCAACAATTCGCCCTTCTTCGGCAAGGATGGCAAGTTCGTTACTTCGCGTCATATTTACGAGCGTTTGCAGAAAGAGTTGGATAAGAACTTGGCGCTGCGCGTGAAGCCGACCGACTCGGCGGATTCGTGGTTGGTGTATGGTCGTGGCGTGTTGCACTTGTCCGTATTAATCGAGACGATGCGCCGCGAAGGGTATGAGCTGCAAGTGGGCCAGCCGCAGGTCATCATCAAAGAGATTGACGGGGTGAAGTGCGAGCCGGTAGAGCAGCTGACCATCAACCTGCCGGAAGAGTGTTCGAGCCGTATCATCGATATGGTGACGAAGCGCAAAGGCGAAATGACCATGATGGAAAGCAAGAACGGACGGATGCACTTGGAATTTACCATCCCTTCGCGCGGTATCATCGGGTTGAACAATGCTGCCCTGACTGCTTCGGCGGGTGAGGCCATCATCGCGCACCGTTTCTTGGAATACCAGCCTTGGAAAGGCGATATCGAACGCCGCACGAACGGTTCTATCATTGCGATGGAGACCGGAACGGCGTATGCGTATGCCCTGAACAACCTGCAATCGCGCGGCCGCTTCTTCATCGCTCCGGGCGACGAGGTATATGCCGGTCAGGTGGTTGGCGAACATACGAAGGACAACGACTTGGTGGTGAACGTGACCAAATCGAAGAAGCTGACCAACATGCGTGCGTCAGGCTCGGACGAGAAGGTATCGCTCGCTCCTCCTACGGTCTTCAGCCTCGAAGATGCGTTGGAATATATCAAGAGCGATGAATATGTAGAGATTACTCCGAACCACATGCGTATGCGCAAAATCATCTTGGATGAAACTGAGCGCAAACGGCAGAACAGAGGATAAGCTATTTTAATTACGAATTACAAATTACGAATTACGAATTACAAGGGTATTCATAATTCGTAATTCGTAATTCATAATTCGTAATTCCTATCACGGATTCGGTATCCCCGGACCCGATGGATTCTCTTCATCACCGCCGTCACCGCCATCCGGGTTTTCCGGCTCTTGGGTATCGTCACCCGTTGATGGCTCTTCCGTTCCGGGAACCTCTTCCTCCTCGACAGACGTTTTTCCTTTCATATCCATTTGGAAACGCACTACGATGGCGTTCAGGTCGTCGATGAGTTTCTTCAGCGCCTCGCGCTTCGATTCGTCGTTCGTCACCATTTCATTTACCGCATAGAGCGCGTTGATG
>CASEMX010000035.1 GCA_949289155.1 uncultured Parabacteroides sp.
TGCCCTCATCGTCCGTTTCCAAATGAACATGAACGGCAGCGCGTCGGGCACAGGCACAGAGACGCCGGACACCGAAACGCCGGACGAAGAGAATCCGGGCACGGAACCGGAAAACCCGGATGGCGGTGACGGAGGCGATGAGGAGAATCCATCGGGTCCGGGCATACCGAATCCGTAAAGAATTACGAATTACGAGTTACGAATTGGGGATAATACCCTTGTAATTCGTAATTCATAATTCGTAATTTGTAATTAATACAGGATTGTAGGGGCGGGAATTAATTTGATTTCCAGCCTCTTTTTGTGTGAAAAGCGCTCCTTATACAATAAAACCGTGTACGAGTCTGTTTATAGGCATAGAGCGAGAAAAATCGCGAATGGAGTTGAATTTTTAAATGAATTGCAGATGAAAAAGGTATTGTTTTTGTTAGGTCTGTTCGCCACTGTTTCGTTGTCGGCGCAGAAAAAGAGTATCGGGCTGATGCCTCAGGCAGGATATGTCCATTCTTATGCCGAAGAGGATAATCATTCAGGATTCCAAGTCGGGGTGATGGCCTCATTCGGGTTGTCGGAGCGGTTTGCCATTCAGCCGGGCGTCTCTTTTGCAAGGATGTCGGAAGAAAGCGGAACAAAGGGTTACTACTTTTTAATTCCCGTTTATGCCATGTATAAAATCCCTATCCGGGAGGTGCGGCTCAATTTAGGCGCTGGTCCTTATGGGCAGTTGGGGACGCACAACGATTTCGGTGTGTCGGCAGAAGTAGGGGCGGAGTACAAGCGATGGCAGCTCAATGTCCAATTCTACCAGCATCTGATAAACGGAGACCCTGATACTCCGGAACGATTCGCCGGACTGTCATTGGGCTATCGGTTCAGGCTCAAATAGCCGATTAAGAATGAAGAATGCGCTGATGCTAAATCGTTAAATACAAAGGCTGTGAAGAACGGCGGCGAAGCCGTCGAACGATGCGTAACCGTCTGTGCGAGGCGGAGCCGAGCCTGCGGTTATCGGCGCGACAAATTCGACCTCTTCGAGGCCGTTGCTCCGCCCATTGCACGCTGCAGGTTCGCTCCGCTCACCGGCAGTTAAGCATTGTTGAGCAGCTTCGCCGCTCTTTTCCCCCGTGGTTTCATTTGGGAAGCAGTTCTAACTTCCAACTTCTCCATTCCTCATTCGTAATTCGTAATTCATAATTCTCCTCATTCCCGATTAATATTCTATATTTGCAGGCATAATAATAAAATCTTTATGGCAAAAAGTTTGATATATACAGGAACAGGAGATAAGGGGACCACCTCGTTGGTGGGCGGTCAGCGCGTATCGAAGGCGGACCAACGGATTGAGAGCTACGGAACGATAGACGAACTGAACTCGTTTATCGGACTGCTGATGACGGCATTGGAAGAGCAGCAGGACTTGGATTTCCTCACCTTCGTGCAGCACAAATTATTCACCATCGGCTCCTACTTGGCAACCGACCAGAGCACGACGGAGCTGCGCATCGAAAGCCAAGTGACGCCCGAAAGCATCACCCGGATAGAACAGGAAATCGACCGGATAGACGGCGCCCTGCCCAAGATGAAAAGCTTTGTCCTCCCCGGCGGATGCCGCTCTGCATCGCTGGCGCATGTCTGCCGCACCGTATGCCGCCGCGCCGAACGCCGGATTTATAGTTTGGCAGAGGCAAGCGAAGTGGAAGAACCGGTATTGGTTTTCATCAACCGACTCTCTGATTATCTGTTCGTTCTGGCGCGGAAAGAGTGTTTGAAAAATAATGGCAAAGAAATTATTTGGGATTATACTTGCAGCTAACAAATAATGTTATACTTTTGCGGAAAATTTGAAACCTGACTGCCTTAACGGGTAGTTCTATTAAACGAAAAAACTATGTATTGGACATTGGAATTAGCTTCAAAACTGGAAGACGCACCGTGGCCTGCAACGAAAGATGAGTTGATAGATTATGCTCAACGTTCAGGCGCACCTTTGGAAGTAATCGAGAATTTACAGGAAATGGAAGATGAAGGCGAGATTTATGAATGTATGGAAGACATCTGGCCCGATTATCCCAGCAAAGAGGACTTCTTCTTCAACGAGGAGGAATATTGATTTTCCCGATTAATGCGTCGAGATAAGACAAGATAACAACGAGGTAGTAAAGGCGTATGCTTCTTCTGCCTCGTTTGTTTTTCTGTATAGGGAAGGCAATAATTAAGCAAATTCGGAGTTGATAAATAGGAACCCGTAATTCGTAATTCGAAATTAAATAGATGGTGAAGCGTTTACTTTGTCTGTTGTTTTTGCTGCTTGTCAGCTTACCGGCAATCAGAGCCCAAGAGGATGCGGCTTTGAGCCACTACTTCATGGCCACCTCTTATTATAACCCGGCTGCGGCAGGAAACAGTGAAGACCTGAGGATGTTGGCGCTGTTCAACCAACAGATGAGCGGCTTCCCCAATGCACAACGCACCTTCTTCCTCACGGCAGACATGCCCCTCAAATTGGGGAAGACAAACCATGGTATCGGATTAGCGGCACGCTTGGAGAGCATCGGTTTGTTCCAGAATACCTTTGTCGGCGTGCAGTATGCCTATAAACAAAAGCTGCTGGGCGGCGTGTTGAGCGGAGGAATACAACTCGGGTTTGTCAACAAGTCGTTCGAAGCGGATAGTATCTATATTCCGCAGAGCGATTATCACGACCGGGAGGACGAAGCTTTTCCGGAGGGAACGGTCAGCGGCATGGCATTCGATATTAACCTTGGTCTCTTTTATACGCATAAGAATTTCTATGCCGGCATCGGCTATACGCACATTACCGCACCGGAAATCCAATATGACGAAATGGTCTATTCCTCCCTTGGCAGCCTACTTAATTTTATGGGAGGATACAATATTAAACTGAATAATCCGTTATTTGAATTAAAACCTTCCGTATTCTATATGACAGATTTGATTAATCATCATTTGGATGTAACGGCTCGGGTGGAATATAACAAAATGTTTAATGGGGGTATTTCTTGGAAAATGAACGAATCGATAGGCATATTGCTGGGCGCGAATATCGGGCGTTTCAGTCTGGGCTATTCGTTCGGCTATCCGACGACCGCGATTAACCGGGTTTCTTCGATAGGAAATCATGAAATCGTGCTGCAATATCGACTGAAATTGAAGAAGACAAAAACAGGAAATACACGACATAAAAGCGTACGCATATTATAAGTATATGAAGAAAATAGGTATAATCCTTCTGGCAGCGGCTGCGCTGCTTACCTCTTGCGGCAAATCGCTCTCTGCCGGCGGAGGAGAAGTTACAGGGGCTCGGACTATGGCAATCAACGAACCGGCTCCTTATGGAATGGTCTTAATCAAACGAGGCTCTTTCGAAATGGGACCGGCTGATAAGGATTCGGTATGGGGAATTATGCCGGACAAGAAGGGCATCTCTGTCGATGCATTCTGGATGGACGAAACAGAAACCACCAACGCCGAATACCGGCAGTTTGTCTATTGGGTGCGCGATTCTATCATCCGCGAACGTTTGGCTGACCCGGCTTATGGAGGCAATGATTTATTCAAGATTACGGAAGATAGGTACGGAGACCCGGTTACGCCGCATTTGGATTGGAGCCGCCCTATTCCTTGGAAGCGTGCCAATGAGGATGAAATCCGTGCCATCGAGAGTGTGTATTATACCAATCCGGTAACCGGTGAAAAGAAATTGGACCCGAAGCAGATGGTGTATCGGTATGAATGGTACGATTACACGGCTGCCGCGCTACGGAAAAACCAGATGGACCCTGCCGACCGTGTCCGGAATACGGATATCGAAGTGGACCCGAACGAAGTGATTATGATTTCGAAGGACACCGCTTATATCGATGAGGAGGGGAATATTATCAACGAAACCATCACTCGCCCCAGAAGCGGTCCGTGGGATTTCCTGCATACACGCATTGTCAATATCTATCCGGACGAGAATTGCTGGGTGAACGATTTCAATAATTCCTACAACGAGCCTTATACACGGATGTATTTCAACCATCCGGGATATGATGATTATCCGGTAGTCGGCGTATCGTGGGAACAGGCGACGGCCTATTGCGTATGGCGTACCAATTTATATAAGCAATCGTTGAGCCTGCCGACAGGACAGGTCATCGAGCCGTTCCGTTTGCCGACCGAAGGCGAATGGGAATATGCCGCACGTTGCGGAAAAAATGAAAATAAGTATCCGTGGTCGGGCGATAATATGACCGATGGCAGCGATTGTTTCTTAGGGAACTTCAAGCCGGGCAAAGGGAACTATACGGAAGATGGACATTTGATTACTTCGCGCGTCGGTTCATTTGCTGCAAACGAATTCGGATTGTATGATATGGCGGGTAACGTTTCGGAGTGGACTTCGACAGCCTATTCGGAATCGGGACCGAACCAGATGAGCGATATCAATCCTGAACTGCGTTACAACGCTGCGAAAGAAGACCCGTATGCGATGAAGAAAAAAGTGGTTCGCGGCGGTTCGTGGAAAGATGTTTCGCAATTTATCCGTTCGGACATGCGCAGTTTCGAATATCAGAACGAGACGCGTTCATATATCGGTTTCCGTTGTGCGCGAACGCAAATCGGATTCTCTAAATCAAAAGGGAAAAAATAAACTCAGAAACTCAAAAACTCAAATATATGGGAAAATATAGAAGATATAAGAATATTATCGAGATGTTCCTTTCCAGTGAAAAGGGAAAGCGCGTCTTGAATTTCTGTTACAGTTGGGGCGCCTCTATCGTTATTCTTGGAGCCCTGTTCAAATTATTGCATTTGCCCTATGCAAATCAGATTCTGTTCTTTGCGATGGTAACGGAAGCAGCCGTATTTTTCATTTCTGCATTTGAACGGCCGAATGACGAGTATCATTGGGAGGATGTATTCCCTGTGTTGAAGTCGAAGAACCCGTTGGACCGTCCTGCGTTTGCTAAAGAGAATGGCGAGGCGGCAGCGGTGAACGGAATCAATACCGGAGGCACGGTCATTACCATGAATGGCAACGGAATCGCTCAGGGGAATGCGAATGCCGGAGCCGCAGCTGCCGCTTCATTAGGATTGAATGTTACCGAAGAGGATACCAAGAATCTCTCGGAGAGTATCAAGAAGCTGAGCGGTGCAGCTGAGCAAATCTCTAAAATGGCTGAACTGACGGAGGCTACACAGAAGTATTTGGAGCAGCTCTCTTCCGTATCCGAGCAGATGGAAAAATTCAATCAGGTGACAGGCTCGTTGACGGAGGCTTCCGATTCCTTGTTGAATTCGTACAAGACCATCTCCGACCATTCGGAAGGTGTAACGCAGAACTCGCAGAATTATGTAGAGCAGATGGAGGTATTGAATAAGAACATCTCCGGATTGAACGCCGTTTATGACATGCAGTTGAAGAGCATTTCCATACAGATGGAGAATATCGAGCGTATCAACAATAGCTTGAACCGGATGCGCGAAATGTATGACGGTTCGGTAATGGACAGCTCGGTATTCCGCAGCGAAACAGAAAAGATGACCCAGCAGTTAGCCCAGCTGAATCAAGTTTACAGCCGATTGCTTCAAGCCATGACGGTGAATATGTATGCTCAGCCGCAGCCGAACTATCAGGCACAGCAGCCGACATACCAGCAACCGCCCTACCAACCGAACTACGGTTATCAGCAACCGCCGTACAACGGACAACGTCAGGGTTAATTCAATAATAAAAAGATTTTCGTAGAACAATACAGATAAAATGGCAGGAATAGCAAACAATCCCAATTCGCCGCGTCAGAAGATGATCAATCTGATGTACTTGGTGTTCATTGCGATGATGGCATTGAACGTTTCTTCGGAAGTACTCGATGGATTCGAACTGGTGCAAGAAAGTTTGCGCACTTCCATAAAGAACTCTACGCACCGCAATGATATCGTGGCTGAAAATATGAAGTCAGCCTACCAAACCAACCCCGTGAAGGTGAAAGAATGGTACGAGAAGAGCGTGGAAGTGAAACAAAAGTCGGATTCGCTGTTCAATTATATCCAGCAATTGAAACAGAACATCGCGGATATCGCTGACGGCAAAGGGGCGAATGTGGAGAATATAGAACATAAAGATGATTTGGAAGCGGCTGCCCGCGTCATGTTAGCGCCGATGAAGGGCGAAGGCAAGAATCTGCGCCTCTCTATCGATGCGTACCGCGAGCGGTTGGGCGAATTGGTGGAGGATACCGCTAAAACCCGTATCATTGAGAATACGCTCAGCACGCAACCGCCTCACAAGGCAGGGCTTCAAACGCGTACGTGGGAGACGGCTCTGTTTGAGAATATGCCGGTCGCTGCTGCGATTACGTTGTTGACCAAGATACAGAGCGATATCCGGTATGCGGAAGGGGAGGTCCTCTCGCATCTGTTGAGCAGCGTGGACGTGGGCGACTATCGCGTGAATAAAATCACGGCGCAAGTCATCCCGCAAAGCCAAATCGTCATGCGGGGCAGCCAGTATCAGGCGAACATCGTGCTCTCGGCAGTCGATTCGACGAAACGTCCGACGATTTTTGTGAACGGTGAAGAGCTTCCTGCAGAAAAGGAGGGATTATTTACGGTGAATACCGGGACGACCGGGACTTTCCCGATTGAAGGATACATCGAGCTGCCGAATAGCGACGGAGGCAGCAACCGTTATCCGTTCCAAAGCGAGTATTTCGTCACCGAGCCCAGTGCGACTGTCGCTCCTACGTTGATGAATGTGTTGTATGCCGGCATTGCCAATCCGATACGGATAGCCGTTCCGGGAGTCCCGAGCGGGAACGTCACGGCGACGATGACCAACGGTACGCTGACGCGCAAGGGTGAGCTTTGGGAGGCGCGGCCGTCGAAGGTCGGGGCAGAAGCCGTCATCACGGTGAACGCCCGTATGTCTGACGGACGGAGCGTCGAGATGGCGAAGACCTCATTCCGGGTGCGTGCCTTGCCGGACCCGTCGCCTTACATCGAATACAAGGATGAGAATGGCAATGTCCGTAAATTCAGGGGCGGGAAGATATCGAAGCGCAACCTTGTGGAGGCTGAGGGTATCTTGGCAGCTATCGACGATGACCTGTTGAACGTGAAATATACCGTGCTGCGTTTTGAGTTGACCTTCTTCGATTCGATGGGAAATGCAATTCCGGAAGTGGCAGAGGGAACCAATTTCTCGCAAAGACAGAAAGATTATATCCGCCGGCTTTCGCGCGGCAAACGTTTCTACATCACGAACGTCATCGCAAAGGGACCGGACGGCATCGAACGGAAAATATCGACGATTGAAGTAATTGTAAATTAATATCTGCGTAATTATGAAACGTATCTATTATATAGTAACCTGCCTGCTTGCTTTGGCTACTGTCCTGCCGGTGCAGGCGCAGGAGGAGAACGATAATACGCGCTCGACGACGCAACAGCAACGCAAGGGGCCGCGTGCCAGCCGAGGCGAACGGGCGGCTGCCAAGGAGGAAAGCGGAATGCCCGAGCTGACTATCCGCGCCCAAGAGCTGAACGAAAGGCTGACCCAGCAAATCGGCAACGCCCGCTGGATGCGTGTCGTCTATCGGCAGGTGGACTTGACCAAAGAGCAGAACGCGCCGTTGTATTATCCGGTGCGGCCCATGAATGGGCAGATGAACCTCTTCACTATCCTGTTCCAACTGCTCAGCGAGGGGAAACTGAAGGTCTATGAATATCTCGATGGATATGAGGTGTTCGACGATGAGCACTTGGTCAATTTCAAGGAACTGCTGGACCGTTTCCATATCTATTATGAAGAGGTGCCGGACGAACGGGGCGGCGAGCCTGCCCTCGTCATCAACGAGAGCGATATCCCCTCCGAACAGGTGCAGAACTTTTATGTAAAGGAAGTTTGGTATTTCGACCAGAACAATTCGCTGTTTGATGTGAAAACGCTCGCGATTTGTCCGCTCATGACCGTGGACAACGATTTCGGGCTCACCACCAGCCCGATGTTCTGGGTCCCGTACGAAAATATCCGTCCGTACGTCAGCAATGCGTATATTATGACGTCCAACTTGAATAATGTGATGACCTTCACCATCGACGACTATTTTCGCCGCCGCATGTTCGAGGGCGACATCATCAAGACGCAAAATCTATTGAACCAGCCGTTGCAGGCCTACTGCCCGACGCCCGATTCGCTGAAAAAGGAGCAGGCGCGTATCGAGAAACAGCTGGTTTCGTTCGAGGATTCGCTCTGGATGAAGCCTGACACCGCGCAGGTGCTCAATACGAAGGAGGCGAAGAAGGCACGCAAGAAAGCCGAAAAAGAGGCTAAAGCGGCACAAAAGGATTCGAAAAAAGAGACCACCGTCAAAACTAAAGCTCCGAAGGCACAGAAATCGACGCCTGTTCGCAGCGTCCGTAGGAGACGGTAAGGTACGTTATAGGCAAAAAGATGCATTTTGTGAAAGGGAAGGGCAGGCGCTCTTCCCTTTTTTGCTCCCGTCGGGAGGAGGTTTTTTCCGTCTGGAAATCGGTTGCTCCCGTCGGGAGGAGTTTTTTTCCGTCTGGAAATTGGTTGCTCCCGTCGGGAGGAGGTTTTTTCCGGTTGGAAATCGGTTGCTCCCGTCGGGAGGAGGTTTTTTCCGGTTGGAAATCGGTTGCTCCCGTCGGGAGGAGATTTTTTCCGGTCGGAAATCGGTTGCTCCCGTCGGGAGGAGCAAATTTCTTTCAGGAAATTTAACGCCCTCGACGAGTGGAGTTAATTTCCGTTAAGCAAAAAGCCGCTCTCGTCGGGAGGAGACTTTTGAAGGGCTTCAAAAACATGCTCTCGTCGAGTGGAGCAAATTGTAAGTCTTCAAAAAGCCGCACTCGTTGGGTGGAAGCCTTTGCAAGCCTTCAAACGGTCGCATTTGCCGGGATGAACTATTTTGTAACACCATTGTAATATATCTGTCTGAGGTTTGAAATAAATATTTCCTAATTTTGCCGCATGAAATATTTAAATCGAATTTATGGAAACATTCTACTTGTTCTTAGTGCTATTTCTCGCACTACTGGCGATTTTCGACCTCAGTGTCGGAGTTAGCAACGATGCGGTCAACTTCCTGAACGCAGCCATCGGCTCCAAGGCCGCTTCATTCCGCGTAATCATGATTGTCGCCGCGACCGGCATTTTGGTCGGCGCCGCCCTCTCGAACGGAATGATGGACATCGCTCGACACGGCATTTACCAGCCGCAGTACTTCTATTTCTCCGAAATCATGTGTATTCTCGTTGCCGTCATGCTGACGGACGTCGTGCTGCTCGATATTTTCAACTCTTTAGGGATGCCGACCTCGACGACCGTCTCGTTGGTGTTCGAGCTGCTGGGTGGAACGGTAGCCTACTCATTAATCAAAATAGCCAACGACACGGAGGGCCTGCTGCACATCGGCAACCTGATGAACACCGATAAGGCGTTGACGGTGATTCTCGCCATCTTCGTCTCGGTGGCGATAGCCTTCGTTTTCGGTACGATTGTTCAATATCTCTCCCGTCTCATCTTCACCTTCAATTATCGCCGCACCGCCAAGTATTTCATCGGATTGTTCGGCGGATTGGCAGCCACCTCTATCGTTTACTTCATGCTGATAAAGGGATTAAAGTCCAGCCCGATATTTGAAGGTCCGTTTTACGATTTTATCTTCAGCCATACGAACGAGGTCGTCTTGGGCTGCTTCATCGGCTTCACGGTATTGATGCAGGTGCTCCACTGGCTGCACGTGAATGTCTTCAAGGTCATCGTCCTGATGGGAACCTTCGCCTTGGCGCTCGCCTTCGCGGGGAATGACTTGGTGAACTTTATCGGTGTACCTTTGGCAGGTATCTCTTCGTACGAAGATTTCATGGCGCAGGGCGGAACGGTGAGCCCGGATGCCTTCCTGATGACTTCGCTTCAAGGCTCGGCAAAGACCCCGTGGTATTATCTGATTGGTTCGGGCGTCGTGATGGTCATTGCGCTGCTCACCTCGAAGAAGGCACACAATGTGATTAAGACATCGGTCGATTTGTCCCGCCAGTCGGAAGGGGACGAGCAGTTCGGTACGTCGCCGGTTGCCCGCGTATTGGTCCGCGTTTGTACGAATGCCGCAAACACCATCGTGAACATTATCCCGGCTCCGGTGCAGGATTGGATTGACCGCCGTTTCAATAACAAAGAAATGATTATCGAAGAGGGCGCAGCCTTCGATTTGGTGCGTGCATCGGTCAACGTCGTGTTGTCAGGCTTGCTGATTGCCCTCGGAACCTCGCTCAAGCTGCCGCTCTCTACGACATACGTTGCCTTTATGGTGGCAATGGGTAGCTCATTGGCAGACCGGGCATGGGGACGCGAAAGTGCGGTATTCCGCATCACGGGCGTGCTCTCGGTTATCGGCGGATGGTTCATCACGGCAGGTGCAGCCTTCACTATCTGCTTTATCGTTACGCTGATTCTCTATGTAGGAGGCGCACCGGCGATTATCGTCATGATTGCCATCGCGGTCTATACATTAATCCACAGCCAGATGATGTACAAGAAAAAGCAGCGCAAAGAGGCATTGAAAGAGGAGGTCAACAGCACCGTAGCCCAATTACGCAAAGCCACCGATACCCGCGAAGCGTTGAACCTCTTCCGCCAGCACAGCCGCGAAGAACTGAAAGAGGACATTATGTTTGCTGCCTCTGCCCTGCAGGATTCAGTGAATGGCTTCATGAATGAGAACCTCAAAGAGTTGCGCCGCGTAATGAATGATATCGAAGAGAAGAAAGTGCATCTGAAGCAGGTAAAGCGTGTCGGAACATTGGGCGTAACGCAGTTAGACCGCGAAATTGCCATCGACAAAGGGCTTTATTACTACCAAGGCAATGATTTCGCCAGCGAAATCGTGTATAGCATCCGCCGTTTGGTAGAGCCGTGCAAACAGCATATCGATAATAACTTCAATCCGCTGGATGATATCCAAAAGAAGGATTTCGGTAACGTAGATACGCAGGTCATCGCTTATCTGACCCGCTGCGCGGAGATGATAGAGAAAAACAACTACGAAGGGATGCCGGGACTGGTATCTGAAGCCTCCCGACTGCACAATGCGTTGACACAACTCAAAAAGGAGGAGCTGAAGCGCATTCAGGGTCAATCGGGCAGCACGAAGGTGAGCATGGTTTATCTGAACATGTTGCAAGAGACCACCAACGTAGTCAACTTCAGCTGCAACCTGATTAAGGTCAGCAAGAAGTTCCAGATGGAATAATCCGGCTAAGGATAGGCAATATAGAAAACGGAAAGGCACGGGGTCCCCTCGAATCGGAGGCGGCTCCGTGCTTCGTATTTATCCGGACCAATCGTTTCGTATCTCGTAAAAATAGCGTAATATTGCAGCAGCAAACAAATCATAAACACATAAAACAGGACACATGAAACACAAATTCCTACGATTAAGCGCGATGGTATTGTCTGCCGCGCTCTTTTCTGCCGGCGCATCGGCGCAAATCACTTTAGTCAAGGAAGGCAAATCCACTGCACGGATTGTATTGGCGGACCGCGATTCCGTCAACCGGACTGCCGCGACGCTCCTTCAGGATTTCGTCCAACGCATCAGCGGGGCCTCTCTGCCTATCGTTACGGATACGAAGGAGAAACCCGGCGATATCCTTATCGGGAAAGGCAATACGGACGGGCTCACCGAAGATGGGTTCCGGTTATCTACCGAACAGGGGAAGCTGCGCATCAGCAGCGGCGGAGACAAGGGCGTCATCTATGGCGTCGTGACATTGCTGGAGGATTACATGGGCGTGGAATACCTCACCGCAAATACCTATACACTGCAAAAGCGGAGCACGGTCGAGATTCCGGATATCGAACGCGCCGAGAACCCGACATTCCGCTATCGCCAGACGCAGAGCTACGCGATACAGGAAGACCCGGTGTATAAGCTCTGGTTCCGCCTCGAAGAGCCGAAAGAGGTGTTCGCCGGGAACCTTTGGGTGCATACCTTCGATAAAATCCTTCCTTCGGCTGAGTTCGGCGCGTCGCACCCGGAATACTATTCCTATATCAACGGCGAGCGTCGTCCCGGAGCCGCCAGCCAATGGTGTCTGACCAATCCGGAGCTGTTTGAGATAGTTGCGCATCGCGTGGATTCCATCTTCAAGGCAAATCCGGGAATGAACATGATTTCCATCAGCCAGAATGACGGAAACTTCACGAACTGTACCTGTCCGTCGTGCAAAGCCTTGGACGAAGAGGAGGGAGGCACGCCCAGCGGCAGCTTGATTCATTTCCTGAACAAACTGGCTGCCCGCTTCCCGGACAAGGAGTTCTCGACCTTGGCTTATCTCTATACGATGCATCCGCCCAAAAAGGTCAAGCCGCTTCCGAATGTCAATATCATGCTGTGCGACATCGACTGCCGGCGCGAGGTTCCGCTCACGGACAATGCCTCCGGACAGGATTTCATGCGGGCCATGGAGGGATGGTCTAAAATCAGCAACAATATCTTCGTATGGGATTATGGCATCAATTTCGACTGCTATCTTTCGCCGTTCCCCAACTTCCCGATTCTGCAGAAGAATATGCAGCTTTTCAAGGAGCATAACGTGACGATGCACTTCTCGCAGATTGCCGGCTCGAAGTGCGGGACATTTACCGAGATGCGTGCCTATATCGTCAGCAAACTGATGTGGAATATTCATCAGGATGTCGATTCGCTGATGCAGCATTTCCTGAATGCCTATTACGGGGCTGCCGCGCCCTATCTGTACCAATACGAGAAGCTGTTGGAAGGGGCATTGTTGGGCAGCGGCCGCGACTTGTGGATTTTCGATTCGCCGGTGTCCCATAAGGATGGGATGCTGAATGCGCATCTGTTGAAACGCTATAACGAGCTGTTCGACCAAGCCGAGGCTGCCGTGGCTGACCAGCCGGAGTTGCTCGACCGCGTGCGCATCGAACGGCTCACGTTGCAGTATTGCGAACTGGAGACTGCGCGGGCTGAGGGCGGACATGACGTCGATGAAATCAAACAGAAGCTGGCGCTCTTCCGCGAACGGGCGGCGCATTACCAGTTGCCGACCTTGAACGAGCGTATGAATTCGCCGTTGGATTATTGCGACCTTTATGCCAAACGTTTCTTGCCGAAGGCGGAGAAGAATCTGGCGAAGAATGCTACGATAACGTGGATTGAAGCGCCGTCGGATAAGTATCTGGCGCATGCGGCAGAGACGCTGACCGATGAGCTGTATGGCGGCACGTCGTTCGTGGAGAGCTGGATTGGATGGGAAGGCAAGAACGGCGCGTTTATCCTCGATTTGGGAAGCGAGCAGCCGATACATGCCATCGAGTCGGATTTCCTCCATCAGTTGGGACAATGGGTTTTCCTGCCGAAGAAGGTGAGCTATTCCACCTCTGCCGACGGCAAGGAGTATCGTCCGTTCGGCACGACCGACATCGCCGAGGACCAGTCCGTCGAGGTGAAATTTTTCCAAGCACGCAGCGAAGCGCCCTCGCCGACGACTGCCCGCTATATCAAGGTGGAAATCGAAGGGGTCAATACCTGTCCGAGCTGGCATTGCGGCGTAGGCCACAAAGCGTGGTTCTTTATGGATGAAATCAGGGTGAATTGAATGAAGATTCCTGTCTTATTCCTCAGCGGATTGCCGCTCCCGTCGGGAGGAGATTTCCGCTAATCGCGGATTGCTGCTCCCGTCGGGAGTAAGTTTCCGCTATGCCAATTGCCACAAAGGGCACAAAGCCTTGCGAATCTCCGTGCCCTTTGTGCCTCCTTTGGAGGGTTTGGGGTTTATTTAATGGCAAACGGCACATAGACCGAGAACATCAAGTCCGAGAAATGTCCTTTCCTGCCTAATGCCGGTCCGTCGTTGAAGTGCTTCATCACATCCAAGCATCCGTACTGATAGGAGAGCCCCAACTCGCAATGTTCACTGACGCGATAGCCCACCTTCGCCAACACCGCCAAATCAAACACTGCCTGCGGCTGCACATACAGCGTCGGCGCAACACCCACTCCGGCATGGAACCTGTCCGTGAACTTGTAGTTCCAGCTGGCGGTGATGGAAAGGGGGACAATAAACTCGCTATATTCTTTTCTGCCCAAAGTAACCGATTCATAATAGGGGTAGGTCTCATGGGATTTCATGTTTTGAAGTCCGGCAGTCAAATCCAAATCATAAAAAGAACGTCCCTGTGCCGGCGAAAAGCGGAAACGATAGCCAATGAGCGCATTCCCCTTCAGCTTATGCGTGTAATTATAGTTGAGGGCCTGTTTGTTTTTAAGCACCCATTGATTCGGACTGTCCTGCATCGGGAAACCGATACCGCCACCGACCAACGCCCCGAATTCTATTTTTTGAGCGGATAGAGAAACGGTAGCAAACATACATAGTAGAAACAAAATCTTTTTCATAATGCAATTCATTTTAATGTTTAATTCGTCTATAAGACAAGGTAGGGGCGAAAAACCCCTACGGTGTCGATGGAAATATTTTGCTTTAGAAGGTATATCCTACGCTGAAAGATGCCAAGTTATAGGCGGAACCGCTGTTCCGACGATATAGGTTTGTCTGATAATTCACCAAAAAGGCAAACCGTTTCACCTCCAATCCGGTTTGGCAGATAAAGCCCATATCCCAATGATGTAATCCGGTGCGGTGTTTGTATTCCGTCTGGGTAACCTGCGTTAAATCCTCTGCATTTACATTCACACAAGTGCGCTTGACCCTGTTCGTTATTGCATAAGCGAAATAACCGCCGGCACTCAGATGGAACCGGATATCGGGGGTGAACTTCCACGCATATTGTATCATTACAGGAAGGGATAAATAATCCTCCCGGTACTTTCCGTTTATATAATCAATGCTGTGCATTTTGTAACCTTCAGGAAGATAATCCAGCATGTCCGGAGCCTCAGGCGAGATGAAAGTGGCAAATATCGCATCATCTCCGGGAATCTGATAATTATATTCTAAGAGTGTGCCATGTATATACATCTGCTGTTGATAATACAACCCCGACTGCAATGCCCAACCTTTATCCTGCCCGTTGAACGAATAACGGACATCCACGCCAACTTGCGCACCTGCGCCTGCTGCCGGTCCGATACAGGCTTTAGTGATAGATATGCCCGCATGAGGCGTAAATTGGAATTGAGCGTTAATCACTCCTCCTGTCTGTAGAACTAATGCTACGAATACGAATACCTTTTTCATACTAATCTCTCTTTTTTATATTACTTACGTCTATAAGACAAGAAAAACGGAAAAACCCCTATCGGATACTCGTTAAAAAAGAGCGGCGAAGCTGCTCAACGATGCGTAACTGCGGGTGAGCGACAGCAAACCTGCAGTGCTTGACCGACTATTTGTCACGGCCTCGAAGAGGTCGAATAGTTGGACTTCTTCGAAGCCCGATTCATGTGTCGGTCATGTACCGCAGGCTCGGCGTTGCCTCGCGCAGCGGTTACGCATCGTTCGACGGCTTCGCCGCCGTTTTCCTTGTATCCTTTGTCATAAACGCCGTGTGTTAGTTCCACGTAGTCGTGTGTGTCAGTCCCACGTGGTCGTGTGTGTCAGTCCCACGTGGTCGTGTGTGTCAGTCCCACATAGTCGTGTGTGTCGGTCCCACGTGAGCGTGTGAAAGAAAAATAGGTTAAGGATTCGGCACACCCGGTCCGCTCGTGCCCGACGTACCCACAGTTAAATGCTGCTCATACTCAATCATACGCATTGTTTTCAATAAATATGACCCGCCCGTAAAATAGGTCTCGATGCGCAGGATGTAGTCGCCTTCGTCCAGTTCAGGGACGTTGAACATCAGGCGGCTGGGGTCGTTGATGGCGAGGGTGCTGACGGTGGCTGCCTCCGTGTCGCTCTCCGCATCGATAAACGCCACCTTGCCGATTGCTGTACCGTCGGCGTTGACACACTTGATTTTCGTGCCGGTCACTTCGATGATGCCGCCCGGCGTAATCGTGCCGTCGGTCTTGCCCGTAGTCGCATCTTTCACCAAAGCGATGCGTGCGCCGCCCAATTCCTGTACCAAGCCGGTGAACTCAGGGCGCACCTTCGCCACCTCTTCGCGCAGCTCTTTCGAGGGGGAGATATTGACCACGCAACGGTTGACATCCGGGTCAAACAGTCCGCCCTTGCCCATGAAGATGCCGGTAATCGAGGGCGAATAGAGCGCCGTGCCGGTCACGACCGTATTCCCTTGGCAGACCGACTGACGTATCTTTTCGTCAATCAGGTTGGCAATATTGACAATCGTATCCACCCGATACTCCGTGCGTTCCGCGACAATGGCACGGGCGATATCCTCGACATTCATCGAATGGATGGTAGCCACTTTCGCTACATAATCTTCTTTCACATCCTTTGTTATGGCATTCTCCTTCAGGTCGAATAGCCATGTGTAATCTTTGTTTGCCATGATGGTTTGTTTTTAAAAAGGTTTGTTGTATAATTAATAATGAACAATGAACAACTAAAAAACGCGGTGTTCTCCGTGTATTCTTCGTGTGCTTTATGTCTAAATATTACACGCGGAGCCGTTGTTAATTTTTAATTGCAAACGGCACATAAACCGAGAGCATCAAGTCCGAGAAGTGTCCTTGCCGCCCCAATGCCGGTCCGTCGTTGAAATGCTTCAAGACATCCAAGCAGCCGTACTGATAGGACAGACCCAACTCACAATGCTTGCTGACCCGATAGCCCACCTTTGCCAACACCGCCACATCAAACACCGCCTGCGGCTGCACATACAGCGTCGGCGCAACACCTATACCAGCATAGAACTTGTCGGTGAACTTGTAGTTCCAGCTGGCAGATACAGAGATGGGCAGGATAAATTCGCTGAAGCTCTTGCCTTCCGGACTATAAGCACAATCGAAATCTCCCTCCTTATCACAACTTACAAAGTAAGGCGAATACTTGTAACCGCTCATTCCTTGAAATCCCATCGTCACATCCAAATCGAAGAACGATTTGTTTGCCGGCAGGAAGCGGAAACGATAGCCAATCATCCCATTACCCTTCAGGTCATGATTATAGTTCAAATTATCTGATGGTGGACTAACAATTTCTCCTTTATCCTGCATTGGGAAACCGATACCTCCGCCGATTAATGCTCCATGTTCTACCTTTTGGGCAGAAACTGTCGAAGCCACTAAAAGCAATAAGAACAAAATCTTTTTCATATGCGATTCATTTCTTTTGTATTCATACTTATTTGTTATTAGAGATTAATAATTCCATATACTAAATTCTCTCCATCTGTTACCGTAACCGTACCGTCAGTCAATTCCCCTAATGAGATGGTCAGGTTCGGTGTAGCTCCGGTCTCAACAGATTCTTGATAAACCGTGTTGCCGTTTCCGTCCGTAATTGTCACCGTTACATTGCCTAAGTTCTCCACAAACTCTAATGTCAGGTTTCCGCTTGTCTCATCTACCTCTCCTATAATAGGAATGTGGAGGCTTAATCGTTCAATACTGTTGGTGATGTTCCAATTGCCATGCCAATCGATGCCTTCTCCGAAGGCGGGGAGCGCCATCAACAGGGCAGCTCCTGCGAGTAATTTTTGAATACGCGTCATATCTGATTTTGTTTGAAATTTGCCGCAAAGGAACGCGCTGTTTCTTAATGATGCAAGAAATAGCGATTATTTTCATGGGACAAGCCCTATTGTGTATCAGCTGGTTATAAATGAATTTCGGGACAAACCGGCGCGTAAAGGGGCAAAAGATAGGGGATTAGCGGACGACGTTATAATTGCATGAAATGGTCGTAAAAACTCTTGCCGGAATCGATGAGATTCAGCTTTCGGCGGATGCGGGTGTGGTATTTATGGGGCGTGTCGGCACTGACATGCAGCAGCAATGCTTCCTGCTTGGCATCCAAGCCGAAGAATGCCAAGTAGCAATATTGCTCCTCCGCCTGCGTGATGTTTGCTCTCTCCAAGAGGTTTGGCAACTGGGGGCAGACCGCATCGTTGATGAGCGTATAAATCGCGCTCCACTCTTTTGGGGTCAGCAGCTCTTTATCGCTGGCTTTCGTAGTCGTTGCCAGTTTCTTTATCTTTTTATAAATGGCGGAGCCGGTCAGGAGCCTTTTCCGTTGTTGGTCATATTGCATCCGCAGGCGGGCTATCTCCTCCTCCTTTTCGTTATAGGCTTGCTGCTTCTGCTGCAGCTGCTCGGTGCTCCATTGTTGATGTTCCGTCAATTGCCGAGCGAGCTGTTTCAGTTCCATCTGCTGTTGGCGCAGGTTGTTCTTCTGGACCTGCAGCTCTTCCGCTTGTTGGAAAATATGTTTATTCTTCCGGTTGATGCGGTGCTGGTAGAGGCCGATGATGATAGAGGCCATCAACAGTGCGCCGAAGAAGAGCCGGCGGAACAGCTTTATGGTTTGATGGTCATGAAACTTCTCTTTGAGCAGCAGCCTTCGGTCGAACTGTGTCTTTGCCCCAACCAGATTCGTATGCTTCATTTTCATGATATCCGCTTCCGACGAATCGACATATTGCCGCATATACGACAATGCCTCCTCTATATTCCCTTTCTTCTCTTCCAACAGGGAATAATGGTAGAGCAGCTCCGTGTGCGTATCCGGATTGTGCGTCGGTCCCTGCGCTTCGTGGAAACAGGTAGCGGCTTGTGGCAGGCTGTCTAAAGCCAAATAAAGTTGACCTAATGCAGAATAGGTCGGTACGGCATTTGTTGAATCCAATGCGATGGATTGGACGAAATAGGATTTGGCGGCATCATATTCTCCTCGTCTTAAATAGACATTTCCTATACCATTATATATGATAGAGAGGTCGGCAGAATCACCGACTTGTTGGATAATCGAATCTGCCCGCAACATATAAGCCAGTGACACATCCAATGAATCCAATGCCGCATACTCCCGCCCGACATTCTTGAGCGCCATTCCCCATGCCCTTTTATCGCCCGCTTGGAGGAAATAAGCAGCCGCCCGTTGGTAATAATCTTTCGACAACGTATAGTCCGCCATGTCCCGGCTGATGTCGCCTAAAGCGAGGCAAATCGAGGCAGCGCGGGAATAGTTATTTAATGTTAAACTTTTATCCAATGCCTCCAAATAGACCTCTGAAGCCGGTTTAGACAGCCCTTCCGCTGCCAAAGCCCGCCCATAATAGATAGTCATCTGTATCTGTTCAGGGAGGGTCCCGTGCCGGTCGAGATGGTATTTTGCCCGCTCCAAATCGTCGATATGCGGCAGGGGCGTATGGATAGAATCGGAGAGCCAGCCGCTCAGGAAACAGTAGCGGAGCAGGTTATTGCCATCCATAATCACCAGATTGTCAATACTGTCCAAAAGCGCATACGCCGCCTCAGGATGCGTCGCCGCCAGCGGTTCCGCCACATCCAACACGCGCGTTGCTGCCCGTTGCTTTTTGTTGATGCAACTGACGCAGGTGCATAGCAATAAGATGTAAAGCCCTAAGGTGCGTATCATACGGACAAAGATAGAGATTTCTTTTTGAGGGCTGCGGGGCATAAGGTATCAGGCAGATTAAAAGACTTGTACGCGTGTCAACTTTTCCTTACTTTTGCCGGCATAATCGACATAGAGACAATGAGAATGAGCAGAATTGCATCCTTTCGAGGATTCGGATTGGCCGGTGTGCTGGCTATGTTTTTGTATTCGTGTGCGAATATAGGCAACCCCAATGGCGGACCATACGATGAGCTTCCTCCAAAGTTCGTTAGCAGTACGCCGGTCCCCAATAGCATCAATTACCAAGGCAAGAAGGTGGAAATCCTGTTCGACGAGCTGATACAGATAGACAACCCGATGGAGAATGTCATCATCACGCCGCCGCAACGGGAGATGCCGGTTATCCGCTCCTCCGGAAAGAGGGTTGAGGTGGAGCTGTTCGATTCGCTGAAGCCCAATACGACTTACACCATTGACTTCACCAATTCGATAGCCGACAATAACGAGAAGAATATATTGGAGAACTTTACCTTTGCCTTCTCGACGGGGGATGTCATCGATTCGCTGGAGATATCCGGGACGGTGCTGAATGCCTCGAACTTAGAGCCGATGCCGGGCATCTCGATTGGCTTGCACAGCAACTTGGCGGATTCTGCTTTCCGGACGCTGCCCTTCGACCGTACCTCCCGCACGAACGACAAAGGACAGTTCACGGTCCGCAATATCAAGCCCGGCAAGTACCGTATCTATGCGCTGAATGACGTGAACCGCGATTATAAGTTCGACCAGCCGGGCGAGGATATCGCCTTCCTCGATTCGGTGTTTGTTCCGACCTTTACCGCCGCCGTACGCCAAGATACGATTTGGCAAGACTCATTGACCATCGATACCATCCGTACCGTCCATTATACCCGCTTCCTGCCGGATGATATTGCGCTGCGCCTGTTCAAGGAGAAGTTCGAACGGCAATATATGACGCGACCGGAGCGGCCGGACGAGCATCGGTTTGTCCTGCATTTCAATGCGCCGCTCGATACTATCCCGGTTCCCCGTCCGCTGAACTTCACACCGGCAGAGGAGGACTGGTTCATTGTCCAGCCGCTGGATGAGGGCAGGAACGTTACCTTCTGGCTGCGTGATTCGCTGGTATGGCAGTTGGATACGTTGACCATGGAACTGACCTATCCGATGAGCGATTCGCTGAATATCCTCCGTCCGCAGACCGACACGATACAGACCGTACTGCGCCGCCGTCCTTCCGAGAAGAAAAAGAAGAAGGGCGAGCCGGAGATTGAGTTCCTGAACATGACCATCGATGCGTCGGGCGAGATGGATTTGTTCGATACGGTGTCTATCGTGTTCGACGAGCCGGTGCTGGACATCGATAAGGATATGTTCCGGTTGGAGCAGGAGGTGGATTCGGTCTGGAGCTTGGTGGACTTCGAGTTCTTCCAAGACTCGCTGAACTCCTTGGGCTATTATATCAACCGCGATTGGAAATATGGCGAGTCCTTCCGGCTGACGGTCGATTCGGCACTTATCCATAGCCTTTACGGGAAATGGAACGATGTGTTCCAGACGCAGTTCCGGATTAAGCCGGAGGATAGCTACGGGCATCTCTATATCAACATCATCGGCAACGATACCCTGCCGGCATTCGTGGAATTGCTGAATTCGAAGGATGAGCCGGTACGCAAGGCGACAGTCAAGGGGGGCGGCGTGCTCTTCATGGACCTGAAGCCGGAGAAGTATTATGCCCGGTTGGTTATCGACACGAACCGGAACGGCGAGTGGGATACGGGCAATTATGCCGAACGTCTCCAGCCGGAAGAGGTCTTCTACTGCCCGAAGGTATTCACGGTCTTGCAGAACTTCCAGCATGAGGAGACATGGAATATCCGGCTGACGCCTTGGCTGAAACAGAAGCCGCTGGAGATTACCAAGAACAAACCGAAAGAGGTGACCAAGAAGAAACGCGACTATCGCGAGGAGGGACGCCGCAACTCATCATCTTCATCCAATGGCTTTGGCGGGTTGTCTTTCTAAACGGATGGGCGGGCTGCTGTGCGGGCTTTGCTGTGCGGCGGCTCTGACGGCACAGGAGTTGCCGGTGGCGCGTTTCGCGGCAGATGATACGCTCCATTACCAGCTCTATTTCAAATGGGGATTGCTGATGCCGAAGGCGGGCAAGGCGACGCTGGCGGTGTTGCCTTCGACCTATCGGGAGCAGCCGGCGTGGAACTATAACCTCACCTTCCGGACCACCGGCCTGTTTGAGAAGGTATTCCGGATGCGGGATACGCTGGATTGCTATTTCACGAAAGAGGAGGGAAGGCTCCTGTTTGCCACGAAGCATTCGGACGAGGGGGATTATTACTCGGTTGACGACCTGCATTTCACATATAGAGAGGAGAATACCACGGTGCATTCCCGCCGATATACCTTGACGCGGACCAAAATCGACACGCTGTTGGTGGCAGAAGGGCGGGTCTATGATATGCTTGCCGCGACAATGTATCTCCGGGCATTGGATTGGGACGAACTGACCCTCGGCAAGGAATATCCCTTCCAAGTAGCCATCGGGCGCGACTTGGTCAACTCCGCCTTCCGTTACGCCGGACAGCAAATTGTCGAATATAAGGGCAAGACCTATCGCACGCACCGGTTCGATATCGATGTCTATGACGAGGCATTTACGCAAAGCAAGGCGGCAGGGGAGGTTTGGATTGATGACGACTCGAACCGTGTGCCGGTTAAAATACGCGCCAAGCTGAAGATTGGAGCCGCCGAAGCCTATCGCATCGAAGAGCATACAGTACAGTAAAGCAAAAGATAGTTGTCTTTTCATTGGAATGGCCGACTTTAGGGCAGCCGACGGCGCGGATACCATTTTTGAGGCCTTGACGGAGTCTTCCGAGAGCGCGGAAACCATTTTTGAGACCTTGGCGGAGCCTTCCGAGGGTGCGGAAACCATTTTTGAGGTCTTGGCGAAGTCTTCCGAAGGCGCGGAAACCATTTTTGAGGTCTTGGCGAAGTCTTCCGAGGGCGCGGAAACCATTTTTGAGACCTTGGTGGAGCCTTCCGAGGGTGCGGAAACCATTTTTGAGACCTTGGCGAAGTCTTCCGAAAGCGCGGAAACCATTTTTGAGACCTTGGTGGAGGTTTCCGAAAGCGAGAAAGGATTGGCCTCGGCTGGTGAGCGTAAAGCGAGCGACCGGAATGGAGCGGCAGGAAGCTCGGCTGTTTGAGCGCGAAGCGCGAGTTTCCGAGAT